>NZ_JBKEEE010000061.1:0-44342 GCF_047975795.1 Ottowia sp. | reverse complement strand
CTAAGAGCGTGTTCAAAGTCTCTGCGCGGGTGTGTGGGCGCGGCCTCGGGCGGTCTGCTGCGTTGCAAATCCTCGCGATACCGCCAGGTATCGCTGCGGTTTGCGCCTTGCAGCCCATCCCGATCCGCATTCCACACCCCTCACGCTGAGGCTTTGAACACGCTCTAAGCGCCAAGACTTGGCAAAGTTTTAGCAAGCCCGGTTGATCGTCACTGATGCCAGATCCAGCCAGCGCTGTGCGGCTGCTTGCAAAGTGACCACTTCCCCGCTGGCCAGCAGATTCAGGCTACCAGACGGTGCTGACGTGTCCTGACGGGAGTCACCTGAATCACGCAGCAAGCCTGTGGCGTACAGCAAACGCGCCGCTTGGCGGGCCACGGGCACACCCGCATCGATCAGCGTAACGCCGGGGCCGACCCGCTCTTCGATCAAATGGCGCACCAGCGGGTAATGGGTGCAGCCCAGCACCACGGTATCAGTGGCCCCAGCATCGGGGCCGAGCGGTCCCAGCGCAGCCAGGTAAGCATCCAACAAGGTGGCGACGACCGTCTCATTGTCAGACAGCGCAGCGGCCTCGATGGCCGCAGCCAGCCCGTCGCAAGCCACTTCTGTGCTGCTGATGTGGGGCATGTCGCGCGCCACGGTTTGTTTGAGGGCGGCGTATTTGGCGCTGGACAAGGTGGCGCGTGTGGCCAGCACGCCCACGTGCGCAGTTTGGGTGCGTTGCGCCGCAGGTTTGAGGGCAGGCTCCAGTGCCACCACGGGCCAGCCTGGGTGCGCCTTGCGCAAGGCTTGTACGCCAGCGGCGGTGGCGCTGTTGCAGGCCACCACCAGCAGTTTCACGCCATAGGTTTGGCGCAAATGTTCACCAATGGCGATGGTGCGTTGGGCGATGAACTCCGTGCTGCGCTCGCCATAGGGGGTGTGGGCGCTGTCGGCCAGATAAACAAAGTCTTCTGCGGGCAAGGCGGTGCGCAAGGCTTGCAGCACCGACAGGCCACCAATGCCGCTGTCGAACACGCCAATCGGCGCATCCGGCTGTGGCGAGCGAAAGGACGTGGGCGTCAAGCCGTGGCCACCGTCACGCCTTTGAATTCGCCACTGGCGATGCGCTTTTGCCATTCGGCCGGGCCGGTGATGTGGGCGCTGGTGCCGCCCGCGTCTACCGCCACGGTGACCGGCATGTCCACCACGTCAAATTCGTAAATGGCTTCCATCCCCAAGTCTTCAAAGCCGACCACCTTGGCGGTCTTGATGGCCTTGCTGACCAGGTAGGCCGCGCCGCCCACGGCCATCAGGTAGGCGCTCTTGTGCTTTTTGATCGCATCGATGGCGGTAGGGCCACGCTCAGCCTTGCCGATCATGGCGATCAGGCCGGTCTGGGCCAGCATCATGTCGGTGACCTTGTCCATGCGGGTCGAGGTGGTGGGGCCAGCAGGGCCGACGGCTTCGTCCTTGACCGGGTCGACCGGACCGACGTAGTAGATGACGCGGTTGGTGAACTGAACCGGCAGCTTCTGCCCTGAAGCCAGCATGTCCTGGATGCGCTTGTGCGCGGCATCGCGGCCGGTGAGCATCTTGCCGTTGAGCAACAGGGTTTGGCCAGGTTTCCAACTGGCGACTTCTTCTTTGGTCAGCTTGTTCAAATCGACGCGCTGGCTTTTCTCGGTATCCGGCGTCCAGTCCACCTTGGGCCACAGATCGAGCGATGGCGGATCGAGGTAGACCGGGCCACTGCCATCCATCACAAAGTGGGCATGCCGCGTGGCGGCGCAGTTGGGGATCATGGCCACCGGCTTGCTGGCCGCGTGTGTGGGGTACATGGCGATCTTCACGTCCAGCACTGTGGTCAGCCCGCCCAGGCCCTGCGCGCCGATTCCTAAGGCGTTCACCTTGTCGAACAGCTCCAGGCGCAAATCTTCAAGCTGCGTGAGCTTTTCACCTTTGGCCGATTTGGCCTGCAATTCGTACATATCCAGATCGTCCATCAGGCTCTGCTTGGCCAACAGCACGGCTTTTTCGGCCGTGCCGCCAATGCCGATGCCCAACATGCCGGGCGGACACCAGCCCGCGCCCATGGTGGGCACCGTTTTCAGCACCCAGTCGACCAGGTTGTCGCTGGGGTTGAGCATGACCATCTTGCTTTTGTTTTCACTGCCACCGCCCTTGGCGGCCACCGTGATGTCCAGCGCGTTGCCAGGCACGATTTCAGTGACGATGACGGCGGGCGTGTTGTCCCTGGTGTTCTTGCGGGCAAACTGTGGATCGGCCACCACACTGGCGCGCAAGGTGTTGTCGGGGTGGTTGTAGCCACGGCGCACGCCTTCGTTGATGGCGTCGTCCAGACTGCCTTTGAAGCCCTCAAAGCGCACGTCCATGCCCACTTTCAGGAACACGTTGACGATGCCGGTGTCTTGACAAATGGGACGGTGGCCAAAGGCGCTCATCTTGCTGTTGGTGAGGATCTGCGCCATCGCATCTTTGGCAGCAGGTGACTGTTCACGCTCGTAGGCGCGTGCCAGGTGCTGAATGTAGTCAGCCGGGTGGTAATAGCTGATGTACTGCAAGGCAGCGGCAATGGATTCGATCAAATCGTTTTGGCGAATGGTGGTCATGTCGTGGGTTCCTTGGGATTGATTTAAAGATGGGAATCAATCGCATCCGAGTTATGCTTGGTGTTTTTGGCGTACTGGACTCGTATTGAATGGACCGTACGCCTCCGACATTTTGACAGCGGAGCCGCCCTCACCATGACCACCCGTACCGAACGCGACACTTTTGGCCCCATCGAGGTGCCCTCTGACCGCCTGTGGGGCGCGCAAACGCAGCGCTCGTTGCAAAACTTTGACATCTCGGGAGAGAAGCAACCGCGTGAAGTCATCAGGGCGCTGGCGCAGGTCAAACGCGCATCGGCCGCCGTCAACCATGCGCTGGGCTTGCTGGACGCCAAGAAAAAAGACGCTATCGTGACCGCCGCGCAAGAGGTCATTGACGAGCAGCACCCGGATGAATTTCCGCTGGTGGTGTGGCAAACCGGCTCGGGCACGCAGAGCAACATGAACATGAACGAGGTTATCGCCAACCGTGCCAGCGAACTGCTGGGCGGCGAGCGGGGCGAGGCGCGCCTGGTGCATCCCAATGACGACGTGAACAAAAGCCAGTCCAGCAACGACGTATTTCCCACCGCCGCGCACGTGGCCGCCGTCGATGCGCTGACGCACAAACTGCTGCCCGCCATCGACCTGCTCAAGACCACCTTGGCGAAGAAGGCGAAAGAGTTTGAGGGTATTGTCAAGATCGGCCGCACCCACCTGCAAGATGCGACGCCGCTTACCTTGGGGCAGGAAATCTCTGGCTGGGTGGCGCAGCTTGAACATGGCCAACAGCATGTGCAGCAAGCGCTGCCGCACTTGTGCGAGCTGGCGCTGGGCGGCACCGCCGTGGGCACCGGGTTGAATGCCCCCAAGGGCTATGCCGAAGCCGTGGCCAAAGAGCTGGCCCGCATCACCGGCCTGCCGTTCGTTACCGCGCCCAACAAGTTCGAGGCCTTGGCCTCGCAGGATGCGCTGGTCAATGCCCACGGTGCGCTTAAAGCATTGGCGGCCAGCCTGACCAAAATAGCCAACGACGTGCGTTGGCTGGCCAGCGGCCCACGCAGCGGCATTGGCGAGATCAGCATCCCTGAAAACGAGCCAGGCTCATCCATCATGCCCGGCAAGGTGAATCCCACGCAAAGCGAGGCCGTCACCATGCTGGCCGCGCAAGTCATGGGCAACGACGTAGCGATCAACATCGGCGGCATGTCCGGCAACTTCGAGCTGAACGTGTTTCGCCCCATGGTGGCGCACAATTTTCTGCAAAGCGTGCGTCTGCTGGCCGATGGCATGGTCAGCTTCAACAACAATTGCGCTGTGGGCATCGAACCCAACCGCGAGCGCATCACGGAGCTGGTGCAGCGCTCATTGATGCTGGTGACGGCGCTCAACCCCCATATCGGCTACGACAAGGCCGCCGCCATTGCCAAAAAAGCGCACAAGCAAGGCAGTAGCCTGCGGGAGGCAGCGATTGCTTCAGGCCACCTGACGGCTGAGCAGTTCGATGCTTGGGTGCGGCCGCAGGATATGGTGTAAATTGCTATGAATAGGGTAGCTTCCTGCGTTTGTTTTAATTGCGTTGAAGGCCGATTTAATGATTGAAATTTTGAGCCGAATCAAGCGCAATCAATGGTGCTTGGGCGCGGCGGCGTACATCAGCTTGTCGGTGTAGGCAATTGCCATGGCCGACAGCAAGAAAGTGATGTGGATGGCCGTTTGGGCGATCAACACCTTGTCGGTGTAGTTGCCTGCGTTGATAAAGGTCTTCAGCAGATGAATGGAGCTGATGCCGATGATCGACAGCGCCAGCTTCACCTTCAGCACCGAGGCGTTGACGTGGCTCAGCCATTCGGGCTGATCGGGGTGGCCTTCCAGTTCCAGGCGGCTGACGAAGGTTTCATAGCCACCGACGATGACCATGATGAGCAGGTTGGAGATCATCACCACGTCGATCAGCGCCAGCACCACCAGCATGATGATGGTTTCGTTCAGCGCCGTGACCGGCACGTCCGATTTGTAGCCAATACTGGTCACCAGTGCCTGCAACGCCCCTTGGTGGCCAAAGGCGGCCTCAACCAGATGCCACAGCTCCACCAGAAAGTGCACCACGTACACCGCTTGGGCCGCAATCAAGCCCAGGTACAGCGGCAGTTGCAGCCAGCGGCTGGCAAAAATGATGGCGGGCAGCGGACGCAGCGGGCGGAAAGAAGAAATAGGGTCGGAGGGCATGGCTTCGGCGGGGCAAACAAAAGCGCCTTGGTGGCGCAGGAGCACAGGATTTTAGTCAGTAACCCGTTTCGCCGTTGAACGCAAAGCCGCTAGAGTCAAGGGGTGCCGAGGCGGGGCTACGCCAGTCAGACCGCTGTAAGAGCGGGCCGGAATGATGCCCCTGCTGGGCCACGGGTGCGCAAGGCACATTCTGGCATGTGAATCAACAAATGAAGCAACAACGAAGGAGACAAAACCATGAGCGCCATTGAATCGGTTCTGGTTGAAAACCGCGTATTCCCCCCGAATGAGGCCACCGTGAAAGCTGCGCGCATTGGCGGCATGGATGCCTACAACGCGCTGTGCGCCGAGGCTGAGAAAGACTTCACCGGCTTTTGGGCCAGGCACGCCAAAGACAACCTGGTGTGGTCCAAACCTTTTACCCAGGTGCTGGACGAATCCGAAAAGCCGTTCTACAAATGGTTTGCCGATGGCGAGTTGAACGCCAGCGCCAACTGTCTGGACCGCCACATCGGCACCACGGTCGAGAACAAGACCGCCATTATTTTTGAGGCTGATGGCGGTGAAGTCAGCAAAGTCACCTACAAGGAACTGTTGGCGCGCGTGAGCCAGTTTGCCAATGGCTTGAAAGCCCACGGGGTCAAAAAAGGCGACCGCGTGCTGATTTACATGCCGATGACGGTGGAAGGCGTGATTGCCATGCAGGCGTGCGCGCGCATTGGCGCGACGCACAGCGTGGTGTTTGGCGGCTTTTCGGCCAAGGCGGTGCAAGAGCGCATTGCCGACGCCGGGGCTGTGGCGGTGATCACTGCCAACTACCAGATGCGCGGCGGCAAAGAGCTGCCGCTGAAAGCCATTGTTGACGAAGGCATTGGCATGGGCGGCTGTGAGTCGGTGAAGAACGTGTTCGTCTACGAACGCGTGACCACCCCCTGCAACATGGTGCCAGGCCGCGACAAGACTTTTGCCCAGATGCTGCAAGGCCAAAGCACCGAGTGTGCGCCCGAAGTGGTGAGCGCCGAACATCCGCTGTTCGTGTTGTACACCAGCGGCTCCACCGGCAAGCCCAAGGGTGTGCAGCACGCCACCGGCGGCTATCTGCTGTGGGCCAAGATGACCATGGACTGGACGTTTGACCTGAAGGACAGCGACGTCTTTTGGTGCACTGCGGACATCGGCTGGATCACTGGCCACACCTACGTGGCCTATGGCCCGCTGGCCGCTGGTGCCACACAAATCATTTTTGAAGGCGTGCCCACTTATCCCGATGCGGGCCGTTTCTGGCAAATGATTGAGCGCCACCAGTGCACCATCTTCTATACCGCGCCGACGGCCATTCGCTCGCTCATCAAGGCATCGGAAACCAATGAAAAGGTGCACCCGAAGAACTGGAACCTGTCCAGCCTGCGCATCATGGGCAGCGTGGGCGAGCCGATCAACCCAGAAGCCTGGATGTGGTACTACAAAAACGTGGGTGGCGAGCGCTGCCCCATCGTCGATACCTTCTGGCAAACCGAAACCGGTGGCCACATGATCACGCCGCTGCCGGGTGCCACGCCGCTGGTGCCAGGCTCGTGCACGCTGCCGCTACCAGGCATCATGACCGCCATTGTTGACGAGGCGGGCAACGATGTGCCCAACGGCGCGGGCGGTATCTTGGTGGTCAAAAAACCGTGGCCCAGCATGATCCGCACCATCTGGGGCGACCCAGAGCGCTTCAAGAAAAGCTACTTTCCTGAAGAGTTGAAAGGCTACTATCTGGCGGGCGACGGTGCTGTGCGCGATGCCGAGCGCGGCTACTTCCGCATCACGGGCCGCATTGATGACGTGTTGAATGTGTCCGGTCACCGCATGGGCACGATGGAGATTGAATCTGCCCTGGTGGCCAAGACCGACCTGGTGGCCGAGGCCGCGGTGGTGGGCCGCCCGGACGACACCACGGGCGAGGCCATTTGTGCCTTCGTGGTGCTCAAGCGCCCGCTGCCGCAGGGTGACGAGGCCAAGCAGATCGCCAAGGAACTGCGTGACTGGGTGGCCAAGGAAATCGGCCCCATCGCCAAGCCTAAAGACATTCGTTTTGGCGAGAATCTGCCCAAAACCCGCTCGGGCAAGATCATGCGCCGCCTGTTGCGCAGCCTGGCCAAGGGCGAACAAATCACGCAAGACACCAGTACGCTGGAGAACCCGGCCATTCTGACGCAGTTGGATCAGACTTATTAATATTGACGAAAATCAAGTATTCACCTACATTATCTGGGTGAATATCTGTTTTGCTATTTTTAATCTCATAAAAAAAGCCCGCAGCAGCGGGCTTTTTGCGAGAGCGTGCAGCAGCTTACTTGAGCGACAGCACCCAGGCGGCGAGTTTTTTCGCCTCGTCGGCACTCACGTTGGCATTCGGAGGCATGGGCACTGGACCCCAAACGCCCGAACTGCCCTTTTGGATGGCGGTGGCCAAAGTGGCTTCGGCATCAGCTTTGCCAGCAAACTTTTTGGCCACGTCCTTGTAGGCGGGGCCAACCACTTTTTTGTCGACTGAATGGCAGGCCATACAGTTTTTGGCCTTGGCCAAGGCTTCGTCGGCCATGGCTGGAGCCGCAGCGACGGCACCCAAGGCAGCAACGGTGAACAATACGTTTTTCATCATGACAATGTTTCCTCGTGGTGGTGGTGATGAATAATCGAGATTTCCCAACTCCAACGCCATTGTAGGCTTCACGGTTGACCGAATATCAGCGATAGTTGTCCAAAGGCTACAAAGTTAAAACATGTATTTACTTGGATTAGGAATCATTCTTTTATTGCTCAAGTGGCAGCAGATTGGCCCAGTGGCCGATTGGTCGTGGTGGTGGGTGCTGGCCCCGTTTGCGGGGGCGATTCTGTGGTGGGCTTGGGCCGACTGGTCGGGCTATACCAAGCGCAAGGCCATGGAACGCGATGATGTGCGCAAGCTGGAGCGCGTCAACCGCCACCTCGAAGCGATTGGTGCCAAGCCCAAGACGTCATTGTCCGCCAACCGCCGTCGTCGTTGAAAAGACCGACATGACCATGCTGTCAAAGCGCATCCAGTGTGCGCATGCGCACTGACAGCCCATCTTTGATGGCTTTTAAAGCAGCGCAAAAGCCACCTGCAACCTGATAGGAGCGAGATGCCCCATCAGGTGCTCACTGCGATTGGCGGGTGATGGAGGCGGGCCGTTAAAAGTTATCCAGCACCGCACCCTTGCTGGCGCTGGCGGCGTTGAAGGCGAACTTGGCTTGCACGCCGCGGGTGTAACGCGGTGCGGGTGCTTGCCAGGCGGCGCGGCGCTGGGCCAGTTCAGGCTCTGACACGTTCAGCTCCAGCAGCAATTGGTGCGCGTCGATGGTGATCGAATCACCTTCGTGCACCAGGGCGATGTTGCCACCCGCTGCCGCTTCAGGGGCCACGTGACCAACCACCATGCCCCAGGTGCCGCCGGAAAAGCGTCCGTCGGTAATCAGGCCCACGCTTTCACCCAGGCCCGCGCCAATCAGTGCGCCGGTGGGGGCCAGCATTTCGGGCATGCCGGGGCCACCCTTGGGGCCGAGGTAGCGCAGCACCATCACATCACCGGCCTTGATCTTGCCGTCCAAAATGGCTTGCAGGGCCGACTGTTCGTCGTCGAACACACGCGCTGGGCCGGTGATGACGGGATTCTTCAGCCCGGTGATTTTGGCCACCGAGCCTTCGGGGCTGAGGTTGCCCTTGAGGATGGCCAGGTGACCTTGCTTGTACATGGGTTTGTCGATGGGGCGGATCACATCTTGATCGGCGCGGGGGGCGTCGGGCACGTCCTTCAGCGTCTCGGCAATGGTTTTGCCAGTGATGGTCATGCAGTCGCCGTGCAGCAGGCCCGCGTTCAGCAGCATTTTCATCACCTGTGGAATACCACCAGCGGCGTGCAAATCCACCGCCAGGTATTTGCCGCTTGGCTTGAGGTCGCAAATCACGGGCACCTTCTTGCGCATGCGCTCGAAGTCGTCAATGGTCCATTCCACCTCGGCGGCGTGGGCGATGGCCAGAAAGTGCAGCACCGCGTTGGTCGATCCGCCCGTGGCCATGATCACGGCCACAGCGTTTTCCAGCGCCTTTTTGGTCACGATGTCGCGCGGCTTCAGGTCTTTTTTGATGGCCTCGATCAGCACTTTGGCTGATTCTTTGGCTGAGTTTTGCTTCTCGTCGTGCGGATTGGCCATGGTGCTGGAATAAGGCAGGCTCATACCCAGCGCCTCGAACGCGCTGGACATGGTGTTGGCCGTGTACATGCCGCCGCACGAGCCAGTTCCGGGGATGGCGTGCTGCTCAATTTCTTTCAGGTCGCCATCGCTCAGTTTGCCGGCGGCGTTCTGGCCCACGGCCTCGAACACGCTGACGATGTTCAAATCCTGCCCGCGCCATTTACCCGGCAAGATGGTGCCGCCATAGACATAGATCGACGGCACGTTGGCGCGCAGCATGCCCATCATGCCGCCGGGCATGTTTTTGTCGCAGCCGCCGATGACCACCACGCCGTCCATCCACTGGCCTTGCACGCAGGTTTCGATGCAGTCGCTGATCACCTCGCGGCTGACCAGGCTGTACTTCATGCCCTCGGTGCCCATCGACATGCCGTCGCTGATGGTCGGTGTGCCAAACACCTGCGCGTTGCCGCCCGCCGCCTCAATGCCCGCAATGGCCGCATCGGCCAGCTTTTGCAGGCCGCTGTTGCAGGGCGTGATGGTGCTGTGACCGTTGGCCACGCCGACCATGGGTTTTTTGAAGTCCGCTTCCTGGTAGCCCATGCCGTAGTACATGGATCGGTTGGAAGCACGCGCCTTGCCTTCGGTGATGTTGGCGCTGCGGCGGTTGATCTTGATCGTCTTGGTGTCCATCGTTTTGTCTCTTGCAGTCGTGGGAAAGCCAGCATTGTCGCGCCGTCGAATGATTCTTTCCAATCTTCTTTTAAGCATTCATTGATATGCTTGATGAATGATTGAACCGGGTATTGACCTGCGCACCTGGCGGCAGTTTCTGGCCGTGGCCGAAGAATTGCACTTTGGTCGCGCGGCCCAGCGCCTGGCCATGACGCAGCCACCCGTCACCCAGGCCATTATCCGGCTGGAGCGCGCACTGGGCGTGCGCCTGTTCGATCGTACGCGCCGCCGTGTGGCGCTGACCCCGGCGGGGTCGGCTTTGGTGCCGGAAGTGCGCACGCTGCTGGTGCAGGCGCAGGCTTTGCCGCAACGCGCACGCGCCGCAGCCTTGGGCGAGGTGGGGCGGGTGCGGCTGGCTTTTGTGTCTACTGCCGGGTTCGAGCAGGTGCCCGCCTGGGTGGGTGCCTTTCGCGCGCACAGCCCCGGCGTCACGCTGGAGCTGGTAGAAGCCACAGGTGACGTGCAATTGCAAGCCTTGGCACGCCACGAAATCGACGCCGGGCTGATGTTGCACGCCCCCGGTGCGGCCCCGCCCGGGCTGGCGCGCTCGGCCGTGGGGGCCGAGCCGATGGTGCTGGCCTTGCCCGCACAGCACCCGCTGGCACAAGCGTGGCGGCTGACGCTGGCTGCGGTGCTGCGCGAGCCGCTGGTGATTTTTCCGCGCCGCATCGTCCCCTCGCTGCACGATGCGATCATGGCGATGTACCAAGCCGCCGGGCAGGTACCGCGCGTGGCGCAAGAAGCCATTCAGATGCAGACCATCGTCAACCTGGTGGCCGGGGGGCTGGGCCTGGCCTGGGTGCCCGCCAGCGTCATGCAGTTCAGGCGCGAAGGCGTGGTGTATCGGGCAGGTGCAGCAGTGCGCCCCGCGCCATCTGCGTCGTGGCCTTGGTGCGAAACCAGTTTGATCTGGTCAGCCGAAAACCCCTTGCCCGCGCTGGCACGCTTTGTGGATTTTGTGCGCGGACAGATGGCGGCAGATTGAAGATGTGTCGATGGCCCAAGTCCGAAACCTAACAGGCGTTATTCGACGGCCTTGGCATCGAGAAAACTCTACGTAAGACAACGGCTTGGACGGCCTCTTTTTCGGCGGTATGGCGCCACCCTGAAACCTCACTCTATGTTCTGCACCTGCTCACGAATCTGCTCGATCAGCACTTTCATGTCGACCGAGATGCGGCTGAGATCGAGGCTGGGCGATTTTGCCCCCAGCGTGTTGGCTTCGCGGTGCAGCTCTTGAATCAGAAAATCCAGGCGTTTGCCGATCTCGCCACCTTTGGCGAGTACAGCTTCGATTTCGTCCAGATGGGCGTTCAGGCGCCCCAGCTCTTCAGCCACGTCGACCCGCAGGGCAAAAGCCGTGGCTTCGGCTAGGGCGCGATCTTGGGCGGCCTCAGTGGACACGCTGGCGTCGCTGCTGCCCAGCGCCTCAGCCCAGCGGGTGAGAAAGCGCTGTTTTTGGGCTTGCACTGCCTGCGGAATGATCGGCTCGGCATCGCGCGCCAATTGGCGCAGCTGCGTCAGGCGCTCGCGCAAAAGCTGAGCCAAGCGTTCGCCTTCGCGCGCGCGCGCCTGCATGAAATCGGTCAGCACGTTTTCGACCAACGGCATCAGGCTGTCACCCAGGGCAGTGTTGCCGTCAGATGCTTCGGTCGCAGACAGCCGCAGCGCGTCCGCGGTGGACAGTGCCGCAGCATCCGGCAGCCAGACCCGCACCTGGTCTTGCAGCGAAGCCAGTCGCTGCAACATGCGGGCAGAAGGATCGGCCAAGGACGCCGCATCGCGCCCGGCAATCGCCACGCGCAATTCCACCTTGCCGCGTTTGAGCCGTTTGCCCAGCAGGGTGCGCAAGGCGGGCTCGTGTTGGCGAAGTTCGTCGGGCAGGCGAAAGGCCAGATCGAGAAAGCGGCTGTTGACCGAGCGCAGCTCCACCGCCAGCCGGGTATGCGCAATCTTCCACGCTGAGCCTTCTGCCGTGCTGGTGGGGGCGGCTTGTTGACCGCTGGCGTAGCCGGTCATACTGTAAACTGACATATTAATTTTTCCAGAGCAAACGTGATGCTGGCGGGGGTGCTTGGGGCAGTGCCCAAGCGCGTCAATCCCAGTGCCAAAAACAATCCCAAATTATGTCAAAGCTCAAGCCAGCACCCCTGCCGCCAGACACGGTGATTGGTGGCTACCGTGTCGTGCGCAAGCTGTCGGCGGGTGGTTTTGGCGTGGTTTATTTGGCCATTGACAAGGATGGACAGCAAGTTGCCATCAAGGAGTATCTGCCTTCGGCGCTAACGCTGCGTGCGCCGGGCGAGCTGGTGCCGCAGGTGGCCCCGGAAAAGCTGTCGCTGTATCGCCTGGGGTTACGCAGCTTTTTTGAAGAAGGCCGTTCGCTGGCGCAGATTTCGCACCCGTCGGTGGTCAGCGTGCTGAACTTCTTCCGCCAGAACGAAACCGTTTACATGGTGATGAACTGCCTGGAAGGGGCGACCTTGCAGGACTTCATCGTCACCGCGCGCGAACTGAAGGCCGAGAAGATATTCCGTGAATCCACCATTCGGTCGCTGTTTGACGAGATTTTGCGCGGACTGCGCATCGTGCACCAGCACAAGATGCTGCACCTGGATTTGAAGCCCGCCAACATCTTTATCACCGACGAAAACCGCGCCGTCATGCTGGACTTTGGCGCGGCGCGCGAGGTGCTGAATAAAGAAGGCAACTTCACACGCCCCATGTACACGCCGGGCTTTGCCGCCCCCGAGATGTACCGGCGCGATGCCACCATGGGGCCGTGGACCGATATTTACGCCATTGGGGCCTGCATTTTTTCGTGCATGCAAGGCTATCCGCCCAACGACGCGCCGCAGCGCCTGGAAAAAGATCGCCTGTCGCTGTCGCTCACGCGCATGCGGGGCGTTTACTCAGACAACCTGATCGAAGTGGTGGAGTGGTGCATGTCGCTTGATCCACTGTCGCGCCCGCAGTCGGTGTTTGCCTTGCAAAAAGAACTCAGCCGCGAGGGCGAGCGCCAATACACCAAGCTCACCGTGGGCGAGCGTGTGCGCTTGCAGTTCGACAACATGATCGCCGACACCAAAAAAGGCATCAAGCGGGTGACGCGCTTTGGTGGTCTGCGCAAGTAAATCAAGCAGTCAATAGACAGAAAAAAGCGGTAAAGGCAATGCAATGAAGTTTTCGGTGTTTCAACTCAGCCGACGCGGTGGCCGCGAGAAGAACGAAGACCGCATGGGTTACTGCTACACGCGAGAGGCGGGTTTGTTCGTGCTGGCCGACGGCATGGGCGGGCACCCCGATGGCGAAGTGGCCGCGCAGATCGCCATTCAGACCATGTCGGCGGTGTTTCAGCGCGACGCCAAAGCCAAGCTGGACGATCCGGCCAAGTTTCTTTCGGCCGCGCTGATGGCCGCGCACCATGAAATCATTCGCTACGCCAGCGAGCGGGCCATGCTCGACACGCCACGCACCACGCTAGTGGCCGGTGTGCTGCAAGAAGGCGAGCTGCACTGGGTGCACTGCGGTGATTCGCGCCTGTACGTGGTGCGCGATGAGGAGCTGGTCACCCGCACGCGCGACCATTCCTATGCCGAGGTGCAGGCCAATGCCGGGGTGTCGATTGAAGGGGTCAATCGCAACGTGCTGTTCACCTGCCTGGGGTCGACCATACGTCCCATGTTTGACGTCGCAGGGCCGCTCAAGCTGGAAGATGGCGACAGGGTGCTGTTGTGCTCTGATGGCTTGTGGAGCAGTGTCGAAGATGAAGAAATAGTGCGCGTGCTGGGCGCGGCACCCGTGGCCGAAGCGGTGCCTGAGCTGGTCGATCATGCGCTGGAGGTGGCGGGTGACCAGTCCGACAACGTCACCGTGCTGGCCATGGAATGGGAGACGCCCATCGATGCCGCGTTTGAGGCCAGTGGATTTACCGAGACCTGGGCCATGAGCGATGACGTATTCGCCTCTACCATTCAGGGCGGTGGCATCGACCCGCTGCTGGAAGAGTTGGACGAGGACGCCATTGAGCGCTCCATCGCCGAGATCAACGAGGCCATCCAGCGCACCGCAACCAAAAAGAACTGATAAAAGAACACAGCGCCACGTTTTGTGGCCCTGCCCATCCAAATCGAACGCGGCGTGCAGCCGCGTTTTGCATTCAACACGAGAGCTTTCATGACATCTTCTTCCACGCCCACTACCGCGCCAGTCCTGCGCACCGGCCGTTTGCCCGACCAGTTGCGTCCCGTGCGCATCACGCGCCGCTACACCATGCATGCCGAAGGCGCGGTGCTGGTCGAGTTTGGCCACACCAAAGTGCTGTGCACCGCGTCGGTCGAAGAAAAAGTACCGCCACACCAGCGCGGCAGCGGCCAAGGCTGGGTGACGGCCGAATACGGCATGCTGCCGCGCGCCACCCATACCCGCGGCAATCGCGAGGCCGCGCGCGGCAAGCAAAGCGGCCGCACGCAGGAAATTCAGCGCCTGATAGGCCGCAGCCTGCGCGCTGTGTTTGATTTGCGCCAACTGGGCGAGCGCACCATTCACCTCGATTGCGACGTCTTGCAAGCCGACGGCGGCACGCGCACAGCCAGCATCACCGGCGCTTTTGTGGCCGCGCAAGATGCGGTGAACTGGCTATTGGCGCAGGGGCTGGTGGACAACTCGCCGATCACCCACCCGGTGGCGGCCATCTCGGTCGGTATCGTGGGTGGCGTGCCGATGCTGGACCTGGACTACGCCGAAGACTCCTCCTGCGACACCGACATGAACGTGGTCATGACCGGCGCAGGCCATTTTGTCGAGGTGCAGGGCACTGCGGAGGGCGCGGCCTTTAGCCGCGCAGAGATGGATCAACTGCTGGGCCTGGCCGAAAAAGGCATCGGCGAGCTGATTGCGTTGCAACGTGAATCGCTTCAAAAACAATAGCTTAATGTGCTTGATGAATAAGCAATAAAGTCTAAAAACATCATGAAGATTGTGCTGGCATCCAACAATGCAGGCAAACTGCAAGAGCTGCAAGCCATGCTGGCCCCGCTGAAGTTTGAGCTGGTGCGTCAGGCCGATCTGGGCATTACCGAGGCTAAGGAGCCTTTTCGCACCTTTGTCGAAAACGCGCTGGCCAAAGCGCGCCATGCCGCACGCCACACCGGCTTGCCTGCGCTGGCCGACGATGCGGGCCTGTGCGTCGATGCTTTTGACGGCCAGCCGGGGGTGGACACCGCGTATTACGCCACTCGGTTTGGCTACGAAAAGGGCGACACCAACAATGTGCGCGCCCTGCTGGAGCAGATGCAAGGCACAGTCAACCGCCGCGCCGCCCTGGTCAGCACCCTGGTGGCTTTGCGCAGCGCTGATGATCCCGAACCCTTGATCGCCGTGGGCCGCGTGCAGGGCGAAATTACCCACGCGCCGCGCGGCAGCGGCGGCTTTGGGTTTGATCCGGTGATGTTTATGCCCGAGCTGGGCCGCACCTTTGCCGAGCTGGCGCCAGAGCAAAAAAACGCGCACAGCCACCGTGGCCGCGCCACGGTGCAAATGCTGGAGCTGATGCGCCAGCGCTGGCTGTGACTTTCATAGCGAGTCGACCCGAGTGCCCGCCAACGATCTCACGCACAACGATCCCGCCCACTACATGCGCGCAGGCACATTGCACCTGCCTGCGCTGCCCCCGCTGTCGCTGTACGTGCACCTGCCGTGGTGCCTGAAAAAGTGCCCGTATTGCGACTTCAACTCGCACGAACGGCGCGCGGGCACAGACGCTACCGCGCAACAAGCGTTGTACGTCGATGCGCTGCTGGCTGACCTGGAAGCCAGTCTGCCGCTGGTGTGGGGGCGGCCCGTGCACAGCGTGTTCATGGGCGGCGGCACGCCCAGTCTGTTTGAACCGGAGGCGATTGATCGGCTGATCTCTGGCGTGCGCGCCCGCGTGCCGCTGGCACCGGATTGCGAGATCACGCTGGAGGCCAATCCCGGCACTTTTGAGCGCGAGCGCTTTGCCGCATTTCGCGCGGCAGGTGTCACGCGACTGTCGATTGGCGTACAAAGTTTTAATGATCGTTTTTTGCACGCCATTGGCCGCGTGCACGATGGCGCGCAGGCACGCGCCGCTGTGGCCGAGGCCGCACGCAGCTTTGACACCTTCAACCTCGATCTGATGTACGCCTTGCCTGGACAGACTTTGAGCGATCTGGTGCAAGACCTGCGCACTGCCCTGGCGTTTGAGCCACCGCACCTGTCGGTTTACCACCTGACGATTGAGCCGAACACGGTGTTTGCCAAGTTTCCACCCCAAGTCCCCGAGGACGATGTGGCCTGGGACATGCTGGATCAGATCACGGCGTTGACTGCATCAGCCCAGTTGGCGCGTTACGAAGTGTCGGCTTACGCCCGCGCAGGCCATCGCTGTGTGCACAACCTGAACTACTGGCGCTTTGGCGACTATCTGGGCATTGGTGCGGGCGCGCACGGCAAGCTCAGTTTTGCGCACCGCATCGTGCGCCAGCAGCGGCATCGTCAGCCCGAGGTGTACATGAGCAAGGCGCTGACCGGTCAGGCCGTGGCGCAAGCGCACGAAGTGGCGCGGCGCGACTTGCCGTTTGAATACATGCTGAATGCGCTGCGCCTGAAAGAAGGCTTTACGCTGGCGCATTACATGGAAGTCACCGGCATGCCGCCCAGCAGCCTGCAAGCGCCGCTGCAACAGGCTGAACAATCGGGCTGGTTGGTGCAGGACGGTACGACGTGGCGACCAACAACGCGAGGGTTTGATTTTTTGAGCGACGTGCAGACGCTGTTTTTGCCGCCCGGCTAAAAACCGGAGGATCAAACCGCATCCAGCCGGTCAGGGGCATGAAAGCCCGCTGCGACTACCAGCCGTTGCAACAAAGGCTGCCACTGCGTGTCGATGTCGATCAAGCCCATCTGGCTGCCATCCATGAAGCCGCTTTGCACGCTGTGGCTCGCCAGGGCTGACAAGGCGTTGTAATACCCGTCTTGATTAAGCAGGCCCAGCGGTTTGTCGTGGTAGCCCAACTGACGCCAAGTCCAGGTCTCGAACAGTTCTTCAAACGTGCCAATGCCGCCGGGCAGGGCCAAGAAGGCATCGGCCCGCTCGGCCATCAGGCGCTTGCGTTCGTGCATGGTGTCGACCACCATCAGCTCGGTGCAGTCGGCATAAGCATGCTCGCGCTCGACCAGTGTGCGCGGAATCACGCCCACCACACGTCCGCCCGCCGCCAGTGTGGTACTGGCTACCACACCCATCAGGCCATTGCGTCCGCCGCCATACACCAGTTGGCCGCCAAGGCGACCAATCCACTGGCCGACTTGCGCGGCCGTCTCGGCAAAAGCAGGATCGGCACCGGGGCGGGAGCCGCAGTACACGCAGATTGAAAACGTTGGGTCTGGCATGGCTGGATGGGATGGGTTCAGGGAAGTGTTTTTGGGTATTGGGCATTTGCAGCGAAACCCATGAGGGCATTGGCCGCTGGGCGAAATATGCGCCTGAATACGGATTGAGGATACCCCAGCTGTTCCTTGTCGTTGACGGGCAGCCATGTTCAGTTGATGCGACAGCATGTGCGTCGCACTGGTCAAAAACCGCATCCAGCTGCTCGCACGCAGGTATAGTGCCCCGACCATGAATACACCTTTGTTGCAACGCACTGTCTTTTTGCTGCTGCTGGGCGCGATCACGTTCGCATTTTTTTGGGTGCTGACACCTTTTGCTGGCGCCGTGCTGTGGGCCATGACACTGGCCATGCTGTTCAATCCGCTGTACCAGCGCTTGCGCCAGCGCCTGGGTGGGCGTGCCAACGTGGCGGCGTTGCTGGTGATGGGGCTGTGTCTGGTGATCGTGATCATCCCGCTGATCGTGATTGGTGTGAACCTGGCGCAGGAAGTGACCAACTTTGCCCAGCGCGTGCGCTCTGGCACGTTTGATTTCCGCAGCTATTACCAGCACATTCTGGCGGCGGTGCCCAGTTGGGTGATGGACTGGCTGGACCGCGTGGGCGTGGGCAATATCGAAAGCCTGCTCAACAAGCTGTACGCGGGCTTGACGCAGGCCGGGCAACGGCTGGCGTCCAGCGCGCTGGAGCTTGGGCAGAACACCTTGCAGTTCGTGGTGGTGTTTGGGGTGATGCTGTACCTGCTGTTCTTTTTCTTGCGCGATGGGGTGGCGCTGGCACGCATGGTGCGCGAGGCGTTTCCCATGTCGCGCTCGCACACGGCGTACTTGATGGCCAAGTTTTCCACCGTGGTGCGGGCTACGGTGAAGGGCAATATTCTGGTGGCGGTGGTGCAAGGTTTTTTAGGCGGCTTTGCTTTTTGGGTGCTCGACATTTCAGGGGCCGTGTTCTGGGGCGCGATCATGGCGTTTTTGTCGTTGCTGCCCGCCGTGGGTGCCGCCCTGGTGTGGGGGCCGGTGGCCATTTACCTGTTCAGCACCGGGGCCTTTGGGCCAGGGGCGATGCTGACTTTTTGGGGCGTGGTGGTGATTGGCATGTCGGACAACGTGCTGCGCCCGATTCTGGTCGGCAAGGAAACCAGAATGCCCGACTATCTGGTGCTCATTTCCACCCTGGGCGGCATGTCGCTGATGGGCATCAACGGCTTTGTGATCGGGCCGACAATTGCTGCCATGTTCATCGCCTGCTGGGCGTTGTTCCAGCGCGGCAGTGCGGCGCGCAGGCGCTTGCCTGTGGTGTTGGCACAGAAGCTGCCAGAGATTGAGCCTGCTTCAGATGAAGACACTTCAGGCTACTTGCCCACGCAGCCGATGCTATCGGCTGAAGATGAACGGGCTGGTGTGATGCATCAGCCGGATTCCGGCGCTTCAGACAAATCTTGACTTAAACCAGCACGCGCTCGATGCCGCCCGCATTGGCGCGGTCGACGTAATGGCGCATCCAGTTCTCTCCCAGCAACTGGCGCGCCATTTCGATGACGATGTAGTCGGCCTCCAGCAAACCGTTGTCCAGATCGCCTTGGTAGCGCATCAGCCCTTGTAGGCAACTGGGGCAACTGGTCAAGATTTTGACGTTGGCCTGTTCGCCTACCGCACCCGAGGCACGCAGTTCGGTCGCGCCTTGGCGAATTTCTTCTTCCTTGCGAAAGCGCACCTGGGTGGAAATGTCGGGCCGCGTCACGCCCAGTGTGCCGCTTTCGCCACAGCAGCGGTTGCTTTTGAGCACTTGCTCGCCCACCAGGGCCTTGACGGTTTTGGTCGAGTCTTGCTGTTTCATCGGGTTGTGGCAAGGCTCATGGTAGAGGTACGCGCCTTGCTGATCGCCTTGCAGGCGGATGTCTTTTTCCAGCAGATATTCGTGGATGTCGATGATGCGGCTACCTGGAAAAATCTGGTCAAACCGGTAGTCCGAAATCTGGTCGTAGCAGGTGCCGCAGCTCACCACCACGGTTTTGATGTCGAGGTAGTTGAGCGTGTTGGCCACGCGGTGCAGCAGCACGCGGTTGTCGGTGATCATCTTTTCGGCCACGTCGAACTGGCCCGAGCCGCGCTGCGGGTAGCCGCAGCATACATAGCCCGGCGGCAGCACGGTTTGCACGCCCGCGTGCCACAGCATGGCCTGCGTGGCCAGCCCGACCTGGCTGAACAGCCGCTCTGAACCGCAGCCGGGAAAGTAAAACACCGCTTCGGTGTCGGCGTTGGTGCGCTGGGGGTCGCGGATGACGGGCACGTAGGCGCGGTCTTCAATGTCCAGCAGCGCGCGCGCGGTTTTGGTGGGCAGGCCACCAGGCAGTTTCTTGTTGACGAAGTGAATCACCTCTTCGCGCAGCGGCGGCTTGCCCACTGTGGCAGGCGGCTGCTGCGTTTGCTTGCGGCCTGTCACTTTGAAAAAGTCCACCGCTGCGCGCTGGGCTTTGAAGGCCACGCCGGTCATGACTGCGCGCGTGGCGTTGATGACGCGCGGGTCGGTGGCGTTTAAAAAGAACATGCTGGCCGCGTTGCCGGGGCTGAAGCTCTTTTGGCCCATTTTGCGCAGCAGGTTGCGCATGTTCATGGTCACGTCGCCAAAGTCGATCTTGACCGGGCAGGGCGACAGGCAGCGATGGCACACCGTGCAGTGCGCGGCCACGTCTTCAAATTCTTCCCAGTGCTTGATCGAAATGCCGCGGCGCGTTTGCTCTTCATAAAGAAAAGCCTCGATCAACAACGAGGTGGCCAAAATCTTGTTGCGCGGGCTGTACAGCAGGTTGGCGCGCGGCACATGGGTTGAGCACTCGGGCTTGCACTTGCCGCAGCGCAGGCAGTCTTTCACGCTGTCGGCAATGGCACCGATATCGCTTTGCTGCATGATCAGCGATTCGTGCCCCATCAGCCCGAAGCTGGGTGTGTAGGCATTGGTCAAATCGGCTGTCATCGCATGTTGATTTGGCGCTGACAGCTCTGAATTTCGGAGTAATTTGCCACGGTTGAAGTGCCCCCGCGGATCCACGCGCTGCTTGTAGGCGGCAAACGGGGCCAACTCTTCGTCGGTGAGGTATTGCAGCTTGGTGATGCCAATGCCGTGCTCGCCCGAGATCACGCCCCCTAAGCTGCGCGCCAGCACCATGATGCGGTCTACGGCTTCGTGCGCGGTGCGCAGCATGGCGTAGTTGTCGCTGTTGACGGGGATGTTGGTGTGTACGTTGCCATCACCCGCATGCATGTGCAGCGCCACCCACACGCGGCCTTTGAGCACGCGCTGGTGGATGGCGGTCACCTCGTCCATTAAAGGCGTGAAGGCGCTGCCGCCAAAGATGCCAGCCAAGGGCGTGCGGATTTGCGTTTTCCAACTGGCGCGCAGGCGGTGGTCTTGCAACTGCGGCAAGAAGGTGGCCACGTTGTCCAGCCAGTCTTGCCATAGCGCACGTGCTCCGCGCACCACGGCCAGGGCCTGCTCGACACGTTCGGCCAGAAGCTCTGGCGATGGTGGGTCGGCTCCGTCCTCGGGCTTGCCCAGCGGCAGGTGGCTGTTTTGAAAAAAGGCTTCCAGTGCGTTGGACAGATCAATTTTGTTGCGCAGACTCAGCTCGATGTTGATGCGCTCGATGCCGTCGGTGTATTCGGCCATGCGCGGCAGCGGGATCACCACGTCCTCGTTGATCTTGAAGGCGTTGGTGTGGCGGCTGATGGCGGCGGTTTTTTTGCGGTCGGCCCAGAATTTTTTGCGTGCATCGGCACTGACGGCGGTAAAGCCTTCGCCCGCGCGCGAATTGGCCATGCGCACCACCTCGCTGGCAGCGCGCGCCACGGCGTCGGGGTCGTCACCGGCAATGTCGCCAATCAGCACCATCTTCGGAAAACCGCCGCGCCTGGATTTGGTGGTGTAGCCCACGGCGCGCAGATAGCGGTCGTCCAGATGTTCCAGACCGGCCAGCAAGGTGCCGGTGCGTGCCTGTTCAGCGAACATGAAGTCCTTGATCTCGACGATGCTGGGCACCGCGTCTTTGGCATGGCCAAAGAATTCCAGGCACACGGTGCGGGTGTGCTCGGGCATGCGGTGCAGCACCCAGCGCGCGCTGGTAATCAGGCCGTCGCAGCCTTCTTTTTGCACGCCGGGCAGGCCGGCCAGAAACTTGTCGGTCACGTCCTTGCCCAAGCCTTCTTTGCGGAAGGTGCTGCCGGGAATGTCGAGCCGTTCGGTTTTCAGCAGTGTCTGGCCGCTGGCGTCAAAGGTTTTCAGCTCAAAGCTGGCCACTTCGGCGTCGTGGATCTTGCCTAGGTTGTGGTTCAGCCGCGTGACTTCCAGCCACTGGGCGTCTGGCGAGACCATGCGCCAACTGACCAGGTTGTCCAGCGCTGTACCCCACAGCACGGCTTTTTTGCCGCCCGCGTTCATGGCGATGTTGCCGCCGATGCAACTGGCCTCGGCGCTGGTCGGGTCACAGGCAAACACCAGTCCGGCGCTTTCAGCCGCGTCGGCCACGCGTTGGGTGACCACCCCCGCTTCGGTGTGGATGGTGGGCACTTCGCGTTCTACGCCGGGCAGG
Organism: Ottowia sp.; assembly: GCF_047975795.1. Taxonomy (GTDB): domain Bacteria; phylum Pseudomonadota; class Gammaproteobacteria; order Burkholderiales; family Burkholderiaceae_C; genus Ottowia. The sequence continues at coordinate 22,587 of NZ_JBKEEE010000061.1, read as the reverse complement.
GGCACATGCTCCACGGCACCCAGTGTGATGAGCTTTTCGGTGTTGATGACCGCTGTTTTCCAGTCCAGCGGAATCGCGCCGCCGGTGTAGCCAGTGCCGCCGCCGCGCGGGATGATGGTCAGGCCCAGATCGATACAGGCTTTGACCAGGCCAGCCATCTCGGCCTCGGTATCGGGGGTCAGCACGACCAGCGGAAATTCGACCCGCCAATCAGTGGCGTCGGTCACGTGGCTGACGCGCGACAGGCCATCGAACTTGATGTTGTCCTTGTGTGTGTGTGCGCCCAGCACGTGTGCGGCGCGGCGGCGCAGCGCGGTCACTTTGTCGAAGCTGCGGTTAAACGCGGCCACCACGCGTTGCGCAGCCACCAGCAACTCGCCCACCAAAGTATCGCGCGTGGGGTCGTCTTGCGGCGTGCGGCGCTTTTCAATCTCGGCCAGGCGGTGACGCAACGCCTGCACCAGTTGGGCGCGACGCTTGGGGTTGTCCAGCAAGTCGTCTTGCAGGTAGGGGTTGCGGCGCACCACCCAGATGTCGCCCAGCACTTCGTACAGCATGCGTGATGAGCGGCCCGTGTGGCGCTCGCCGCGCAGCAGCGTGAGCACTTCCCAGGCGCGCGCGCCCAGCAGCCGCAGCACGATCTCGCGGTCGGAAAAGCTGGTGTAGTTGTACGGAATCTCGCGCAGGCGGGGTGCCGGGTCGGCGGCCGCCAGCAGATGGTTCAACGTGGCAGGTGCATTCATTCGTGGTTTTTTGCGTTCAGCGCGGCGTGCCCTGTGGCCCAGAGTGCCAGCGCCAGTGCTTTTTAGACCGGGCGGCAATTTTACTGCGCCGCAGCAAATGTCTGACTGGGCAAGGGCTTGGGCGGGCGGGGGTGCCGACAAGCAGTGCGCAGAGCGAATATCGGCCTTCGGCACTTTAAATTTAATAGCGTATATCACAGGTGGTTGTGACGCTAAAGCCAGTTTTTGCATCGGACAATGGCGGATTCAAGCCTGAAGTGCAACACCTGCCAACCGATAAAGTCAGCAGATGCCAAGCCCTTCGAAGACCTACCGCCAACTCCAGTTTGAAGAACGCGTGACACTGGCCAGCCTGCACCAGCAGGGCCTGGGCGTGCGCGCCATCGCGCGCACCCTGCAACGCTCGCCCTCCACGGTCAGCCGCGAGTTGCAACGAAACACCTGCGAGGGCAGCTACACCAGCAGCGCGGCCCGCAGCCGCTGCCGCCAGCGCCGCCTGCTGGCCCGCCCGGCCCGCAAGCTTGACCGCCAGGGCGTTCTGTTTGGCGTGGTGCACCGCTTTCTGGGCCTACGCTGGTCGCCCGAGCAGATTGCCATGACACTGGCGGGCATCTACCCCAAAGGCCATGCGTGTCGCACGAGACGATCTACAGCTGCATCTACGCCCAACCGGTGGGCCAGCTCAAGCGCGAGCTGGTGGCCTGCCTGCGCCAAGCCAATAACCAAGCGCACCCCGCGCAGCAAGGGCGATGACCGGCGTGGGCAGATCCCGAGCATGCTCAGCATCCATGTGCGCCCGCCCGAGGTTTATGACCGACAGTTTCCGAGCCACTGGCAGGGCGATCTGATGAAGGGCGCGGACAAGGCCAGTGCGGTGGGCAGCTGCTCGAGCGCACCAGCCGACTGTTGATGCTGGTCAAGCTGCCGCACCCCAAGCCCGCCAGTGCGACCCATGTGCTGCAGGCCTTCACGGACAAGCTCAATGGTATTGCTGCGCCCATGCGCAAAACGCTGACCTATGACCAGGGCCGCGAGATGGCCAGGCACAAGGCGCTGACGGCCAACACGGGCATCGCGGTGTACTTTTGCGACCCGCACAGCCCCTGGCAGCGAGGCAACAACGAGAACATCCACGGCTTGGTGCGCCAGTATCTGCCTAAGGGCACGGACCTCAGTGGATACAGCCAGCAGCAACTCGATGCCATTGCCGATGAGATCAACAACCGCCCTCGCAAGGGGTTGGAGGTACGATCTCCGTTGGCGGTCTACCGGCAACTGCTGCTCGCTCACGATCAGCCACAATCCCACCTCGTCCGTTGAAACCCAGGGTGTTGCACTTCAGGTTTGAATCCGCCCTATTTTTTAGAGCAAAAAACGCCGCTAAACCCAATTGGCATCCTATGGTTTTTGTACAAATCAGTGGCTGGACTGGTGGACGTTTGTTCGCCCTATGCACAAGCCCAATGCCATCACCATGCCTGCCAGCAGCAGCAATGCCCATTGCGACAAGGTAGGCACGGCCACTGTGGTGCCAGTGGCAGGGCCGGTGATGACGACATATTCAATTCTGGTGGTTGGGTTACCGCTGGTAGACACGGTTTGCTGGTACGTCAAACCTGCTGCGGCCACGGTGCTGGGTGTCGAAGCCGCTGCACCGCCTGTGGCCGGTGTGGACAATGATCCGCCAGTGTCGCGCGTGCCCGAGACGGTGAGCGATCCACCTACAGCCATTGATGTGCTTGCGCCTGCTCCGGCACCAATGCTTGCGGCCAGCCCTTGACCCACTGCGTGCAATACGCCGCCAGACACGGTAACGACAGCGCCATCGCCGCCGGTAGAGCCTGCGCCGCCGCCGCCAATACCAGCGCCGCCACTGTAATTGTTGCCACTGGTGCCCCCAGTGGCTTCGAGCGTGCCACCTGTCACGGTAACGGTAGCGCCATCGCCGCCCGAACCCCAGTTGCCGCCACCGCCGCCGACCCCGGCTCCGCCCCCCCAATAGTTGGCGCTGCCGCCCGTGGCCGTGAGTGTGCCGCCCGATACGCTGACCGTTCCGCCAGTGCCGCCATCGCCATAGGCCCCGCCGCTGCCGCCCACACTGGCACCGGCTGCGCTTTCGCTGTCATAGGCGTTGCCGCCGGTGGCAACCAGTGCACCGCCCGATACGGTTACCGCACCACCATTGCCTGCCAGGCCGCTGTAGCCGGGGCCACCGCCACCCACACCTGCGCCACCACCACCACAGCTGCTAACGACGGTGCAGCCTGCATTGCCAGGCCCGCCTGCGCCGCCGGTGGCTGCAACGGCACCGGCCGCTACCGTAAGGGTGCCACCGTGACCACCGCCACTGCCGCCCTGGCCGTCAGTAGGCCGCTGGCGCTGGTGTCGGTGATGGTGAGGGTGTAGCCGTTCAGATCCAGCGTGTTGCCGGTGCCTGTGATGGTCAGTTGCTGACCGAATGGGGACGGAAAGCTGGCTGTGAGCTGCACATTGGCACCTGGGCTTGCAAACGCCGCAATCAACGTCGCCCAGTCGCCTGCCAGGGTTTGTGCATAGGCAGGTGTTCCCAACCCGCCCAGAACAAACAGCATCAATGACGTGAACAGGGCGCGTACATGCCCTGATGGTGCCCAGTGTCGATGTGGGAAGTGCAGATACGCGACGCTCTTGCTGATAGACATAAACAACCCGCAGAACGTAAAATTTATATAATTATATTTAATTTTATAAGAATAAATTCAAAAATCAAACTTTAGAATTATGTAAATATTTACATTCATTTGTGGAAGCGCATCACATCGATGCAGCCAGCATCGCCCGATAGTCTTTGGCCGAGGGGATACGCGGGGCGGTTGGGTGGCAATGGTCAAGCTGGGCGTGGGTGATGACGGTGTCGAACTGCGTGGGCGCAACGCCCATGGCGGCCAAGCCGGTGGGCAGGCCCAGGCGGGCGGTCGTGGTGTGCACGGCTTGTGCTGCATCGGCGTCTTTTTTTTCAGCCCCATGGCTTGTGCCATGCGCACCAGGCGCTACGTCATTCCATTTCCAGATCAACAGTGCACTTTGTCGGCTCAGCTTGCCGTACGCCAGTACTGTCTGCGCTTCGCCTTCGCGTTCACTATTGATCCGGAAATGGAATCACTCATGCTCTGCGGCCGATCCGAATTCAGGCTCCAGGTGGTTTTTAAGGTCTGTCACATACCGGTGGGACTTGAGGCACACTTGCGCGATGCGTTTTCTTCTGACTTTGGCCTTGGCGGCCTGCGCGGCGCTGGCCAGTTGCGCCACTTCGGGCGATTGCGAGGCGCTCTATGCCGCATCGCCGCAGCGCCAGGGCTGCGTGTTTGTCAACCTGCCCAATCCGCAAGCCAAACCCAATGCCAGCGGCTGGGCCATCTGGTCGCGCTTTTTGTTTGAAGCCAAGGTCAATGCCGTGCCGGTTGATCCCATTCCGGTGCAGCCGCTCACCGTGGCCCAGCTGGAGGCGTTGGATGCCAACGCCAACCACGTGGTGCGCCTGGGGCATTCGTCGCACCTGCTCAAACTGGGGGGCCGCTATTGGCTGATCGACCCGGTGTTTGGCGAACGTGCCTCGCCCGTTGGCTTTGCAGGCCCCAAGCGTTTTCACGCACCGCCCATTGCCTTGCAGGCACTGCCGCCGATTGAGGGAGTGATTGTGTCGCACGACCATTACGACCATCTGGATAAGCCCACCATCGAATACCTGGCTGGGGCTGGTCGGGTGCAGCGCTTTTTTGTGCCGCTGGGCGTGAAGGCGCGCTTGGTAGACATGGGTGTTCAGGCTGATCGGGTTCAAGAGTTTGATTGGTGGCAAAGCGCCGACCATGCCGGTGTGGTGCTGACGGCGACGCCCGCGCAGCACTTTTCGGGCCGTACGCTGACTGACCGCAACCGCACGCTGTGGGCGGGCTGGGTGCTTCAAACAGGGGAGCAAAAAATTTACTACAGCAGCGACTCGGGCTACTTTGGCGGCTTCAAGCAAATTGGCGAACGCTTGGGTGGTTTTGATTTGGCGCTGATCGAAAACGGCGCTTACGACGCCTATTGGTCTGCGGTACACATGACGCCTGAAGAAACTGCGCAGGCTTTTGCCGATGTGCGTGCCCGCGTGCTGTACCCGGTGCACAACAGCACGTTCGATCTGGCCATGCACCCTTGGCGCGATCCGCTGGACCGCCTGGCCAAGCTGGCCGATCAGCACCAGATCACGCTGGCCACGCCCGAGATCGGTGAGGTGTTGACCGTTGGGCAGCCGCGCGCCAACCGGCGCTGGTGGGTGGATTTGAAATAAGCCTTAGAGCGTGTTCAAAGTCTCTGCGCGGGTGTGTGGACGCGGCCTGGGGCGGTCTGCTGCGTTGCAAATCCTCGCGATACCGCCAGGTATCGCTGCGGTTTACGCCTTGCAGCCCATCCCGATCCGCATCTCACACCCCTCACGCTGAGACGTTGAACACGCTCTTAAAACAACACCCGGCAGCGCAGCGTGCCTGCCACTTGCGTCAGCTTGTTCAGCGCCAGTTGGGAAGAGCTGGCGTCCAGATCGATCACCACATAGCCCACGTCGTCGCGGGTTTGCAGGTACTGGGCGGCGACGTTGATCTGGTGGTCAGAAAACACCTGGTTGATCTGCGTCAGCACCCCCGGCACGTTGCGGTGAATGTGCAGGATGCGGTGCTTGCCGGGGTGCGCGGGCAGGGCCACTTCAGGAAAGTTGACCGCCGTGATGGTGGTGCCATTGTCGCTGAGCTTGACCAATTTTTCGGCCACTTCCAGGCCAATGCTGGCCTGTGCTTCCATGGTCGATCCGCCAATGTGCGGGGTGAGCAGCACGTTGTCCAGCCCGCGCAGGGGCGATTGAAATTCGTCCTTGTTGCTCTTGGGTTCGGTGGGGAACACGTCCACTGCCGCGCCCAACAGTTGGCCCGCGCGCAGGGCGTCGGCCAGCGGCTCAATTTTGACCACGCTGCCGCGTGAGGCGTTGATGAGGATGGCACCGTGCTTCATGGCGGCCAGCTCATCCGCGCCCACCATCCATTGGGTAGAGGGCAGCTCGGGCACGTGCAGGCTGACGACGTCGCTTTGCGCCAGCAGCGCTTGCAATGACGGGGCTTGGCGTGCGTTGCCCAGCGGCAGCTTGTTGACCACGTCGTGAAACAGCACCTGCATGCCCAGCGCCTCGGCCAGCACCGACAACTGTGTGCCGATCGAGCCATAGCCCACGATGCCCAGTGTTTTGCCGCGGATTTCAAAGGCGTTATCGGCGCTTTTGAGCCAGCCGCCGCGGTGCGCTGCTGCATTTTTGGCGGGCACACCGCGCAGCAGCAAAATGGCCTCGGCCAGCACCAGCTCGGCCACCGAACGGGTGTTGGAGTAGGGTGCGTTGAACACCACGATGCCGCGCTCACGTGCGGCATGCAAATCGATCTGGTTGGTGCCGATGCAAAACGCGCCCACGGCCACCAGCTTGGGCGCGTGCGCCAGCACATCGGCCGTGAGCTGCGTGCGCGAGCGAATGCCCACAAAGTGCGCGTCGGCCAGTTTGGCCTTGAGCGCATCGGCTTCCAGCGCGCCGGGCAGCGCTTCGATGTCCGAATAGCCTGCTTCGCGCAGCACCTCTTGCGCGCGGGGGTGGATGCCTTCGAGCAGCAGGAACTTGATCTTGCTTTTGTCGAGCGATGTGGGCGTCATGGTGCTTGTCATATCAAAAAAGTTGAAACAGGTGGTCGCAGCACAGGCGGCGGGTAAAAATTGTGCACTGCAACGAAAACCCCTGCCCGCATCGCTGTTGTCCTTGACTGGGCTGCTTTAAAGCAACAGCAGCCCCCGTGGGGGCAGCGCACCGCGCGCAGCGGGGGAGCGTGGGGGCATGTATTCTGGGGTTTCCACGAGTGTGACAATAGGCTTGCCCATGGGAAAACGTCATGCGTTTGTCGCAAGCGTTGCGTACCGTGGCGTACTGCATTTAATCAACCCAAGAAATCAACCCAAGAGGAGTCTCATGAAAATCAAGCATCTGGCGATTGCCGCTACCGCTGTCTTCGCGTGTGTCCACGCGCCTGCCTACGCTGCAACCGAAATCCAGTGGTGGCATTCGATGGGCGGTGCGCTGGGCGAATGGGTGAACGACTTGGCCAAGGAATTCAACGCCAGTCAGTCCGAGTACAAGGTAGTGCCTACCTTTAAGGGCAGTTATGACGAATCCATGACCGCTGCCATTGCCGCCTTCCGCGCAGGCAACGCGCCCGATGTGTTGCAAGTGTTCGAGGTTGGCACCGCCACCATGATGGCCAGCAAAGGGGCCATCAAACCGGTGGCCGAGGTGATGAAAATTGCCGGTGCTGCGTTCGATCCCAAGGCTTACGTGCCTGCTGTGGCGGGCTACTACACCGCGCCCAAGGGGCAGATGCTGAGCTTTCCGTTCAACAGCTCAACCACGGTGTTTCACTACAACAAAGACGCTTTCAAGGCTGCGGGCCTGGACACGGACAAGCCGCCCACCACCTGGCCTGAGGTGGCTTCAGCCGCCGCCAAGCTCAAGGCCGCCGGCCACAAGTGCCCGTTCACCACCAGTTGGGTGAGCTGGACGCAACTGGAGAGCTTCAGCGCCTGGCACAACGTGCTGTTTGCCACGCAGAACAACGGTTTCGGCGGCACTGGCGCGCGCATCGCCGTTGACACACCGCTGCACCTGCGCCACATCCAGAACCTGGCCAACATGGCGCAGCAGGGCCTGTTTGTCTACAAGGGGCGCGGCAACTCGGCCGACGCCACCTTTGTCTCGGGCGAGTGCGCCATGATGACCGGCTCGTCTGGTTTGTACGGCAACGTCAAGCGCAACGCCAAGTTTGCCAGTGGCATCGGCTCTTTGCCGTATTACCCCGATGTGACGGGGGCACCGCAGAACACCGTGATTGGTGGTGCCAGCTTGTGGGTGCTGAATGGCAAGAAGACCGAGGTGTACAAGGGCATTGGCCAGTTCTTCGCTTATTTGTCCAAGCCGGAAGTGGCCGCCGCCAGCCACCAGCGTACAGGCTACCTGCCAGTGACCATTGCCGCGTATGAGCTGACCGAAAAATCGGGCTACTACAAGCAAAACCCCGGCACCGATGTGGCGGTGCAGCAGATGATTCGCAAGACCACCGACAAATCGCGCGGCATTCGCCTGGGCAATTTCGTGCAGATCCGCACCCTGGTTGACGAAGAAATGGAAGGCGTGTGGTCTGGCAAAACTCAGCCCAAGGCGGCGTTGCAAGCCATCACCAAGCGTGGCAACGAGCAGTTGGAGCGCTTTCAAAAAGCGAACAGGTAACCCTCTGTGACGCTGACGCGCCTTCCCCCCAAAGGGGACGCCGCTGGTGGCTGGGGTGACTCCAGCCACGGCGGTTGCTGGTTTGGCTTGCTCCGCCAGCGTTTTGAAGGATTTCATAGCGCTGGCTATCCGCTTATCAGCCCAGGCAACCTCATCCGGGTTCTTGCGGGCCAGCCACCGGTTTTCGCGCCGCTATGATCGCTGACCATGGAAAAACGCGTGCGCTTCAAATCGGCCTGGTTGCCCTGGTTGCTGGTGGCACCGCAACTGGCCATCGTGTTGGTGTTTTTCTTCTGGCCTGCGGGTCAGGCGCTGTACCAAAGCCTGTTGCAGGAAGACGCCTTTGGCACCAGCCGCGAGTTTGTGGGCTGGGCCAATTTTGAGCGCCTGTTTGCCGACGACAGTTATCTGCAATCGTTCAAGATCACGGTGGTGTTTTCTGCCCTGGTGGCGGTGTGTGGCATCAGCATTGCGTTGCTGTTGGCGGTGATGGCCAACCGCGTGGTGCGTGGCGCGGCGGTGTACAAAACCTTGCTCATCTGGCCCTATGCGGTGGCACCGGTGGTGGCGGGTGTGCTGTGGCTGATGATGTTCGCATCGCCCTGGGGCGTGGTGGCCTATGCCTTGCAGGCGCTGGGCTATGAGTGGAACCACCTGCTCAACGCCCGCGACGCCATGGCGCTGATTGTGGCCGCTGCGGTGTGGAAGCAGATTTCGTACAACTTCCTGTTCTTTCTGGCCGGGCTGCAATCCATTCCCCATGCGGTGATCGAGGCTGCCACCATTGACGGCGCTTCGCCCTGGCGACGCTTCTGGACCATCGTGTTCCCGCTGCTGTCGCCCACCACGTTCTTCCTGCTGGTGATGAACGTGATTTATGCCTTCTTCGAGACTTTTGCCATTGTCGATGCCGCCACCCACGGCGGGCCGGGCAAGGACACGGCCATCCTGGTCTACCGCGTGTACTACGACGGCTTCAAGGCGCTGGACATGGGCGGATCGGCCGCGCAGTCGGTGATTTTGATGGCCATCGTGATCTTGCTGACCGTTTTTCAGCTCCGTTTTGTTGAGCGCAAAGTCCAATACTGATCGCCATGATGATTGAACGCCGTCCCGTCCTTGATTTTGTATCGCACGCGGTGCTGATCGTGGGCGTGTGCATCATCGCGTTTCCGGTTTATCTGGCCCTGGTGGCCAGCACGCAGACGGCGCAACAAATCGCCTCCAGCCACCCGATGTCGTTGCTGCCGGGCAGCAACCTGCTCAACAGCTACCAGTTGGCACTGTGGGGCGGCAAGGTCGAAGGCGGGGGCACCATCGCGCCGGGCTGGCCCATGCTGTGGGTGAGCTTTGTCACCGCCATGACGATTGCCCTCGGCAAGATCGCCATCTCGCTGCTGTCGGCGTTTGCCATCGTGTACTTTCGCTTTCCATTCAGGGGGCTGGTGTTCTGGCTGATCTTCATCACCCTGATGCTGCCGGTGGAAGTGCGCATTGGCCCCACTTACGAGGTGATTGCCGATTTGAAGCTGCTCAACAGCTATGCGGGCCTGACGGTGCCGCTGATCGCGTCGGCCACCGCCACCTTTTTGTTCCGCCAGTTCTTTTTGACCGTGCCGGATGAACTGGCCGAGGCCGCGCGCATCGACGGCGCGGGGCCGCTGCGTTTTTTCAAAGACATTTTGCTGCCGCTTTCAAAAACCAGCATGGCAGCGCTGTTCGTCATTCAGTTCATCTATGGCTGGAACCAGTACCTGTGGCCGCTGATCGTGACCACCAGCGAAGACATGTACCCCATCGTGCTGGGCATCAAGCGCGCCATCTTTGGTGAGATCTACGTCGAATGGAACGTTGTCATGGCCACCGCCATTCTGGCCATGATCCCCCCCGCGCTGGTGGTGATGCTGATGCAAAAGTGGTTCGTCAAGGGCCTTGTCGACACGGAAAAATGAACCCCCCCCTGAGTCGCTGCGCGCCTTCCCCCCGCTCTCTGCGGGCGGGGGGGCAACGCCAGTGCCCGGTGCAAGCCCGGGCACGGCGTTCGCTGGACTGGCCTGCTCCGCGGCCATCTGATCTTGAGGCTCCGCGAAATGCGGCACCTTGCGCTCTTATTCATCGTTAAACATGGCCTCCATCGAACTCAACAACGTCATCAAGCGCTACGGCCACGGGCCGAAGGCCAATCAGGTCATCCACGGCGTGAATGCAGAGGTCAAAGACGGCGAATTTGTCGTCATCGTCGGTCCGTCGGGCTGCGGCAAATCGACCCTGCTGCGCATGGTGGCGGGTCTGGAAGAAATCTCTGATGGCACCATCAGCATCGGCGGGCGCGTGGTCAACCGGCTGGAGCCCGCCGAGCGCGACATCGCCATGGTGTTCCAGAACTACGCGCTGTACCCGTACATGAGCGTGTTTGAGAACATGGCCTATGGCCTGAAGATCAAGAAGGTGCCCGCCGCCGAGATTCAGGCGCGCGTCGATAAGGCGGCAGGCATTTTGGAGCTGGGTGCCTTCTTGCAACGCAAGCCGCGCGAATTGTCGGGCGGGCAACGCCAGCGCGTGGCCATGGGCCGCGCCATCGTGCGCCAGCCACAAGTGTTTTTGTTTGATGAGCCGCTGTCCAACCTGGACGCCAAGCTGCGCGCGCAGACTCGGCTGGAGATTGAAAAACTCCACCGCGAACTGTGCATCACCAGCCTGTTTGTCACCCACGACCAGGTGGAGGCCATGACGCTGGCGCAGCGCATGATCGTTATGAACGCCGGGCGCATGGAGCAGTTCGGCACGCCCGACGAGGTGTATCACCGCCCGGCCAGCACTTTTGTGGCGGGCTTTATCGGCGCGCCGCCCATGAATTTGTTGACCGGTATCGAAGGCGTGCGCGAGGGCGTGATTCTGGGCGTGCGGCCCGAGCACCTGCGCGTGGTCGATTCGGGCAGCTGGGCGCTGCATGTGGAGACGGTGGAGATGCTGGGCGCCGAGCGCCTGATTTATGGCCGCCTGATGGGGGCACAGGGCCCTTGGGCGATTTTGCGCATGAACGAAACCGAAGCACCGCCCGCGCTGGGCCAAACCCTGCAGGTGCTGCCGATGGAAGACCGTTTGCACGGCTTTGACGAAGCCACGGGGCTGCGCATCGAAGCCTGACACCCTGATACGGTCTCTTTGTTTCACATGACCGGGCGCGGCGGGTAGAAACTCCACATGACGACAACCCAAGCCTCTGCCCGGCCCTCTGTGCAGGCCACCATTCCCGTGCTGGCATCGCTTGATATGGCCGAAAGTACGGCCTTCTACGTCGAACGGCTGGGTTTCGACGAAAAGATGCGCACAAGCGACTATTTGATCGTTGCCCGCGATGGTTGCGAAATCCACTTCTGGCTGTGCGCTGACCGCGCCATTGCCGAGCAAACCTCCTGCTACGTCAGAGGGGACACGCGCGCGCTGCATGCAGACTTTGTTGGTCGCGGCCTGACATTGGCCCCGCCGGTCGAACGCCCGTGGGGAATGCGCGAGCTGTACGTCACCGACCCGCATGGCAACCTTGTCAAGTTTGGGGAACCCGTTTGAACCCGAGCACCGACTGGCCTTACCCCTTCTGGGTGGCCCACCGTGGCGCGGGCAAGCTGGCCCCTGAAAACACGCTGGCCGCTTTCCGGCTGGGTGCTCAGCATGGGTATCGTATGTTCGAGTGCGACGTCAAACTCTCGGCCGATGGCGTGCCGTTTTTATTGCACGACGACACGCTGGAGCGCACCACCAACGGACAAGGTACAGCCGGTGACTTGCCCTGGTCGGAACTGGCACGGCTGGACGCAGGCAGTTGGCATTCGCGCGGCTTTGCTGGTGAGCCGATTCCTACGTTCGAGCACATCGCCCGCTGGTGCCTGGCCAATGGCCATCTGTTAGATATCGAAATCAAGCCTACACCGGGACAAGAGGCCGAAACCGGCCGTGTGGTGGCCGAGGCCGCCGCCCGCTGGTGGAAACAGGCCGCTGTGCTGCCGTTGCTCACATCGTTTCGCCCCGAAGCCCTGCACGCCGCGCAACAAGCGGCACCGCACCTGCCGCGCGGCCTGTTGCTGGACACGCTGTGGTCAGGCTGGGAGGGTGCGGCCCAGCAGCTGGGCTGCGTGGCCATCATCTGTAAGCACACGCTGTGGGACTCACCGTTGGTGGCCCAAGTCAAAGCCATGGGCATGCGCTGCCTGTCTTATACGGTGAATGACCTGGCGGTGGCGCAAAAACTGGTGCAGTGGGGCATCGATGGCATGGTGACGGATGCCGTTGATCGCTTTGCACCCGCCAAAACCGGCCTTGTCTGAGCCAATACGTCTTCACGCTCGCCGGACCGGCCAGCCCATTTGCGCCAGCGCCACGGTCAGCGCCATGCATACATACGTGGTCATCTTGCCGTCGTTGCCAAACCACGCCAGGCCCAGCATCGACACGGCGACGCCAGTGCAGGCATTCACCAGCATCTGCACGCCCAGGCGGGCAGCTTGCCGCTGTTTTTGGCTGACCACCCAGGCCACCAGCGCCACCCCGACACCGACGGCTGCGCCTTGCGCCGCAAAGTTCAGCAAGTGCCAGGTGAGCGACAGCCAGTCCACAGCAAAAAGCCATCCATTTGAAAATTTTGACTCAGGTCAAGCCGCGCGGATGCGCGAAACAAGGGCAAATTTTATAATTTCGCCCTATGGCCGTTTGGGCGTTAGGGCTGAACCACAACACTGCACCGCTGGACTTGCGAGGGCGCTTTGCGTTCGCGCTGGATCAGATCGCCCCGGCTTTGCAGGGGCTGCGCAACTCGCATGCGCGCCATCCTGAGGCCGCCCTTTTATCCACCTGCAACCGCACCGAGGTGTATTGCGCTTCTGACGACGTGCAAGTCGATCACACCCTGAACTGGCTGGCGCAAGCCGGTGATGTGTCGCCCGCTGCCTTGCATGAGCACACTTATTTGTTGCAGGACAGCCATGCCGCGCGCCACGCCTTTCGCGTCGCCAGCGGGCTGGACAGCATGGTGCTGGGCGAGCCGCAAATTCTGGGCCAGATGAAAGACGCCGTGCGCGTTGCCGAAGACGCGGGCGCTTTGGGCAGCACGTTGAACCAGTTGTTTCAGCGCAGCTTTGCGGTGGCCAAAGAGGTGCGCAGCTCCACTGAAATTGGCGCGCACAGCATCAGCATGGCGGCGGCGGCGGTGCGGCTGGCAGGCAACCTGTTTGAAGATTTAAGCCGCATCAGGTTGCTGTTCGTGGGTGCGGGCGAGATGATCGAGCTGGCGGCCACCCACTTTGCGGCCAAAAGTCCAGCCAGCATCACCATTGCCAACCGCACGCTGGAGCGCGGCGAAAAACTGGCGGGCCGTTTTGGCGGCGAAGTGATGCGCTTGGCCGATTTGCCCCAGCGCTTGCACGAGTTTGACGCCGTGATCAGTTGCACCGCCAGCACGCTGCCCATCATTGGTCTGGGGGCGATCGAGCGCGCTTTGAAGCAGCGCCGTCATCGCCCTATCTTCATGGTCGATCTGGCCGTGCCGCGCGACATTGAGCCGGAGGCCAAGCAACTCAGCGACGTGTATCTGTACACCGTCGACGATCTGGCCCAGGTGGTGCAAACCGGCCAGGCCAGCCGGCAGGCGGCGGTGGCGCAGGCTGAGGTCATCATCGACGCAGGCGTGCAAAGCTTCATGCACTGGATGGGCCAGCGCGACCCGGCTGGGGGTGTGGTGCCGTTGATTCAGCAGTTGCATGCTCAGGCCGATGCCTGGCGCTCGACCGAGATGGCGCGGGCGCGCAAGCGTCTGTCCAAAGGCGAGGATGTCGAAGCCGTGCTGGATGCCTTGTCGCGCGGGCTGACGCAAAAAATGCTGCACGGTGCCATGGCCGAGTTGCGCGCTGCCGACGATGCCAGCCGCGAACACACGGCACGCGCCATATCGCAGTTGTTTTTGCGCGGCAAGCCGCCGGGGCCTACCGAGGAATAAGGGCTGGCCAGCAGCGCAGGGCCAATGCCGCTGCAATCACATGCTGCGCAGTTTCAGCTCTTGCACCAAATTGCTGTAAATTTTGTAGCGTGTTGCACTTATGTGCAGGGCGCTGAGGTCGGATTTTTCATCCGGTTTTTGATCAGGCTGCACCTGTGCCATCACGCCGCAGCCCGGCTCGTGCAAATGGGTGCAGTTGTAGAACTTGCAGCCCGCTACGTGGGGTTTGATGTCGGGCATGTAGGCGGCCAGTTGCATCGGGTCGATGTGGCGCAGGCCAAACTCCTGAAAGCCGGGGGAATCAATCAACGCGCTGCGATGTGCGCCGTCCAGCCAGTACCAGCGGGTGGTGGTGGTGGTGTGGCGGCCGCTGCCCAGCGCCAGTGAAATATCGCCCGTGGCGGCGTTGGCACTCGGCACCAGGCGGTTGATGAGCGTGCTTTTGCCGGCCCCTGACGGCCCCAGGATGAGCGTAGTACAGCCTTGCAGACGAGCGGCCAGATCGTCCAGCGCGCAAGTGGGTGGCGCGTGATCTGACGCGTCATTTGGCACCACGCCGTTCGGTTTGGCCGCAATGGGCAACACCGTGTAGCCCATGGTGCGGTAAGGGGCCAGCCGTTGCCAGGCGCGGGTAAACGGTGTGGCCAGATCGGCCTTGTTGAGCACGATCAGCGGTGCAATGTGTTCGGCCTCGCAGGCGATCAGGGCGCGGGCCAACTGGTTTTCTGAAAACTCAGGCTCGGCGGCGACCAGAATCAGCACTTGATCCAGATTGGCGGCAAAGCTTTTGGTACGCACCTCGTCCTGACGGTAGAGCAGGTTGCGGCGTGGCTGCACCTGCTCGATGGTGCCTTCGTCCTGGCTGGGCAGCCAGCGCACGCGGTCGCCCACCACCACGGTCAGCTTTTTACCGCGCGGGTGGCAGATCACGCGCTGACCGCGGGCCGCTTCCACCACACAGTGGCGTCCGTGGGTGCCGACTACTAGGCCGTCTTCAAGCAAAGGCTGGTGCGGGGCGGAGGGCTGACGGCGCGTGCGGCTCATGATGCAGCAGACATGAGTTCAAACCTACACGGTTTGCACCTGCGCTCCCAACCGCGCGATGCGTTCGCTGGCGGGTGGGTGCGAGTAGTAAAAGCGCACGTACAGCGGATCGGGCGTGAGCGTGCTGGCGTTGTCTTGGTACAGCTTGACCAGCGCACCCGCCAAATCTTGTGCGTTGGCTTGAGTGGCGGCGTAGGCGTCGGCTTCAAATTCATGCCGGCGTGACAGCCGCGCCATCAGCGGCGACACAAAAAAGCTGAACACCGGCACCGCCAGCATGAACAGCAGCAGCGCCAGCGCATGGTTGGGCACGGTGCCGCCCAAGTTGGCGGGCAGATTGGGCGTGACGCCCAGTCCCGCATAAAACCAGCTTTGCTGCGCCAGCCAGCCCAGCAGTGCCAGCCCAGCCAGACTGAAGGCAAACATGCCGACGATGCGTTGGATGATGTGGCGGTGCTTGAAGTGGCCCAGCTCGTGCGCCAGCACGGCCTCGACCTCAGGCGGGGTGAGTTGGTTGAGCAGCGTATCGAAAAACACCACCCGTTTGGCCGCACCAAAGCCGGTGAAGTAGGCGTTGGCATGGGCGCTGCGACGGCTGCCGTCCATCACGAACAAGCCCTTGGCGGCAAAGCCGCAGCGGGTCATGAGCGCGGTCACGCGGGTTTTCAGTGCTTCGTCTTGCAGCGGCTTGAACTGGTTGAACAGCGGGGCGATGAACATGGGGTAAATCACCAGCATCAACAGGCTGAAACCCATCCACGCGCCCCATGTCCACAGCCACCACCACGCGCCGGTGGCCTGCATCAGCCACAGTACCAGCGCTGCCAGTGGCACGCCGATGGCGATGGACAGCGCGGTGGACTTGGCCAGATCGGCCAGCCACAGCCTGAGCGTCATTTTGTTGAAGCCAAAGCGCTGCTCCACCCCAAAGGTCTGATGCAGCGACAGCGGCAGCTCAATCAGCCCGTTGATGACGGCAAACGCCACCAGCAAGGCCAGCGGCTGCAGCAGCGGCCTTTGCGCGCCCATCCAGTCCAGCAGCGTGCTGTTGAGCCAGTCCAGCCCGCCCAGCAGCGTCCAGCCCAGCAGCACTATCGCGCCCAAGGCCAGCTCGATCAGGCCGATGCGCAGCTTGGCCACGGTGTAATCGGCCGCACGCTGGTGCGCGTCCAGCGCAATCACGGAGGCAAATTCGGCCGGTACGCTGGCGCGGTGGCCAGCCACGGCGCGAATCTGGCGTGAAGCCAGCCACAGCTTGAGCAACCAATTGAGCAGCAGCGCGGTGCCAAATACCAGGCTGACGATGAGAGTGGGCGTGAGCGAAGCGTTCACAATGCGACAAAGTCCATCAAACCAAAGTCCATCAAATCATTCATCCAGCTGCCAAGTTTAGGGCCGCCCGGGCCGAAACAAGGGCGCAGCTCGCGATCAGGCCGTGCCAGACTGCTGCCGCAGTGGACAATCCCCAGCTTATGAGCGAATCAGAACATTCATTGAACACCCCCGAATTGAACACCCCCGAAGCCTTGCCCAAGTCTGATCAGAACCTGGTCTGGCTGGACTGCGAGATGACCGGGCTGGATCCAGAAAAAGAGCGCCTGATCGAGATTGCCGTGGTCGTGACCGGCCCGCAACTGACACCGCGCATCGAAGGGCCGGTGCTGGTGATCCACCAAAGCGATGCGGTGCTGGATGCCATGGACGCCTGGAATAAGGGTACCCACGGACGCAGCGGCCTGATTGACAAGGTCAAAGCCAGCACCACCACCGAAGCCCAGGCCGAAGAGCAGTTGCTCGCCTTTTTGTCGCGCTACGTGGGCAAAGGCGTCTCGCCCATGTGCGGCAACACCATCGGGCAAGACCGGCGTTTTCTGGTCAAGTACATGCCGCGGCTGGAGGCGTTTTTTCATTACCGCAACATCGATGTCAGCACGCTCAAAGAGCTGGCCCGGCGCTGGCGGCCCGAAGTGGTCAACGCCTTTAATAAGCAGCAGGCCCACACCGCGCTGGCCGACGTGCACGAGTCGATCGACGAGCTGGTGCATTACCGCGAACGGTTCATCCGTTTGAATGATGAATCTCCGCCAGCGGGCGCGCAAGCCAGCAGTTGATGGGCAGCGAGCAGATGCAAGGTGCTTGATGGCGCAATGGCATCTTGACGAGTTGCATGCCGCGCTGGCGCGGCGCGGCTGGGTGGTTGGCGCTTGCGTGGGCGATGGGCATGCCATCTCGGCCACCTGGGCGCTGCAACGTGCGGGCGATCCGCGCCGGATATACATCGATTTCGAGGGGCTGGACGAGCGCGGCAGTTTGCCCGTTGAGCGCTGCTATGCCTGCGCGGTGCGTGGTACGGACTTGTCGCTGTATTTCCGGCGCAGGGGTGCAGACGTGCGCGCGCAGGCGCGCTGGAGCGATGAATTGCGCGCTTTTGTGGCCGATTTGGATCAGGTGGCTGTGGCTGATGAGGCTGGCTCTTGACGCTGGCCGTCGTGCGAACGTGCGGCCAGATCAAGCCGCGGCCAGATTGGCACGAAGTGTCACCTTGTGGCGCAATTGCAGGCGCTGGGTGGGCGCTGAACGCGGGTACCATCGCCCCTCGTTGTCAAGCTCAGATTTTTTGGATGTCGATACAAGTTCATGGGTGGCGCGTGGGGCCGTTGGTTGTGGCAGTGGCGCTGCTGACCGGGTGCACCTTGCCCAACCGGGCCACGCCGCTGATCAACTACCAGCCCGAGGCGTTTGACGCCCGGGCCTACGCCCGCCACTACGACGCACGCGCAGCGCGCTCTTGCGAGGCCGCGCGACGCGCCTTGCTCAGCCAAGGCTACATCGTCAGCGCGGCCACGGCCGATCAGGTGAGCGCGCGCAAATACTTTCAGCCCTTTGCCGACCACCACGTGCAGCTTGAATTTCGCGTGGTGTGCGCCACCGAAGGCGGTGGCCACGGCAGCATGGTGTTCGTCAATGGGCTGAAAGAGCAATACATGGTGCGCAAGGCCAAAGAGTCGGCTTCGGTGGGCGTGGGCGGCATTGGCTCGCTGTCGCTGCCGCTGGAAGGCGGCATGGATTCGATGGTCAAGGTGGGCAGCGAGACGGTGACCGATGCGCGCCTGTACGAACGGTTTTTCGACTTACTGGGTGAATACCTGGCCAACGCCGTGGGCGAGGGCGACGTGCCCGAGCCTGCTGCCTCTGCCGCTTCAGCGGCCCAGCCTGTGCGGGCCGATCAGCCTGCGCCGCCCACCGTGGTGATCGTGCAGCCCGGCCCATGGGGCATGCTGCCTGGTCCGGCGTCGGGTGCGTCGGATGTGGCGAGCGCATTGGGCGCGGCATCACCGAGCGGCTTGCCGCTGGGCAACGCCGTGGTCTTGCCTACAGGTGCGGGGTGGCTGGCGGCACCGGCACCGACACCGGCTTCATCAGCGCCTGCATCGGCGGCATCGGCACCAGCATCAGTTTTGACGCCTGCTTCGGCACCTTCGCTGCCCTTGATGCCTGCCAGTGCTGCGGCGGCACAGGGTTCTTGATCTATCTGTATTTTTGGCGGCTGGCGATTTTAAATAAAGCGTTGGCAGCTATTTTTATAGGAGCAATAACATGTCTCTTTCATCCCGTCGCTTTTGTTTGCAAGCCGCGTTGGCGGCCCTGGGTGCGCAGTGTCTGCCTGCGGCCATGGCGCAGCCTGCGGATTCAGCCGCTGGGCCAGTCAACGCTGCGCCCATCAAGCTGGCCTTGATCGAAGCGCTGAGCGGCCCGTTTGCCAATACTGGCGAGGCGGTGTTTCGCAACCTGGTCTGGGCGGTGGAGCGGGTGAACGCGCGCGGCGGCGTGCGCATTGATACCGGGCAGCACCTGCTGCAACTGGAGCGGTTTGACAGCAAAGGCCAGGCCGAAGAGGCGCTGTCCATGCTGCGCGCGGCGGTGGATGCGGGCTGCCGCGTGGTGCTGCAAGGCAATTCGTCGTCGGTGGCGGCGGCGCTGATCGATGCCATCAACAAGCACAACGAACGCGATCCGGCGCACAGTGTGGTGTTTCTCAACTATTCGGCGGTCGATCCTATTCTGACCAACGCGCAGTGCAGCTTTTGGCACTTTCGTTTCGATGCCCATGCCGACATGCGCATGGCGGCCTTGATGGAGGTGATGCGCGAAGACGCCCGGCTGGGCAGCATCTACCTGATCGGCCAAGACTACAGCTTTGGCCATGCCGTGCTGCGCGAGGCGCGCCGCCAGTTGGCGGCGCAGCGGCCCGATGTGCGCATTGTCGGCGACGAGCTGCACCCGGTGGGCCGCATCAAGGATTTTTTGCCGTATGCGGCCAAGATCAAGGCCAGCGGCGCGCAAGCGGTGCTGACCGGCAACTGGGGCAACGATTTGACGCTGTTGGTCAAGGCCGCACGCGAAGCCGGATTTGACGGCCGCTTTTACACTTTTTACGGCAATGCGATGGGCGCACCGGCGGCCATTGGTGAGGCGGGCATTGGCAAGGTGGTGGCCGTGGCCGACTGGATGCCCAACGTGCCCACGCCCGAAAGCGCGGCGTTTTACCAAAGCTTTCGCCAGCGCTTTCCCAAGCCGCAAGACGACTACGTGCACCTGCGCATGCAGATGATGATCGAGGCGTTGGCCGAATCGCTGCACTACGCAGGCACGATCGATTCGCTACCGCTTGCCCGCATGTTGGAGACCACCATCGTCAAGCTGGCCGGTCGCACAGGCACTATGCGCAAAGAAGACCACCAGTTTCAACAACCCTTGGTGGTGGGCGTGATGGAGCGCCAGGGCAGCCCCGGCGTGCCGTTTGACGTGGAAGGCTCGGGCTACGGCTTCAAGGTGGTGCGCGAAATCCGCGCTGCCAAGGCCAAGTTGCCCAGCACCTGCCAGATGGTGCGACCAGCGGGGTAAGTGTGTGTCCAGTGCCGACGACATTGCCAGTTTTGAATCTGCCGTCGTCCATTGGAGCGTGGGCCATGTCGATTGGGTGGGCGGCGTGCAGGTGTGGCCCAGTGACCGCGACATCGCAGGTGGCGGCCTGTACCCCGACAGCGGCGACGCGGTGGTGTATGACGCCCGTGGCCGCTCGGGCCTGATGGGCGTGCACCACGACAACCTGTCGGACATTCATCCCGTCAAGCTCAAAAGCGCCAAAAAATTCGGCATCACGCTGCGGCAGAAAAACATCCCGCGCCGTGTGCCGACCGAAGAGCTGATACGGCGCTACAACTGGATCAGCACGCTGTTCATCGACTGGCTGCACGTCGATGGTGCTTCGCCTTTTGACCATTGGCCCACGCCGCAAGCCATCACCGCAGCCTTTGAGGATGAGTGCCAAGACTTTGCTCATGATCCCCATCTGGCGCTGTACTGGCTGATGCATTTTGGCCTGTGCCTTGACCCACGATACGCCGAAGTTGCCGATGCCGTGCGCGGCCATGGCCATGATCAGATGGTCGAGCGAGTTCGTTTGGCGCTCGCATTTTTTGATCACACAGAGGTCAGTCATGACATCGATCTCATCCCCCGCTACAACCCTCTGAACAAAGATTACAGCAGGCTTTTTCTGCGTCGACGGGCCAACCTGCTGTACCTCAACTGGAGCCAGTCGTACCGCGGCGATGGCCAACCGCTGGATCTGCTGTGGCAGTCGGTGGTGCTGTACCGTGCGGGTGATGCGTGGGCCATTCGGCGCGCGTGCTGGCTGCGCAACAATTTGTAGAAGTTTGACCGGTGGGCATCGCTGCAAGACCGTTTGAACGATCCGACCCATGACGACGTGCCTTACATCAGCTTTGCCCGTGCCTTTCAGCCTGATCGCCCCGATGCGGGGCAGCAGGCCGATGCGCTGGTGCAGGAAATGGCGGCCACGCGCCTGACGTGGCGCACCTACAGCGCCGATTGGGTCAAAGACATGTTGTGGAGCGTCCGCGACCAAGTGGCCGACAAAGCGGCGTTCAAAACCCTCGTCATGCAGGTGTTTGAAGGCGACTGGGCGCATGCGCGCTTTTCGGACATCATGCATGCGCTGGGTGTGGCCGATGCAGGCAGCTTGGCCAACCGATCCGCACTGGTGGATTTGCAGGTACTCTTCAACGGCATCGACAACCTGATGCTGGTGCCACAAGGGCGCATCGATGAAGTTCTGGCACAAACCGATGCGCTGCTGGTTGGTCTTTCGCCGGGCGCACTCGATTATTTGGTGGGCGCGACCAAAGACCGCGATTCCGCCCGTGTGCTCTGGCGGTTTGTGCTGACCCACCGCACGGCGGATCAGCAAGCACGCCTGTTGCGGCTGTTTCGGCGGGTATCGATCCCTGATTACGAATTTGAAAATTACTTTGGCAGTCAAGCCCCCAGGCTGATCGCAGGCCCGCAAGATGCGGTGTTTGGGGCCTGCGTGCAAGTGCTGGGTTGGCCCGCCGAGGCATACGACAGCGATGGCGCACAAAGCAGCGCGCCCGAATCGGTGTGCGCCTTGCTGCGACCCGTGGCGCATCAGCCGGGTATTTTTGAGCGGCTGATGGCCTTGCTGGCGTCAGGCACTTTGACGGCTGATCTGTCGGATTTGGTATTGAAAAACCTCTTTCTCTGGAAGTACAGCGGCCCTTGCAACCCTACGGGTGCGCTGGATTGCAGCCAGGTTGAACTGCTGCTGGATACCTGTTTGGCGCACATTCGCCGCCAGCCGGACAACTTTTACTGGGCCATGCGTGTGATTGGCGCGTGCCAGAATCCCCATGCAGCGGGCTGGATCAAAAAAACCTTGGCAGATCAAGCGCTGTTTCAATCCTTGCAGCACCATCGCGGCCGCTTTGATTCTGTGGCCGATGAAATGAAAGAGGCGCTGGAGGATGCACAAGATGAGCTTCGTGGTTGATTCGGCAGCGATTATTTTTTGAAGTGAGGGCCTGTCAAAATGCGACCGATGATGTTCTCGCCACTTTCATTCATGCGTCTGCTTTTATCTGCTGTGGCCGCATTGACTTGTAGCGCTGCTTGGGCAGCGCCCACTTCGGCACCAGTGCGGGCCGAAATCGATGGACTGCTTGTGAGACTGCAAACCTCAGGTTGTGCGTTCAGCCGCAATGGCACCTGGTACAGCGGCGCAGAGGCTCAAACGCATTTGCTGCGCAAGCTGGGCTACATCGAACGCAGGGGTACGGTGCAGTCGACCGAGCAGTTCATCGAGCTGGCAGCGGCCCAAAGCAGCTCGACCGGCCAGCCCTATCAGGTTAAATGCGGCAACGCGACGGCGGTGCCCAGCCAGCAGTGGCTGAACCAACAGTTGGGGCTGATGCGCGCGGCCAAGTCCAAGCCATAAGAGCGTGTTCAAAGTCTCTGCGCGGGGTGTGTGGGCGCGGCCTCGGGCGGTCTGCTGCGTTGCAAATCCTCGCGATACCGCCAGGTATCGCTGCGGTTTGCGCCTTGCAGCCCATCCCGATCCGCATCCCACACCCCTCACGCTCAGACTTTGAACACGCTCT
>NZ_JBKEEE010000011.1:0-21900 GCF_047975795.1 Ottowia sp. | reverse complement strand
ATGAAAGGAAGTGAGATATTTCCCCGCGCTGCGGCGAGATAAATGCGGGACTTGCCGGGATACGCGGGGACTTGGCGGGACAGATTCTGCAACGCCGTTTCCACTGTGGGAAAAACGGTCGATTGAAATTTTCGGCCAATTTGGCCGTTCACCCGACGCCAAAGTCTACCGCCCGCGCAGCCAGTCCAGCGTGATCTCCAGCAGCTCGGCGCGATCAGCATCAGACAGCCCCAAAAACGGCCGCGCCGGAATATTGTCCCGCCCAAACTGATGGGTGGCGCCATAGATCAGGTTCGTCCCCACCGCCACGCTCCGTTTTTCCGGCTGGTAGCGTAAACCGCTACCGCGCAGGAAGCCGCGCAGCGTCAGGATTTTGTCCTTTTTATGCTTTTTGCGGCTGGGGTGCTTGAGTGCCGCCCAGGGCGCGCCATTCGGGGCGGTTTCTGTACTGAACCGCTTTCGCGTGCTGGCCAGTAGATGTTCGCCGATGCGCGGCATCAGCGCCGCCGTGTCCATGGTCGCCAGCCCACGCAGCCGAGCGGCCAGAGGCTCCAACCCACTGGTGTCGATTGAAAAATGTGTACCTGCCATGGCATCCAGCCCTATAATTCAATTCCCACGCGTAGAAAGTTCTGCACAACACCGACTCATACGCGGGCGGCCAAGGCGGTGCAGCGAATTGGCCTTTTTTATTGGCGCGTCAGCCGCCGGTAGATCCGAACGCCCACCCTTTGGTCGTTGATGTAGACGTCGACATCACCTGTTCCGCTGCCCGCAAACGCAGTCACACCACTCCAGCCGTCTGCGCCCCAGTCAAACACCACCACGCCAGGTTCGGTTTTACCCTCTACATCAAATCGAGCGATATAGCGCCGTTTGACCACAGCTTTGTTCAACCGCTTGATCCACTCCATGCGCAGCCAGATCTCGTCGGGCTCTATCACCGTCTCGGCCACCAGCGGCATGTAGGGGCCGCGCCCCATCTTCGCATCCTTCCATCCGCCCGTGCGCTTGTCGGTGAACAGATCCCGGCCCAGCACCAGACGCTCACCCAACACATCTTCAAAGATCACAGGGTTGTCCAGCGTGGCCCCGAACTCCGCCAGGAACGCCTCGGCGTAGTAAGGCGACTCTTGATCAGAAGGCAGCAGCCGTGCCGCATCAAACGGCCGCGCCGGCGGCATTGGCAGGGTCGTGGTGGTATTGGGCAGACCATACCCGCCCGAGCTGCCCGCGCGCAGCGGCAGCGGCCGCTCCGGCGGCATCGCGCTTTCCAGCCGCGCCTTGCCCGGTGTGTACTCAAACCCCGGATCGATGCCCACCGGCAGGCGCACCGTGCGCGGCATCGGCCCGCGCACACCCACCAGCTTGTCCACCATGTGCACCTCCGGTGCCTCGTCCGGTGCCTCCTTGCCCAGCCGCTCCAAGTCACGCTGCCACAGCCCGCGCACCGTGCACTGGCAGCCCCAGCCATTGGGCGGGAAGTGCGCCGCCCACCATGGGTCGCCGCGCGCCAGCACCAGCCCGTCCCAGGCCAGGTGATCGTGCCGTGGGTTGGCCACCCAATCGGCGTGCACGTACTGCCAATATGGGGCAGCCTGCAGCTGCTCATAGCGCCCAGCCGCGTAGCTGGTGTTCAGGTTCGTCTCATAAATCACCCGGCTGCGCCAGTCGCGCCCGCCGTTGTAGTCCCAGCCGTGCTTGGCCACGATGGCGTCAAAATCTTTCCGAAATTGCTCCAGCGACGCGCCCTCGCTGATGGCCCTTTCCACCGCCGCGCGAAAGTCCGCCACGATGTCGTTGCGGTTGGCCCCCGCCACCACAAACGCCCAATCGTGCTCCTGCGCCCAGATGTCGGTCCATGCCTCCGTTGGCAAGTCCAGCTTGCGCCTGAAAAACGCAATCTGCTCTGCAAACGGCAGGCTGCCGTAGGCCGCTTCAGCCACGGCCCGCCCCCGTGCCCCCGGCCTCCTGCAGCACCTCATAGCGCCCGGCCAGGCGCGCGGCCGCCAGCGCCTCGGCCATCGCCTGGGCATATTCGTCCAGGCTCATGTCCGGCAGCAACTCGGCCAGCCCATCGCGGATGTCCTCCAGGCTCTGCGCCCGCTGCACCAGCGCCCTGATCTGCTCAATCCACCGCCCTGCAGGCGCGCGCCCATTGCGCACCGCCTGTGGCGTCATCACCAGCGGTGGCGTGGCCTGCGGCGTGCCGCCGTTGGGCGCTGCACCCGGCCCACCTGCCAGCGCCGCCACCTGTGTGCCAGCCCGCGCGCGCACCGCACCACTGGCAGTCGCCGTGCCAGGCGCGGCCTCCGGCGGGAAAGTCGGCTGCGCAAGCACCCCCAACACCGCCTCCTGGCCGTCCGGCTGCGGAATGCCCAGCTTCTCCTGCGCCCACTGCACCGGTATCTGCATCCCAATGCCCACCAACTTGGGCAGCGCGTCTGCATACGCCGCCATGTCCTCAGTCTCGCCTACGTCCAGACAAAAAACCGGGCAGCGTGCTACGCCGTCCGTCAGCAAGCCATTGGCGGCAGCCATCGCCGCCACTAGGTCGCGCGTCACAGTGGTGCACACCTGGCGGATGTCGCTGTCGCGCAGGTCTTTACGCACCTCGTTGTGCACGTTGCCCAGCGCGTTCGTGCTGCTCTTGCCGTCCGCCCCGCTGGTCAGCGTGGCCCCCAAAATCACCTTACTCTGCGTGCGCTCGCACCAGGCCATCATCAGCTCAAACGCATCCGGGTCGCCGCTGGTCGCCGCCTTGAAGTCCAGCTTCATCCCTTCGGGGATGATCGCTGCCGCGTTGTGCCCAATGCCCGCCAGCGCCCGGAGCAGCGTCATCTTTTCCTTCTCACTGGCGCTCGTCGGGTAGGTGCCGATTCGCACCGGGATGCCGTAAATCTCCAAAAATTCGGCCAGGTCACCCACGCTATAATTTTTGAAGAGGTACGGCCACACCAGCTGCCGCATCAGCGACGTGCGTTCCAGGTAGCCACTCTTGGCCTTGTGCACGTGCGTGATCCAGCCCAGCGGCCGCAGCGGCTCACCCACAATGCCGTCCACCGTGGTGTTGCTGCGCAGGCGCAGCTCCTGCCGGTAGCCCCGATGCACCGTAAACCAGCTTTGTGGCCGGTGCGTGATCGTCTTGGGCACCCACCATTTCCCGGGCTTGTGCCACTCAAGCTCCAGGCAAGCAAAGCCCTTGCCAATGCCGTCCGTCACATCAAACAGCACGTCCTCAAAATCGTCGATCTGCAGCAGCAGCTCGGTCAGCTGTTCGGTCAGGCGTTTTTCCTGCGGCGTGGGGTTGTCTGGCGGCACCAAATGCCAGTCCACCAGCAGCGCGCGCCGACGCTTGCCCAGCTCAGCGGCAATGTGGCCGTCTTTCTCTTCCATGTCCTCAAACAGATCGAACTGCGCCAGCATGTCGCCGTTCTCGGCCTGATCCAGGATGCTTGCCAGCCGCGTTGGCGTCAGACCGCGCGTCGGGTGCGTCTGCAGCTCGCGCTGCAAGTGCTGCATGTGCGCAGTCTGTGGCTCGGCCAGCGCCTCGCGCTTGAGCAGCTTGCCCGCGCTGTTTAATAAGTCCATCAGCCCCATGCTCGGCTCCTACCAGCCACCCTGCTCAGGCAGCTCAAAATCCAATTGCGACAAGCCGTCGCCCACGCTTTCCTGCGTGCGGTTGTCAAAGCCCCGTGCGTTCGTGGGTACGGGGATGTAGTCAATCGGCGCTGCCGCGCCGCCTGCCGCGTTCAGCGCCAAAAAACCGGCCCAGGTGCGGTCGGCGTGGCCCGCGCTGTCGCTCTCGGCCACAAAGCGCGGCGCACCCGTGGGGCCGGTCTCCTTGCGCAGCTTGTGCAGGTCAGCGCGCAGCGCGTTGTCCGCTGCCGGGATGCGAATGCGCCGGTCTTCAAACGCCTCTTTGCCGCCGGTGGCCAGCGTCAGCTTGTTGGGGGCGGTAAACAGCACGCCCTCCACACGGCTCGTGCCGTGGCGGCGCTGCGCATCCTCCACGGGCTTTTCGCCCATGCCCGTTTGATCCATGCAGGCGCGCAGCACCCGATAGCGACCGAACACCTCGTCCAGCAACGCATCCTGCTCGGCAAAAGTAGCGCGCTTTCGGGCGATGATCTCGCGAGTCCAAAACACGTCGCCCACTTGCTCCAGCACCCAGATCACAAACAGGTCATTGCGTGCGCCAATGTCCACGCCCACATAGCACGGCCCACCCGTGTAGTGTTGCGGCAGGCCCGCCAAGTCATCCTCGCAGGCGTTGATCAGCTCGTAGCTCAGCCAGGCGCTGGCTTCATCCAGCCACTTCAGTTCAAATTCCTGCGCCCACAGGTCTTCATCGCCCGCGCCCCGGCGCAGCTCTTCAATGTCGCGCGGCAGGCCGTCGCGCACCGCCTGATAAATGTCCGTGCTGTGGCGGCTCCAGCCGTCGTCCTTGCCCGTCATCAGCTCAAAAAACTTGTTGCCTTTGCCGTTCGGCGTGCTGATCACGCGCAGCTTCAACCCCGGCTTGCTGATCACCGGGAACAACGCCCGCCAGATCGCTCGGCTGTCCTGGTGAAAGGCAAACTCATCCAGCAACACGTTGGCACTGAAGCCACGCGCCGTGTCCGGGTTGGCCGGTAGCGCCGTGATCTTGCTGCCGCCCGGTAGCTCCACCTCCAGGCTGCGCACGTTCGCATCAAACGGCGTTTCAAATTCTTTAAAGCCCGCCTGCATCGCCCGCAGGTGCAGCTTCACGCCCTCGTTCATGGCCTCGCGCGCCTGACGCTCACCACGGCTCAAAATCACCCAGCGGCGGCGCTGCCCGGCGGCTTCGGCGCGCACGCAATCGAGCACCAGTTCCAGCGTGCTGGTAAACGTCTTGCCACATTGCCGTGCGAACATAGCGATCTTGAAACGCGCATCGTCTTGCACCCACGCGCGTTGGTACGGGTACAGCTGCAGGGCTGGCTGCGCGATCGGCTCAGAGGTCATAGGCCGCCTTGATCACGCGCGCCAGCACCTCCGGTGGCACATCGCCTGTTCTACCCAGCTCGTCCAGCTTGGCGCGTTGCTCTTGCAGCAGCTTCTGGCGCGTGGCCTCTTCCACCTTGGCTTGAAACACCTTCAGATTCACCGAGCTGCGCGACAGCGTGGCAATGTTCTTGGCGGCCTTACTGAGCAAGTCCACCCGCGATGCAGCCACCTCTTCCGGTGAGCAGCCCTCCGGCGGCGGCTCATCCACCTCCTGCAGCGCCAAAATGGCCTCGAAAAGCTCGGTCTGCACCAGTGCCGTCAGCGCCTCGCTGCGGGCGTCTTTATCGTCGCCAGCCTGCTCGCTGATCAGGCGCGCCGCCTCCGTGCTCGCCTTGATCGCCGCCAGTCGCCGGTCCAGCTTCTGCCCATAGCGGTGC
Organism: Ottowia sp.; assembly: GCF_047975795.1. GTDB lineage: Bacteria > Pseudomonadota > Gammaproteobacteria > Burkholderiales > Burkholderiaceae_C > Ottowia. The sequence goes on along the minus strand of NZ_JBKEEE010000011.1, from coordinate 16,492 downwards.
ACGGCGCTGCGGCTCGGCAGCGTACCCGCCGACGCCTCAGCCGGGAATCGGTTTTGCAGGTCCGCGATCAGCTCATCCAGCGTCTGCGCGCCCGTGGCCAGCATCGCCTCGATATAGCTCTTCACCTCGCCCGGCAGGCGGCTGATGTGGCTTTTGCGTGGCATCGTTGGCCACCCGTCACCAGTACTTCACGGGCCGCGCCACGCCAGGCTCGCAGTCCACCGTGTATTCAGCCACGTCCACGCCTAAGCGCGTCAGCTCGGCGTGCCAGCGCCCGTCGGGGCGGCGTTCCACGCGCACCAGCTCGCGGTCATCCAGGTAGTCCAGCTCGCGCCGCAGCTCCAGCTGCGTCGCGTCCGGATATTCGCTCTGCGCCACCGACAAAACCAGCGACTCCATCGCCCCCAGCGGTCGCGCATTGTTCAGCGTCAGCACCACCAGCCAGCGCAGCGATTCGCGGCGCACCCGCGCCGTGTCAACGTGTTGCATCTATACCTCCCGATGCCGCGCGCAACTGCGCGGTTTCCAGCTTGCTGCCCAGCGCGTCCAGCTTGGCCTCCAGCACGCTCTGGCCACGCACGTAATCCTCGCGACGTACATACTGCATGGGTAAATCGGCCTTTAAGGTCAGCAGCTCGCGCTCCACCTGGTGCCAGCGGTCGGCCTCTTTGCTGCGTGCTTTGTCCAGATCGTCCAGGCGGCGCTCTTGCGCGTCAAAGCGCTGATCAAGGTGGCGCTGCGTCTGCATCAGCAGCAGCTTGCCGCCTGCGGCGCTGGCCCCTAAAGCGGTGATGGCCAACGACACCAATTGCCAAATATCCAATTGCACAGGCATTAATCCACCTCTGATTGTTTAATCAGCGCCGCCGCCTCCGGCTGCACCACCACCACGTGGTCTTGCAATCCCATCACTTGGTGGGCGAGCTGTCCAGCGTCCGTTGCCATTGCTGTATGTCGCTCTGCGCACGCTGCAAGTAAGCCTCGGGCGCGGGCCGCATCATTAGCTTCGGCATCGGCAGCGGGGCACGTGCTTGCGGCACGTCGGGCGCGGCTGGCGGCATCAAGCCGGGCGATGGTGCCGCGCAGCCCGCTGCCAGTGCGCTCAAGCACAGCAATGCGGCCGCGCAGGCGGTCTTCACGTTTTGCGGCTTCACGGGTTTTCTCCTCGGCCTCGCGGGCCATGCGTTGCTCTTTCTGGCGCTCGGTGCGTTGCCTGGCAATCAGCGCCTCGCGCTCGGCCTGCCCGCGCGCCTTGTCGGCCTCGATCCACTGCATGCGCACCTGCACGCGGCCCTGCTCGCGGTAGCGCTCTTGGCACGCGCGCGCGCCAAACACCAGCGCCGCTACCAGCGCCAACGCCGCCAGCGCCTTGGCCGCCAATACATAGGCGCTGCTCATCGCGGTGGCCCCCAGGCATTGCCCCAGCCCGCATAGCGCGGCTGCAGCACCAGCAAAATTCGATTCGGGTAGCCCAAGTTTTCGGTACAGTGCACGCGCGCGCGGCGGGCCGTGCCGCACGCGCCGTCAATCTGGCTTCGCGTCGGCAACGACAGCCCACCAGCAGACGCGCCAGCGGCGCGGGCTGCTGCGGCGGCTGCCACGCGCGCCTCTGCCTGCCAGTGGCCCTCACCGCCGTTGTAGCCACGCAAGGCTAACCACAGGCGGTCAAAGCGCCCAAAGCGATCTGGCGCGCGCCCGTACAAAAACAGGTCGTAGCCCACCATCGCACGCAGCGCCCAGGCGGGGTTGGTGGGGGCGCAGTCACTCGCCAAGGTGTCTGTGCGCTGGCACCACCAGCGCGCCGTCGCAGGCATGAACTGGGCCATGCCCGCCGCGCCTACGCGGCTTACCGCGCTGGGCCGCCAGCCGCTCTCCTGGTGCACCTGCGCCGCCATGGCCGCCACCGGCGCATCCAGCCCCCACTGGCTGTGCGCTTCGCGCAGCAGCGTCAACTTGTAGCGCGCGGCTTGCGGGGGCACCTGGGCGTGCGCGGGTTCGCAAGACACCGCCAGCATCAAACACATCAGGAGACCGCAGAGCAGGCCAACCCAGCGACCGCCGTGGCCGGGCTTGTACCGGCCACCAGCGGTGTCCCCCTTCGCGCAACAGAAGGGGGAAGGCGCGGCAAGCGACACAGGGGGATGCTGCATTTTCAAGCCCCCAAGCCCATCGCCAGCATCGCCGCCGCCACGATGATCGCGCGCCTCAGCATCGCCATCGCCATCAGTTGCGGGCCGCTGCCATCGGCCACCGCCAGCACGCACACATCATCGGTGCCGCACTCCGCCGCGGCCGCATCGGGCAGCGGCTCTGCATTGGCCTCGCCCGCCAAAAAAATATCGGGCCGCGCGTAAGGAAAAAGCGAGCGGTCAATCCAGTAGCCCACCACCGCAGCCATAGTCACCAGACTCAGCTTGTACACGCTCACCGGCAGCTGGTGCGGGGCCATCAGCCACACCACCACCAGCAACGCCAGCGTGGCGAGCAGCCAGTCAGTCATGCGCCACAGGCGCAGCGGGGTTTTTAATGGGTTTGGCATGAGGCGGCCTCCAGCGGCTTGGGTAAAAGGTGCACCGCGCCACCACCTCGCTTAAGAATCGATAAGTGGGCAGGTACGAACAGTGACCAAACCCGTGCCCGGCCAGCTCAGAGCGCTCTGTTGAAAAATGAGTGCATGTGGCGCAACGTTCGCCGGATTGCGGGCGCGGATCGGTCATGCGCCACTGTGCCGCGCGCGTGCGCAGTGCGCCAACTAAAGCGTTTTATTTTTTAGTGCCAGCAACGCAGGGCTGCGCGAGATTTCGTTGCGACGTCGCCAAAGCCCCAGGCGGTGCCACGCACCAGCACCAACGGGGGCTGTCAAGGTCACGGAACTTATGGCGTGATGCTGGCGCAGCCGCCCAGGGATCTGCACTCGGCCAGCAGTGCGTCAAAATTGGTTTTTAGCTCTCGGTCTTTGGTGTCGCACTGCGCCGACACGGCGGCCTTCTCGCTGGCCACCTGCGCGGCGTGGGTCTTGCCATACAGGTTCTGGCGGTACTTGTACTGGCCGGCATCGAGGTCTGCGATTTGTTTTTTGCAGGCGTCGCGGTGCGCGTACATGGCGCTGCGCGCGCGCGGCACCTCGCGCTCTTGCAAATCCTGCATGCGGCGCTTGCGCGCGCTGGCATCTGTGGCGGCATTGATGCGCTCGGCCTCGGTCATTGCTGGCGCAGCATTGGCGGCACCACTTGCCGCAGTTGCCGCCGCAGGCACAGGCGCCCGCCCGCTGGCTGGCCTCACATCCAGCTCGGCCCCGCCCGCGCACGGCATCTGCTGGATCACTGTGCGCCCGCTGGCATCGGGGCACTTGTATACCTGCGCTGCAGCAGGCAGGGCCACCAGCGTGGCGGCAAAAAACAAAGTGCAATGTTTCATCCTTGCTCTCCCATTAAATGGATCGTGATCGCTTGGCATTTTTCTGGCGCTCCGTCCAACGTGCGCGGCCCAGTGTAGTGCGGGCATAGCCCCAAATGCGGCGCAGCGCCACATCGTCCAATTTAACCACCCAGCGGGTGCCGAACTTGCCCTCCATCCAGTCCAGCATCGCTTCGCGCTTGCCATAGGGCTCCAGCGCGTCCAGCAGCGCCAGCACATCGCTGGCCGCGTCGTGATGGGCGCTTGGATGGTAGTGGTTGATCGTCACGCCGCCACCCACCTGCCCAATCTGCGTGCCGTTGCCGCTTTGTTTAAACCGCCAGCCCAGCCTGCGCATCAGCGGCCCAATCAGCGCCAGCAGCCCCCTGCTTTTATTTTTCTGCCCCATTCGTCACCTTCATTTTTTGCGTTTTCGTTCCCCGGCGGTGGCGTTGATGCGCACGCTGCCGCCTACCTGGCCAATTTGTGTGCCGTCGCCTATTTGGTTCATGTGCAGGCCGGGCGCTTCCGGCGCCACGGTACTTGTTGACGCTCCGCCAAAAAACATGCCGACAACACCCGGCCCCAGGCGCTGGACGAGGCGCAGCACGTAGAGCGCGTCGGCAGTCCTTTCGCCCGCCTCAATGCGGTACTGGTGCGGCATGCTGACGCCGCCCATCGCGCCGAACTCTTCCGGCCTGAGCCCGAGCGCCTTGCGCGCCTCTTGCACCCGCCGACCAAACGCTGCGCGCAAGGCCTGGTCTTCTGCGGACAACTCTGGTTTTTTCGGCATCTCAAAAAAATTCATTTCGCCACTTGACGAATTCGCCAAGTGGCGAAATAATCGCACCCATCAACAACCAAACCCAGCCACTCGCAGCGACTGCCGCCACGAGGTACCAGACATGCAAAACACCGCGCCACACCCCTCAGCCAACCAGATCAAGCACCGGCTGCGCCGCGAGGGTCACACCCTCAAGAGCTGGGCCGCCGCCAACGGCTTCAAGTACCGCACCGTCAGCGACGCCGTGCGCGGCCTGCGCCAAGGCAACTTTGGCGAAGGCCGCGACGTGCGCGTCGCCCTTGGCTTGCCCGTCAACGACTGACCCCGGCGCGCCGCGATGTCTCTGCAGCATCCTACACTGCCTGCTCCCGCTCCCAGCGCTCCCGACGCCTGGGGCCTGCTCACGGACGCGCCCGTGATCGGCGCACCTCGCGCGCCGCATCCAGCTCGTCGGCCATCTGCCCCAGTGTGCGCAGGCACGCCTCTTCCAGCGCCGGGTCGGTCCCGGCCGGAACCCGGCGCGCACGCCACGCGGCGCACATCCGGGGGCCGTCAATGACCCCCTTCATCTCAAGCCCGGCACAGAGCCGGAGCATGGCCTGCCCCAGCGCATCAATGCGCCCGGCCAGATCTTGTGTATCGGTATCGCTCATGAATCATTCCTGGTTGACCTCGACCGGCCCATTGTTGCCGCCCGCCCGCCGCCAGCCCAGCCCCACGCCAGCTTTTTGTTTGGACGGCCCCCGACCATGACTTCCCGCATCACGCCAGCCCGCCGAAATTTTTGGAAGAGGTACCAACCTACCAGTTGTCGCGACGCGCTCGAAAAGTGCAAAGAGCACGCCCGCGAGGCGCGCAACCTCAGCATCGAGCGCATCGCCGAGCAGATGGGCCTGCCCGATCACTGGGCGCTCTACAAATGGGTGGAAAGCGGCCGCTTCCCCTTCGTGCTGATCCCCGCGTTCGAGACAGCCTGCGGCATCAACCTGCCCAGCCGCTGGCTGGCCGCCTCAGGCCGCCACCTGCCCGTCGACATGCCGGTAGGCAAGCCCGCCGAAGAGCAAGACCTGGTGCAGCTCGGCACCGGCTTCCAGCAGGCCGTGCAGCTGCTCAGCGACTTCTACAAGAGCAACGGCGCGGCCGACGCCCAGCCGGTCCTGGAGGCCCTGCGTGCGCACCTGGAGAGCGTGGCGCATCACCAGTTCAACGTCAGCGTCTTCGTCCAGCCGGAGCTCGACTTCTCATGAGCGACGACCGCAACCTCACCCTGCGCACGCTCGACGTGCTGGAGGCCCTGTGCGGCTACGCCGCGCGCGGCGCCAACAACGCCGAGCTGGCCCGGGCTGCCAACACCAGCGCACCCAACATCACCCGTGCCATGGCTCAACTCATTGTCAAAGGCTGGGCGCGCAAGAGCGAGGAGACCGGGCGCTTTTACCCCACGCCCGCATTCACCCGCTTGACCTTCCGCGTGACCGCCGACCTGGATCGCCTGCAAACCCGCCTGGACGACCAGCGCCGTGCGCTGACCGGGCAGTAACCCATCAACCAACAACCCAACCATCAACCGAGGAAACCATGGCACGCACAGCCACAAAGAAGACAGCCCCAGCCGAAACCGCAGAACTTCTGCCTGCCGTCGCCGAGCGCATGACCATCGGCCAAGACCTCGCCGTCGCGCAGGAAAAAGCCGTCGCCGATCTGGCGCGCCAGCTCAACTACCAGGGCTCCACCGAACCCGCTGTGCTGGAGAACTCGGCCAAGGACGCCATCCGCCGCATCGGTATGGCCATCTTTGAGCTGGGCGGTTATTTGCTGCTGCTGAAGGAGGGGTGCGAGCATGGCGCCTTTCTGCCGGCTCTGGAGCGTCTTGAAGTCGGTGTGGACGCCGCGCAGCGCTACATGGCCGTGACCCGGCGCTTTGCAAATACCGCGACGTCGCGGCATTTGGAGTCGGCGGGCGTGTCCAAGCTGGTCGAGCTGCTGCCTTTGGACGACGAGCAGACCAAGGAGCTGGCCGAGCTGGGCCAAACCGGCGAGCTCGCCCTCGACGACGTCGCCCGCATGTCCGTCAAGGAGCTGCGCGCGGCCGTGCGCAAGACGCGCGACGAGAAAAAGCGCCTCGAATCCGTCAACCAAGAGCTGAACAGCGAGGTGGTCGACCTCAAGGCCGCGCGCAAGGTGGTGGCTTTGACCGACTGGCCCGACGCACTGGTGCCCGTCGCCGACCAGGTCGCCGCCGCAGGCCGCAAACTGGCCCAGGCGTTGAGCGAGCTGGAGACTTGCCGCATCACCCTGTTCGCCAAGGCGCAGGATCTGTCGGGCGACGAACAGCCCCGCTTCGAGGCTGCTTTGGGTCATGTGGCCGACGTGTACGAGCAGGCCCTGGCTCGCGCCGAGCGCACGCTGGCACGCGAGCGCGGCACGTTTGACCAAACGTTGGGCGCTTTTGTCGCGGAAGTTTGACGCATGCAGACCCCTAGCGAGCTGGATTGTTTGGGCTGGCAGATCGCTGTGCACGCCGCCAATGCGCTGCGCGCCGCTCAAGTGATTGAAGACCAGATGCCCGGTCTGATGGGTGCGGTGGATTCGCTGGCGCTCATGCGCGGCGCGCTGGACAGCGTCGCCCGCGCACTGGCCGCTGCGCAGTACGACGCCGCCCGCGTGTCCGCCATCGCCAAAGGGCAAATCCAAACCTGAAAGCCCACCATGCCTCCCGCCTTGTCTTCCGACGAAGTTGTTCAGCTGTGCGCCTTGCGCGACCAGTTGCTGGCCGCCGCTCACGGTCAGGCCGGGGGCTTGATACGCGCCTATTTGGCCGATAAAACCGGCACACCAGCCACCGTGTACCGCAAGCTGCGCTTGTATGCGGGCTATCAACCGGAGCGCAAATCACGTAGCGACAAGGGGCGCAGTCGCCTGCCTGACGACACGCTAGCTTTTATCGCTGCCAGTCGCTTGGTCAGCATGCGGCAAAACGCGCGCGGCCACAGCACCCAGCCCATAGGCGTGGCCATGGATGTGGCCGCGCAAAACGGCTTTGAGGTCAACGTGTCTGACTCGCGGGTGGCCGCGCTGCTGCGCGCGCAACGCATGGACATCAAGACGCAGGCCAGCGCGCGCAACCACCTGCGCCTGCGCAGCCTGCATCCCAACCACGTGCACCAGATCGACCCCTCGCTGTGTCTGCTGTTCTACATGGGGGGGCGTCAGATGATCATGGACGAGGCGCAGTTCAACAAAAATAAGCCTGTGGCCATGGAGCGCGTCAAGCTCAAGGTGTGGCGTTACACGCGCTACGACCACGCCAGCCGCAGTATCGATGTGCGCTACTTCGAGGCTGCAGGCGAAAATCAGGCCAGCCTATTCGACTTCTTGATGCACACCTGGGGCAAGGTAGATGGGCGATTGTCCCATGGCGTGCCCAAGATGTTGCTGTGGGACAAGGGCAGTGCCAACACCAGTCACGGCATCAGGCGTCTACTCGACGCGCTGGGTGTTAACCATGAAACCCACGCTGCTCACCACGCTTGGGTTAAGGGCGGGGTTGAAAGCGCAAACTACATCGTCGAGCGCCAGTTTGAAAGCCGCCTGCGCGCCGAGCCGGTGCAAACCGTCGAGCAACTCAACGCCGCCGCCGCTGCCTGGGTGCGCGACTACAACGCCAACACCATCCGCCATATCGATGCCCGCGTGCGCTGCGATGACGGCGAACGCCGCGTGCGCGACGATATGTGGAGCCTGATTTTGCAGACTCCTGGTGCACTGGTCGAGATGCCGTCACGCCAGGTGTGCGCCTGGTTTATGACCGGCAAAGAGCACACCCGTCAGGTGCGTGACGGGCGCATCAGCTTTGTGCACCCACAGTCGGGCCGCAGTGAGTTATACGACCTGCAACCCTGGGCCAAAGACATTTACAACGGCCAAAAGCTGGTGCTGACGCCATTGTTAATGGGTGACTGTGCACTGCGCGTGCTGCTGCCCGCTGCCGATGGACAAAAGAGATTTATCGAGGTGGAGCCAGTGCGTGAGTTTGACCACCTGGGGCGCGTGCTGGCGTCGCCTGTTATTGGCATAAATCGGCAACAGGCCCCCCACACCGCGGCGCAAGAAGTAGCCAAACGTCTGGCGCAAGTTACCTGGGGCGAAGGCACTGCGCTCGACGATGCCGAAGCGCTTAAATCAAAGAATGCGCGCCCGTTCTCGCACCTCAACGGCGGCAAGGGGGCTGTAGCCCATTCGCATTTGGGTCAGGCCGATTTGCCTGCGCGGATCGTGCCGCCCGCCGCGCCTGTGGCCACGCAGCAAATCACCGAGCACCGCGCCGCCGAACGGGTGGCCCGCCTGCTAACCCATTTTGAGGCCTCGCGCGCCATGGTCGAGCGTGGCGTGCCCATGACCAAAGAGCGCGTCACCCAGCTGCGCGCCTGGCACCCCGAGGGCGTGCCAGAAGACCAGCTGGACACCCTGCAGCACCGCCTCACCGTCCGCGCAGGTCTGCGCGTGGTCGGCGGGGCTGCGAATGAATGAAAGGACGCCGGTGAAGCCGACTACGAATCCGCTGGATGAATCAGCCATGGATCAGCAAGAGTTTATATCTGCGGAGCGCGCTCTCGCCCACCTCGAAAAGCGGGTGCTGGGTGCGCTACTTGAATCCGACCTGACCTTTAGGTGCATGGTCGCCGCCTGCGTGATGGCCATCGCCCGCATTGCTGATGCGTCCGATGACAGCGAGGGCGTGGCGGACTACCTGGTTGAAAACGCCGACCTGATCCGGCGGGGCTTGGCCATGGAAGGCGCGCCGCAATGACTTTGGCCACCACCATGTCCCGCCTCGAGCTGAGCCAGCGCGAGCTGGCGCGCGCATCGAGCCTGAACCGCGCCGCCGTCAACGCCCTGGTCGCGCGCGGCGAATGGCCCAAGCGCAAGCCCGCGGCCGCCCGCGCCGCCGTGGTTGATGCGCTGCGCAACGCCAGTGCCACCACCGCTGAGCTGCGCGATCTCGCGCTGCCAGCCGCCCAAAAAAAAGCCCCGCAGGTTGCAGCCTGCGAGGCGGTTCCCTGCCCAGTCGAAATCAACCAAAACCCAACCGAGAAGGAAGACCCGATGCTACTGCAAAACACACCCGTCACCCAGGCGGCGCTCAAACACTTTGGCCTGCCGCGCAGCCCGTTTGTCGACGACGTGCAGTCGCGCGACGACGTTTACCAGTCGCCCGCCATCCGCTACGCCCGCGCCGCGCTGCTGGATGCGGCCAACAACCACGGCTTTGGGGCCCTGGTGGGCGAGTCCGGCGCGGGCAAGACCACGCTGGCCGAAGAGATGGAGCAGCGCCTCATCGATGAGGGGCGCGACGTGCTCATCATCAGGCCCTACGTGCTGGCCATGGAGGCCACCGACACCAAAGGCAAGACCCTGCGCGCCACCCATATTGCCGAGGCCATTGCCTACGCGCTCGACCCCCACGTCAAAATCAAGTCCAGCCCCCAGGCCCGTTTTGCCCAGTTGCACCAGCTGCTGCGTGACAGCCGCCGCGCTGGTCGCCGCCACTTGCTGCTGATCGAAGAGGCGCATTGCCTGCCCCTGGCCACGCTCAAGCACTTGAAGCGGTTTTTGGAGTTGAAAGACGGCATGGCCCGCGTCATCGGCGTGGCCCTCATCGCCCAGCCTGAGCTGCGCCGCGTGCTGCACAGCCAGAACCCCGAGGTACGCGAAGTGATGCAGCGCTGCGAAGTGATCGATCTGCCCCCGCTCGACAACGATCTTGAGGGCTACATCGCCCACAAGTTCGCCCGCTTTGGCCTCAAGCCCGAAGACGTGTTTGAGCCTGACGCTTACAACGCCATCCGCGCCCGCCTGATCCGCGCGCCGCGCGGCGGCAAGCCGGGCGATGCGGTCAGCACCTGTTACCCGCTCGTCGTCAACAACCTGGTCGCCCGCGCCATGAACGCCGCCGCCGCCGCCAGTTACCCCAAGGTCGATGCGCAAGTCATCGCCGCCTGCTGATAAGGGCCGCGCCATGCACACCACCATGCACACCTGTTTGATCACGATTACCTGTCTGGGCGAACAGCGCCGCATCGTGCGCGCCGCCGCCAGCACCTGCGACGCTATCCTCTGGGCGCTGTGCCATTTCCCGCAAGCTTGCCGCGTGGGGGCCAGCGTACTGGGGGCCGCCGCCAACCAGGAGGGCACAGCATGAGCCGCCTCCGCCCGCAGGGCCTAAACCAATCGCGCACGGTGTGCGGCCACGGCTGCCCCGACACCACCAAGCGCTTTGCCCGTACCGCCGACGAGGCATTCAAAACCCCGGCCTGGCGCAACCCCATCGACATCCCCGAAAGGCCGTCCGTCACATGGCACGAGGTGGCCACGTGGGTGCTGGTCGTGCTGCTGGCGCTACTGGCGGTGGCCGTGCAAGCGGGGGCCTGACATGCGCAAAAAAACCTGGACGCCCCAAACCCTGCTGCCCGGCCTGGAGCACATCGTGCGCGTGGCCCATGTGCTGGGCACGGCGGACGCGCCGCGCCTGCTGGCGCAAGTGCCCGCCACCTGGGACGCCAAAAAAGTAGCCAACGCGCTCACCCGCCTGATCGATCTCGGCTGGCTGGAGGAAACGGGCGAGCTGGTACGCCAGCCCGTGGGCCGCCCGGCCCGCGTAGTGTGCCTGACCGCCGCCGCGCTGGCGGTGCTGCCCAAAGTGGACCGCCTGCCGCTGCGCCCCGGTGACCGGGCCGCGCGGCCCGCGCCCTACACCGGCCAGCGCGCGCCCGCGCCGCGCATCGACCGCATGGGGCCCGCCTGGCAACCGCCGCCCGCCGCGATCCTGCGCGCCGGTGCCGACGACCACAAACGCTACGCCAGCCACGGCGTGGGTTGCTGAATCATTTTTTTTAAACGGAGCCGCCATGACCACCCCCATTGAATCGATGCGCAAAAAAGCCGCCGACTACGCCGCACAGCGCGACAAGCTGGCCGCCCTGGTGCAGGCCATGAAAGACGAAATGAGCACCATCGAGCGCGGTGCCATGCCCGACATCCTGCGCGCCGCGCGCCGCATCAGCGCGCTGCACAACGACCTGGCCGGGCAAATCAGCGCCAGCCCCGAATGCTTTGACAAACCCCGCACCCTGGTGGTCGATGGCCTCAAGTTCGGGCTGCAAAAACAAAAGGGCAGCATCACCTGGGACAGCGACGAGCAGCTCATCAAGCGCGCCGACGGCTTGCTTGACAAAGGCGTGATCAGCGGCGACGAATACGGCGCGCTGATCCGCACCGAGCGCAGGGTCAATGCCGCCGCGCTGGCCCTGCTGGACGGCGGCACCCTCAAGCGCCTGGGTGCGTCGGTGGCCAGCGACACCGATGCCGTACTGATCAAAAGCACGGACGGCGCGGTGCAGAAAATGGTGGCCGCCATCGTGCGCGAGGCCACCAGGGATGCGGAGGCGGCGGCATGAGCAGCATCCAGAACGCCATGCGCGGCATGGGCTACCAGCCGCCTTATGCCCGCGACGGCTGCCACAACTGCGCCTTTGCACGCACCGAGGCCAGGCAGACCCCGGGCCGGTTCAGCGTCACCTGCACCAAGGGCGGCTTCTTCGCCTCCCCCACGGCCATCTGCCAGCACCATCAGCCGCCCCGGCCCCCCGGCCAACCGCTTGGGCGGCAATGGCCCCCGCCAACGCCGCAGCAGGCCAAGGCCGAGCCGCCCCCGGTAAAAAAGGCGGGGCTGCTGGACAGCGGGTTCGATGGGCCAGACCCCGAACAAGAGGCCGACCGCTTTAATGCGGACGCAGAGATCTATATCAGCGAGCTGCGAAAGATGGTTCACGACCTGGTAAATGCCCTGAGTGGCGAGGCAAAGGCGGGGGGCTGACCATGCGCCAGATCCAGATTTGCACGGGCGGTGGCTGGCGGCCACTCGCGAACCTGAACGACGGCAGCCTTGACGAGGTAAAAACCGGCGTGGTGCTATTGGCCGCCAGCATCGTGGGCGATCCCAAATTCCGCGTCGTCAAGATGCTGTGGGGCAACACGCCCTACATCCTCTGCACCTGGGCGCGCCCGCGCGGCTGGAGGAAAGGGCCGTGAGCAGCAAGCGCCGCATCCGCCGCAATCAATGCGGCCGCAAGGCACGCCACCCCAGCGAGGCCGGGGCCAAGGTCGCCATCGCCAAGCTGCGCCGCGCCTACGGCGGGGCCATTGGCTACCTCAACGCCTACAAATGCCCGCACTGCGGCGCATGGCACGTGGGCCACGCCAGGGGCGGGCGGTGACGAAGGGGCCGTATCCGGTGTGGCCGGTGCCCTCCAGCGCCAGCCGTTTTTTAAATCCGGCCCTCTGTGCGTTTTTTAGGGCCTGACCATGCAGCGATGCCAACCATGCTCATGAAAACCAAAACTGCCACATCCTGCCGCCCTGTTGGAGATGCCGCGCGGGCAGCGCCATTGGCCCGGCGCGGCGGCGGCCTGATTGCCGCCATCCACACCCTCAAAAGCCGCCTGTCGATGGCCGACGACGACTATCGTGCGCTGCTGCTGCAGCTCACCGGCCAGCGCAGCAGCAAAGACTGCACGCCGACGCAGCGGCAACAGGTGCGCGACCATCTGCAAAAGCTGGCTGAGCGTATGGGGGTTGCCCAGCCCGGTCGCAGCGCCGCCTTTGCCCAAAAACGCGCCGCGGCCAGTCCGCGCGAACGCAAGGTGTGGGCCATCTGGCTGGATATGGCGCGGCGCGGTATCGTGCGCCACAAGGACAGCCGCGCGCTGGATGGTTTTGTGCAGCGCCAGACCGGCACCAGCGCGCTGCGCTTTTGCTCCGCTGCCCAACTGGATGCTGTGATCGAGGCGCTCAAGCTTTGGCAAAAGCGCGGCCACGAGGTGCGTTGACCCATGACCGCGCCACGCCGCTGGATGACCGAGGCCGAAGCCGCCGTGCTGGAGGCCGCGCTGCCCGATGGCTTGACGGCTGATATGCGTGACGTGGCGCGTTGTCTGTATGAGCCGCTGGTGCTGGCCGACGCGCGCTGCGGTGCCAAGGCTCCGACCGGCGCTTGGTTGCGGCAGCTGCAGGCGTGGGCTGCGCAGGCTTGTATGCAGCTGCAGTACTTGGCTGAGCAAATGGGCGGGCGCGCAACCTATCTTGCCAAAGGCATCGCCGTGCACCTGTCTGCGCGCGACCGCGAAATGTGCGGCAAGTTCCGCGGCGACAACTACCGCCAACTGGCCGCCGAGTACGGCCTGACCGAGATGCGCGTGCGCCAGATTGTCGACGCCTGGCAGCGCGCCCGTTTTGCCCAGCGACAGGGGCAGCTGCCGGGGCTGGATGAGCCTGGACGGGGCTGACGCACCATGCCCATCCGCCCCGAAAACAAAGCGCGCTACCCAGCCAACTGGCGGGCCATCTCGGCCGCGGTGCGCGCCGAGGCAGGCGACTGCTGCGAGGGCAGCCCCGACTTCCCGGATTGCCGCGCCGCCAATGGCCAGCCGCACCCGGTCACCGGCTCGCGCGTGGTGCTCACCGTGGCCCACCTCGACCACCGGCCCGAAAACTGCGCGCGCGCCAACCTGCGCGCCTGGTGCCAGCGCTGCCACCTGAACTACGACCAGCAGCACCATGTGCAGGCCGCCTACGCCACGCGCCGGGCGCGGGCGCACACCCCGGATTTGTTTGGCTTTAAAAACTAAAGCGCTTTAGTTGGCTGCGCGGGGCGCGTCGCGCGACCATCGCTGCATGCCTGGACACCTTGCCGCCTCCGCTGCCATCGCCGCATGTTTTGCGTTGCTGCCCGCCTCGCCCGAGGTGGTTGAGGGTGGTCGGTGGTTGCTGCAAGTCACGCCCGCGGGCGATTTTGGCCCCAACGATGGCCGCCCTATGGACACGCCGGTGTGGCGCATCAACGCCGAGATTGCCGCGCGCGTGGTCGCCGAATTTGACCCATCGCAGCCGCTGGTGATCGACTACGACCATCAAACTCTGCGCGCCGCAAACAACGGCCAGCTCGCGCCCGCGGCGGGCCGCATTCACGGCCTGCGCTGGATCGAGGGGCGCGGCCTGTTTGCCGTGGCCGAGCTGACGCCGCGCGCGCGGGCGCTGATCGAGGCCAGGGAGTACCTCTACTTTTCGCCCGTATTCGAGTTTGCGAAAACCACTGGCGAGGTGCTGCGCGTGCTCATGGGCGCGCTCACCAACAACCCCGCCATATCCGGCATGCAGGCGCTCGACCAGATGGCCGTCGCGGCCTCGCGCCACTTTTTTACCCCCAAACCACCGGAGACCACTGTGAATCCCTTGCCTGATAAATTGCTGGCGGCCATCGGCCTGCCTGCCGAATCCACCGAAGACGCGGCTGTCGCCGCCTGCACCGCACTCAAGGCCCAGGCCGACGCCGCCCGCACCGGCCTGAAGCTGGGCGACAGCACTACGGCTGATGCCGTGGCGGCCGCCTGCGCCAGCCTGCAAACTGCCGTGGCGGCAGCGGCGGCAGCTGATGCCGTCAAGCCCGACCCGGCCAAGTACGTGCCGACCGCGGTGGTCGATCAACTCAAGACCGACCTGGCCGCGCTCAGTGCCCGCCAGCAGGCGCGCGACGTGGATGACCTCATCGCGCCCGCCCTGGCCGATGGCCGCCTGCTGCCCGCGCAAGAGCAGTGGGCGCGCGATCTGGGGAAGGCCAATGTGGCCGCGCTGTCCGGTTATCTCAAGACCGCCACGCCCGTGGCCGCGCTGGCGGGTACGCAAACACAGGGCAGGTCGCCCGCCAATGGCGGGGCCGGTGGCGACACCAAGCCCAACCTTACCGCCGACGAGCTGGCTGTGGCTGCCGCCTGCGGCATCACGCCCGAGGCGTTCGCCACGGGCAAAGCGGGTTAATCAATAACAGGAGCTGACACATGACCGCACTCGATAAAGACCGTGCCACCGCGCAACGCGCAGGCGACCTGGTGGCCGACCCGCTGGCCGCCGATGCATTGATTTACGCGGGCGGCATGTATGTGCTTGCCGCCGGGCTGGCCGTCTCGGCGGCTGGTGCCTCCGGCGGCGTGGTGCGCGCCGTTGCGCGCGTGCGCGCCGACGCCGCCAACGGTGATGCCGTTGTGCAGGGCAAGTTGGGGGTGTTCCGCTTCGCCAATGACGGCGACGCCATCGCGCGCCAGGACATCGGCGCTGACGCATTCGCCGTGGACGACCAGACCGTGGCCCTGTCGGGCGCTGTCAAGGCGGGCGTGGTGGTCGACATCGATGACGCTGGCGTCTGGGTGCGCATCGGCTGACGCGCCCAACAACCATTTTGATTCAAGGACGGACACAACATGCTGGTCAACAACGCCAACCTCAAAACCCTGTTCACCGCCTTCAATGGCGCTTTCAAATCTGGCCTCGGCCAAGCTGCTACACAGTACGGCCAGATCGCCACCACCGTGCCCAGCAGCACGGCGGCGCAGGAATACGGCTGGCTGGGCCAGTTGCCCAATCTGCGCGAATGGCTGGGCGACCGCCATGTGCACGCCATTGCCAACCATGGTTACACCGTTAAAAACAAGTCGTTCGAGCTCACGGTCGGCGTGCCGCGCGAGGCCATCGAAGACGACAACTACGGCGTCTATTCGCCGCTGATGACCGAGATGGGGCGCGCCGCCGCCGCCCACCCTGATCAGTTGGTGTTTGGCCTACTCAAGGGCGGCTTTGCCGACCTGTGTTATGACGGTCAACCATTCTTCGGCACACAGCATAAGGTGCTCAATGACAAGGGCAAAGAGGCCAACCAGGCCAACGCTGTTGGCGACGGCAGCGGCACCGTGTGGTACCTGCTGGACACCACGCGCGCGCTCAAGCCGTTGATCTATCAAACCCGCAAAGCCGACAACTTTGTCGCCATGACGGCCGAGACCGACGACAACGTTTTCCGCGCCAAGCAATTTGTTTATGGCGTAGACGCCCGCCGCAACGCCGGGTACGGTTTTTGGCAGCTGGCCTATGCCAGCAACGAGGCGTTGACCGCGGAAACGCTCAAGGCCGCCCTCACGGCCATGCGCACGCGCACCGGCGATGGTGGCCGCCCGCTGGGTATCCGGCCCAACCTGCTGGTGGTGCCGGGCGCGTTGCAGTTCCAGGCCAAAAAGCTGCTCGAAAACGAGCTGATCGAAAACGCCGCGGGCACCGCCGTGGTCAGCAACGATGTGCGCGGCGCGGCGCAGCTGCTGGTGGCCGACTGGTTGTAAGCCTACACATGCCCTACGCCACCCACCTCGACCTGGCCGAAAGCCCTGGCGCGCGCGAGCTGGCAGAGATTGCCAGCCCCGAGCACGCGCC
>NZ_JBKEEE010000075.1:0-1735 GCF_047975795.1 Ottowia sp. | reverse complement strand
CGGCTGGGCCACCACGGACAAACGCATCGACGATGAGCTGCGCGGCGATCTGGATCGCCTGCGCGGACGCAGCCGCCAGCAGACCAAAGACCATGAGCACGCGGCGCAGGTTCTGCGCCTGGCTGCCCGCAACATGGTCGGCCCCGCCGGGCCGCGTCTGACAGCCACCATAGAAAACGCACCCGGCCAGGCCGACAAGCAGGCCAATTGGGCCATTGAGGTCTGGTGGGCTGATTTCTGCCGCGCGGAAAACTTCGACGTGGCCGGCCGGATCAGCGGGCACGATGCCATGCGCCTGCTGGTGCGCAGCGTGGCCCGAGATGGTGAGGCGATTCTGCGGCATGTGGTTGGCCGCGGCAAACATGGTTACCAGGTTCAGATTCTGGACATCAGCCGCTTGGACACTGGCTACAACCTGGAGCCGGCCAATGGCCGCAACGCTGTGGTCATGGGTGTGGAGGTGGATCGCTACAGCAGACCGGTGGCCTATTGGCTGCGCGAGGGCGTCAGTCGCCGGCGCGAGCGGGTGCCGGCCGCTGAAATCCTGCACGTCTTTTTGCCGACCGAGCTGGAGCAAACGCGCGGCGTGCCGTGGATGCACGCTGCCCTGCGCCGGCTCAACGATCTTGGCGCCTACAGAGAGGCCGCGATCATCAACGCAAGGATCGGCGCCAACAAGGTGGGGTTTTACACACGCTCGATTGACGCTGTGCAAGAAAGCATCGGTGGCGTGATGGCCGAGGGCGAAGAGGCGCAACTCATTACCAATGCAGAGCCCGGTGAGTTCCACGAGCTGCCAGCCGGCTACAGCTTCGAATCGTTCAACCCGGCGTACCCGAACGAGCAGTTCGAGGTGTTCCACAAGGCGATGCTGCGTGGCGTGGCCGCCGGCATGGGAGTCAGCTACACCAGCCTGTCGGGCGACCTGGAGGGCGTGAATTTTTCCAGCATTCGCGCTGGCCTGCTGGATGAGCGTGACGAATGGAAGGCGTTGCAAGAATGGTTCATCGCCGCCGTGGTTGACCCCATTTTCACCCGTGCGCTGCAAATGGCTCTACTCAAAGGCACGGTGCGCACAGCCGGCGGGGCGCCGCTGCCGGCAGCCAAGACCGATAAATTCATGTCGCACCGCTTCCAGGGCCGCCGCTGGCCGTGGGTGGATCCCGTCAAAGACATGCAGGCAGCCATTCTGGCGCGCCGCGCGCGTCTGGCCAGCGCCACCATGCAGGCATCGGAGATGGGCGTGGACATTGAAGATGTGCTGGCTGATCTGCAACGCGAACAGGCGCTTGCGGACAGCTATGGCGTTGCCATGCCAGAGGCAAGCGAAGAGCACCCGGCGACCGACGAAGAGCCAGTAGAGGCTTGATGCCGCGCGCCCTGTGCGCGTTTTGCCTTGCCTGCGCACACCCAGTGGGCAGACCATCGCGGCATGCCCTTCGATGCACCCAAGCCCGGCACAAAAGTTGAGCGTCTGCTGTCTGTAGATCGCTCGGCCATCAATGTCGATGCGCGCACCGTCACGCTGGCATTTTCCAGCGAGACACCGGTAGAGCGTACGTGGGGTGTCGAAGTGCTCGATCACAAGCCCGGCAGCATGCGCACCGGCCGCCTGAAAAGCGGCGCGCCCCTGCTGATGGATCACGACGCCCGCGACCAAGTGGGCGTTATCGAGTCGGTGCAGATCGGCGGGGACAAGATCGCCCGCGCCGTGGTGCGTTTCGGTCGAAGCGCG
>NZ_JBKEEE010000033.1:0-27488 GCF_047975795.1 Ottowia sp. | reverse complement strand
GCGCAAAAGGAGTTGGTGGCGCAGCAGCAAACGCATGAGCAGGTGCAGATCATGCAAGAGCCACCGAAGGTGCGCTCGCTGGGGCTGTGAGGGATGGTGGGTCGCCGAAACTCCACAAGGACAACTTACACAACGGCGAGGCTCGGAAGACCCGTTGGACTTTGATTCGTGCAGCGCATGTCTGCGTGCAAGACGCCATTTTTGCCGATGAGCCTGTTCTGGCCACCCAGGTGCTGACGCGAAGAGCGCTTGGGCATGCGGCGCAGCAGCTTAAGCAGCACTGATTTGATCGACCACCAAAAGGCAGAAAGGGGTTAATCGGTCAGTTTTTTATCCCGGCGTTACCATCACGGTAATTTCATTGCCAGCACGAAAATAGATTTTTGGCCCAGATATCGTGCTGTGCTTCATAAGCCCGATGAAAACACTGTATGGTCACCACTTCTACGCCACCCGGCTCCCCCTACGGCACCTTGCCTCCCGCCTCGCCCGTATCCCGGCGCAAGCCCATCAGCCTGCCCAGACTGGCGCAAATGCACGCCGATGGCGAGAAGATCACCATGCTCACGGCCTACGACGCCACCTTTGCTGCTGTGGCCGATGCGGCGGGGGTTGAATGCCTGCTGGTGGGAGACTCGCTGGGCATGGTCTGTCAGGGCCTGCCCAGCACTGTAGGCGTGACGCTGGAGCACATGCGCTACCACACCGAAAGCGTGGCGCGCGGCCTGCACCGTGTGCAAGGCACGGCCTGGTTGATCGCCGATCTGCCGTTTGGCAGCTACCACGCATCGCCTGAGCAGGCGCTGCGCTCGGCCACTGTATTGATGCAGGCCGGTGCGCACATGGTCAAGCTCGAAGGCGGCGGCTGGACGGAAGACACGGTGTGCTTTCTGGTCGAGCGTGGTATCCCCGTCTGCGCCCACCTGGGTCTGACGCCGCAGACCGTGCACGCGCTGGGCGGCTACCGCGTGCAAGGCCGTGGTGACCAGGCCGCGCAAACCCTGCGCGCCCAGGCACTGGCGCTGCAAGATGCCGGTGCCGCCATGCTGGTGCTGGAAATGGTGCCCGCCGCGCTGTCAGCCGAGCTGACCGAAGCGCTGCCACGCTGCGCCACCATCGGCATTGGTGCCGGGCGCGGCACGGCGGGCCAGGTGCTGGTGCTGCACGACATGCTGGGTGTCAACCTGGGCAAGAACCCGAAGTTTGTGCGCAACTTTATGGCCGACAGCGGCGGGGGCAGAGAAGGTGGTGTCAAGGCCGCCATTGAAGCCTATGTGCGCGCTGTGAAAGATGGCAGCTTTCCAGACGATGCGCTGCACGCGTGGTAGCCTGCCAGCTTTTCGCCCCGCGCATCATTTTTTTGCAGCCGTTGCCACCTATATGCTCATCGTCCACACCCTTTCTGAACTGCGCCACGCCCTGCGCCATGCCGAGCGCCCCGCCTTTGTGCCCACCATGGGCAACCTGCACGCCGGGCATCTGGCGCTGTTTGCACAGGCCAAGCCGCTGGGCGACGTCACCGTGGCCAGCATCTTCGTCAACCGCTTGCAGTTTTTGCCGCACGAAGACTTTGACAGTTACCCCCGCACGCTGGAAGCCGACCGCACCGCCTTGCAAGCCGTAGGCTGCGATGTGCTGTTTGCCCCGCGCGAGCAAGACCTGTACCCTGAGCCACAAACTTTCAAAGTGCTGCCCGATCCGGCCCTGGCCGATTTGCTGGAAGGTGAATTTCGCCCCGGCTTTTTCACCGGCGTGGCCACGGTGGTGATGAAACTGTTTGCCGCCGTGTTTGCGGGCAAGCCGCACGGCGTGGCGGTGTTTGGCAAAAAAGACTACCAACAGCAAATGGTGATTCGCCAAATGGTGCGGCAGTTTGCGCTGCCCATCGACATCGTGCTGGGCGAAACCCAGCGCGCTGAAGACGGCCTGGCGCTGTCGTCGCGCAACCGTTATTTAAGCGAAGCCGAGCGTGCCGAGGCGCTGCAACTCAGCCTGAGCCTGCGCGCGCTGGGACGCGATGCACTGGCCGCCGCCCATGCGCTGCCCCAGCAACTGCCTGCCCTGGAGGCTGCCGCCATGAAAGCGCTGACCACGCGTGGCTGGACACCGGATTACCTGACAGTGCGCCGCCGCACCGACCTGCTGCCTGCGCAGGCGGGCGATGGCGACGGTGCTCTGGTGGTGCTGGGCGCGGCCAAGCTGGGTGGCACCCGGCTGATCGACAACCTGGAGGTTTGAGCACGCCGAAAGGCGCACGTTGATGGCCTCGCTGGTCTGTGGCCGGTGCAGCAGCAGTCGAAAAGTGACTCAAACGCCAGATTGCTATAAGTTTAAAAGCAATATACGCTTAATTTATCTTCATAAACGGCCGATTTAACCAAGTATGCAGATACAAAAAAGCCACGCTCTTGCGTGGCTTTGACCTTGATCGAAAGCAAAATGCTGGAGGTCAGTTCAGCGGCGTGCGCTGCTGATTTTTGTAGCCGTTCAAGGTAACGGCAGGCTGGGTCAGCTCGCCTTTGGGCGTGAACTGCACCTGCGCCGTCAGGCCCTTGTAGTTGGTTTTGGCCAGTTGCGGCAGGTAGACCTTGGGGTCGGTGGAGTTGGCGCGCTTCATGGCATCGGCCAGCACCATGGTGGCGTCGTAGGCGTAGGGGCTGTAGATCTGGAACTGGTTGGGAAACTTGGTATCGTAACGCTTTTTCCAGTCTGGCCCGCCTGCCATTTTCTCGACGGAAATGCCTCCCGTGGCGCAGGTTACGTTGCCGACGACAGCGGCCTTGGATGCCAGCTCGGACAGCTTGGGCGTGCACAGGGCGTCGCCGCCAAAATATTTCATCTGGCCCATGCCCAGTTGTTCCATCTGGCGCAGCATGGGGCCGGCCTGCGCATCCAGCCCGCCAAAGAAGATGGCGTCGGGCTTTTTGGCCTTGATGTTGGTGAGGATGGCCATGAAATCGGTGGCTTTGTCGGTGGTGAATTCGGACGACACCACGTTCATGCCGCGCTTTTTGGCTTCGTCTTTGAACACTTCGGCCAGACCTTGACCGTAGGCGGTGCGATCGTCAATTACGGCCACGGTTTTCAGCTTGAGCGCGCTGGCCGCATAAATGGCCACGGCCGCGCCCAGGGCGTTGTCGTTGGCAATCAGGCGGTAGGTGGTGTTGTAGCCGGGCTTGGTCAGGTCGGGGTTGGTGGCGGCGGTGGTGATGTGGGGGATGCCGCATTTGTTGTAAATGCTGGAGGCTGGAATGGTGGTGCCCGATTGCAGGTGTCCGATGATGCCTGCCACTTTCTGGTCGCACAGCTTTTGCGCCACGGTGGTGGCCTGCTTGGGATCGCCCGCGTCGTCTTCGGCCACCAGCTCGAACTTGATTTTCTTGCCACCGATGGTGATGCCCTGGCCGTTCAACTCGTCAATGGCCATGCGCACGCCGTTTTCAGTGTCTTTGCCGATGTGTGCAATGCCACCCGAGGTGGGGCCGACGTGGGCGATGCGCACCACTTGCGCGTCTTGCGCTTGCGCGCTGGCAGCGGCTGCCAGTGCAGCACCAGCGGCCACGGCTGACAGAAAAAAGCGGGAAGTCTTCAACATAAACGTGCCTCCAATCAAAATTGCACAGCTATACAAAATTTACAGCGCCTTGTGGTGGGCGCTGTGCCTGATTCACAAAACTGATATTCAACGCGTCGGGCCGGGGGATGGCTGACTGCGGTTCACTATGGCCGCTCATTCGCCCAGATAGGCTTCGCGCACGCGGGGGTCGGTCAGCAGTTGCTGGCCGGGGCCGGTCATGGTGATCAGGCCAGAATCCATCACGTAACCCCGATCGGCCAGCGCCAGCGCGCGGCTGGCGTTTTGCTCAACCAGCAGCACCGTGACGCCTTGTGCGTAGACATCGCGCACCACTTCAAATATTTTGTCCACCATGATGGGCGACAGGCCCATCGAAGGCTCGTCCAGCAGCAGCAGTTTGGGCCTGCTCATCAGTGCGCGGCCCATGGCCAGCATTTGCTGCTCGCCACCAGACATGGTGCCCGCCAACTGGTCTTTGCGTTCGCGCAGGCGCGGGAAGATAGTGAACACTTTTTCAATGTCTTGCGCAATGCCAGCCTTGTCGTTGCGGACGTAGGCACCCATTTGCAGGTTTTCGGTGATGCTCATGCGGGTGAACACGCCGCGGCCTTCGGGCACCATGGCCAGGCCCTGTTTGACCAGATCCCACGGGCCTTGACCCTTGATGGATTTGCCCAGGTATTCGATGTCGCCTCCGGCCAGCGGCAAGGTGCCGGTGATGGCCTTCATGGTGGTGGTTTTTCCCGCGCCGTTGGAGCCGATCAGTGACACCAGCTCGCCTTCGTGCACTTCAAAGTCCACGCCCTTGACGGCCTGAATGCCGCCATAGGCCACCTTCAAGCCAGTGACTTTCAACAGGGTTTGCGTCATTTCAATGCCCTCCGGTGCCCAGATAGGCTTCGATGACTTTTTCGTCCTTTTGCACTTCTGCCGGGGTGCCCTCGGCGATCGGCTTGCCGTAGTCGAGCACGGTGACGCGGTCGCACAGACCCATGACCAGCTTGACGTCGTGCTCGATCAGCAAGATGGTACGACTGTCGTTGCGGATGCGGTCGATCAACTCGCGCAACTGCGCTTTCTCGGTGGCGTTCATGCCTGCGGCGGGTTCGTCCAGGGCAATCAGTTGCGGGTCGGTGGCCAGGGCGCGGGCAATTTCAAGCCGCCTTTGGTCGCCGTAGGACAGGGTGCGCGAGCGCAGGTGGGCCAACTGGCCAATGCCCACGTAGTCCAGCAGTTGCTGGGCGCGCTCGGTGATGGCGCGCTCTTCAGCCTTGAAGCCGGGCGTGCGGAAGATGGCACCCACCAGGCCGGAATGGGTGCGCACGTGGCGACCGACCATCACGTTTTCCAGCACCGTCATGTCGGCAAACAGGCGAATGTTCTGGAACGTGCGGGCAATGCCGGCTTGGGCTACCTGGTGCACGGCCTGCGGTTTATAGGGCTTACCGCACAGCTCGAACGTACCGCTGTCGGGCGTGTACAGCCCGGTGATGACGTTGAAGAAGGTGGTTTTACCCGCGCCATTGGGGCCGATCAGTCCATAGACCTGACCGCGCTCAATGGTCATGTTGACGTCGGACAGGGCCTGCAAGCCTCCGAAACGCTTGGATGCGCCCTGGACGTTGAGTACGGATGGCGATGTGCTCATGTTTGAATCGTTTTTCCGTGGCTCAAGGGTTGATGGTGAACTGCCGGTTCGGCGTGTTGTCCGGCTCGGCGTCGCCTGGGAAGTCAATGCCAGGTGGATTGTCTTGCGCCGACAGCGGGGCAATCCGGCCTGGGTCTTCGGTGTCTGAACCAGGGCGCACTTTGCCGTGTTCAGGCGCAGGCCATATGCCGCGCGGGCGCAGCAGCATGATGGAAATCATGGCCAGGGCAATCAGCAACTGGCGCAAGATGGCGGCGTCCAGTCGGCCATCGGTCATCGACTGCAAGGGGCCTGCCACGTAGCGCAGTACCTCGGGCAAGGCCGACAGCAGCACGGCACCCAAAATCACGCCGGGCAAATGCCCAATGCCGCCCAGCACCACCATGGACACGATCATCACCGATTCCATCAGGCTGAATGATTCGGGGGACACAAAGCCCTGAAAGGCGGCAAACATCGACCCCGACACACCGCCAAACGATGCGCCCATGCCAAAGGCCAGCAGTTTCAGGTTGCGCGTGTTCAGGCCCATGGCCTTGGCGGCGACTTCGTCTTCACGAATGGCCATCCAGGCGCGGCCAATGCGCGAGTCCTGCAAGCGGTGGCAGATCACGATGGTCAGAATCACCAGCGCCAGAAACAGGTAGTAGTGCAGCGTGACCGAGGCGACTTCAAAGCCGCCGATGGTCAGCGGCTGCCCCAGATCCAGCCCCAGAATCTTCACCGAATCAATCTCGCTGATGCCCTTGGGGCCGTTGGTGATGTTGTAGGGGTGATCCAGGTTGTTCATGAAGATGCGGATGATCTCCCCGAAGCCCAGCGTGACGATGGCCAGGTAGTCGCCACGCAGCTTCAGCACCGGAATGCCCAGCAAAACGCCAGTAAGTGCGGCCAGGCACAGCGCCAGCGGAATCACCATCCACAGCGAGGTGTGAAAGCCGTTTGGGAAGGCGGCGGCCAGCATCGGAAAAGTTTCGGTCAGATGCGGCGAGGCCAGCAGGCCAAACATGTACGCACCTACGGCAAAAAACGCCACGTAGCCCAGATCCAGCAGACCGGCATAGCCCACCACGATGTTCAGCCCCAGCGCCAGCATGATGTACAGCAGCGCGATATCGGCAATGCGCACCCAGGCGTTGCCAAACGATTGCAAGATGATGGGCAGCACCAGCAGGCCAATGCCGCACAGCACAAAGGCGAGAAGTTTGTTTTTTTGCGTCATGTTGTTGATCTCCCGCCCATCAGGCCCGATCGGCCACGCGCTCGCCCAGCAGGCCGGAAGGCCGCAGCGTGAGGATCACGATCAGCACGATGAAGGCGAAGATGTCGGTGTAGTGGCTGCCCAGAAATCCGCCCGTCCACGTGCCGATGTAGCCCGATCCAATGGCCTCGATCAGCCCCAGAATCAGCCCGCCCAGCACCGCGCCGCCCAGGTTGCCAATGCCGCCAAACACCGCAGCGGTAAATGCTTTCAGGCCAGGCAAAAAGCCCATGGTGTGCTGCGCCGTGCCGTAGTTGGAGGCGTACATCACCCCCGCAATGGCAGCCAGAATGGCACCCAGGATGAAGGTGGCCGAGATCACCACATCAGGTTTGACGCCCATCAGTCCTGCCACGCGCGGGTTTTCGGCCGTGGCGCGCATGGCGCGGCCAATCTTGGTGTAGTTGACCAGCCACATCATGATCGCCAGCGCGATGACCGTGACGGCCAGAATCACGATCTGCGTGGGGGTGATGTAAGCCCCGCCCACTTCAAAAGGCGCGCTGGGCAGCAAGGTGGGAAAGGGCTTGTAGTTGGGCTTCCAGATGATCATGGCCAGCGTTTGCAGCAGGATCGACATGCCGATGGCGGTGATCAGCGGGGCCAGACGCGGGCTGTTGCGCAGGGGCTTGTAGGCCACTTTTTCAATCACGAAACTCAGCAAGGCAGCCACGGTGCAGGCAATCAGGGTGGCCAGCAGCAGGATGATCCAGCCCGGCGCGCTGGGCATGCTGGACTGCATCAGGCCGATGATGGACCACGCCGTCAGTGCCCCCACCATCAACACCTCGCCGTGGGCAAAATTAATGAGCTGAATGATGCCGTACACCATGGTATAGCCCAAGGCGATCAAGGCGTACATGCTGCCCAGAACCAGACCGTTGATGATCTGCTGTAGCAAGATATCCATGAAACACTTTCCTCCTGACCTGTTTGCCGCTGCGGGATCACCGCCGTTTGGGACAGGCCCAGCCAAAATAATCAGCCTGCATCGAAGGCATCCAGTTGCGATCCATGCAAGTTTGATGCCCAGCACAAGCCAATTTATTAAAAATTGTAGCTGACTGATGCCGTCGTTATGGCGCAGATAAGCTGGTGCTTTCCCCGGTAGGCACTGTCCCTGGATTGGTGCATGGGCGGTGATTGGGGGCGAGCCTATGGTCTGCGAAGGTCTGCGAAGGCTTCAGGCTTGACTTGCGTCAAAAGCTGCGCCAGATCAAGGCAGGGTGGGCCGTACGCCCATAGAGTCGCCGCATGCCCGCAGAGCCGATGCTGTTTCACTACGCTGCCCCCAAGCGCTTGCACGGGCTGGCACGGCGCTGGGCACCACGTTGCGCGTGGCTGGCGCTGGCGCTGCTGCTGCCGGGGCTGTGGCTGGCATTGGTGGCCACGCCGTCAGACGCAGTGCAAGGCGAGGGCTATCGCATTCTTTATGTGCACGTGCCTGCAGCCTGGATGTCGATGTGGATTTATGCCGTGATGGCCTTCTGGGCGCTGATTGGTCTGGTGTGGCGCACCCGCGCATCGTTTTTGATGGCGCACGCGCTGGCCCCCACAGGTGCGATGTTTGCCCTGCTGTCGCTGATCACCGGCGCGCTGTGGGGTCAACCCATGTGGGGCACCTGGTGGGTGTGGGATGCGCGGTTGACCACTTCGCTGCTGCTGCTGTTTTTGTACCTGGGCTATCTGGCTTTGCTGCGCGCGCATGAAGGGCGCGCCAGCGCCGATCGGCCTTGCGCCGTGCTGGCGCTGCTGGGGGCGTTGAACCTGCCGGTGATTTACTTTTCAGTCCACTGGTGGAACACGCTGCACCAGGGGGCCAGCATCACCACGCAAGGTGCCAGCATGCCGGGGGCCACGCTGGCGGGCCTGCTGCTGATGACTGGCGCGGCCTGGATGTGGGCGTTTGCCGCTTCGTTCCGGCGCGTGCAGCGGCTGATTGCCGAGCGCGAGGCGCACACCCACTGGTTGCACAGCCTGCAAGCCGAGGCGCTGGAGTCTGCGCCGCTGGAGGCCGCTCGTGCTTGAAGCGCTGACGCCCTGGTGGCCCGATGTGGCGGCGTTTTTACGCATGGGCCGCCACGGGGGGTACGTGTGGGCGGCATTTGGCGCGTGTGCACTGGCGGTAGCGCTGGAAGCGTGGGTGCTGTGGCGGCCCGCGCCACCTGGCAACGCACTTGCGGCAGATGAGGGCGGCGCACCATGACGGCAACCACCGGCTGGACACCGCGCCGCCGCCGCCTGGCGATGGCGTTGGCTGCGCTGCTGTTGGGCGGCAGTGCTGTGGCGCTGGCGCTGCGCGCGTTCAACGACAACCTGGTGTTTTTTCTCACCCCCAGTCAGGTGGCGGCGGGGCAGGCGCAGGGCAAAGACAGCGTGCGCATCGGCGGGCTGGTGGAAACTGGCTCGGTGCGGCGCAACCGTGGGGCGGGTGATCAGGCGCTGGAAGTGCGCTTTGCGCTGATGGACGGGCAACACACCGTGCCCGTGGTGTACCGCGGCGTGCTGCCAGATTTGTTTGTCGAAGGCAAAGGTGCGGTGGCCCAGGGGCGGCTGGATGCGCAGGGCCGACTGGTGGCCAGCGAGGTGCTGGCCAAGCACGACGAGAATTACGTCGCGCCCGGTGTTGACATGCATCCCGTGGCCGCCAAACCCAGGCAAGAGTAAAGAGCAAGAGCGCCCATGCTGCCCGAGCTGGCCCATTTCAGTCTGATCCTGGCGCTGCTGGCCGCCGCCGTGCAGGCTGCGGCCGGTCTGTGGCCGCGCCGCGCCTGGCCCAGGCTGGCGGGGATGGCCCTGCGGTGGCAGGTGGCGGGTGTGGTGGCGGCGTTTGCCTTGCTGGGCGTGGCGCTGGTGCAGGATGATTTTTCGGTGGTGTATGCGGTGCAGCACGGTCACACCGATTTGCCGCTGCTGTACAAGGTGTCGGCCATCTGGGGCGGGCATGAAGGCTCGCTGCTGCTGTGGGTGCTGATTCTGGCCGCCTGGTCGATGCTGACCTGGAGCCGGTTGCGTGGATTAGCTATTAAAAACGGAGCTTTTGGAGCAAGTACAGCAAGCGCTGGCAGTCAAAATGACGCTCAAAGCATGTACCCCGCCCGCGTGCTGGGCTGGCTGGGGTTGGTGTCGCTGGCGATGCTGGCGTTCATTTTGTTCACGTCCAACCCGTTCATTCGCGTGCTGCCTGCGATGGAGCAGGGCCGCAGCCTCAACCCGCTGCTGCAAGACCCCGGTCTGGCGCTGCACCCGCCGCTGCTGTACGCGGGTTACGTGGGCACGGCAGCGCCGTTTGCCATGGTGATGGCGGCGTTGCAGTTTGGCGCGCCCGCGTGGTGGGTGCGGGCCATGCGGCCGTTGGTGCTGCTGGCCTGGGCGTTTTTGTCGGTGGGCATTGCGCTGGGGTCGTGGTGGGCGTATTACGAGCTGGGTTGGGGTGGCTGGTGGTTTTGGGATCCGGTGGAAAACGCCTCGTTCATGCCCTGGCTGGTGCTGGCTGCGCTGGCGCACACGCTGGCCGTGCGCGAAGGGCGACGCGCGCTCACGCACTGGACGGCGGTGCTGACCATTGGGGCGTTTTTGCTGTCGCTGCTGGGTTTGTTTTTGGTGCGCTCGGGCGTCATCACATCGGTGCACGCGTTTGCCACCGATCCGCGCCGGGGTGTGTTTCTGCTTGGGCTGATGGCTGCCTTCGCCCTGGGTGCGATGGTGTTGTATGCGCGCCATGCCGAGCGGCTGACCGATGCGCACGGGCCGTTGCCCACCGCGCTGGCTTCGCGCGAAACAGCGGTGCTGGCCAACAACTGGTTGCTGCTGGTGGCCTGTGCCACGGTGCTGCTGGGCACGCTGTACCCGCTGGCGCTGGACGCACTGCGCTTGGGCAAGATCAGCGTTGGTCCGCCGTACTTTGACGCCGTGCTGGCCCCGGTGTACCTGTTGCTGCTGGCGTTGCTGGCCCCGGTGGTGTGGCTGCGCTGGGGCGCTGACCCGGAGGCGGCTGCACGCCGCAGCTTGAAGCGCCTGGCCGTCGGCTTGGGCGCAGCACTGGGGGCTGCTGCGCTGGCGCTGCACCTGACGCAAGGCGCGGTGCGCCCGCTGGTGGCGCTGACGCTGACACTGGCGGCCACTGTGGCTGGTGCCACGCTGGTGTGGGCTGCGCAGCGGCTGCGCCGCGGTGGCATGACGGCTGCGCAGTGGGGCATGTGCGTGGCACACCTGGGCGTGGCCGTGTTTGCCGTCGGCGTGGCCATGGTGGGCGGCTACGGGGTGGAGCGCGACGTGCGCCTGCAACCGGGCGACACGCACCAGTTGGCGGACTGCACTTTGCGCTTTGAGCGCGTGCAGCCTTATCGCGGCCCCAACTTCATGGCGCTGGCCGGGCAGTTTGAACTGGCTTGCCCTGGCGAAGCCGTGCGCACCCTGGTGGCTGAAAAGCGCAACTACACCGGCAGCGCCATGCCGATGACCGAAAGCGCCATCCGCTGGGGCCTGACGCGCGACTTGTACGTGGCCCTGGGCGAGCCACTGGACGGCAGCCCTTATGGTGGCTGGGCCGTGCGCGTGCAGCTCAAGCCCTTCATGCGCTGGGTGTGGGCGGGCGCGCTGTTGATGGCGCTGGGCGCGCTGTGTGCGGCGCTGGGGCGGCGTTACCGCGTGGCAGTGCACCATCATGCTCCAGCGCTTGATGGGCAAGCGCAAACAGCTATCAAAACGAGAGAGGCATTGGCACCCGCGGCCTTGTCGGGGGACGCGGCATGAGCACCACCCGTGATGATGCACTGACGCCCGACGCTGCGGCATCCACCGCATCACCTGTTGCATCGCCTGTGGCTTCACCCCAGCGCCGCCGCTGGGGGGTGTGGCTGGCCTTTGCCGCTATGGGTGTGCTGCTGGCGCTGCTGGCCGTGGGCTTGACGCGCGACCCGCGCCAGTTGGACAGCGTGCTCATCGGCCAGCCCTGGCCGCAGCGTGCGCTGCCCGCGCTGGAAAAGCCGCAATACCTGATGGGGCCGCAGCAATGGACGGGCAAGGCGCGCGTGGTCAACGTGTGGGCTTCGTGGTGCACCAGTTGCCTGCAAGAACATCCTGAGCTGATGAAACTGTCGCGCCAGTTGGAGGCAGACGGCCATCTGGATCAGTTGATCGGGCTGAACTACAAGGACAAGCCGCGTGATGCGCTGGGCTGGCTGGGCCGCCACGGCAACCCGTTTCTGGCTTCGATGATGGACACCGATGGACGCTTGGGGATTGACCTGGGCGTGTACGGCGCGCCCGAAACCTTTGTGGTCGATGCGCAAGGCATCATCCGCTTCAAACACGTGGGCGTGCTGACCGAGAAGGTGATTCGCCACCAAATCCTGCCTTTGCTGGAGAAAGGGCGGTGAAGGCGAAAACACGGCGGTTGGTCAATTCAATGATCAGCATTGTTTTTCAAGCTCCCACCATGGTTCGGGCTGTTCTTGTTCTTGCGTGATTTCAATGGCGTGAGGGTCTTTTTGTAATTGGCCCTGGTTATCCATGCGCCAAACTGCGATGGGAATTCTGTCGCAATCGGTGCAGTATTCGACCAGCGTGATCTTTTCAATATTTTGATCATTGTCAAAGAAATAGGTTTTCATGCGAATGTCTCGATTGCCTTCAAAGTAGGTGTCCGCAAAGCTGTATTCAATCAATTGTTTTATTTTTTCTTGTTGGTAATGGTAATGCGTGCCTACTGGAACGAGGTGGTTGTTAATGTCTCTTCCCATTCCGCTGTAGATGGGTGCTTGGTCGGAATAAAATTCAACCAAGTAGTTGTTGGCATCTAGTTTCTTGGTGTGCTTGTAGCACTGTGATTTTTCTGCTGAAGTTTTTGAAAAAATAAATGGCAGCGCTACAAGAAAAAGTGAGATCGGTAATAATAATTTTTCATCGATGATGGTTGAGCTGTGGTTTGTTGAATGCAAATACCTATAAAGATAATGCGGCCTGTTCAGGCTGTGCTGGTGGTTGTGGGGTTCATGACCATATTAGCCCGCGCGGCAGATGACCCTTGGGCCGACCGCCTGCACACGCTGACGCAGGATTTGCGCTGCCTGGTGTGCCAGAACGAATCGCTGGCCGACTCGAATGCGCCGCTGGCGCTGGACTTGAAGCGCGAAATCCGCACCATGATGGAAGCGGGCCAGAGCGATGCGCAAATCCGCGACTTTTTGCTGCAGCGCTATGGCGACTTCGTCAATTACAAGCCGCCTTTGCGCGCCAGCACGGCGCTGTTGTGGGTCGGGCCGCTGCTGCTGCTGCTGGCCGGGGCTTGGGGCCTGCGGCGGACGGTGCAAGTGCGCGTGGCCCAGCCTGCGGAAGTGGGCACCCAATCAAGCGAGGCCGCTTCTCGCCCACCGAAAGGCGGCGCATGAGCCTGTCCATGATCTGGGCCACCGACTGGCTGTGGCCTTTTGTGCTGGCCACTATGGCGTTGGTGGCGGTGTTCACTGGCGCGTTGGTGTGGTCGGCTGGGGCAGACCGCGCGGCGTTCGGGCAGACTTCAGCCCGGGTTTCAGCTCAAATTTCAAATCAGAAGCCATCGGGCAGCACGTGGCGCGTGTGGCTGCTCACGCTGGCTGTGCCGCTGGCTGCCATGGCGCTGTACGCCGCTTTGGGCAACCCGCGCGGGCTGAACCCGCGCGAGCGCCAGCCCGTGCCTGACGAGGCCGTCGAAACCATGGTCAGCAAGCTGGCTGTTCGCCTGAAGGCCGAGCCTCATAACGCCAATGGCTGGCTGATGCTGGCGCGCAGCTACCAGGTGCTGCAACGCTACGACGAATCCGCTGCCGCTTGGGAGCATGCTCAGCCTTTGGCCTGGGACGACGTGGAGGCGATGACCGAATGGACCGAGGCGCGTGTTCTCAGCCAGCAATACCGCTTTGACCGCCGCAGCCAGGAGCTGCTGGCCCGCGCCATGAGCCTGGACGCCAGCCACCCCGGCGTGCTGATGCTGCGTGCGCTGTCTGCGCTGGATCGTGGAGACACCGCAGTCGCCACCAAACTGCTGACCCAGTTGCGCGGCCTGTACCCCGAAGGCAGCGCCGACGCCCAGGCCCTGGACGGCGCACTGGCCCAACTGGCCGCCGGGCAAGATCCGCGCGTGCAAGCCCCGCGCGTGCAAGACTCGCGTGCCGGTGCGGTGGATGCGCCACCAACACCCAAGGCCGCCGCCAGCGCTGCGGCGGTTACAAACAAAAAATAGGCTCTAGTGCAGTGGTCGACGCTATCTGGCACATAAAAACGCGTCTTTGCCGCCATGGCGGCGTTGCAAATCCTCGCGATAGCTACAGCTATCGCTGCGGTTTGCGCCTTGCCATGACGACAAATCCATCATTTTTATAAGTACCATCAAGCATCGACCACTACACTGGCGCATATGTGGAACGCACTGACAGCTATTCAATCAGGAGCAAAAAAGTGATTGATCCGCGCCGCCGGGCCTTCTTGCGCGGGCGCGTGGCCCAGGCCGCTGCACCGCAAGCGCCTGCCGCGCAGCGTCCACCCTGGGCCGTCACCGAAGACCTGTTTGCCCAGCGCTGCACCCGCTGCGATGCCTGCATCACCGCCTGCCCGCGCGGGGTGTTGAAGCGCGGCGACGGACACTTTCCCGAAGTGGATTTTTCAGCCCAGGGCTGCGACTTTTGCGGTGCTTGTGCAGCCGCCTGCGCAAGCGGTGCGCTGGGCGTGAATGTCCAAGGTCGGCACCGCGCCGAGTTGGCCGCTGCCACCGCATGGCCCCACTGGCAGGTACACATTGAATCCACTTGTCTGGCGCAGCAGCACATCGAGTGCCGCATCTGCGCCGACGCCTGTGACACGCGCGCCATCCGCTTTCAACCTGCCCTGAGCGGCATCAGCCAGATGCGGCTGGATCTGGATGCCTGCACCGCTTGCGGCGAATGCGTGGCGGTGTGCCCGGTGGGGGCGGCGCGGATCAAAACAGTGTCGCAATAGGTATGGATTGGGGTGGGCACTCGGTTGCTTGATATACCGCCGGGTTGGAATCAGATGCAGCCTTTGCAAAGTCAGGGCGCTGATAAGTTTGGTCCGTGCAGTTGGGTATGTGGCGATGCCCTGAAAGACGTGATTTTTTAGCTCAATTGATGTACTTTAAAGAAGCGCATCTTGGGTTTCGTGCATATTTAGTTATACTTGTGGCTTCATTGAAAGAAGTATAAGGGAGCGAATAATGCGATTCATCCGCAAAATGATGGCCGCCTTGATCCTGTTGGTAGGTGTTGGCACGGCACAAGCAGACAACATACTTTTATTGAATTCCGGTGGGTGGAATGGGGTGCCGCCAAATTTACCCGCTTTGTTGACTGGCTGGGGCCATACAGCAACTGTGGTGACAACCCAGCCTGCCAGTATTGAATCCACAGCCCAGAGCGCCAGCGGCTACGATCAAGTCTGGTTTTTTGGCAGGTTTGACACTGCAGGGTGGAATGCCGCTTCGCTGCAAACGATTTTAACCACTTACCTGAACAACGGTGGGGCGGTGTTTGTCCAATCGGAAGTCAGTTGCTGTAATGCAGCGGCTTCATTTGCTCAAGATTTGATGAATGCAGTGGTGTCACCCAGCGTACTGCAAGGTGGGGCTACATCGATTGTGCATGCTGTCGTCGTGGGTGGTACAGGTACGACTGCGGTGAGTGCTGCATTGGGAAATCGCTATGCAGGCAGCATGATGTGCACGGGCACATACACAACTGCGGCATTTCGGGATACAGAAAATGTTTTACCAGACTATCAACTCGTGACCTATCCTTCTTCTGGAGGGGCGCCAGCTGTATTTTTTGATGAAGCAGCCATGCTTGGGCAGACAGGGCGGCTACTGGTCAGTGGTGATATCAATTACTTGTTGCAAGGAGGTGGCGGTACGACGGCACCTATTACCGCTTTAGGCGAAAACGTGGCCAGAATGTATGTCAGTATTCTGGGCGATATACCGAACTATCCCGCTTGCATGCCGCTGGCAGAAAACGATGCATATTCGGTGATTGCTGGGCAAACCACTGTATCTGTACTGGGCAACGACTATTACGAGCCGGCCACGACGGCAGCTTCGTCATCGAATGTCACAACCATCCCCGTGGGGGCAGTGCCTGTAGGCTTGACGCTGAACACTGATGGCACCATTTCTGTGGCGTCGTCTGCTGCTTTGGGCACCTATACCTTGACGTACCAGATTTGCCGAGTCAGCGCGCCGACCGAGTGCTCTACGGCAAAAGCGACGCTGACGATTACGCAATCATCTACCGCAAGTGGCAATGTGCAAGCTGTACCCAGCTTGTCGCAAGCCATGCTGATGGCATTGATGGCAGGGCTGGGCTTGCTTGGACTGGCTGCTATTCGCAAGAAAGCGGCGGTCTGAACAGGTAGGAGTTAGAGGTCCTGGCCAAAGATTGGCGCTGCAATGATTGACGCGCGTTTGGGTTGGCGTCTGAGCGCTATCCAGCCAGACCTTTAAGCCCGAGTTGGCCTGGCAATCAGGCTAACGCCTTTCAATAAGGAAGGCAGGTATTTCACGATTTCTATTGGCTTATTCGGCCTGCGGCGCAGTCACCTCGGGCTTGCCCAAATTAGCCGGATCGGCCTTGGGTGCGCCGATGTGCTGCTCAATCGGTGGCAGCGAGTGGGCGATGCCTTTGTGGCAGTCGATACAGGTTTTGCCGTCGGTCATGGCTTCTTGGTGAAAGCGGCCTGAGCGGGTGTTTTGCTCGGCGAAGTCCATGAACTCGAAGTGGTGGCAGTTGCGGCATTCGCGGCTGTCGGTGCGCTTCATGCGCGCCCATTCATTGCTGGCCAGTTTGGCGCGCTTGGCGTTGAATTTTTCTGGCGTGTCGATGCTGCCCAGCAGGTGGTGCCACACCTCGTTGCTGGCCTGGATTTTGCGGATGATTTTGTGTGTCCATTCTTTGGGCACGTGGCAGTCGGGGCAGGTGGCGCGCACGCCGGTGCGGTTTTGGTAGTGCACGGTGTTGCGGTATTCCAGGTACACGTTGTCTTTCATCTCGTGGCAACTGATGCAGAACTCTTCGCGGTTGGTCCATTCCATGGCGGTGTTGAACGCGCCCCAGAACAAAATACCGGCCACAAAGGCGCTGGAGAGGATGACAAAGCGTCGCGTGCGCATGCAGGCCAGCAGGCGGCCAATCAAGCCGCGGCGGGGTGCTGCGGCGGGGGCATTGGAGGTGGGTTCGGTCATGGCGTGGGCCTTATGGGGCAGAGCGTGGCGGGCGGCAGGTCAATGCAAATTTGTGGTGCAGGCGGTTTGCAGCACAGGTGGTCAGAATAGGTGGTCAGCGTAGTCCGCGCGCGCGCTCGAAGGTGTTGCTGACCAGTGGCTTGGCGTCGGTTTGCGGCACGTGACACTGGTTGCAGAAGTAGCGGCGCGGACTGATGTTGTCCAGCTCTTGGCCTTCGCGGGTGCGAAAGTGGGTGACGCTGACTTTGGGCGCGCCTGCGGCTTTGGAGTGCTGGAACGAGTGACAGTCCATGCACTTGTTGAAGTTGCTGGTGATCTGGTAGCCGCTGGTGGTGTGCGGGATCAGCGGGGGCTGCTGCACAAAATCGCGGTCGGACGGCGCGTGGTCACGCTCCTGGCGCGGGTGGGTGGTGGGAATTTCGTCCTGAATGGGCACGCCGCCGCGCAGCGAATCCATCTTGACCGGGCCTGTGGATGCGGACGCGGTTTGCGTTTGCGCTTGCGCCGCGCCCGTTGCCAAGGCAGCAGCCAGCAGCAGGGTCTTGAACAGCAGGGTGAGGGGTTTCATCAGTCTCTCCGGTGGTCGAATCGGTGGGTGAATACAAAAACGTTTTTGCCGCACACGTCCAGGCAGCGCCCGCAATTGGTGCAGTCGGCCGACAAAATCAGCGGCGTAACGCCGCCTTTGCCTTTGAGCGGCGCTGGGATGATGTGCGACTCAGGGCAAACGGCGTAGCAGTCGGCACAGTCGTTGCAGGCCGACGAGTGTTGGGCGCTGACGCGCAGCAGGCTTTGGTGCCCCAGCAACTGGTAAGCCGCGCCCATGGGGCAAACGTGGCCACACCAGCCGCGCGGGGCCACCAGCAGATCAAACAAAAACACCGCCAGCACACCGCCCCAGGCGGTGATGCCGCCAAAAATGATGGCCCGGTGCATCAGGCTGACCGGGTTGACCCACTCCCACACGGTGACGCCGGTGACGGCGCTGGCCACCAGCACAGCGGCCAGCACCCAGCGGCGCAAGTCGCGCCGAGGCGCGCGCCCACTGGTGATGCGCAGACGTCGGCGCAGCCACGAAGCCCCGTCGGTGACCATGTTGACAGGGCAAACCCACGCGCAGAACACGCGCCCACCCACCAGTGCATAGAAAGCGATGACGATGGCCGCGCCGACCAGGGCGGCGGTTTCGGGCCAGTGTCGCGTGAGCAGTACCTGCGCCAGCGCAAACGGGTCGGTCAGCGGCAGCACGTCCAGTGTCAGGCTGGATGACAAATTGCCCTTGACGATCCACACACCTGCCAGCGGCCCCAGCAGGAACAACCCGAGGATGGCCAGTTGCGACATGCGGCGCAGCACCAGCCACTGGTGGGCTTTCCACCAGCCTTTGTCGTGCACAGCTTCGTCGCCTGGCCACAAAAACACTGGTGCGGCGGTGGTTGGTGCGTTGGGCGTGCGCGCCACGTTGGACACGGTGGTGCTGACGTTCATGGCGGCGCACCTCCTGGCGGTGCGTCAAACAAGGACGGCGGGTTGTACGGCTCGGCCCCTGAACGCAGGGGAGCCAGATCGCCCGGCACAGGTTGATCAGGCAGGCGCTGCACGGGTTGCTTGAACTGGGGCAGGCCGGGCGTGGCTTCCACGGTGTCGCCCGAACGGGTTTGGCCCATGTGGCCCACGTCGCTGCGCTGGCTCAGGTTTTTGCGGTAATGATGTCCAATTTCGCCGCGCGCTACCTGGGTGGGCAGCACTTTGATGGCGGCTTCTTCCAGTACACAGCTTTTTTCGCACTTGCCGCAACCAGTGCAATGGTCGGCGTGCACGGTGGGCAGCAGCATGGCGTGGCGGTCTGAGCGCGGGTTGCTCATTTTTTCGAGCGTGATGGCCTCGTCGATGACCGGACAGACGCGGTAACACACGTCGCAGCGCAGGCCCAGAAAGTTCAGGCAGTTTTCTTCGTCGATCAGCACCGCCGTGCCCATGCGGGCCTGGGTGATGTCGGTCAGCGCGTGGTCGAGCGCGCCAGTAGGGCAGGCTTTGACGCAAGGAATGTGCTCGCACATCTCGCAGGGGATGTCGCGGGCTTCAAAGTATGGGGTGCCAATGGCCACATCAGCCGCCATGCCCGCGCCCCAGGCGCTCAGGCGCAGGTTTTGCGGCGGGCAGTCGCGCACGCACAGGCCGCAGCGCACGCATGCGCCCAAGAATGCGGGTTCGTCCAGCGCGCCTGGCGGGCGCAGAGCCTGTGCAGGCCGCGCCAGCGAAGGGCGTGCCAGTACCGCAGCGCCGCCCACCACCAAGCCCGCCGTGGCGGCCGAGGCAGCGCCTTGCAGCAGGTTGCGGCGGTTGATGGCAGGCATATTGCGGGCTACGTTTGCTAACTATTTAATAGCTAAATACGCTTTATTTTTAAGCGGCAGGGGCGTTTTGCTTGAAATCAATCAGGCTTTGACGACGCGGGCGGCGCACTTTTTGAAGTCGGTCTCTTTCGAGATCGGGCAGGTGGCGTCCAGCGTGAGCTTGTTGACCAGGCGGCTTTCGTCAAAGAACGGGATGAAGACCAGCCCGCGCGGCACCTTGTTGCGGCCCTTGGTTTCGATGCTGACCAGAATTTCGCCTCGCCGTGTCTGCACCTTGACCTGCATGCCGCGTTGCAGCTTGCGTGCGGCAGCGTCGTCGGGGTGCATGAAGCACACCGCTTCGGGTACGGCGCGGTGCAGCTCGGGCACACGCCGCGTCATCGAGCCGGTGTGCCAGTGTTCCAGCACGCGACCGGTACACAGCCACAGGTCGTACTCTTTGTCAGGGCTTTCGGCGGCGGGCTGGTAGGGCAGGGCGAAGATATTCGCCTTGCCGTCCTTATGGCCATAGAACTTGATGTCCTCGCCTTTTTTGACATAGGGGTCGTAGCCTTCGCGGAAGCGCCACAGCGTTTCTTTGCCGTCCACCACCGGCCAGCGCAGGCCGCGCGCTTCGTGGTAAGCGTCGAACGGGGCCAGATCATGGCCGTGGCCTCGGCCAAATTCGGCGTATTCCTCGAACAGGCCCTTTTGCAGGTAAAAGCCCAGCTCTTTGGATTCGTCGTTGAGGTAGTTGCCGATGTACTTGCCGTTGACCTTGCTGACGTCGGTCATGGGGTATTTGTTGATCTTGCCGTTTTTGTACAGCACGTCGTACAGGGTCTTGCCTTTGTATTCAGGCTTTTTGGCCAGCAGCTCGGCAGGCCACACTTCTTCGACCTTGAAGCGCTTGGAAAATTCGATGTACTGCCACAGGTCTGACTTGGCCTGGCCCGGCGCGCTGACTTGCTGGCGCCAGAACTGGGTGCGACGCTCGGCATTGCCATAAGCGCCTTCTTTTTCGACCCACATGGCGCTGGGCAGCACCAAGTCGGCGGCCATGGCGCTGACGGTGGGGTACGGATCGCTGACCACCACGAACGCCTTGGGGTTGCGCCAGCCGGGGTACACCTCGTCGTTGACGTTGGGGCCGGCCTGCATGTTGTTGGTGGTGCTGGTCCAGTAGCACTTGAGCACGCCGTCTTTCAGCGCCCGGCTCTGCGCCACGGCGTGCAGACCCACTTGGCCTGGCAAGGTGCCTTCGGGCAGTTGCCAGATTTCTTCGCTGTGCTTGCGGTGCTCGGGGTTGGTGACCACCATGTCTGCGGGCAGGCGGTGGGCAAAGGTGCCCACTTCGCGCGCCGTGCCGCAGGCGCTGGGCTGGCCCGTGAGGCTGAAGGGGCCAGAGCCGGGGGTGCTGATCTTGCCCGTGAGCAGGTGGATGTTGTAAACCAGATTGTTGGCCCAGGTGCCGCGCGTGTGCTGGTTGAAGCCCATGGTCCAGAAACTGACCACTTTGAGCTTGGGGTCGGCATACAGCTTGGCCAGATCTTCCAGTTGCTTGACCGGCACGCCCGAGAGCTTGCTGGTGTATTCAGCGGTGTAGGTGCTGACGAACTTGGCAAATTCTTCAAAGCTGATGGGCTTGGCGCTGTTGGGGTTGGTTTTTGGCTTGCCATCGGCGCCGGGGTAGCCGTTGGCGGTGGCGTTTTTCTCCAGCGCGTGGGTGGGGCGCAGGCCGTAGCCGATGTCGGTTTCACCGGCTTTGAAGTTGACGTGCTTGCGCACGAAATCCTCGTTCACCGCCTTGTTGGTGATGATGTAGTTGGCGATGTAGTTCAGGATCGCCAGATCGGTTTGCGGGGTGAAGATGATGGGTTGGTCGGCCAGGTCAAAGCTGCGGTGTGTGAAGGTGGACAGCACCGCCACCTTGGTGTCGGGGGCGGACAGACGGCGATCGGTGATGCGGCTCCACAAAATGGGGTGCATCTCGGCCATGTTGCTGCCCCACAGCACGAAGGCGTTGGCCTGCTCGATGTCGTCGTAGCAGCCCATCGGCTCGTCAATGCCAAAGGTGCGCATGAAGCCGGTGACGGCCGAGGCCATGCAGTGGCGTGCGTTGGGGTCGATGTTGTTGGATCGGAAACCGGCTTTCCACAGCTTGGAAGCAGCGTAGCCCTCCCAAATCGTCCATTGACCGGAGCCGAACATGCCGATCGACTTGGGGCCTTCGGCCTTGAGCGCCTCTTTCCACTTGGCGGCCATGATGTCAAAGGCTTCGTCCCAGCTGATGGGGGTGAATTCGCCATTCTTGTCGTATTGGCCGTTTTTCTTGCGCAGCAGTGGCGTGGTCAGACGGTCTTTGCCGTACATGATCTTGGACAGAAAGTAGCCCTTGATGCAGTTCAGCCCACGGTTGACCGGCGCTTCTGGATCGCCCTGGGTGGCCACGACGCGGCCTTCTTGCACGCCCACCATGACCGAGCAGCCGGTGCCGCAAAAGCGGCACGGCGCTTTGTCCCAGCGCACACTGCCGGGCGCGCCACTGGGCGCTTTTTGCGCCTCGGCAACGATGGGAATGCCCGCAGCCGCTGCGGCGGCGGTCATGGCTTGGGATTTGAGAAAGACGCGGCGGTCGGATTTCATCGTGCGGCTCCTGCGCCGGATGTGGCGCTTGTCGATGCGGGGGAGGGTGAACAAGAAGATTCCTGGGCCTGCCGACGGGCAAATTCGCCCGCATGGCCACGCCAGGCGCGATAGTCGAAATCGGCAGGAGGCTCGACAGCGCCCGGCTCGGCGTGCTCGAAAACCAGCGACAGGTTGAGCACCTCGTCCCAGCGGGCCAGCTCGGTCATGGTGGCGGCAGCGGGGGTATCGGCGGTGCTTTCGATGACGGCGACCAGGCGACCATCGCCGTTGTCCGGCCCCAGATCCACGCCCGGCGTATAGGCCAAGCGCTGCTTTAACTGGTGCAAATTTTTGGGGTGTGTCCGTAGGACGACGCCAAGTACGCTCATCTGTAACCTCTTGCGGCAGGCAGATTAACCGCAATGGTGTAAGGGTGAAATTGACTTGCGACAAGTCTTTAAGCGGGACTTTCTGGTTAACCCTGAAATGGAGGGTTAACGTGCATCTGCTTGCGAGCGGCTCGCACTGCGAGGCGGGTTCAGCCTTTGAATTGAGGACAATGCGCCTATGAATTCGCCTGCTGCTGCACTGCCTTGGCTGACACCGCGCCGCCTGATGATGGCTTCGGTAGGCGTGGCACTGTTGACGATGGCCCTCAAAACTGTCGCCTGGCGGATCACCGGTTCGGTGGGGCTGTTGTCGGATGCGGCGGAATCGCTGGTCAATCTGGCCGCTGCCGCATTCGGCTTGACGATGGTGACTGTGGCCGCGCGCCCGGCCGACGACGACCATCCTTACGGACACCACAAGGCCGAATATTTCGCCTCAGCGTTCGAGGGCGTGCTGATTTTTGTCGCCGCGCTGGCGATTTTATGGACGGCGGTACCGCGGCTGTGGGCACCGCAGCCGCTGGAACAACTGGGGCCGGGCTTGACGCTGTCGGTGGTCAGCTCGGCGCTTAATGGTGGGCTGGCCTGGCTGATGCTGCGTGTGGCGCGCCGCTCGCGCTCGATCGCACTGGAGGCCGATGCACGCCATCTGCTGACGGATGTATGGACGTCTGCGGGTGTGGTGCTGGGCTTATTACTGGTCATGGCCACTGGCTGGCTGTGGCTGGATGCGGTGGTGGCTATGGGCGTGGCGCTGAACATCGTGCGCGAGGGTGTGCGTCTGGTGTGGCGCTCGTCCCAGGGTTTGATGGACGCTGCTGCGCCCGCCGTGCAGACAGCCATTGAAGGCGCGCTGGCCGATTTTGCGCGCGTCCATGGCGGTGCGGCCTGCCCGGTGCGCTTTGACCACGTGACCACGCGCAGTGCGGCGCAGCGCCAGTTTGTCGATCTGCACATGCACATGCCTGCTGATTGGACGCTGGCGCGTGGCACGGTCATGCGTTTGGACGTGGAACGCGCCTTGCAAGAGCGTGTTCCTGGCGCGCGCGTGACCATTCAAATGCTGCCACTGGGTGCCGAGGCGCATGTGGGTGACGCGCCTGCGCCGCTGGTCAAGGATGCCGCTCAGCCACCGGTAATGTAGACCGCGCGGGTGATCACAAGCGACAAGCGTGTCGGGCGTCGAGCGTTGATTGTGGGCGCGTGATCAAGTGGTTGCTTTTTCTAGATGCCAACTATGCACGCAAAGCATGCATGCCGTCATTTGTCCGCAAATTACTTTCAATACATCTTCTAAGTCATTTGTTTTTAAGGTTTTTTGAATTCTATGAAATGCCGATGTTGAGCTAAGACGTTGATTTCATTGAAATAATTTGTACCACTCCGGTTGATGGAACACGATTTCCTGCTACAGTGCAAAAAAGTGCAATTAAGTGGTGAGATGTGCCATAAATGCACAATGTTAGTGTTCACTTTCGGAGTTTGCATTGTTTCAAGGGGCGTCGTCGTTGAGTCTGGATGCAAAGGGTAGGCTGTCTGTGCCTACCCGGCATCGTGACGTCTTGACGGCACTGGCCGAAGGGCAGTTGACGATTACCAAGCACCCGCACGGCTGCCTGATGGTGTTCCCCCGCCCTGAATGGGAAAAGTTTCGCGAGCGCATTGCCCAACTGCCGATGTCGGCGCAGTGGTGGAAGCGCATTTTTCTGGGCAATGCGCAAGACGTTGATATGGATGGCACGGGGCGTGTGCTGGTGTCGCCGGAGTTGCGCGCGGCCGCAGGATTGACGCGCGACGTGATGCTTTTGGGCATGGGGCAGCACTTTGAGCTGTGGGACAAGGCGAGCTACGAAGCCAAGGAAGCAGAGGCCATGCAGGCCGACATGCCCGAGGTTTTCGAGGATTTTGCGTTCTGACGGTGGCGGGCGGGGTGACTTCATGGACGCACACCACGGTATTGCTGAACGAAGCGGTCGATGCGCTGGTGACCGACCCGCAGGGTTGTTATGTGGATGCGACGTTTGGGCGTGGCGGACATTCCAGGCTGCTGCTACAGCGCTTGGGGGTGGCGGCGCAACTGGTGGCCTACGACAAGGATCCAGAGGCTTTGGCCGAAGCGTCAGGGCTGCTCGATCAGCGGTTTTCGATTCGCCATCAGGGCTTTGCGGCTTTAGGCGATTGGCCGGTGGCCAGTCTGGTCGGTGTGTTGATGGATTTGGGTATCAGCTCGCCGCAAATCGACAACCCCGAGCGGGGTTTTTCTTTTCGGGCCGATGGTCCGCTCGATATGCGCATGGATCCGTCGCGCGGTCAAAGCGCAGCCGAGTGGCTGGCGGTGGCCAGCGAGCGTCAAATTGCGGAGGTGATTCGTGACTACGGTGAAGAACGGTTTGCTGTCGCCATTGCAAAGGCGATTGTCGCGCGCCGACAGGAACGGGGCGCTGTTGCAACCACCGCTGAACTGGCCCAGCTCGTGGCTGGCGCGGTCAAAACCCGCGAGCCGGGCCAGAACCCTGCAACGCGCACATTTCAGGCTGTTCGGATTTTCGTCAACGCCGAGCTTGAAGAGCTCCAGCAAGCGCTAGAGGCCAGTGTGCATGTGCTGCAACCTGGAGGCCGTTTGGTGGTGATCAGCTTTCACTCGCTGGAAGACCGCATCGTCAAGCAATTCATGGCACGGCATTCGCGTGCCGTGGTGGATCGCCGCGCGCCATTTGCCGAGCCTGCGCCGACCTTGCTGCGTGTGCTTGGCAGGGTGCGCCCTTCGGCGTTGGAAGTGCAAGCCAATCCGCGTGCGCGCAGCGC
Organism: Ottowia sp.; assembly: GCF_047975795.1. Taxonomy (GTDB): domain Bacteria; phylum Pseudomonadota; class Gammaproteobacteria; order Burkholderiales; family Burkholderiaceae_C; genus Ottowia. Next base: position 2,616 of record NZ_JBKEEE010000033.1, on the reverse strand, counting down.
CATCATGCGGGTGGCCGAGCGCACTGACGCACCTGTGCCAGCGCCTGTGACAAGGAGCGCGGTATGACGCGACTGTCCATCGTGCTGCTGGCGGCTGTGGTGGCGTCTGCCGTGTACCTGGTGCGGGTGCAGTACGAGTCGCGCCGCCTGTTCACTGAACTTGACCGTGCGGTGGCCGAGGCGCACCAGCTTGAGATCGAGCGGGCGCAACTGGAAGTGGAAAAGCGCGCAGCGGCTACCTCACTGCGGGTGGAAAAACTGGCCAAGGAAAAGCTGGCCATGCGCACGGTCACGCCCGCCATTACAGAATATGTGCTGGCCCCCCAGGCTGATCACGAGGGCGCGCGATGAGGCAAGTGCGCTATACCACCAGCCCTTTGTTGGCATCCAAAACGCCTGTATGGCGCAGCAAGTTCGTCGTGGCCATGTTGGCGCTGGCGTTTTTGGCGCTGATCGGGCGGGCGGCGTATGTCCAGGTGTGGGGCAAGGATTTTTTTCAGCGCCAAGGTGAGGTGCGGTTTGCGCGCACCCTGGAGTTGCCGGCCAGCCGGGGACGCATTTTTGACCGCAATGGTTTGTTGCTGGCTTCCAGCGTGGTGGCACCCAGCATCTGGGCCATTCCTGAAGATGTGGATCGCGATCCGGCCAAGTTGCAGCAGTTGGGCAAGCTGCTGGGCATGTCGACCAAAGAGCTGAACCACAAGCTGGCTGACCAGAGCAAAACCTTTGTCTGGATTAAGCGGCAGGTGGATGCACCGGTGGCGCAGCAAATTGCCGATTTGAAGATCCCGGGCATTTACCAGCGCAAGGAATACAAGCGCCGCTACCCCGAAGGCCAAGCCGCCGCGCACGTAGTGGGCGTGACCAATGTGGAAAACCAAGGGCTGGAAGGGGCTGAGCTGTCGTTTGAAAATCTGCTGGCCGGCAAGCCAGGCTCGCGCCGCGTGCTCAAAGATCGCCTGGGGCGGGTGGTTGAGGCGGTGGGCGATGAGGTGCCCCCGGTGGATGGCGCTGATGTGCAGTTGTCGATCGATTCAAAAATTCAGTTCTTTGCCTATCAGAAGTTGCGCGATGCGGTCACCACCCACAAAGCCAAGTCAGGCAGCGTGGTGGTGATTGACGGCCAAACCGGGGAGGTGCTGGCGCTGGCCAATTACCCCAGTTATGAACCGGATGACCGGCGCAGTTTGACCGGCGCGCGCATGCGCAATATCGCGGTGACCGACGTGTTTGAGCCTGGCTCGACCATGAAACCCATCACGGTGGCCACGGCCTTGAATGCGGGCAAGGTGACGCCGCGCACCGTCATCAACACGGCACCGGGCACTTACCAGTTGGATCGCTTCACGATCCGTGACACGCACAACTACGGCAAGCTGACTGTAGAGGGCGTGGTTCAAAAATCAAGCAATATTGGCGCGCTGAAGATCGCGCAACGCCTGACGGCTGAACAGATGTGGGGCGTGTTCACCGAACTGGGCTACGGGCAGCGGCCTGAACTGAAGTTTCCAGGTGCGGCCGCCGGACGGGTGCGCCCCTGGAAGAGCTGGCGTCCGGTGGAGCAGGCCACCATGTCTTACGGCTACGGCCTGTCTGCTTCGTTGTTCCAGATGGTGCATTCGTACACCGCGTTTGCGCATGATGGGCGGGTGGTTCCGGCCACCTTGCTCAAACAGACAGAAGGCGTGGCGGTGGATGGTGCGCCGGTTTTTTCTGCCAAGACGGCGCAGGCCATTCGCAAGATGCTGCAAATGGCGGCCAGCCCCGGCGGCACAGGGCAGCGCGCGCAGACGGTGGGTTATTCGGTGGGCGGCAAGTCCGGTACGGCACGCAAGCAGGTGGGCAAGGGTTACGCCAGCGACAAATACCGCGCCTGGTTCACGGGTTTGGCACCCATTGAGACACCCCGCGTGGTGGTGGGGGTGATGATCGACGAGCCAAGCAAAGGACAGTACTACGGTGGCCTGGTGGCCGCGCCCGTGTTCAGCGAAGTGGTGCAGCAAACCCTGCGCATCATGGGCGTGCAGCCGGATATGAGCGTCAAGCCCGAGATCGTGAGTGAACAGGTGCAGGAGTCGCTTTGACATGACGGCCCTGCTTGCCTTACCCCAAGACGCTGCACACTGGCTGCATCAGCGGGTGCGCGGCCGCTTGCAGGTGGACAGCCGCCAGGTGCAGCCCGGTGACGGCTTTATCGCCTGGCCCGGTGCGGCCACGGATGGCCGCCGGTTTGTGCGCGCAGCGCTGGACAGCGGTGCCACAGCCTGTTTGGTTGAACACCAGGGGCTGGCGCAGTTTGATCTTCCGGTTGAGCCATCTGTCATTGGCAGCTATTGCGATTTGAAAGCAGGGACGGGTTTGATCGCCGATGCCTACTACGAACAGCCGTCCAAAGAATTGACGGCGGTGGCGGTCACCGGCACCAACGGCAAAACCAGCTCGGCATGGTGGCTCGCCTGGGCTTTGGCGCGTCTGCAAAGCGCCCGTTTGTCGCCTGCTGCATTGGTGGGGACTTTGGGCATTGGCCAGCCAGGTGCACTGCAATACACCGGAATGACGACGCCCGATCCGGTCACGCTGCATCGCCGCATGCGTGAGTTGGTGTCAGAAGGTGTG
>NZ_JBKEEE010000031.1:0-1527 GCF_047975795.1 Ottowia sp. | reverse complement strand
CATGGGCATGTAGATCAGCACCCGGTCGCCCTTTTGCACACCCAGCGCCTTCAGCGCCGCGGCCATGCGTTGCACCTCCTGGTGCAGTTGCCGGAAGCTGTAGACCTGCTCCGTGTCGGTTTCGGTGGACACGGCAATCAGCGCCGGCTGGTCAGCGCGGGCGGCCAGGTGCCGGTCGATGGCGTTGTGGCACAGGTTGGTGGCGCCGCCCTGAAACCAGTGTGCGAAGGGGGGGTTGGAGAAGTCGCAGACGGTCTGGGGCGGCGTCTGCCAGTCGATCAGTTGCGCCTGCTCTCGCCAGAAGTTGTCGCGATCGTCGATGGAACGGCGGTAGAAGGCGTCGTAGTTGGTCATGAGCGTGTCTCCTTGGCTGACAATCGGGCCGGCTGCAACACCAATCCGCCTTGAACGTTCTGTCACTTTCTTCAGCCTAGTGCCCCGCGCTTGCGGGAGCCTGACACTCCACCGGGTGGGGCGGAGCCCGGGAGCTACCGCCTGCGCATCTACCGCCTGCGCATCTACCGCCTGCGCGTGCGCCCGGGGCGCGCCAGCGGCGTGCGCGAGAGGCGGCGGGCATTCGCCTTGGCCTTGCGGCCCACGGGCCGCAGTCCGTGCAGGCTTACATCCAGCGCGGCGGCCCAGGCGTCGTTCATGGGTTTGGCCATCACGCGCGACCACTGGCTGGGCCCCAGCCAGGCGCCGCCCAGCGCCATGGACCAGCCCATGGCCATCGCCTGCTGCACCCATTGCTGCTGCAAGGCCAGGCTGCGCGAAGCCATGGTCTGCCAGGACGTCTGAAACGCCGCCAGCTTTTCCGCGCCCATGCGCGTGAATTCACGCCGGTCGCGCGCCTCAGGTGCGGCGCCGGCGAGCATCATGCGCGTCACACGGTGCGCCACCACCTGCGGCGCCGCCCAGCCCAGCTCGGCCGCCTCGCGCCACCACGCCGCTGAAAGTTGAGTCCACCCCTGGTTCATTGCCCAACACCTTTCATGTCATGCCTAAATGCTCTATATTTTAGAGCTACTACCGAGGGGCCTGATTGCGCCAGACGCCAAAAACACTCATAAAACCGGGCTCACGTGAGCAAGGCTTGCACCGCCTTGAAAGCCGGGTGCTCCGCCGACTCCAGCCATTCGAACAGCACCATCTCGGTGGTCACCAGCTCACACCCGGCCGCCGCCAGGCGGTCGAACGCCGCATCACGGTTGCGCTCGGTGCGCGAGCTGCAGGCGTCGGTCACCACCCAGACGTCCCACTCCTGTTCCATCAGATCGAGCGCCGTTTGCAGCAGGCACACATGCGTCTCACAGCCCGCCATCACCAGTGTGGCGCGCTCTTGCGCCGCCGGTTCCGGCTGGCGCAGGTGTTTGGGCAGGCTGCGCGCATTGCCGCCGCGCCCCCGGTGCGCGGGCACAGGCGTTGCCATGGTTTCCAGCAAAGGCAGCAGCATGGGTGCGGCGCTGAAAGATGTCTTGGGCACCACCTGGTCGCACAACGCGCGCAGAGGCTCCAGCGTCAGCCCCA
>NZ_JBKEEE010000079.1:0-11069 GCF_047975795.1 Ottowia sp. | reverse complement strand
TGATGGCACTTATAAAAATGATGGATTTGTTGTCATGGCAAGGCGCAAACCGCAGCGATAGCCGTAGCTACCGCGAGGATTTGCAACGCCGCCATGGCGGCAAAGACGCGTTTTTATGTGCCAGATAGCGTCGAACACTGCACTAGGTTCAGTGGTATGTCAGTGAATCAAATGCTTCGGGCCTGCGCCCGGCAGGCTGCGGGTGATCCACTGAAACAGGGAGTCGGCGGTGACGGTTTCAATGCGTCCGGCAAAGCGCTGTTCAGGCGGGTGGTCGTCAAACTCGATGTTGCTGGACGTCAGCCGCCCGCCCAGCCGGGTGAGCGCGCCGATGCGCAGCACGGCGGGACGGTAGTCGCGCAGTTTGAGCCAGGATTGCGCCTGCTCGCGCCGTCGCAAGCCAGGCTCGGCCGCCATGGCCAGGGTTTCGGCGGCCCACTGGTTGGATTGCTGGTAGTGCTGGCCCCAGGCGTAGCTGACCATGCTGTAGCGCCGCTGATGCAAGGTGCCCACGCGCTGCTTGTTTTGCACCAGCGCCCACATGGGGGTTTGCAAATCGGCGGGCAGGGCCGCCCAGGCGGCTTCGTAACGCCACATATTGTCCAAAAAGAAGTCGCCCAGACCCTGGCGCATCAGTATCGACGTGGCGGTACCGCAGGTGTTGAGCTTGTGCACCACACGCCACGGCCCCTGCGGCGTGCGATAGGCCCAGGCCACGTGTGACCAGTATTGGTCGTATTGGCTCAAGTCTTGGCCCGCGCGCGCCAGCAGCACCACGCGCGTGCCGTTTTTGGCGTAAGCCGCATCCAGCGCTTGCGCGGTGCGCTGGGCCAGTTGCATGCCGCGGTCGATGGTGGCGACGGTGAGTTTGACCGGCTCGCAACTGCGGCCTGCATGGGCGGGGGCGGCGCAGACCAGTGCGGTGAACATGGTCAGCAGGGTGAGGGGGTGGCGGAAAGGTTTCATGGCGGGGCTGGGCATCATGGCGTGGGTGTTTTGGCTGGTGTGGCTCAAAACAGCCGTTCGTTGTAAAGCAGCGCTTCGCCGACGGCGTTGGGAATAAAGCACAACACCTCGCCCGCCGCAGACAGCACCACGCCCGAGGCGATGACCGTGGTGCTGACCACCGTGCCCACCGCCAGCGCCGTGCTGGCCACTGCGCCCGCGCCCAGCTCGATGCTGACAGCGGCGCTGTCTCCAGCAATGTCGCTGGCACTTTCCAGCACCACCACCGTGCCGCGGGCCGATGCCTCGACGGCTTTGACCGTCAGCACCGCACCCCCCGCCAGCAGCGCCGCTGGCAAGGCCACCGCCGCGCTGGCCGCGCCTCCCACCACCGACGCCGTGCCCACCACCGAGGCCACCGGCAGCAGTGACACCGCCGCTGAAGCCTCGCTTTGCGCCCAGGAAGAAGGTGCCGTCAGCAACGCGCTGGCGCAAGCTGCGGCGGCCAGGGTGCGTTTGAAGAAAGTGCATTGAAAAGCCATGGCTCACTCCTTGTTTGATAGCTTTGTTTGCAGATCAATTCTGTGGCAAATCAGTATTTGATGCTTGATACGGGCGACCCGTATGGACGCTGCGAAGGTCGTGGCATTGGGCCTCCAGCACGTCGGCCTCTTGCCGGTCACGCAGCATCTTGGCCAGAGTGAATGCGCTGGTCACCAGGTACAGCCAGCTCACGCCCAGAAAGACCTTGTAGGTATCGTTGATGCCCATGCGCATCAGGCCCCAGGCCGTCAGCGCCATTGCCAGGCCAAAGCCACCCCAGGTCACCAGGCCGAACATGGGCGTATCGGCGGCACGGCCTTCGCGCTGGGCGGCTTCGCCGTCGCGCACAAACTTGGCCAGCACCAGCGACGAGCACAGGCAGAACAGATACCCCATCACCATAAAGGCGCGGTCCAGCGCCTGCCCCGGCAGGTAGGTCAGCCCAATGGCGCACAGCGTGGTGGCCAGACCGAACGAAGTCCACACTTGCCATTGCTAGGCTTTGGAATCACGGCGAATCAACGTGGCGGGAAAGGCCGTAGAAAAGGTCGTAGAGGTCATGGTCATGGGTACTCGTGTTGAGTGGTTGAACATGACCCGCAGTGTGGCCGCTACGAGGAAAATGGTGGCTTGCTATGTGTTCAAGAGCCTTTTTGCTGCGCATTCAGTATCAAAATTTGATGCTTTTGATGCTTGGCGATCACCAACCCGTGCCTTGCGCTGCGGGCCGCCGCAGCACGAAGGGGCTTTCTTGCTCGGGCTGTCCGGGCTTGGGCAGGGTTTGCCAGACACCGCGGATTTCGGTGCCGCAGGCGCTGGGGGTGAGCTGGCCGCTCCAGAAGGCGAACAGGCTTTTGCCGTCACGCGACTCGTCCAGATTGAAGCTGCCGCCTTCCACGTCGCCCGAGGCGATGGACGTGTGCCCGCCGTAACTGAACTCGCCGCGCAGGCTGGCGCTGTATTCCGGGTGCTGGCGCAAGGTCAGGGTGCCGTGCTGGCCGGTTTGGGACAGTGCCACCGTCCAACTGCCATACAGTTGCGCTGCGTGCAGGCGGGTGACGTCGGGGCATTCGATGTCGGGCGAAGTGGGCGACGCACCATCAGACGGCGGCGATGGGCGCAACGGTGCCGTGCTGCATGCGAGCAGTGCGATGCTGGTGCTGATGGTCAGCAAGGTGCGGCAGATGAAGGTGGATTTTGTCGTCATGGGCTTTGTTGCTGCGCACGCGCGGCATCTTGTTCGGCCGCGCGGCGGGCAAATTCGGCGCGCAGGGCTTTGAGCTTTTCGCGCGGATCTTCGCGCGTGGTGGTTTTGTCCAGGGCCATTTCAGCGATGAAGCGGCTGGGCAGCGCGGCCACGATCTCGCGGCCACGCTTGCGGCGGCGCGTCCAGCTCACGGCCAGGGTGTGCTGGGCGCGGGTGATGCCCACGTACATCAGGCGGCGCTCTTCCTCGATGCGGGCGGCTTTCTCGGCCGCACCCGCCTCGTCGTCCACGCGAAACGGCAGCAGCCCCTCGATCACGCCGGCCAGCACCACGTGCGGCCATTCCAGGCCTTTGGCGGCATGCAGGGTGGACAGCGTGACCACGTTGGGGTCTTGTTCGCGCTCGTTCAGGGTGGAGATCAGCGATACGGTTTGTGCCACTTGCAGCACGTCGCGCAACTCCTGCGCCGTGGCCACGCCCGCGGCATCGTCGATCTGGCCGCCGCAGCGCCCGGCCATCCAGTCCACGAATTCCAGCACATTGGCCCAGCGGGCATGGGCCAGCGGCGCGCTGTCTTCGCTGTCGTGCAGGTGCTTTTCGTAGCCGATGTCTTTCAGCCAGCCGAGCAAAAAAGCCCGGGCGGCCTCGGCCCCCACAGCCTGGCGGGCGCGGTGGCGCAAGTCGTTGATAAAGCGACCAAATTCATGCAGGCTGCCGACGGCGCGCGCAGGCAGCGCGCTGCCCAGCGAATGCGCAAACAGCGCGCCAAACAGCGACACGCGCGATTGGGCTGCAAACGTGCCCAACTGCGCCAGCGTCTGGTGGCCGATGCCGCGTTTGGGCACCGTGACGGCACGCAAAAAGGCCGGGTCGTCGTTTTCGTTGATCCACAGGCGCAGCCAGGCGCACAAATCCTTGATCTCGGCGCGGTCGAAAAAGCTCTGCCCGCCCGAGACCTTGTACGGAATCTGCGCCCGCCGCAGCGCTTGCTCGAACACGCGCGCCTGGTGGTTGGCGCGGTACAGGATGGCAAAGTCGCGCCACTCCTTGTGCGGCGAGGTTTGCCGCAGCGACTGAATGCGCGCCACGGCGCGTTCGGCCTCGTGCTGCTCGTGGTCGCAGTCCTGCACGCGCACCGGCTCGCCCTCGCCCAGCTCGGAATACAGGGTTTTGGCAAACAGCTTGGGGTTGGGGCCGATGACGTTGTTGGCCGCGCGCAGGATGGCGCTGGTGGAGCGGTAGTTTTGCTCCAGCTTGATGACTTTGAGTTGCGGAAAATCCTGCGGCAGGCGCTTGAGGTTGTCCAGCGTGGCACCGCGCCAGCCGTAGATGCTTTGATCGTCGTCGCCCACAGCGGTAAAGCTGCCTTGCGGGCCGACCAGCCGCTTCAGCAGCTCGTACTGCGTGGCGTTGGTGTCCTGGTATTCGTCCACCATCACATGGGCCAGGCGCGCTTGCCACTTCTGCATGATACGCTCATGATTTTGTAGCATGCGCAGCGGCAGCCCGATCAGGTCGTCGAAATCCACACTTTGATACGCCGTCAGGCGCTCTTGATAGCGCGCCATCAGCTGCGCGGTCTGGCGTTCGCCCTCGCTCGTGGCCTGCGCCAGCGCAGCGGCGGCGTCCAGGCCGGCGTTTTTCCAACGGCTGATGGCCCACTGCCACTGGCGCGCGGTGGCGGCGTCGGTGGTGGCGGCGCAGTCCTTGATCAGGCTCAGCACGTCGTCGCTGTCGAGGATGCTGAACTGTGGCTTGAGGCCCAGTGCGCCCCCGTCTTCGCGCAGCAGCCGCACGCCCAGGGCGTGGAAGGTGCAGATCAGCACCTCGCCCGCTGACTTGCCCACCATCTGGCGGGCGCGCTCGCGCATCTCGGCGGCGGCCTTGTTGGTGAAGGTGATGGCGGCGATGCGCGGTGCTTCAACGCCAGTCTGGATCAGCCGCGCAATCTTGTGCGTGATGACGCGTGTTTTGCCCGATCCCGCCCCCGCCAGCACCAGGCAGGGGCCGCGCAAGTGGTTGACGGCATCTTGTTGGGCGAGGTTCAGGCCAGCAGAGGACAAGGCGGTGCAGACAAAGCCGTGATCTTAGCGGTTGTATCAAAATGCATACGAATGACCCAGCTTTTCGGTAGCAATGCCTACTTCGGGCTTAATTAATGATGCATAAACACTTAAATTACCCAGTCAGCGGCATACAGCACGTAAGCTTGCGCTCATTGGGCTGTCGCACCAAGGGGCCAGCGAAGCGGCTGAGAGGAACAGCCGCTTCGCGCGTTGGCTTGTGACAAGAAATGAAGACCCCATCAATGAAAAAGTATGTGCAAACAGGGTTGCTGGCCCTGCTTTGCAGCATCGGCAGCGTGTCGGGGGCCTGGGCACAAAATGCGGCCACTGCTGCCGCAGCGGGGCAGGCCGCAGGCATGTCGCCCCCGGCGCAGGCACGCATCGCGCCTACAGTGCAGGTGAGCGGACAAACGCTCAAACTCAACGGCAAGGGCGTGCGCTATCGCGCCTTCATCAAGGTGTATGAGATCGGGTTGTATGCCGCCGCGCCGGTGCAGTCGCTGGAGCAGTTTCTGGCCACGTCCGGTGCCAAACGCCTGCAATTGATGACCTTGCGCGAACTGACGGGCGACGCTCTGGGCGTGGCCATGGTGCAGGGCATGCAAAACAACGTGCCCGCCAGCGAACGCCTGAAGCTGCTGCCGCACATGAGCCAGTTGAGCAAAGTATTTGGCGAAGAACCACAGGTGGCCACCGGCAGCGTGCTGACCATCGATTGGGTACCGGGTCGCGGCACGGTGATGACGCTCAATGGCGTGCACAAGGGCACGGTGGTCGACCCGCTGTTTTTTTCTGCCGCGGCCCGCATCTGGCTGGGCCAAAAGCCGGTGGATTTCACCCTCAAAGACGCTTTGCTGGGCGTGAGCGTGAAGCGGCCTGAATCCGGCTGAAGCGCTGCCGCATCGGTGGCATGATGCGAGGCGCGCGCCCGATACGCCTTGTGTTTGAAGGCTGGTCGTTGCGCCATCTAAGAGCGTGTTCAAAGTCCCTGCGCGGATGTGTGGGCGCGGCCTCGGGCGGTTTACGCCTTGCAGCCCATCCCGATCCGCATCCCACACCCCTCACGCTGAGACTTTGAACGCGCTCTAATGATGGCCACAGGCGTGGCTACGCACTCGCATGTTGTCGATTCTGGCTGTCACCTTCCCGTTTTTTGCCCTCGTGCTGTGCGGCTATCTGGCCGCGCGGGCACGCTGGTTGCCGCTGGATGCGGTGCCGGGGCTGAACATGTTCGTGCTGTACTTTGCGCTGCCGTGCATGTTGTTTCGCTTTGGCAGCGCTACGCCGCTGGAGCAGTTGTTCAATCCAGTGGTAGCGCTGGTGTGGTTGCTGTGTGCGGCGCTGATCGTGGCGGCCACCACCTGGTGGGCGCGCCGTCATGGGGCGGGCTGGCCCGATGCGGCCCTGGGTGCGCTGGTGGCCACGTTTCCCAACTCGGGCTTCATGGGGGTGCCGCTGATTCTGGCCTTGCTGGGTGAGCGTGGCGCAGGCCCGGTGATGGCCACGGTAATGATCGACATGGTGGTCACCACCTCGGCCTGCATTGGCTTGTCGCAGCTAGGCAGCGCTGCGGGTGGCGGGGCGGCGCAAGCCATGCGGCGGGCACTCAAAGGCATGGCGCGCAACCCCATGCCGTGGTCGATCTTGCTGGGTGCCCTGTTTGGCGCGCTGCACTGGTCGCTGTGGGCACCGCTGGGCAAAACGGTGCAGTTGCTGGCTGATGCCGCCTCGCCCGTGGCGCTGTTCACCATTGGCGCGGTGCTGGCGCGGTCGCAGCAACAACTGGTGGTGCAGGGCGAGCGTGCGCCATCACTGCATGCGTCATCTGATGCGGCGCATCGTGCGCCACCTCATGCGCCGCCCCATGCACGATTGCACGATGTCGGCGTGATCGCTGCGGCCAAGCTGGTGGCGCATCCGGCGCTGGTGTGGGGCGTGGGCGCGATGGCCGTGGCCGCGGGTGCGTTGGCACCGGACATGTTCACCGCGCTGGTGCTGGTGGCGGCCTTGCCTGCGGCCAGCAATGTGTCGTTGCTGGGCGAACGCTTTGGGGCCGACAACGGGCGCATTGCGCGGGTCATTCTGTGGACAACGGCGGTGGCGTTCTTCAGTTTTTCGGGCGTGGTGGCCATGGTGGTGTAGTCCGCCCCAGCCACCGATAATGCGCGGTTGCCCTTTAGCTGGATTGCCTCTTGACCGCCCCGTCCCATCCAACGCCCTCCCCGAGCACCCCGGACACACTGGACGGCGGCCTGCCCCTGGCCGCCGCTTTGCGCGCGCAGCGCATCAGCGTGCGTGGTGCGCGCACGCACAACCTGAAAAACATCGACCTGGACATTCCGCGCAACCAGTTGGTGGTGGTGACCGGTTTGTCCGGCTCAGGCAAGTCCAGCCTGGCGTTCGATACGCTGTACGCCGAAGGCCAGCGCCGCTATGTGGAAAGCCTGTCGGCCTACGCCCGGCAGTTCCTGCAACTGATGGACAAGCCCGATGTGGACTTGATCGAGGGCCTGTCGCCCGCCATCAGCATCGAACAAAAAGCCACCAGCCACAACCCGCGCTCCACCGTCGGCACGGTCACTGAAATTCACGACTACCTGCGCCTGCTGTTTGCCCGCGCGGGCACGCCCTATTGCCCCGACCACGACCTGCCGCTGGCCATGCAAACCGTCAGCCAGATGGTCGACCACGTGCTGGCCCTGCCCGAGGGCAGTCGGCTGATGGTGCTGGCCCCGGTGGCGCGCGAGAAAAAAGGCGAGTTCACCGAGCTGTTCACGCACATGCAGGCGGCAGGCTACGTGCGCTTTCGCATCGATGGCCGCACGGTTGAGGGGCAAGACCTGACGCCACTGAAGAAAGCCGAAAAGCACGATATCGACGTGGTGATCGACCGCCTGAAAGTGCGCGGCGACGCTGACCCCGAGGCGCTGGCCCAGCAGCGCCAGCGCCTGTCCGAGAGCTTTGAGGCCGCCCTCAAACTGGCCGAAGGCCGGGCCATTGCGCTGGACATGGACAGCGGGCAAGAGCACCTGTTCAACGCCAAATTCGCCTGCCCGGCGTGCGGCTACTCGATTGCCGAACTTCAGCCGCGTCTGTTTTCGTTCAACTCTCCGGTGGGGGCCTGCTCTACCTGCGACGGCATCGGCACGATGGAGTTTTTTGATCCTGCGCGGGTTGTGGCGTTTCCTTCCCTCAGCTTGGCGGCGGGGGCCATCAAGGGCTGGGATCGACGCAACGGCTATTACTTTGCGCTGATCGAAAGTTTGGCAAAGCACTTCAAATTCAGCGTCGATACCCCGTTCGACGAACTGCCAGAACACGTGCGTCAGGCCGTCCTGCACGGCTCAGGCGAACAAGACATTACTTTCAGCTACACCATGGAAAGCGGTGCTGCCAAAGGAAAGCAGGTCAAGAAAAAGCACCCGTTTGAAGGCATCTTGCCCAACATGACGCGGCGTTACCGCGAAACCGATTCCATCGTGGTGCGCGAAGAACTGGCGCGCCTGCGCAGTCATCAACCTTGCACAGACTGTGATGGCACACGCCTGAAACGCGAAGCGCGCCACGTGCGCGTGGGCGACGGTGCGCAGGCGCGCGCCATTTACCAAATCAGCCGTGCCACGCTGGGCCAAGCGCAGGCTTATTTTCAAAACCTGCAACTGCAAGGTGCCAAGGCCGACATCGCCGACAAGGTGGTGCGCGAAATCGCCAACCGCCTGAAGTTTCTCAACGACGTGGGGCTGGCTTACTTGAGCCTGGAGCGCAGCGCCGAGACACTCAGCGGCGGCGAAGCCCAACGCATTCGCCTGGCCAGCCAGATCGGCAGCGGCCTGACGGGCGTGATGTACGTGCTGGACGAACCCAGCATCGGCCTGCACCAGCGCGACAATGACCGCCTGATCGACACGCTGAAACACCTGCGCGACATCGGCAACAGCGTGTTGGTGGTCGAGCACGACGAGGACATGATCCGCGCAGCCGATCACGTGATCGACTTAGGCCCCGGCGCTGGCGTGCACGGCGGTCGCGTGATGGCGCAAGGCACGGCGGCTGAAGTGGCGGCCACGGCGGGTTCGGTCACCGGCGACTACCTCTCGGGTCGTCAGACCATTGCCGTGCCGCAGCGACGTGCAAAGCCCAGAAAAGTCTCCCAAACAGCACCCGAAGACATCAAAAACGATAGCGCATTACGCGCGCAAGACGGCGGCTCTGCCTTTGCCAAGCTTAGAAAGCGCGTCAATGGCGAAAAAGACACGCCACCCGCTGCCGCCATGCCTGACAGCGGCACGCTGCGCGTGGCAGGTGCCAGCGGCCATAACCTGAAAGGCGTGACCGTGGACTTTCCCGTCGGCCTGTTCACCTGTGTCACCGGCGTGTCGGGTTCGGGCAAATCCACACTGGTCAACGACACACTGTACGCGGCGGCGGCGCGCGCCATCCACCGCGCCCACGCCGAACCGGCCCCGCACCAGGCGCTGGAGGGGCTGGGTCAGTTCGATAAAGTGATCGCGGTCGACCAAAGCCCCATCGGCCGCACGCCGCGCAGCAACCCCGCCACCTACACCGGCCTGTTCACCCCCATCCGCGAGCTGATGGCCGAAACCCACACGGCCCGCGAACGCGGCTACGGCCCTGGGCGCTTCAGCTTCAACGTGCCGCAAGCCAGCGGCGGGGGCCGCTGCGAAGCCTGTCAGGGCGACGGTGTGGTGAAGGTGGAAATGCACTTTCTGCCCGACGTGTACGTGCCCTGCGACGTGTGCCACGGCCAGCGCTACAACCGCGAAACGCTGCAAGTGCAATGGAAAGGCCGCAACATCGCCCAGGTGCTGGAGATGACGGTGGAAGACGCGCTGGCCTTCTTCAAAGACCAGCCCGCCATCGCCCGCAAGCTGCAAACCCTGCTCGACGTCGGCCTAAGCTACATCACCCTGGGCCAAAGCGCCACCACGCTGTCAGGCGGCGAGGCCCAGCGCGTCAAACTGGCGCTGGAGCTGAGCAAACGCGACACCGGCCGCACCCTCTACGTGTTGGACGAACCCACCACCGGCCTGCACTTTGCCGACATCGCGCTGCTGCTGAAGGTGCTGCACCAGTTGCGCGACGCGGGTAACACTATCGTGGTGATCGAACACAACCTGGACGTCATCAAAACCGCCGACTGGCTGATCGACATGGGGCCAGAAGGCGGCGACGGCGGCGGCACCGTGGTGGTGCAGGGCACGCCCGAAGACGTGGCCGCGTGCGAGGGCAGCTATACCGGGCGGTATTTGAGGCGGCTGTTGAAACTGAACCCCTCTGACTCATAATTTGAACTGGTTATCTGGCATCGGTTGCAGGCACCGAATATTCAATCTAATTTTTGTTTTATAAGAATTTTTATTTAGAGTTGTCTAAAGAGTATCTGATTTTGAAGTGCCCCCAGTGTATGCAAATGCGCACGCCCAGCCAAGAGCCGATAACGCACCCCCGCGCGCAAAAGGTACAGCAGTATAAATGCATTGTGTGCTGAGTGACAGTGGAATTGGAGAGAATCCCGCACACCGCTCCGGTGTCGGGTTGACCGTTATGATGCAGTTATGCAAGGTAAATCATGTTAGACCGATCACATGAGCGAATACAAACTTCCTGAAGAATTTATTAAGAATTCCAAAGCGCTGCACGTTCAAAGCGTACGCGCTGCGACTTCCATTGGCCTACTTGTGATGCAGTTCAACAGGTTTGAGCACGACCTTGGGGAGTTTCTTGCAGCCTTTATGAAGAGAGGAAGCCAAGAAGGATATTTTGAAAATATTGCGATCATGACTGCGGCACTAAGCTTTGGACAAAAGCTAGATTTGCTTTCAGCTCTTTACTTAAAGAGATATCAAGAGCAACCCGCTCAATGCGATATTTTTAAGAGAATAATTGCTCAGCTGTCCAAGTTTGAAGAATACAGAAACGCCCTTATTCATTCGCGCTGGGGAACTCACACATTTGGAGACTCAGAGTTCAAACGATTCAAACCAAATATCAAGGGGCGGAAAGGGTTGAGACAGGTTGCTGCTCTCGCGGATTGGCGTCAGATTCGAATGATGTGCAAAGAGATGCAAGAGTTTAACTGCACAGAAATGTCTGAGATTTATCGCGGCTGCGCAAGTCATGAAGTAATGTCGGAAGAAACAATAAATAAACTGAGCGAGCGTCTAACGGGAAGCTCTATAAACCCTGGTTTTTCCAAGCCTGAGCAGCCGAGATGGCGGCCCATTTCGATGGCTGCCTGTTTTTTAAGCAATTTCAGCCCGTTTTCAGTCGATTTGCTGCCCTTTGGG
>NZ_JBKEEE010000078.1:0-2217 GCF_047975795.1 Ottowia sp. | reverse complement strand
GTGTTCTTCGTGAAAGCCGCATGAATACACAACTTTTTGCCCTTTCCAACGCTCACCTTGGAGATCAAGGCGCACCGCACCCACTGGCACTGCGCTCGCCGCGTCATGCGGCGTTGCTCGTGCATGCGGGGAGCAAACCCCGCAGCGTCCACGCGTCTTGCCTGGCACGCCGATCACAGCACCATCGGATGCGTCCAACTGTCGGATCTAGGATGATCGGAGATACGCAGGAACGCTCTTTTTTTGATAGTCTGTTGCGCTATAAAAAAAGCGCGATGAAAGTCCAGGCAGCCTACAAAAAGCCTACAAAATTTCACCCTTGGGATCGCGCCCCATCAGCGCGGCGACGGCTTCGACGGGTTTGAGCTGGCCGTCCAGCAGGCTGACCACGCATTGGGTGATGGGCATGTCGATGCCCAGGTGCCTGGCACGCTGCAAGACGGTGCGGGCGCTGTACACGCCTTCGGCCACGTGGCCCAGGGATTCGACGGCTTGCTGGACGGTTTTGCCATCGGCCAGGAGCAGGCCGACGCGACG
This sequence comes from Ottowia sp., assembly GCF_047975795.1. Classification (GTDB taxonomy): domain Bacteria; phylum Pseudomonadota; class Gammaproteobacteria; order Burkholderiales; family Burkholderiaceae_C; genus Ottowia. The sequence continues at coordinate 1,680 of NZ_JBKEEE010000078.1, read as the reverse complement.
GTTGCGGCTCAGCTCTCCTGTGGCCGTCAGCACCAGGTCGCCCAGGCCTGATAAGCCCATGAAGGTTTCGCTTTGTGCCCCCAGGGCGATGCCCAGGCGGGCAATTTCGGCCAGCCCGCGGGTGATGAGTGCGGCACGGGCATTCAGCCCCAGGTTCAGCCCGTCGGCCAAGCCGGTGGCGATGGCCAGTACGTTTTTGACGGCACCACCGACTTCCACACCTGCCAGATCGTCGTTGGCGTACACGCGCAGCGTCGGGCCGTGAAAGGCTGCGACCATGGCATCGCGAACCAGCGGTTGATCACTGGCAGCGACCAGCGCGGTGGGTTGGCCGCGCGCCACTTCTTGCGCAAAGCTGGGGCCAGACAGCGCGCCGGCCTGCATGCCAGGCGCTGCCTGACGCTGGATTTCGTGCGGCATGAGGCCAAAAGGGTGGGGCGCATCTGGATCTTGCGCGGGTTCAAAACCTTTGCATAACCAAGCCACGGGTACGCGCACGTTCTGCCACTGTTCGTGCAATTGTTGAAGCGTGGGACGCAGCCCGGCCACGGGGGTGGCGATGACGATCAAGTTGGCCTCGGGCACGGCCTGCATCAGGCTGCCGGTATCACCGCCGCCCAGAATCAGGCTTTGCGGCAGTGGGATGCCGGGCAGGTAGCGCACGTTTTCGTGCGTGGCGGCCATCTGCTCGGCTTGTGCGCCGTCGCGCGCCCACAGCACGACCTGATGACCACTGGGGTTGCGCGCTGCGCTGATGGCCATGGCAGTGCCCCAGGCACCGGCTCCGATAACTATTATTTTCATAGCTGACGAGGCCCTGTGGGCTGATGCCAGCGCCCGCTCTTATTGGGTAATGATGGGCGAGCTTTCGGCCTGTTGTGCGGCCTGCTGCTGCTCATACATTTGCTGGAAGTTGATTTCAGCCAGATGCACCGGTGGAAAGCCTGCGCGCTGGATCAAATCGGCCACATTGCCACGCAGATAGGGGTAGACGATTTGCGGGCAGGCGATGCTGACCACCGGCCCCATCTGGTCTTCAGGCACGTTGCGGATTTCAAAAATACCAGCTTGCTTGCACTCGACCAGAAAGACCGTTTTGTCTTCGATCTTGGTTTGCACGGTGGCGGTGACGGTGACCTCGAACACGCCTTCGGCTGCGTTTTCGGCGCTGACGCCCAGGTTGATTTCCACCGCAGGCTGGGCCTGCTCCAGCAAGATGGCGGGCGAGTTGGGTTGTTCCAGCGAGGCTTCTTTGAGGTAAACGCGCTGGATGTTGAACACGGGATCTTGGTCAGCCATGGAATTTCTCGATGTGAACAGTTAAAAAGAAAACGGTGCTTGCCTTGAGGCACCCCGCCATGTACTTTGGATTATGTCAGGCGGCTGATCCGGCCAGCAGGGTGTCTAGCTCGCCGCGCTGATCCAGCGCCACCAAATCGTCATGGCCGCCAACATGGGTGTCGCCAATGAATATCTGTGGCACGGTGCGGCGCTGGGTGATGGCCATCATGTGCGCGCGCTCGGCCGGGTTGAGGTCGACGCGGATTTCTTCGATGGTAGGGAAGCTCTATAAACCCTGGTTTTTCCAAGCCTGAGCAGCCGAGATGGCGGCCCATTTCGATGGCTGCCTGTTTTTTAAGCAATTTCAGCCCGTTTTCAGTCGATTTGCTGCCCTTTGGG
>NZ_JBKEEE010000044.1:0-41713 GCF_047975795.1 Ottowia sp. | reverse complement strand
TGGCCCACGCTGCCATGCGCGCACGCGATGAAACCCTGGCTGTAGAGCTGGAAGCGGCCCTGCGCGTGGCGCAAGACCAGACGCAACTGACCGGCAGCGTCGAACCTTTGCTGGCCGCGCTGCGCGTGGCCGACACGCGCTTGTCACGCAGTGCCGACCCCCGGCTGGCCCCCGTGGCGCGTGCCGTGGCCCGCGATCTGGAGCGTGTGCGCAGCACCGTCGTGCCCGACACGGCGGGCCTGTTGGCGCGCATCGACCAATTGCTGCGCCAGGTGGACGACTTGCCTATGGCCAACCAGGTGGGCGGTGCAGAAACCCAAAAACCTCGCCGCAAGCCATCTGGCAGCGCGGCACAGGCATCGGATGATGCGGCCGTCGAAGACGGCTGGTGGGTGCGTTGGTGGCGCTCAGTCACCGACGAAACCACTGGTTTGCTGCGCGTCAGCCGCGTCGAGCGGCCCGAGGCCACCATGCTCAGCCCCAGCCAGGTGTTTTTTGTGCGCGAAAACCTCAAACTGCGTTTGCAGGGCGCGCGGTTGGCTTTACTGGCGCGCCAGTACGAAGCCGCGCGTGCCGATCTGGCCGCAGCCCAGTCCGGCCTGGGCAACTGGTTTGACCGCGCATCGCGCCGCACACAGGCTGCGGCCACCTTGCTGCAACAAATTCAGGGCCTGACCAAGGCTGCGGCCTTGCCGCGCGCGCAAGAGTCGCTGGTGGCGCTCAACCATGCCGTGGCGCTGACCAGCAGCGCCACACCGGCAGGGGGGCAGTAGCCATCATGCGGGCGGCGCTGTGGCTGGCTGGCCTGTTTGCCATTGCGGTGGCGCTGGCGCTGTTTGCGGGCGATAACCAGGGCACCGTCACCGTGTTTTGGCCGCCGCGCCGGGTGGACATATCGGTCAATCTGGCGCTGCTGTTGCTGTTGCTGGCTTTTGGCGGGCTGTACGTGGCCCTGCGGGCCATGGGGGCGCTGCTGGAGCTGCCCCGCCAGGCCCGCCTGTGGCGTGCCCAGCAGCGCGAGCGCGCCACCCATGCGCTGTTGATGGATGCCATGGTGCAGTTCAGCGCCGGGCGTTTTTTGCGTGCGCGCAAGGCTGCCGAAGGCGCGCTGGCGCGGGAGCAGGCGTTGACCGAACGTGGGCAAGCCCCGGCCCATGCGCCCGCGCTGCGCGCGCTGGCCCACATGGCCTTGGCCGAGAGCGCCCACGCGCTGCAAGACGCCAGCACGCGTGAGCAGCATGTGGCGCGCGCGCTGGCCGTGGCCAGCGACCATGCCAACGCGCCCGAGCTGCGCGAGGGCGTGCTGCTGCGTGCGGCCCGCTGGGCGCTCAGCGACAGAGACCCCACCGCCGCCTTGGCGCGTCTGGACGAATTGCCACAAGGCGCGCACCGCCGCGCGGCGGCGTTGCGCATCAAACTCAGGGCGGCGCGCCAGGCTGGACACACCGGGCAGGCGCTGGAGACGGCCCGCTTGCTGGCCAAACACCGCGCATTTTCGCCTGAGGCCGCGCGCAGCCTGCTGCGCAGCTTGGCCACCGAGTGGATGCAAGACGCCCGCGATCCGGCGCAACTGCAACAGGCCTGGAACGCACTCAGCGCTTCTGAGCGGGCCATGCCCGAGCTGGCCCTGCGTGTCGCCCAGCGCATGCTGGCCTTGGGCGGCGACCATGCCGTGGTGCGCCAGTGGCTGCGCCCGGTGTGGGAACGCATGCTGGAGCAGCCTCAGGCATTGGGCGAAACCGATCGTGTGCATATGGCTCGGGTACTGGAGGCGGGCATGGCGGTCATTGGCGATGCCTCCGACCAGGTGTGGCTGGCCCGCATCGAGGCGGCCAGCCAGGCGCATCCGCGCGATGCGGTACTGCGCTATTTGGCTGGCATGGCCTGCCTGCACCGCGAACTGTGGGGACGTGCGCAATTGCTGCTGACTCAGGCGCTGCACGGGCTGGAAGACCCCAGCTTGCGACGTCAGGCGTGGCGCACATTGGCCGAGCTGGCTGAGCGGCGCAGGGACGCCGCTGCCGCCGCGCAGGCATGGAAACAGTCGGCGCTGATTTGAATGGGTGTTTGAATTGATCTTGGGACGGGGCACCGGGCTTGCGGCCATCGTCTGAACGTCGCTGGACTCACAGGCTTTGGGGCCGCAGGCGTTTTGGCACCGCCAGCAGCGCCAGCAAGGCCCCTGCGCCGCCTTCCAGTGGGCGGGCCTGCACAAAGGCCAGCACCTCTTTTTTTTGCGCCAGCCAGCCATGCACTTTGCCTTTGAGCACAGGGGCTTTGCCGGGCGAACCCAGCCCCTTGCCGTGGATCACGCGCACGCAGCGCAGACCCGCACGCTGCGCTTCACGCAAAAACTGCCCCAGCATCTCGCGCGCCTCGTCAGTGCGCAAGCCGTGCAGGTCAAGCTCAGCTTGCACCGCCCAATGGCCACGCCGCAGGCGGGCGGGCACGTCGGGGCCGATGCCGGGGCGGCGAAAGCTCAGGTGTTCGTCCACGTGCAACAAAGTGCTGGTGTCGAACTCGTCCGACAGCGATTCGCGCAGCACGTTTTGTTCGTCAAGCTGGCGCTGACGCGGCACGGGCGGCGTGGGCTGGGGCGTGTGCACCACGCGGCCATGCGCGCGCAGCGGCTGCGTGGGGCCAACGGCGCGGGCGAACAGGTGGCGCCCGGCCTGCACTTTTTTCTCCGCCGCCGCACGCTCGGCCGCTGCCTGCGCCGCACGCGCCTGGGCCTCGATCAGTTGGGTGCGAATATGCTTCAAGTCCTGAAGTGACTTGGTTTTCATGACGGCCTGCCTGCAGGAATGAATGCGTCCAGCTTGCAAGCTTGCGCAGCAGGCCCCAAAAGCGCCGCAGAGCAGGTGATGCGCGAACGCCGTGGACGGGGTGTCCCCGGCCACCAGCGTTGTCCCCCCTCAGGGGGGAAGGCGCGCAGCGCCACAGGGGGGAGTGTCATATTTCCCCCTGTTCACGCATCGACAGCACCACTCCTGGGGCGACGATCAAATGGTCGATCACCCGCACGTCGATCAGTGCCAGCGCGGCTTGCAGGGTTTGGGTCATGGCTTTGTCGGCATCGCTGGGCTGCACGCTGCCACTGGGGTGGTTGTGCGCCAGCACCACGGCGCTGGCCTGGTGGTGCAGGGCGCGCAGCACCACTTCGCGCGGGTACACGCTGGTGTGGGTGAGGGTGCCGCGAAACAGCTCTTCCAGCGCCAGCAGGCGGTGCTGACTGTCAAGAAACAGCGCGGCAAACACTTCGTGCGGGCGAGCGGCCAAGTGCAACTGCACGTAGTCTTTGACGGCAGCTGCGCTGCCCAGCACCGTGCGCGCCTTCAACTGCTCGGCCAGTACGCGGCGGGCCAGCTCCAGCACGGCGACCAGCTCGGCCCGTTTGGCCGGGCCTCCCAGGCCCTTGATGCGCTTTAAATCTGCCGCGCTGGCGTGCAGCAGCCCGGCAATGCCGCCAAAGGCGTCCAGCAGCTCTTGTGCCATTTGCAGCACGTTGCGGCCTGCGGTGCCGGTGCGCAGCAGCAGGGCCAGCAACTCGGCATCGCTCAAAGCGCCGGGGCCGCGCGCCAGCAGCTTTTCGCGCGGGCGGGTGTCGGGCGGCAGGTCTTTCAGCGGCATGGCAGTGGCTTCCCTAGAATCGGGGCAGTTTAGCTATTGTGTGGATTCAAGCGATGTCTACCGTGACGCCTGGCGCTTTTTTAACCCTGCATTACCGCCTGGCAGGCCCGCAGGGCGATGTCATCAACACCTTTGGCGGCAAGCCTGCCACGCTGACGCTGGGCACCGGCGAGCTGTCGCCTGCGGTAGAGCAGCGCCTGATCGGCCTGGCTGAAGGCGCATGCACCAGCTTCGACATTCCTGCAGGCGAGGCGTTTGGCCAGCGCAATCCGGACATGGTGCAGTGGCTGGCGCGCAAGGATTTGGACGAGATGGGCGATCCCAACGAGCGCTACGAGGTGGGCGAAGTGGTGCAGTTGCCCACGCCCGACGGCCAGGGCCAGTTTGCCGCCGTGGTGCAGGCGGTGCGCGATGACGGCGCGCTGCAACTGGATTTCAACCACCCGCTGGCCGGTCAACCGGTGACGTTTGAAGTGCATGTGATCGGAGTGCTGTGATGATCGCCAAAGCGGACACCCCTGCGCCGCCGGGTCGCCCCAAGGCGGAGGCGGCCCCCTCGGGGAGCAGCGCAGACACGTCAGTGCGGAGCGTGGAGGCCCATGTCCTTTTGGCCGAGCCACGCGGGTTTTGCGCTGGTGTTGACCGCGCCATCGAAATCGTCGAACGTGCGCTGGCCAAATTTGGCGCGCCGATTTATGTGCGCCATGAAATCGTGCACAACACCTATGTGGTGAACGACCTCAAAGCCAAGGGCGCGATCTTCATCGAAGATTTGGCCGATGTGCCGCCCGGTGCCACGCTGGTGTTCAGCGCGCATGGCGTGCCCAAATCGGTCGAGCACGAGGCCGAAGTACGCGGCTTTCAGGTGTTCGACGCCACTTGCCCGCTGGTCAGCAAAGTGCATGTCGAAGTGGCCAAGCTGCACCGCGAGGGCTATGAATTCATCATGATCGGCCACAAGGGCCACCCCGAGGTGGAAGGCACCATGGGGCAATTGAGCAGCGGCATCCATCTGGTGGAAGACGTGGCCGATGTGGCGCGCGTGCAACCTGTGCAAACCGAGCGGCTGGCGGTGGTCACGCAAACCACGCTGAGCGTGGACGACGCGGCCGAGATCACCGCCGCCGTCAAGGCGCGCTTTCCGCAGGTGCGCGAGCCTAAGCAGCAAGACATTTGCTACGCCACGCAGAACCGGCAAGACGCCGTCAAGCTGCTGGCCGGCGAGGTGGACGTGGTGATCGTGGTGGGCAGCCCCACCAGCAGCAACAGCAATCGCCTGCGTGAGGTGGCGCGCAAGCTGGGCACCGACAGCCACATGATCGACAGCGCCGACGAGTTGCAAGCCGAATGGGTGCAGGGCAAGGCGCGCATCGGGTTGACTGCGGGCGCATCAGCGCCCGACATTTTGGTGCGGCAGGTGATCGAGCGCCTGCGCGCTTTGGGTGCGGTGTCGGTGCGCAAGCTCGACGGCATCGAAGAAACCATCAAGTTTCCCCTGCCCAAGGGTTTGAAGTTGGACGAGGCGGCCGAATCCGGATTGCAGCATTTAAGCTGAATGAAAGCTCATTTTTTGATAGCTGTTATTGAAATGTGGATAAGCGGCAAAGCCATGCTGGACATATAAATTCTGGCGTGCCATCAGTGGTGCCGCAAGCCGCGTGATACGGCTCACACGGCGGGCGCGCCAAACGCTGCCGCCTACAATGGCGGCCATGCTTGACCCCACCTTGCTCCGCAAAGACTTGAGCGCCGTGCTGACGCGCCTGGCCACCCGAAAAAATCCTCAGACTTTTCTGGATGAAGCGGCCTTCACCGCGCTGGAAACCGAGCGCAAAACCATCCAGACCCGTACTGAAGAATTGCAGGCCCAGCGCAATGCTGCCAACAAACAAATTGGCCAACGCAGGGCCAAGGGCGAAAGCGCTGACGATTTGATGGCCCAGGTGGCCAGCATCAAGGACGAATTAGACGCATCGGCTGCACGGCTGGAGATGATCCAAACCGAGCTGCACACGCTGCTGCTGGCCGTGCCCAACCTGCCGCACGAGAGCGTGCCTGTGGGGGCCGATGAAACTGCAAACCAAGAGGTACGCCGCTGGGGTGCCCCCCGCGTCTTCAACTTTGCCGTGCGCGATCACGTTGATCTGGGCGAGCCGCTGGGGTTGGATTTTGAAGCTGGGGCCAAGCTGACAGGTGCGCGCTTTACCTTCATGCGCGGGCCGATCGCCCGCCTGCACCGGGCCTTGGCGCAGTTCATGCTGGACGTGCAAACCCAGCAACACGGCTACACCGAGTGCTACACGCCCTACATCGTCAACGCCGATACGCTGCGCGGCACCGGCCAGTTGCCCAAGTTCGAGGCCGATCTGTTTGCGGCCAAAAAAGGCGGGCAAGAAGGCGAGGGCGAGGCGCTGTACCTGATCCCTACCTCCGAGGTGTCGCTCACGAACCTGGTGCGTGATGAAATTTTGGCCGAAAGCGATTTGCCCATCAAGTTGACGGCCCACACGCCGTGCTTTCGATCAGAGGCGGGCAGCGCCGGGCGCGACACGCGTGGGTTGATTCGCCAGCACCAGTTTGACAAGGTGGAGATGGTACAAATCACCCACCCTGAGTGCAGCTACGCCGCGCTGGAGCAGATGGTGGGCCATGCCGAAGCCGTTTTGCAGGCGCTGGAGCTGCCTTACCGCGTGGTGCTGCTGTGCGCCGGCGACATGGGTTTTGGGGCCAGCAAAACCTATGACCTGGAGGTGTGGGTGCCGGCGCAGAACACCTATCGCGAAATCAGCTCCATCAGCAACTGCGAGGCCTTTCAGGCCCGCCGCATGCAAGCGCGCTTTAAAAATGCGCAGGGTAAGAACGAGCTGGTACACACCCTCAACGGCTCCGGCCTGGCCGTGGGTAGGGCGCTGGTGGCGGTGCTGGAAAATCACCAAACCGCGGATGGTTCCATCCGTGTGCCTAAAGCGCTGCAACCTTACCTGGGCGGCCACGACACCGTGCGCGCCGCTGGGTAAAAACCGCCGCCGCGCCTGCTAGAATGCCCGGCTCGACACATATGCAGGAGAGGTGGCAGAGTGGTCGAATGCGCCGGACTCGAAATCCGGTATACGGTTTTACCGTATCGAGGGTTCGAATCCCTCCTTCTCCGCCAGATAAAAACCTAAGCAGTTGATCTGCTTAGGTTTTTTTATTTTGTGCTTCAGTTTCCAGATTGCAGTGGAAAATGCTGATCCATGTTTGCCTACATCCTCAAACGCCTGTTGCTGATGGTGCCCACGCTGCTGGGGGTGTTGCTGCTCACCTTTGTGGTGATTCAGTTCGTGCCTGGTGGGCCGGTGGAGCAATACCTGGCCGAGGCCAAGGCGGGGGCGGGCGGTGCATCGGCTGAGGGCGGGGGCTTGAGTTATCGCGGTGCACAAGGGGTGGATGACAAGCGGCTGGACGAAATCAAAAAGCTGTATGGCTTTGACAAGCCGCCTGCCGAGCGTTTTGTGCAGATGCTGGGTCAGTTTGCGCGGTTTGATTTGGGAACCAGCTTTTTTCACAATAAGGACGTGTGGCAGTTGGTGAAGGAAAAATTGCCAGTGTCTGTCAGCCTGGGGTTGTGGACGTTTTTCATCAGCTACCTCATCAGCGTGCCGCTGGGTGTGGCCAAGGCGGTGCAGGCGGGTTCGCGCTTTGATTTGGTGACCACACTGCTGGTGCTGGTGGGCTACGCCATTCCGGGCTTTGTGCTGGGCGTGGCCTTGCTGGTGATTTTTGGCGGACAACTGGGCTGGTTTCCGCTGCGCGGGCTGACGTCGGCCAATTGGGACGAACTTAGTCTGGGTGCCAAGGTGGTCGATTATCTGTGGCACATCACGCTGCCCGTCATGGCCATGGTGCTGGGCAGCTTTGCAGTGACCACCATGCTGACCAAAAACAGTTTTCTGGAAGAAATACGCAAGCAATACGTGCTGACGGCGCGCGCCAAGGGTCTGTCTGAACGGCAAGTGCTGTACAAGCACGTGCTGCGCAATGCACTGCTGCCCATCGTGACAGGTTTTCCGGCGGCATTCATCGGCGCGTTTTTCACTGGCGCGCTGCTGATCGAAACGCTGTTTTCGCTCGACGGGTTGGGGCTGTTGAGTTACGAGAGCGTGATCCGGCGTGATTACCCGGTCGTTCTGGGCACGCTGTTTTTGTTCACGCTGATTGGGTTGCTGACGAAGCTGATCAGCGATCTTTGCTATGTGTGGGTGGATCCGCGGGTGAAATTCGATTAACCCCCTGTGGCGCTGGCGCGCCTTCCCCCACTCTCTTTGGGCGGGAGACAACGCTGGTGCTCGGTGCAAGCCCGAGCACGGCGCTTGCTGGCATGACCTGATCTGCAATCAGTTAATTGTCATACAATGCATGACAGCGATGTTTCCAAGAGACTAGATCATGCGGGTGAATGCACGTTTTGAAGGCGAGGCCGAGCAGCAGCTCAACTTTTTGGCCGAGGCCACGGGCTTGGGTGTAAGCGAGGTGTTGCGCACCAGCGTGCAGCATTATTACGAGCAGATGCGGGCGCAGCGGGGTGCGTTGACGCATTTGTCGGCTTTTATCGGGCAGGGCCGCAGTGGCCGCAGTGATGTGGCCAGCAGTTACAAGGCGCAGTTGAGCGAGGCTTGGGGAGTCAAGCACCAAGGTCGTGTGCTGGCCGTGCATGAGCCAATCGCTTCTTATCGCACCGCGCCGTCCGCAGGTGCGAAATCTGCCAAACCCGCCAAAGGCGACGCGTGATCATTGCCGATGCCGGCTTTTTCTATGCCCTGGTCGATGCGGGCGATGCTTGGCACAGCCGTGCGCGGCAGGCGCTGTCAAGCACCCAAAGTCAAGGCTGGGTGACCACCTGGCCGGTGCTGACCGAGGCCACGCACCTGCTCACGCGCTGGATCGGCACCGACGCCGCACAAGCGCTGCTGCGCGATGTGGCCGCAGGCGGCGTGACCGTCTGGCAATGGCCCGCTGCGCAAACCGAGCGCATGGCGCACCTGATGGCCCACTACGCCAATTTGCCCATGGATTTGGCCGATGCTTCGCTGGTGCTGCTGGCCGAGCATCTGGGTCATGGACGCATCCTCACCACCGACGAGCGCGACTTTGGTGCTTACCGCTTCAAAAGCCGCCAGCCGTTTCAGAATCTGCTGGCCGAGGGCTTGAATGGCTGACGTTGCAGCAGCGCCTTCTGCCCCCAGCCCGTCGCCCGCGCGCCGCGCCTGGTTGCGTTTTAAGCGCAATCGGCTGGGTTTTTGGAGCCTGGTGCTGTTTTGCACGCTGGTGGTGTCAAGCCTGCTTGCCGAGGTCATCAGCAACGACAAACCGCTGCTGGTGCGCTATCAGGGCCAGTGGTACTTGCCGCTGGTGCAGACCTATCCTGAAACAGTGTTTGGCGGTGATTTTGATACCGAAACCGACTACCTCGACCCCTTCATTCGCCACCAGTTCAGCCAGCCCGGCAACTGGGCGCTGTTCCCGCCCAACCCCTATGGAGCGGATACGCTGAACTACTTTGCCAAAGAGCCGAATCCCAGCGCGCCCAGTCGCGACAACTGGTTGGGTACTGACGATCGTGGACGCGATCTGTTGGCGCAATTGATTTACGGCTTTCGCGTCAGCGTGCTGTTCGGGCTGGCGCTGACCACTGTGGGCGTTGTGCTGGGCGTGGCGGCGGGGGCAGTACAAGGGTTTTTTGGCGGCAAACTTGACTTGACCATGCAGCGCCTGATTGAAATCTGGGGGTCCATGCCCGAGCTGTATTTGCTCATCATTTTCAGCGCTATTTTGTCGCCCAGCATTGGCCTGCTGCTGGTGCTGCTGAGCCTGTTTGGCTGGATGGGGCTGTCGGATTACGTGCGGGCCGAGTTTTTACGCAACCGCCAGTTGGATTACGTCAAAGGTGCCCGCGCTCTGGGCGTGCCCAACGGACAGATCATGTGGCGTCACATCCTGCCCAACAGCCTGACGCCGGTGGTCACGTTTTTGCCGTTCCGCATGAGTGCTGCCATCCTGGCGCTGACTTCGCTGGATTTTCTGGGCCTGGGTGTGCCACCGGGCACCCCCAGCCTGGGCGAGTTGCTCAGTCAGGGCAAGAACAACATCGACGCCTGGTGGATATCGCTGTCTACCTTTGGCGTGCTGGTGCTCACGCTGCTGCTGCTGACCTTCATGGGCGATGCGCTGCGCGACGCGCTTGATCCGCGCAAGGTGGACTGATGAGCTACATATACGAGGAAAATTGGCCTTTGACGCTTGATAAACAAGCGCCAGCAGCTATCAAATTAATAGGACTTTCGACATGAGCGCGCCGTTGCTCGATGTGCGTAACTTGAGTGTGGCCTTTGGTGCCAAGCAGGTGGTGCAGGGCGTGTCGTTCTCTATTGCACCGGGCGAAAAGCTGGCGTTGGTGGGTGAATCAGGTTCGGGCAAAACCGTGACGGCGCTGGCGCTGCTGCGCTTGTTGCACGACGCGCACCTGAGCGGTCAGGCGTTATTCAACGATGGGAAGATTGCGCGCGATCTGCTGGCCTTACCCGAACGCCAGTTGCGCGGCCTGCGCGGCGACGACATCGCCATGATCTTTCAAGAGCCGATGACCGCACTCAACCCACTCATGCCCGTGGGTGAACAGGTGGCCGAGGTGTTGCGCCTGAAGCGGGCGCTGTCGCCATCGCAATCGGCACAGGCTGCGATTGAATTGCTGGCCCAAACCGGCATTCCTGATCCAGCGCGGCGTGCGGGCAGTTTCCCGCATCAGCTTTCAGGCGGTCAGCGTCAGCGCGCCATGATCGCCATGGCGCTGGCCTGCGCACCTAAACTGCTGTTGGCTGATGAACCAACCACCGCGCTCGACGTCAGCTTGCGCGGGCAGATTCTGGACTTGCTGGCCGACTTGCAGCGCGCGCACGGCATGGCAGTGCTGATGATCACGCACGATCTGAATCTGGTGCGCCGCTTTGCCGACCGCGTGGCCGTCATGCAGCATGGCCTGCTGGTGGAGCAAGGCGCCACTGATCCCATGTTCGCCGCACCACAGCACGCCTACACCCAAAAGCTCATGGCCAGTCGGCCCGAACGCGATGTGCTTGAAACCCCGCCCAATGCCGATGCAGCCCCGGTGCTGCAAGCTGAAAACCTGCGCGTGACTTACCCTGTACCACTGCCCGGCGTGCGCGGCTGGTTCAAAAAAGGTGCGTTCGTAGCGGTGCAAGGGGCCAGTTTCAGCTTGGCTGCGGGGCGCACGCTGGGGGTGATTGGTGAATCTGGCTCCGGCAAATCAACCCTGGCGCAGGCCGCATTGGGCCTGCTGCCATCGCGCAGCGTTGATGGCGATCTGGCGCTGGCTGGTCACCGCTGGCAGTATCGCCCAGCCGCTGACAAGCCCATGCGCCGCGTGGCACAGGTGGTGTTTCAAGACCCGTTTTCGTCGCTGTCGCCGCGCATGACGGTGGAAGAAATCGTTGGTGAAGGCTTGCGCGTGCATGCGCCTGAATTGAGCGCGTCCGAGCGCGCCCAGCGTGTGCGCGCTGCGCTGGCTGAAGTCGGCTTGCCTGAAGATCGCTTTGTGGGTTTGCTGGCGCGCTATCCGCATGAGTTTTCAGGCGGCCAGCGCCAGCGCATCGCCCTGGCGCGCGCGTTGATTGTCGAGCCACAGCTGCTGGTGCTGGACGAACCCACCAGCGCGCTCGATGTCACCATCCAGAAACAGGTGCTGGCGCTGCTGCAAGGGCTGCAAAAAGAACGTGGCCTGGCCTATTTGCTGATCACCCACGACGTGGACGTGGTGCGCGCCATGGCACATGAAGTGCTGGTGCTCAAAGACGGTGAGCTGGTCGAAAGCGGCCCCCAAGCCCAGGTGCTGGGCCAGCCACAACACCCTTATACGCAAAAGCTGCTGGCGGCGGTGTAGAGTTTTCTCTGACCATTGGCTGTCGGAAAAAGGTTTCTTGCGCTGTATACGCCTACATTCAACCTAATCCGGATATTTCACGCATATAGCCAAAGCCCTATGCAGCGGGTCATCGCGGCGCGGATGTGAGCGAGCAAGGTACTGATGGTGGCAGCAGCCATGGTTTTGATCGGCGGCGTGCGCGATGCGCTCGCATCGGCCCCCACCCCGGCTTGGGTTGCGAGCCGCTTTTGTGTCATCGCGCCGACCAGGCACTATCGTGTCGATAAGGGACAGCGCAACTGGCTGATGGCGTGCATGAAGGTCTGTGCGCTGGGTCAGTGAGAGGCCAAGTACAGAAGGATACGGCGCGTGTTGCGCGTCACCACCGCCGCCACCTTCAGCAACTTGGTGCGCAGCGTGAAAGCCGTATTTTTGGACACGACCAGCGCACTTCAAGAATGTCAATGGAATCGAGTCCCAAACCTTCGCCATAAAGCGGAGCATCTGGATCAATTTCAGCGGCAAGCGTGTCAAAGTTGAGTGCGGTCACCATCAGTTGGCCCACTTCGGGCATGAGTTGGTCAACGCGGGTATCGGTGGGAGTTGTCATACGGTGCGAATGAAAATGAGCACAGCAAAAAACGATGTTGGATGGAGCCAGTGTCACACCTCAACAGATGTGGCCCGCGGTTGACTGACTGCATCACGACGATTCCAGGCCGACAAACACATTGCTGAAATCGCCTTGTGTCAGATCGCTTTTGTGGATGACGAAAAACAAATCTCCGGCATCGCCCCAGCAGAAGCTGCCGCACGAGGCCACGTTGAGCAGCACCATCCAGTCTTCTGGTACGCCGCCTTTTTGATAGCTGGCTTGCAACTGTGGTGAGTCGTGCTGGGTGAAGACATGCGGGTTGATTTGCATCGCAAAGCGCGGGGTCTTCCACAGCGGCTCTTCCATCCCGATCTGACTGGTAAATTTTTCAAACTCCGGATCGTCTCGCCAAGGCTGGGAAATGAGATGTTGATTTTCGGAAACGGAATACAAATCGGGTGCGGTGATTTCAGTGGCTACCCGCACGGCGCAAGCCTTGTACACGCCATCGTGTGGTGCCTCAAAGAAGTCGCTTGCAGGAAATTGAAAACGCTCGCCGCTGACCAGTGTGGAGCTGTCTTTGACGTAAATCACTCGCGCAGCGGGATGCTTTGGGTGGCTGCCGTACAGATCATGGAAAGTGCTTAAAAAGAAAAACAATGTTCCGCTGCGTGGCAGAAAGCTCTGCTTGTCTGCCAGTTCAGCCAGATTGATTTGCGCAATGAATTCGTACTTGCAAATGCGCTCTTCGCAAAATTCAGGATACGGCACGTCCAGCGGCAAGTCGGGCCTGCCGCCGTAGCGCGTCGCGCCCACGGGCATGGCGGCGGTGTCGTCGGTGTAAAACGCCAGTGTCTTCAGCAAAATGGATTGAAGCCACGGGCGATAGATGTCTGGCACCCTTGCGTTCAATACCTCTTGAGCCTGCTTTCGTAATGGCGGGTCATGTTCTGCCGCGTAAACGGTGTCGTCCCATTCCACCAAGGGAGAGGGGCCTTGGTAACGGGTATCGAGTAGGCGGCGGCGATCTTCCATGTCGATGTCCAGCCCGTCAAAGCTGTTCCATGCCGGATCAAGATGTTGCAGCGGGTTGGCCTCGGCGGTGATCAGCTTGAGAGCGGGCAAGCGTGCAAAGGCCAGGGGAAGGGTGGCGAGTGCGTTTTGGCTGATGCGCAGGGTTTTCAGCGCGGGCAGGTGGGGCGCTTCTGGCAGTTGCGTCAGCGCGTTCTGATCGAGCATCAGGTTTTCCAACGTGGGCATTTGCCACACCGCCTCCGGCAATGTTTGCAGATCGCAATCCACCACCGACAGCCAGGTCAGCGGCAAGCTCGTGATGTCTGCCGGAACTTCTTTCAGCGCCAGGCCAGAGACTGCCAGGCGTTGCAACTGCGTCAATGGCCTTATTCCGTCCAGCGAAATATTCAAAAGCGGCTCGTTTTTCAGGCGTGCTCCCATGTGAATGTCCAGCGAGCGTAATTGGGTAAAACGTGCGCACTGCCCAAACACGTCTTCACCGAACTGCGTGACCTTTTCACCCAAGTGATTGGGTTTTTTGCCGGTCAGCAGGACAGAGCGCACATGCTCTACCGCTGCATTCGACAGCTCTTGCACCTGCGTGAACTGGTAATCCGGCCAGTGCAAGTCCAGCGGATTCAATTGAATGGCGAAACGCACGGCAAAGCCATCGCCCTGGCCGTATTTTTCTTTGAACCGACCTTCGCCCAGCACCCATTCACCGTCAAAACCAATGTCACCAAAAAACTCAAAGCCGTATTCCAGCCCTTCGATGCGCAGGTATTTGTGGTTTTGCGGGTCTTTGCTGTCTTCGTAATGGAAGGTGCCACGCGGCACGCCGCCGTCGTACACGCCTTGTACGGCGATGGTCAGTTGCAGCAGGCCATCGTCGCTGAACTCGCTGAGTGCGGTGCGAAAGGCGCTGTTGGCGGGGTCACTGCATCGCAGTGCAAGCACGACCTGCAGCTCATGTGTCAATGCGGTGATGGACCACCGCGCTTGCTCAATGATCAGCGGTTCGTCAGCAATGTACGCCAAGGGCTGGCCGCTTTCAGGGGCAAAAAGGCGTGTTTCAGACATGGTGGCGTGCACGTTGAGATAGATTTTCAGCCGACGGGCGCTTGGCGTATAGCGCTTTTGGGCCTGAACGCCTTGCAGACGGCCGCATCTGTTTCCAGGTACGGCCCGCCGATCAGGTCGATGCAGTAGGGTACGGCGGCAAAGATGCCATGTACCTTGGGTTGGCCTGAGGCGTCTTTCAGCCCCTCCAGCGTTTCGGCAATGGCTTTGGGCTGACCGGGCAGGTTGATGATGAGCGCCTGCTTGCGAATCACGGCCACCTGGCGGCTCAAGATGGCGGTAGGCACAAAGGCCAGGCTGATCTGGCGCATTTGCTCGCCAAAGCCGGGCATCAGCTTGTCAGCCACGGCCAGCGTGGCTTCGGGGGTGACGTCGCGCAGCGCTGGGCCGGTGCCACCGGTGGTCAGTACCAAAGCGCAATTGGCATCGTCAACCAGTTCGATCAGGGTTTGGCTGATGGTGGCTTGCTCATCAGGGATCAGGCGCGGCTCGAACGTGATGGGGTTTTGCAATGCGCGGCCTAACCAGTCTTGCAAAGCGGGCAGGCCCTGATCCTGATAAGCACCTGAAGAGGCACGGTCGCTGATGGAGACGATGCCGATGCGGACGGGGTCATGAACGGGTTGGGTCATCAAAGTGAGATCGAAATAAAAGCGATGGATATTGGACGGGGACTTAACTGGCAAGCGAGTCGTTGGTGTAGCCCGCATCATCAGCGTCGATGGGGTGAACGGGCGGTGTGCGCGCCTCGGCTTGCCCCAGCGCCTGGTGCACCATCTGGAACAACTCGCGGTAAGCACGGCCCTGGCGCGGAGCACGCCCTTGGGTCTGCGCCTGTGCGGCGGCTTTGGGCGGCAGGGCGTCTTTGCGGGCCTGGCGTACCAGCGCGCGCAAGGGCTGCAAGTCGGCATCAGGAAATTGTGTGGCCCAAGCACCCACGGCGGCGTCTTCGGCAATCAGGCGGTCGCGCCAGCGCTCGGCGGCGTGCAGGCGCAAGGTGTCTTTGGCAGAGCCTTTTTGCTGCACTTCCAACGCGGCGCGAATGGCCGCAATCTGTTCTTCGCCCAGCAGGCGCATTTGCTTGCCGACGAACTGGCTTTGACGGCGGCGGCCTTCAAAGTTGGTGATGCGGGCCAGTTCGTCCAGCGCGTCCAGCAGGCGCGTGGGCAGATCCAGCGGATCTTTGAGGTCGGCGCGCAGGCTCAACAATTGCTCGCCCAGATCTTGCAGCTCGGCGCTTTGGGCCTTTAACTCGGTCTTGCTGGGGCCACCGGCGCGCTGCTCTTCGCGCAACTGCATATCCAGCTCGCTGCCTTCGGCCACGAAGTGGCCGCGCACGAAATAGCCTTTTTTGGGTTTACGGGACATATCAACAATTCAAGCGTGGCGTTTTGTGAACAAATAGCGCTGCGGAGCCGAGCCGCCTCAGCAGTTGCCACAGACAGGCTGCGTTCGGCTGCTGGCGATGTTCCCTTGAGGGGGAGCGCGCAACATGGTGCATCCAGTGAAGCCACAGGGGTGCGCCTATGATATGCCGATGCCCAACATCTCTCAGCCCCAGGCGGGCTTCAGCTATTCGCGTGTTTTTTTTGAAGATCTGGTCGATACCGCCTTGGCGCATGCCAAAAAGCTGGGTGCCACCGATGCCGGGGCTGAGGCTTCAGAAGGGTCGGGCCTGTCTGTCAGCGTGCGCAAGGGCGCATTGGAGACGGTGGAGCGCAACCGCGACAAGTCGCTGGGTGTGACGGTGTATGTGGGCCAGCGGCGCGGCAATGCCAGCACCTCGGATTTTTCACGCGCCGCGATCGAGCGCACCGTGCAAGCCGCTTACGACATCGCCCGCTTTACGGCCGAAGACCCGGTGGCGGGCTTGCCCGATGTGGCCGATGTGGCGACCAAGGCGCGCGATCTGGATTTGTTCCACCCCTGGCCCATCACCAGCGCACAAGCCGCTGAGATGGCGCTGGCGTGCGAGCAGGCCGCGTTTGACGTGGATAAACGCATCACCAACAGCGAAGGCGCAGGCGTGTCGGCGCAGCAAAGCCATTTTTTCAGCGCGCACACGCACGGCTTTCGGGGGGGCTACGCCAGTTCGCGCCACAGCCTGTCGGTGGCACCTATAGCCTCGCTCTCGGGTAAGGGCGACGGTATGCAGCGCGATCACTGGTACAGCTCAGAGCGCAATGCGTGTGACTTGGCCAGCCCTGAAGCCGTGGGCCGTTACGCCGCTGAACGCGCTTTGAGCCGCCTGAGCAGCCGCAAAATCAGCACACGCGAATGTCCGGTGCTGTTCGAGTCACCCTTGGCCGCTGGCTTGCTGGGCGGCTTTGTGCAGGCTGTCAGCGGTGGGGCGCTGTACCGAAAAACTTCGTTTTTGCTGGATTCGCTGGGCAAACCGGTGTTTCCGAGTCACATTGATATTGATGAAGATCCGTTTTTGCCCGGCGGCAAAGGTTCGTCACCGTTCGATGAAGAAGGTGTGCGCGTGCAACGCCGCAAGGTGGTCGATGCGGGCAAAGTGCAGGGCTACTTTTTGAGCACATATTCAGCCCGAAAGCTGGGCATGCAAACCACCGGCAACGCTGGTGGCTCGCACAACCTGCGTCTGCATTCGCGCCGCACCCGTGCGGGTGATGATTTGCCCGCCATGCTGCGCAAGCTGGGCACGGGCCTGTTCGTCATTGAGCTGATGGGACAAGGCGTGAACTACGTGACCGGCGATTATTCGCGCGGTGCCAGCGGCTTTTGGGTCGAGAACGGCGAAATCGCCTACCCAGTGCAGGAAATCACCATCGCTGGCAATCTGCGCGAGATGCTGATGGGCATCAGCGCCGTGGGGGCCGATGCGTACACCTATGGTGCCAAGACCATTGGCTCCGTGCTGATCAACCGCATGAAGGTGGCGGGGCATTGACGGTTGGCGCTGGCTGGCCTGTCAGCGCCATGTTTTTGGCGGGGCCTCGACATCGCTAAAGACCTGCACCGCTGGCGGTAGCCGCTCACCTTGGATCGAAATTTCGGCAAGAGCGGTGTTCAGCTCTTGAAGCTCGCTTTTGCCAAAGGCGATCTGCATCACTTTGATCACCTTGTTGTGCAGCCTCACAACTTGCTTGCGCCTCTCGTGCAACTGCTCCAGCGTCTGGTATCTCGCGTCTTCTTTTTCCATGCCACATACACTGGGGATCATCAGAATAATTCAAGACTTCACAGGGCCGGATCTATAGGTTAAATGGCATAAGGCTCAAGCCAAGACGCAGTACAGCGAACTGCCGGGTTGAAGTCATCGTGAAGTAAAAAAAGGGCTGATCTTGCGATCAGCCCTTGAAGGGATCCCTGAACCTGATTGGTGTCGAAAGGATCCGAGGAGACAAACGTTAAAGCACCGTGAAGATGCCAGTGCAAAAGTCCCTGCTTGGTGCTTGAGCTTTTGCACTGACCACCGCCTGAGTTTAAAACCAAGCAGCGGTGGACAGGTGCTGGGAGATGATGAATTTCACTGCCTAGGCAGTGAAATTTTCACACCTTGATTAACGCTTTTTGCCGGTGGCCGACTTGGTCACGTTGGCGGCGTTGGATGCCACGGCGTTGAAGTTGGATTCAGCCACGTCGGTGGCTTGCTTAACGGCTTTTTGCACTGACTCGAAAGCGTTGTTGGCAGCAGCCACGGCGCTTTTCATCATGGCCACAGCAGTTTCCGAACCAGCGGGAGCGTTCTTGGCAGCGTTGTCCACCAGAGCGGCAAACTGGGCCTGGCTTTCAGCCACTTTGCCTTCGAAGGCTTTGCTGAATTCAGCGTTGGTGCCCGAAGCGATGTCGTACAGGTGACGGCTGTAAGCGGCAGCCTTATCGGCCAGGGGCTGGAACAGGCCAGCTTGCAGGGCGATCAGCTCTTGCACGTCTTTGACCGACAGCATGGCTTGGGTGTGCTGGGCGGTTTCGTCCAGGGCGGCCTTGGTGGCTTGCAGGTTCAGCTCGACCAGCTTTTCCACACCTTCAAAGGCTTTGGTGGTCAGGCCGTGCAGGGTTTCCATGTTGGCTTTTTGGGAGGCCAAAACTTGCTCAGGGGTCAACATGATAAAAATCTCCTAGATCAATAGATGGATGAATATGTGAGGGCTTTTGTGCCACCCCGCATTTATGTTGCGGCGCAGCATGGGTTGAATTTTAGGGGCTGGCTGAACGATTGCAATACGAAAAGGTCTATCCCGGTGCTTTTAGATGCCGCTTTCTAACTTGGGTTGTACAGCCATGAAGAGCCTGGGGCACGCGCAGTGAAGGTGTTTTATTCCACGCAGTTTGTGTTGCCGTTGCCTGCGGGACACCGCTTCCCGATGGGCAAGTACGCGCGTTTGCGTGAGCGGTTGCTGAACGAAGTGTGCAGTCTTGAATTGGCGCAAGCCGCATCTGCCAGCGATGCCGATCTGGCGCTGGCGCATGGGCCTGATTACATTGCTGCGGTGGTTGATGGCACGCTGACAGCGTCGGCGCAACGCGACATTGGCTTTCCGTGGAGTGAGGCGATGGTGGAGCGATCGCGTCGCTCGGTGGGGGCGACGATGCAGGCCACGCACACGGCTTTGCTTGAAGGCGTATCGGCCAATCTGGCGGGCGGCACGCACCACGCCAGTGCTGCGCATGGCAGCGGTTTTTGCGTGTTCAACGACGTGGCGGTGGCAGCCCGCGTGTTGCAGCGCGAATACCTGCGCGAGCACCCTGGTACACGCCGCCCACGCGTGGCGGTGATCGATCTGGATGTGCACCAGGGCAATGGCACGGCGGCCATCTTTGCGGCGGATGACTCGGTGTTCACGCTGTCCTTGCATGGCGAGAAGAATTTTCCGTTTGACAAGGCGATCAGCGATTTGGATGTGGGCCTGCCCGACGGTACGGGCGACGACGCTTATTTGGTCGCGCTGGATCAGGCGCTGGATGCACTGGTGCAGCGCTTTGAAGCCCAGCATGTGTTTTATCTGGCCGGAGCGGACGCGCACGAAGGCGACCGGCTGGGCCGCCTGAAATTGACGCACGATGGCTTGCTGGCGCGCGACCGGCGTGTGCTGGAGTGGGCCTGGGTGCGCCGCCTGCCTTTGACCTTGTGCATGGCCGGTGGCTATGGCCACAACATCGAAACCACCATCCAGGCGCAGGTCAATACATTTGGCGTGGCTGCGCACTATTGGGCGCGCTGGCAAAATCAGCGGCCATGAGCACGCCACGCCCTCAGCCCGAGCAGCGCAACGCCTATCGCGCCTTTCGCACCATCACCACCCGCTGGATGGATAACGACCAGTACGGCCACGTCAACAACGTGGTGTATTACTCGTGGTTCGACACGGCCGTCAATGCCTACTTGATCGAGCAGGGCGTGCTGGACGTGACGCACGGTGAAGTGATTGGTTTGGTGGTCGAAACCCAATGCCAGTACTTTGCACCGCTGGCCTTTCCGCAAAACATCGAGGCGGGCATTCGCGTGGCCCATATCGGCTCGTCCAGCGTGCGTTATGAAGTGGGCTTGTTCGCCGAAGGCACGCCGACCACGGCGGCCCGCGGGCATTTTGTGCATGTGTATGTCGACCGCGCCAGCCAGCGCCCGGTGCCCTTGCCGCCGCAGCTTAAAGCGGTGTTGCAGCCCTTGTTAGCCGGCAGGGTGAAGGCCCATGAATGAACGCCACACCCTCATCGCCGATCCAGACAGCGTGGATGCGGCTATCGAGAGCCGCTATTCGGTGCGTGCGTTTCAGTCCCGTCCGGTGCCGCGTCAGGTGCTCAAGCATGTTTTGCGTGTGGCTGCGCGTGCACCCAGTGGTGCCAATGCGCAGCCTTGGAAGGTGTATGTGCTGCAAGGCCAGACCCGTGACGAACTGGTGCGCCAAGTGAGCACTGCGCACGAGCTGCTGCATGCGCAGCCTGAACGGGAAGCAGATTTTCAGAATGCTTACGACTACTACCCCACGCACTGGGTGGAGCCGTATTTGAGCCGCCGCCGCCACAACGGCTGGACGCTGTATGGTCTGCTGGGCATCGACAAGGGCGACAAGGCAGGCATGTTCGCGCAGCACCACCGCAACTTCGATTTGTTTGGCGCGCCGGTGGGTTTGATGTTCACCGTCGATCGCGCCATGGGGCGCGGCTCGCTGCTGGACTACGGCATGTTTTTGCAAAGCCTGATGGTGGCCGCGCGGGCGCGTGGGTTGCATACCTGCGCACAAGGGGCGTGGCTGCGTTTTTCCAGCATCATCATGCCGCTGATTGGCGCGGGCCAGAGCGAAATGCTGGTGTGTGGCATGGCGCTGGGTTACGCGGACGAATCGGCCCTGGTCAACACCTTCACCACGCCGCGTGAAGCGGTAGACGAATTCACGTGTTGGCTGGATTGACGCAGCCAGCGCTGTTCAACACCTCTTTTGAACGCCCCTCTGCTACATTGCCGCCATGACTGCGAACGATCTTGCTGGTGAGTTGAGCGGACGCCATATCGTGCTGGGTCTGACCGGCGGTGCGGCGGCTTTCAAGGCGGCCGAATTTTGCCGCTTGCTGACCCGCGCCGGGGCTGCCGTGCAAGTGGTGATGACCGAGGCGGGTTGCCAGTTCATGACGCCGGTGACCATGCAGGCGCTGTCGGGGCGGCCCGTGTACACCTCGCAATGGGATGCGCGGGCAGACAACAGCATGGCGCACATCAATTTAAGCCGCGAGGCAGATGCCATCATCGTCGCCCCGGCCAGCGCTGATTTCATTGCCCAGTTGGCGCAAGGCAGGGCGAGCGAGTTACTACCCTTGCTATGTCTGGCGCGACCTGCCGAGCGCGTGCCGTTGCTGTTGGCTCCGGCCATGAACCGCGAAATGTGGGCGCACCCTGCCACCCAGCGCAATGTGGAGCAAGTGCGCGAAGACGGTGCCACCGTGTTGGGCGTAGCGCACGGTGAGCAAGCCTGTGGCGAATCGGGCGAAGGCCGCATGCTGGAAGCGACTGAGCTGCTGCAAGAACTGGTGGCGTTTTTTACCCCTAAAGCGTTGTTGGGCCAGCGTGTGCTGATCACGGCGGGGCCAACTTTTGAGGCGATTGATCCGGTGCGCGGCATCACCAACCACTCCAGCGGCAAGATGGGCTTTGCCATTGCACAGGCTGCGCAAGAGGCGGGAGCCGACGTTACGCTGGTGGCCGGGCCTGTGCATTTGCCTACACCGCGCGGGGTGAACCGGGTTGACGTGGTGTCTGCGCTGGACATGCATGAAGTTGCTGCACAGCTCGCGCAGAATGCTCATATATTCATAGCAACCGCCGCCGTGGCCGACTGGCGACCCGCCAGCGCCAGCGGTCACAAGATCAAAAAAGACGGCAGTGGCACCGCGCCGCAACTGGCGTTTGTCGAAAACCCGGACATTTTGTCTGACATCGCCCACAGCGCCCGCGCCCAGTCGGGCGAGCTGTATTGCGTGGGCTTTGCCGCCGAAAGCGAAGACCTGATTGCCAATGCCCAGGCCAAGCGCGCGCGCAAAAACGTGCCCTTGCTGGTTGGCAACCTGGGGCCTGCCACTTTTGGGCGCGACGACAACACCCTGGTACTGGTGGACGACGAAGGCGTGGTCGAGCTGCCGCGCGCCAGCAAACGCCGCCTAGCGCAGCAACTGGTGGGCGAAATCGCGCGCCGTGTTTCCGGCAGCACCGCCTGAGCCGTGGTGGAATGATCGCTGCCTGCTACGCTTGGTGTGATGAAACTTGACCTCAAAATCCTTGACGAACGCCTGCGTGCGCAAATGCCTGCCTATGCCACCCCCGGCAGTGCCGGGCTGGATTTGCGGGCCTGCCTCGCCGAGCCACTCACGCTGCGACCCAACGCCTGGCAACTGCTGCCCACCGGCATGGCCATTCATCTGGCTGACCCTGGCTACGCGGCCTTGATCCTGCCGCGCTCGGGCCTGGGACACAAGCACGGCATCGTGCTGGGTAATCTGGTCGGCTTGATCGACAGCGATTATCAGGGCGAGCTGATGGTCAGCGCCTGGAACCGCAGTCCCAACGCCTTCACCATCGACCCCATGGAGCGCATTGCTCAACTGGTCATCGTGCCCGTGGCGCAAGCGCAGTTCAACGTGGTGGACGAGTTTGATGCTGCTTCTGTTCGGGGGGCAGGCGGCTATGGATCGACCGGACGGTCTTGATAAAGGGCGGGGTATCCATCCGATTTGCCGATGGACGAGAGCCTCTTATCATGGAACGCGAAGCCGACAAATTCGACACTTTTGACCTGTCTTGTTAAGCAGTGGTTGAAGTTAGCGATATAGTTTCAGTTACCGTTGTCACAAAATTCAATCAAAACGCAGGAAGGGCGACGGACGAACGAATTTCCTTGCATCATATGCAACCGGTCAGTACGAATAACCCCTTAATCAAGCGCGTGCGTCAGGAAGCGGTGCACATGGTTGCGTCCATGGTGGATCGCTGTGCCGAGTCGGCGTTGACGACGTTGGACGAGGCCGAGCGGCGCACGTCTTCAGTGGCGGTGCGTTTGCAGTTGTCGGATGCGCGCATGGCGCTGGAAAAGCGGCGCGCAGGCTGGCGCAGCGATTTGCCCGCCAAGGTGGACGTGGCCTACGGTGCGGCGCTGTCCAGTGCGCGCGAAATGGGCCGCATGATGCCGTCAGCCACAGTTGACGAAAATGATTTGACCTTGATTGAAGAAGCCGAAGTGGCACGCTTTGTCGAAGCGTCCCGCCTTCAGCAAGTGGCCATGCCGATGGTGGAGCAATCGCTGTCGCGACTGGACTCGCTCATGAGTTCCGTATTGGGGCTGCCGGTGGTGCGCGCCGATCTCAATCCGTTGCGTCCGGACGTGCTGTGCGGCACCTTGCTGGAGATGCTGGATGAGCAGCCTGACCCGCCCGAGGTGCGTTCGCACTGGGTGCGCCATTTAGCCACACCTTTTGGGCGTGAACTGGTGCGTTTGTACGACAGCATTGGCGATTTGCTGGAAGCACAAGGAGTAGAGGAAGCGCGTTACCGCCTGAAGCTGACCGAAGGGGGCACTGCGCCGCCATCGGCCAAAGGCAAAAAAGGTGATGCTGTGGCCAGCGATGGCGACGGATCTGGTGGCGACGTAGGTTCGGTCGATCAAACAGGGTTGGTACAAAACCAAAAATCCCAACAACGAGCCTTGTTTCCAAAAATGAGCCAATTGGCTCAAACTCGTCCTTCGGTGTCGCGCGCATTAATACGGGACTTTTTGTATCAGCCGCAATGGGTGGCTGAACACGACGAGCCGTTATCGCAAGCCTATTACGACGACGTACAGGCGCAGGTGGCTAAGGTGTCGTCGTTGCCTTCATATGACGAGCAAGCCGCTGGCCGCGCCATGGCGCGTGCCAAAGCGTTGAGTGTGGTGGATCGACCCGCTCGTGCAGTGAGTGTTGAAACACCGTTGTCACCCCAAGTGTGGGGTGAGCAAGCCTCGTCGCAGGCGCGCGCGCAGACATTGTTGGGGTTAAAGTCTCAGGCCAAAAATATCAGCCAGGTACTGGGCATGGATGCGGTGCGTACACTGGTTGAGCAGGTAGCAGGTGACGGGCGTGTGTTGGCTCCGGTACGAGAGGCGTTCGTGGCCATGGAACCCGCTTTGCTGCGCATGGCGTTGGCCGATCCTCGCTATTTTGGCGATGACGCGCATCCTGCGCGCCGTTTGATCGAAGATATTGCCCAGCGCAGCTTTAAATACAACGACGAATTTGCGGAAAACTTTGAGCAGTTTATGGTACCGGTGCGAGAGGCTGTTCGTGAATTGAATGCTGTCTCTGCGCCGGGTAAGAGTCATTTCTCGCAGCGCGTGGATAACCTTCAGGCCCAATGGAAGGCCGAAGACGAAGCCGCTAAGCGTGCCAGTGAGCCTGGCATGCAGTCCATGCAATTTGCTCAGAATCGCCAATCCCTGGCCGACAAAATTGCATGGGAATTCAGCTTGCGCTCTGACCTGGTCGGGGTACCGTCCAGGGTGGTGGATTTTTTATTTCAGGACTGGTCGTTGGTTATCTCACATGCGCAGCTGACAGCACAGCGCAGCCAGCTAGACCCTGGTGGCTACTTGGCGGTAGTGACAGATTTATTGTGGAGCGTGCGCAGCGAAGCTGCTTTACGCCAGCCAGCACGCCTGTTTGAGGTGGTTCCAGGGGTGGTTTCGTCCTTGCGTCGCGGCTTGAACATGCTGGGCAAGGAAGCGGCTGAAACAGATGCATTCTTCGGTGCGCTGATGCGCTACCACGATCCTGTGCTGCGGTTGCGGCGTATGCGCAGTGCACGCGATGTTGAGGCTTCTGGCTTCGCGCACTTGATGGCTGAAGTCGACGACGTAGATGACATTGACTCGGCGCCTGTGCCGTTGGAACAAATTAAGCCACGAGCGGCAGCACAACCTTGGTTGGGCCGTTCTGAATTAGCGGCTATTGGTTTTGAGGAGGGTCTGGATTCGGAGCCTGCGCCGCTTGAGACTGAGGCTGAGGATGTTGAAAATCAGCGTGCAATGGTGTCGGGATCAGAAAATCAGACAGTTAATGCCAAAGAGGCTGGAGTGACTGCTGACGATGTGCCGGTGCTGGGGCAACCGTTGGTGAAAAACAAACCATCAAAGCAAGACATCATTGACGAAAGTAAAGGCTTTGTTCCTCTGGATATGGGGGTGAGTGCGAAGTCCGATAACGCGGAGAACTTAGAAGCACCAGCCGTAACAGAGGAAAACGCTGAAGATGCGGGTGCGCGCGTGCGCGCTACTTTGGCGCGCTTGCGCGCAGGGGATTGGGTGGATTTGCGGGTGCGTGGTGAATGGCGCAGGGCGCAACTGGTGTGGAACAGTGACAATGGTTCTTTATTCATGTTTGTGAGCCAAGGCGGGCGGCCGCACAGCATGACCCGGCGTATTTGTGAAAAACTGATTCGCGCGCGCTATCTGCGTCCAGTGGACGTTGGTGCAGTGGTTGACAAAGCCATTGGGGCACTCCGTGACCAAACGCCAAGCCATGCCGAGCCAGAATCTGATTTGAATTTTTCTGCCACGGTGCTGGATGATTGAACAGAACCTCTATTGAAAACCTTCATTCCCAGGGGGAACGAATTGCAGAACACCATTGACATTGAAACCGGCGCTGCCCCCCGTGCCACTATCATCATCATGCACGGCCTGGGGGCCGATGCCAGCGATTTCCAACCTTTTGTGCACGAGATTGACCTGGCATCCGTGGGGCCGGTGCGCTGGGTGTTTCCCAATGCGCCGCGTTTGCCGGTCAGCATCAATGGCGGTTTCGTCATGCCGGCCTGGTACGACATTTACCCTGACCGCAGCCGAGAGGACGAAACAGGCTTACGAAGTGCCCAGCAGCAGGTGAATGCAGTACTGGCCCGCGAGGTGGCGCGCGGCATTCCGGCCGAACGCATGGTGCTGGGTGGTTTTTCTCAAGGCTGTGCCATGGCCTTGCTGACCGGCTTGCGCTACCCCGAGCGCTTGGCAGGCATCGTCGGCATGAGCGGCTATTTGCCGCTGGCAAATATGTTGGCCGCTGAACATAGCCCAGCCAATCAAAATACGCCCATTTTCATGGCGCACGGCAGCCAGGACGAGATGGTGCCGCCAGCCAGCGCCACAGCTTCACGCGATTTGCTGCTGGCGAAAGGCTATGGCGTGGAGTGGCATCAGTACCCGATGGGACACTCGGTATGTCTTGAAGAAGTGCGTGATTTGCAAACTTGGCTGCTGCGCGTGCTGGCCATCTGATGGGTTTTATGGTGACCCCGCAGGCAACTCCCGCACCAGCCTGAAGCCGCCCAGCAGGTGGCGTGATTCGGGCGTGTTCCAGTTGCGGAACGCCACGCGCGAATACAGCGGCCATGTGTGCCACGAGCCGCCACGGCGCACGCGCACATCGCCCTCGGGCGGCCCTTGCGGGTCTGCCGTCGGTGATTGGGCGTAATAGTCTTCGCCGTACCAGTCGGCGCACCATTCCCACACGTTGCCCATCATGTCGTACAGGCCAAACGCGTTAGGCGCAAAGCTGCCCACGGGTGCAGTGAAAGGATAGCCGTCGCTGCCCTGGCCAGCTTGCTCGCGCCAGCGCGGCCAGCGCAATGCGGTTTCGCGGTCAAATGTGTTGGCGGTGGTGAGCAGCACCTCAGGGCTGTCGCTACTGGGAAAGCGGGTGCGTGTGCCCGCCCGTGCGGCGTATTCCCACTCGGCTTCGGTGGGCAGGCGGTAGGTTGCACCTTCGCGCTGGCTCAGCCACTTGGCCATGGCCATGGCGTCGTTCCAGGTGACGTTCACTACCGGATGCTGGTCGGTTTGCGCAAAGCCGGTGTGCTGCCATGAATAGTTGGGGTTGCGCCCGTCAAACAAATCAGCCCGTTCGGTGTTGGGCGGGTTGTAGTCGGGGTTAAAGCCGTAGGCACCGGTGCCGTCGCGCACCGATTCGGGTACATAGCCCGAGCTTTCAACGAAGCGGCGAAACTGCCCTACGGTGACTTCGGTGGCACCCATCCAGAAATCGCGCGTGATGCGCACGGTATGCACGGGCGCTTCGTCCGTCAGCTCGGTCAGGCGCTCCGGGTCGGCGTGCGGAAAAACTTGCGCCAGGGCAGCGGGCGATTCGGCACTGCCCATCAGGAATTCACCTGCGGGAATGCGTTGAAAGCGCACGCCGAAGCTGTCGGTCATGCTGGACGACGGCACCATCTGGCTGGATGAACCATCGGCTTGCAGCGATGGCAATGAGAGCGAGCCGCAACCACTCAAAACCACCAAAAAAGCCAAAGGGGTGCAGCGGACAAATGAAAAGGTCATGGGTGCAGTTAAGCAATGAGATTAAAGCGTCAAGCGGTCATGCTGGCATTGGTGGGCGGCGCTGTCAACGTGGCAGCATGGCATCCAGTCAAACCGTCCGCCCAAATTCAAACATCCAGAAACAAGGCGGGATCGACCGCCGTGCGGTTCAGACACACCGTCCAGTGCAGGTGCGGGCCGGTTACGCGGCCAGTGGCCCCTACGGCAGCGATGTGCTGGCCCGTTTGCACGCGCTCGCCCACGCGCACGTCGATGCGGCTCAAGTGGCACATCATCGACAGTAGGCCACCACCGTGGTCCAGCCACACGGTGCGGCCGTTGAAAAAGTAATCGCCAGCGTCGATCACCGTGGCGGGCAGGGGGGACACGACCGACGTGCCGGTGGCTGCCGCAATGTCCATGCCGCTGTGCGGGTTGCGCGACTGGCCGTTGAAGACGCGGCGCAACCCGAACGAGCCGGAACGCCGCCCCGGCGTGGGTGCTTGCATTTTCAAGTCACCAGATGGCGGTGCGCTGAAGGTGGCCATCACCTCTTTTTGATGCGCGCGCTCACGCTCATGTCGGGCCAGGTCTTGCGCTGAAAGATCCACCTTGCCGGGGGCCACTTTCAGACGCTGCGTGCGGTAACTTTTAGGGGCAATCGTGTAGGCCACGTTGTCCAGGGTGCGGCCTTCCTCACCGGATCGCACACGCACCAATGCCTCGCCTGGCGTGGCCGACAAAGGGATGCCCACCAACGCCGTCCAACTGATGGCGTCGCCCACCACCAGCAGCGGCACATCGTCGTCACCCAGCGCCTGAGGTCGCGAGGCAGCAGGCCCCAAATCGAGCCGGGCCACGCCACCAGGCACTGCCGATGCGCGCGGCCACACCGTATGCTCGGCGTTGCGTGCCCAAGCGGACAAACTGACCAGACCCGGCAAAGCCAACAACAGGCGGCGGCGTGTGGCATGGCCGCTGCACAGCGTTTTGGGAATAAGTTCAGGCATTCAATCAATATTTTATGCAATACCAGATTGAAATTGTAGCTATCAATATGGATGCATAAAACTGTGGTGAGTTCAAAATTGACGGCTGTCAATATGACAGAAGCTGATCCGCATCAAGAATTGCCGTGGGTTTTAATTTGATACTTTGGTCTGTTTTTCCACTTCCAGGGAGACGTGACATGGCCATCTTGCGATGGGTGCCGGAACTTAACACGGGCATCGAAGAAATTGACGTCCAGCATCGGCGCATCGTGGATTACATCAATCGTCTTTATACCTTGCGTGACACGCCTGACCGCGAGGCGCTGGGCGAGGTGATTGCCGAGATGGTCGACTACACCATCTCGCACTTTGCGTTTGAAGAAGGCGTGATGGAAAACGCGGGTTACATGTTTGCTGGCCCACACAAGCGGGTGCACGAGCTGTTTACGCGCAAGGTGGCCGAGATGCAAAGTCGTTTTGATGCGGGTGAAAACGTCACGCAAGAGCTGCACGGCATGCTGTCGCGCTGGCTGTTCAACCACATTCGCAACGAAGACCACGGCTATGTCGATGCGGTGAATGCTTATCAGCGCATGCTGGTAAGCCAGCGCAATGCGGAGGTGGCGCAAATGAAGGAGGAGTTGCTGCAAGAGCTGAAAGCCGAACGCAGTCAACGCAAAAGCTGGTGGGCGCGGCTGTTTGGGTAGTGAAACGACAGTTCAAAGTCTCGGGTGGATGCAGCACGCTCAACTGGCCGCTTCCAGCCCTCCTTGAAAGTGCAGGCGCATGGCTTGTGCGGCGGCGGGACCGTCACGGGTAGTCAAAGCGCGCATCAACGCCTCGTGTTCGGCCAGCGATTGATGCAGGTGCCCCGCTTTTTGCAGCGAATGCTGGCGGTGCAGTTTCATCACCTTGCGCAAATCTTGCACCATTTGCAGGCGCCAACGGTTATCGGCCAGCTCCAGCAGGCGCAGGTGAAAAGCTTCGTTCAGGGCAAAAAAACGCTGGCTGTCTGACACGGTGGCCTCCAGGTTGGCATGCAGAGCTTGCAATTCGGCCAATTGGGCACTGCTGGCCTGATGGGCCACGGCTGCGGCGGCGTCGGCTTCCAGCAACTCCAGCAGGTGGTACACGTCGGCCAAGTCTTTGGGCGAGCTTTCTGATACATAGGCACCGCGCCGCACCTTCATGGTGACCAGCCCTTCAGCGGCCAGCACTTTCAACGCCTCGCGCAGGGGGGTGCGGCTGATGCCCCATTCTTGGGCGATGCGAATCTCGTCGATCCAATCGCCCGGTGCCAGCGTGCGGTTGAAGATGCGCTGGCGCAGGCGCTCGGCCACTTCCTCGTACAGGGCGCGGGGAGAGAGCGGAGCAGTGGTGGCAGCGGCAGTCATCAGAATAAAAATTTTCAGCAAATTCTAGACGAAAACCTTATTTTGAATTCATAATTATGAGTTAGAGATAGATCTGTACGGCGGGTTTGTGTTGTGCGCAGTTGTGTGTAGAGGCTGCGCCATACTTGCTAAAACAGTTCTTGCCAAGACAGTTCCATTAAAGGCATTGCCCATGAGCCATCCTGATCCGCAATTCAAATCTGCCACACTGGCCGATTGGCACAAAGCCGCTCAAAAATCCGCACCGGGCGGTGATGTCCAGGCGCTGAATTGGGCCACCCCCGACGGCATAGCGGTCAAACCGCTGTACACGGCGGACGACACCAAAGACCTGCCTTACGCCAACACGCTGCCGGGCTTCGAGCCGTTTTTACGCGGCCCGCAGGCCACCATGTACGCGGGCAGGCCGTGGACCATCCGCCAGTACGCAGGTTTTTCCACCGCCGAGGAGAGCAACGCCTTCTACCGCAAGGCGCTGGCCGCGGGCGGGCAGGGCGTGAGCGTGGCGTTCGATCTGGCCACGCACCGCGGCTACGACTCCGACCATCCGCGCGTCACGGGCGACGTGGGCAAGGCTGGCGTGGCCATCGACAGCGTGGAGGACATGAAGATTCTCTTCGACGGCATTCCGCTGGACAAAGTGAGCGTGTCCATGACCATGAACGGCGCGGTGCTGCCGATTCTGGCGGGCTACATCGTCGCGGCCGAGGAGCAGGGCGTACTGCAGGCGCAACTGGCCGGAACCATCCAGAACGACATCCTCAAGGAGTTCATGGTTCGCAACACCTACATTTACCCGCCTGAGCCGTCGATGAAGATCATCGGCGACATCATCGAGTACACGGCGCAGCACATGCCCAGGTTCAACTCGATCAGCATCAGCGGCTACCACATGCAGGAAGCTGGGGCCAACCAGGCGCTGGAGATGGCCTTCACCCTGGCCGACGGCAAGGAATATGTGAAAACCGCCATCGCCAAGGGCATGGACGTGGACGCCTTTGCCGGCCGCCTGAGCTTTTTCTGGGCCGTAGGCATGAACTTCTACCTGGAGATCGCCAAGATGCGCGCCGCCCGCCTGCTGTGGTGCCGCATCATGAAGGAGTTCAAGCCCAAGAACGCCAAGAGCCTGATGCTGCGCACCCACAGCCAGACCAGCGGCTGGAGCCTGACCGAACAAGACCCCTACAACAACGTGGTGCGCACCACCATCGAGGCCATGGCCGCCGTCTTTGGCGGCACGCAAAGCCTGCACACCAACGCGCTGGATGAAGCCATTGCGCTGCCCACTGAATTTTCGGCCCGTATCGCCCGCAATACCCAGCTCATCATCCAGGAAGAGACCCACATCACCAGCGTGGTCGACCCCTGGGCCGGCAGCTACATGATGGAGACGCTGACCCAGCAGATGGCCGATGCCGCCTGGGCCATCATCGAAGAGGTGGAGGCCATGGGCGGCATGACCAAAGCGGTGGACAGCGGTTGGGCCAAGCTGAAGATCGAGGCCGCTGCCGCCGAAAAGCAGGCCCGTATCGACTCGGGCAAGGATGTGATTGTCGGCGTCAACAAGTACAAGCTGACCAACGAAGACCCGGTCGAGATTCTGGAGGTGGACAACGTCAAGGTGCGTGAATCACAAATTGCGCGTCTTAAAAGCATCAAGCAAAAACGTGATTCAGCGCAGGTGGATGCTGCACTTGTAGCTATTACAACAATAGCTGAAACCGGCCACGGCAATTTATTGGCTGCCGCTGTGGATGCCATCCGTGCCCGCGCCACCGTGGGCGAAGTGAGTGATGCCATGGAAAAAGTTTTCGGCCGCCACCGCGCCGACACGCAAAAAGTCACTGGCGTTTATGCCGCCGCCTACGACTCTGCCGAGGGTTGGGACAAGCTCAAAAGCGAGATCGCCGCCTTTGCCGAAACCGAAGGCCGCCGCCCGCGCGTGATGATCGCCAAACTGGGCCAGGATGGGCATGACCGTGGTGCCAAGGTGGTAGCCACCGCATTCGCTGACCTGGGCTTTGACGTGGACATCGGCAGCCTGTTTCAGACCCCTGAGGAGTGTGCGCGCCAGGCGATCGAGAACGACGTGCACGCGGTGGGCGTCAGCACGCTGGCCGCTGGTCACAAAACCTTGGTGCCTGCCATCATGGCCGAGCTGAAGAAACAAGGCGCGGACGACATCGTGGTGTTTGTGGGCGGCGTCATTCCGCGCCAGGACTATGACTTTCTGTATCAGGCCGGGGTCAAGGGCATTTACGGCCCCGGCACGCCCATTCCGGCCAGTGCGAAGGATGTGCTGGAGCAGATCAGGAAAGCCAATAGCGCCAGCAGGTGATACAGTAATACCGTATTGCATCAAAGGAGTCTGTGATGGCTGTTTCTGTGCGCTTAGAACCCTTGCTCGAAAAGGAGTTAGAGTTGACTGCCAAACGCTTGGGGGTGACCAAGTCGCAGTTCATCGTCTCTGCGTTGGAGCGGGCGCTGGGGCGCAAGAACCCGTATGAGTTGCTGCTCAAGATCAAGGCGCAGGAGCATGTGGTGCGTGAACCATCGGTCAGCATCGGCAGCCAGCTTTCGCCAGCCAAAGCAGCGATCAGAGCCAAGCTGAAAGCCAAGCACGAGGCCAGCCAAGCCGATTGGCTGGCTTACCAGGAAGCTAGGCGGCGCGGCCAAACATGGCCCGGACCGGAACAGGAAGCGGGTGATTCGTGAATCTGGCGTTGATCGACACAGGCCCCATGCTGGCGTTATTTGATGAAGACGATTTTGCGCACCAGCATTACACCGCGCTGCTGGCCGATAACTGGCAGTTGACGACCACATGGCCGTGCGTGGTCGAGGTGACCCATTTTCTCGGTGTGCGTGCCGTTCAGCGGTATCTGCGGTGGGTGTCGGAGGGCGGGGCCATTGTGTACCCACTTGATGTTTCCAGCTTGCCCGACCTGGCTGAACTGATGGCACGCTACACCACGCCACCGCGCACCGGGATGGATTTTGCGGATGCTTCCCTGGTTTGGCTGGCTCAAGATGTCAATTTGCTGCGCGTGATGACCACCGACGTGCGCGACTTCTCCCGCTACCGCCTGCCTGATGGGCGTGCTTTCGAGATCTTATGAGCGCAGTGACTGTCGTGGACCAGTTGCTCAGCGCCGTTGTGAACGGCCAGGTGGCCGCCCAACGCCGCGCCATGGCCAAGGCCATCACGCTGCTGGAGTCCACCCGCACCGACCATCGTCAGCAGGCCGATGCCTTGCTGACCGGATTGCTGCCGCACACCGGTAATGCGCTGCGCCTAGGGATCAGCGGTGTGCCTGGCGTGGGCAAGAGCACCTTCATCGAGGCGCTGGGGTTGTACCTGATCGGCCAGGGTCACCGGGTGGCGGTGCTGGCGGTGGACCCGTCCAGCAGCGTCTCAGGCGGCTCCATTTTGGGCGACAAGACGCGCATGGAGCGGCTGTCGTTGCAAGAAAATGCCTATATTCGCCCCAGCCCCAGCAGTGGCACGCTGGGCGGTGTGGCCGAGAAAACGCGCGAGGCCATGCTGGTGTGCGAAGCGGCGGGCTACGACGTGGTGCTGGTCGAAACCGTGGGCGTGGGTCAAAGCGAAACCGCCGTCAGCGGCATGACCGACATGTTCTGTCTGCTGCAACTGCCCAATGCGGGTGACGATTTGCAGGCCATCAAAAAAGGTGTGATGGAGCTGGCCGATCTGGTGGTCATCAACAAGGCTGATATCGACCCGGCGGCGGCCACCCGCGCGCGGGCGCAAATCCAGTCGGCACTGCGCATCTTCGGCATGCATGGCAACCCTGAACACGCGCACCATGATGCGGCGGTGTGGCACCCCGAGGTGATTCAAATCAGCGGCCTGAAGGGCGATGGGCTGGACAAGTTCTGGGGCTGCGTACAGCGCTTTCACCAGTTGCAAACGGCCAACGGGCGGCTGGCTGCGCGACGCGAAAAACAAAACCTGGCCTGGATGTGGGCGCTGATCGACGGCGGGCTGAAAGCTGCCTTTCGCGCCCACCCGCAGGTGCAAGGCCAATTGGCAGACACGGCAGCGCGCGTGGCGCAAGGGGCGTTGCCTGCATCCGCGGCTGCACGCCATTTGCTGGATGCGGCGGGTTTTCGCGCGGGCACCGTCAAGGAGGTGGCGGCATGACGCCACCAACCCGCCTGAGCGCCGATGATCTGGCACGCATTACCCGTTCATCCGGCTGGCGCGCGCACCGCATTGAAGTGTTTGACACGTCAGTGGGGCGCGTCATTGTCAAGGGGCAACGCCCGGCACGCCACCCGGCACGCTACAGGTTGATGAGCGGCTTGGCCAGGTTGCTGGGCACACCCATGCTGGCAGCGGCTCCGGCTTTGGGAGGTGTGCAAGGGCAAACCATCGAAATTGATCGCCTGCAAGTGCTGGGCGCGGCAGGCGCGCCCGTGCCGCGGGTGCTGCACGTGGCTGGCGACTACTTTGTCATGACCTGGCTGGGCAATACCCAATTGGCCGAGATGATTCACCGACACCACCCCGCTGCGCTCAGCTTGTGGCAAAAAGGCGCACAACTGCTAAGCGCCTTGCATGCCAAGCAGCAGTACCTGAGCCAATGCGTAGCCCGTAACGTGGTGGTGGACGACCGTGGTGGCACCCCCCGCGTGGCAGGCATGATTGACTTTGAAGATGACCCACGCCAGATCATGAGTCTGGCCGAAGCCCAGGTGCGCGACTGGTTGCTGTATTTGCAAAGCAGCTTGTGGAACCTGCCCGCGAACAACGAAACGGTGGACTGGCATGTGGATCACTGGGTGCAAGCCGAACACATCGAGGTCAGCCAACTGTTTGCCCGTACTTGCCGCAAGCTGGCACTGTTGCGCCACCTGCCGCGCAGCAGGCGCTGGGGCCGTGACACCGTGGCCGTGCAGGCGGCGGCGGCGTTTGCGCACCGCTATGCCCAGCGCCACGCGGCGCACTGAGCTGCATCACTGAACCGCACCACTGAGGAGCCAAGCCCCATGTTTTCAAAATCCAAATTTTTCCAAAGGCCATATTCATGAAAGCAATCCTGGAACAACTCGAAGGCAAGCGCGTCGCGGCACGCCTAGGCGGTGGCGACAAGCGCATTGCCGCCCAGCACGGCAAAGGCAAGCTCACGGCGCGCGAGCGCATCGAGGTGCTGCTCGATGCGGGCAGCTTTGAAGAGTGGGACATGTTTGTCGAACACCGCTGCGCCGACTTTGGCATGGACAAAACCCACATTCCCGGCGACGGCGTGGTCACCGGTTACGGCACCATCAACGGTCGGCTGGTGTTCGTGTTCAGCCAGGACTTCACTGTGTTTGGTGGTGCCTTGTCCGAAGCCCATGCCGAGAAGATTTGCAAGGTGATGGATCAGGCCATGAAGGTCGGCGCGCCGGTGATCGGTCTGAACGACTCAGGCGGCGCGCGTATTCAAGAAGGCGTGGCCTCGCTGGGCGGTTATGCCGAGGTGTTCCAGCGCAACGTCATGGCCTCGGGCGTCATTCCGCAGATCAGCATGATCATGGGACCATGCGCTGGCGGCGCGGTGTATTCACCGGCCATGACTGACTTTATTTTCATGGTCAAAGACACCAGCTACATGTTTGTCACTGGGCCAGAGGTGGTCAAGACCGTCACGCACGAAAGCGTGACGGCCGAAGAACTGGGCGGTGCCATCACCCACAACACCAAAAGCGGCGTGGCCGACCTGGCGTTTGAAAACGACGTCGAAGCCCTGCTGATGCTGCGGCGCTTTTTCAACTACATCCCCGCCAACAACCGCGAAAAACCGCCGCACCGCCCCACGCAAGATCCGGTTCAGCGTGCCGATATGAGTCTGGACACCCTGGTGCCCGACAACCCCAATTTGCCTTACGACATCAAAGAAGCCATTGTCAAAGTGGTAGACGACGCCGAATTTTTTGAACTGCAACCCGACTACGCCGCCAACATCGTCATCGGCATGGCGCGCATGGACGGCAACGTGGTCGGCATCGTCGCCAACCAGCCGCTGGTGCTGGCCGGTTGCCTGGACATCAAAAGCAGCATCAAGGCCGCGCGCTTCGTGCGTTTTTGCGATGCCTTCAACATCCCCGTGGTCACCTTCGTGGACGTGCCCGGCTTCATGCCCGGCACCAGCCAAGAGTACGGCGGCATCATCAAACACGGTGCCAAGCTGCTCTACGCCTACGCCGAATGCACCGTGCCCAAAATCACCGTCATCACCCGAAAAGCCTACGGCGGTGCCTACGACGTGATGGCCTCCAAGCACCTGCGCGGCGACGTCAACCTGGCCTGGCCCAACGCCGAGATCGCCGTTATGGGTGCCAAGGGCGCGGTGGAAATCATCTTCCGTCAGGACAAGGACGACCCCGAAAAACTGACCGCGCGCGAAGCCGAATACAAGGCCCGCTTTGCCAACCCCTTCGTCGCTGGCGCGCGCGGCTTCATCGACGACGTGGTGCTGCCGCACGAAACCCGCCAGCGCATCTGCCGCAGCCTGGCCATGCTCAAAGACAAGAAGCTGGACAACCCGTGGCGCAAGCATGGGAATATTCCGCTCTAACGGCTACACCATGAAAACGATACGCAGCAAAGCGTTCACGGCCGATCGCGCTTGGGGCAGTCTGGCGATTGCCTCCATGAATGGTGTGACCGTCAAATTGCATTGGACGGATCAGCCTTACAAGTGGCACGTCAACGACGGCGAAGAGGTGTTCGCCGTAATGGATGGCGAGGTTTGCATGCATTTCAAGCAAAACGGCCACGAATGCACCGAGCGGCTGCAAGCGGGCGATATTTTTTATGCCGACATAGGCACCGAGCACGTCGCGCACCCGCAAGGCGCAGCGCGTGTGTTGGTGATCGAGAAAGAAGGAAGCGTTTAAATGTTCAACAAAATCCTCATAGCCAATCGTGGTGAAAGCGGTCGCGCAGCGGCCGTTTCGATAAATCGCCTGCCGCAGCCCGCGCAGCGGGTTGCTACACGCCACCCCATCGCCTAAGGAGCTAAAGAATGTTCACCAAAATCCTGATTGCAAACCGGGGCGAGATTGCGTGTAGGGTCATTGCCACGGCCAAGAAGATGGGCATCGCCACGGTGGCGGTGTATTCCGACGCCGACAAGGACGCGCGCTTTGTCCAGATGGCTGATGAAGCCGTGCGCCTGGGGCCGCCGCCGTCGCGCGAGTCGTATTTGCTGGCCGACAAGATCATCGAAGCTTGCAAGCAGACCGGCGCTGAAGCGGTTCATCCCGGCTATGGCTTTTTGAGCGAGAACGAAGCCTTTGCCAAGCGTTGCGAGGCCGAGGGCATTGCCTTCATCGGCCCCAAGGCGCATTCGATTGCGGCCATGGGCGACAAGATTGCGTCCAAGAAGCTGGCGTTGGAGGCCAAGGTCAACACCATTCCGGGCTACAACGACCCGATTCCTGATGCCAGCAAGGCGGTGGAGATCGCCAAGGGCATTGGCTATCCCGTCATGATCAAGGCCAGCGCCGGTGGCGGCGGCAAGGGCCTGCGGGTGGCCTTTAACGACCAGGAAGCGCTGGACGGCTTTACGGCCTGCCAGAACGAGGCGCGCAACAGCTTTGGCGACGACCGCATCTTCATCGAAAAGTTTGTCGAGCAGCCGCGCCACATCGAGATCCAGGTGCTGGGCGACAGCCACGGCAATGTGGTGTATTTGAACGAGCGCGAATGCTCGATCCAGCGCCGCCACCAGAAGGTGATTGAAGAGGCACCGTCGCCCTTCATCTCGGACGCCACCCGCAAGGCGATGGGCGAGCAGGCTGTGGCGCTGGCCAAGGCGGTGCAGTACCAGAGCGCGGGCACGGTCGAATTTGTGGTTGGCAAGGATCAGGACTTTTATTTTCTGGAGATGAATACCCGTTTGCAGGTGGAACACCCGGTGACTGAGCTGATCACCGGAATCGACCTGGTCGAGCAGATGATCCGTGTGGCGGCGGGCGAGAAGCTGGCCATCGCGCAGAAGGATGTGAAGCGCGAGGGCTGGTCGATCGAATGCCGCATCAATGCCGAAGACCCATTTCGCAACTTCTTGCCTTCTACCGGACGGCTGGTGCGCTTTCAGCCGCCCGAGCAAAACCTGTTTCAGGGCCAGGCCACCACCAACCAAGGCGTGCGTGTGGACACCGGTGTGGTCGATGGCGGCGAGATCCCGATGTATTACGACTCGATGATCGCCAAGCTGATCGTGCACGGCAAAGATCGCAATGACGCCATCGCCCGCATGCGCGAGGCGCTCAACGGTTTTGTGATCCGCGGTGTGCAAAGCAATATTCCGTTTCAGGCGGCGCTGCTGGCGCATCCCAAATTTGTCTCGGGCGACTTCAACACCGGCTTTATTGCGGAGCATTACGCGCAGGGCTTCAAGGCCGAAGACGTGCCGCACGATGACCCAGCTTTTTTGCAGGCGCTGGCGGTGCACCTGCACATGTATTACCGCAACCGTGCCAGCGGCTTGCAAGGCCAGTTCTGGGAGGGCTACAAGCGCCTGCCGCGCCGCGAATATGTGGTGTGTGTGCTGGGTGAAGGCGGGCAGAACACCTATGTGCCGGTGCAGGTGGGTGAAACCGCACCCGGCCAGCCCACCGCCATCACGCTGAAAACGCCGCAAGGTGACAAGGTGTATGAGCTGCTGGTGAACAAGCTGCTGGGCGATGCGCGCGTAACTGGCGCGGTCAATGGCACGCCTTTCACGGCCCAGATGTCACGCGGCTTTGGCAAGAACCCGCTGGCCATTCGCGTGGCGCACAACGGCACGCAAGCCGATGTGCTGGTGATGCACCCGCGTACAGCCGAGTTGCACCGCCTGATGCCTTACAAGGCCCCGCCTGATTTGAGCAAGTTTGTGCTCTCGCCCATGCCCGGCCTGCTGGTGCAAGTGGCCGTCCAGCCAGGGCAGGAGGTGAAGGCCGGTGAGCGCGTGGCGGTGATCGAGGCCATGAAGATGGAAAACGTGCTGTTCGCCAGCGCCGACGGCGTGGTCAAGTCCGTCAGCGCCGCACAGGGCGACAGCCTGACGGTGGATCAGGCCATCGTCGAGTTTGAGTAACGCGCGCGCTCAACGGCGGTGTTGGGTGAGATGGATGAGGTGAATGCATGGCTGGTGCACATGTGCTCAAGCTGCCCATTCACGCCACGCCCGGTGCCAAGCGCACCGAAGCGGCGGGCGCTCACGGCGCTGCCTTGCGTGTGCGCCTGGGCGCGCCACCGGTCGATGGCAAGGCCAATGCCGCGTTGATGGAATGGGCAGCGCGTGCCTTTGCCGTGCCTAAAGCGCAAGTGCAATTGCTGCATGGCCAGACCGGGCGGCAAAAAATACTGGCCGTGCACTTTGACAGCGCTTCAGCGCTGGCTTCGGCCCAGGCTCAGGTCAGCATCTGGATGACGGGTGCAGAAAAGCAGGATAAAAAGTCTTGATGCAAGGGCTTGATGCGAAAGCCTGATCCGACCACCTCCATCGTGATGCAGACCAGCCACGCCAGGCCCACGGTGCCAAGGCGTGGTTTATTAAGCGCGGGGGTCGCCAGCGTGCTGGGTACGTCCGCTGGGCTGGGTCAGGCCAAGGGTGTGCGAGACGGTGCCATCGCGTGGACCGCACTCAGGCCGCGTCTGGATCAGACGTTGACCGACATCCGCAGCGTGCGTGTGTGGCAAGGCGGCGCGCCCGTGTTTGCTTACGACCGCCAAGGCTGGGGCGACCAGCGTTTGCATGCCGTGCAGTCGGTCACCAAAAGCGTGGTTGCCCTGCTGTTTGGTGCGGCCTTGGATGATGGCCACGTGCCGCGCATTGACGGCCTGGTGGCTGAGGCTTTGCCCGAGCTGCTGCGCGCGCCGCTGGACGCGCGGGTGCGGCGTTTGCGCTGGGCGCATCTGCTAGAGCTTCAGGCGGGGTGGGGCGCTGACGCCACGGCGCAGCGCCTGCGCGATGATGACGTGCTGGCCTTGGCCAGCCGCCCCTTCGTGGCCGCGCCCGGCAAGCGCTTTGCCTACGACAACGGGGCCTACAACCTGTTGGCCGTGGGTTTGGCGCGGCGGGTGCAACCGCGCCCGCAGCCAGGTGGGCTGGCCCAATGGGCGGCGCAGCGCTTGTTTGCGCCACTGGGTTTGGCCACCGCCGATTGGGCGTGGGATCAAGGTGCGCGAGGCCACAGTTTGGGTGCGCTGGGCTTGCGGCTGTCCGCCAGCGCTATGGCGCGGCTGGGCGAGCTGGTTCGGCTGGGCGGCGTGTGGCAAGGGCGTGTCCTGGTGTCTGCCAACTTTTTGGCCACCGCCACGGCGCGCCACAGTGCAGGCGGCGCACCCATCGGCATGCCGTATGGCTACGGCTGGTGGGTGGGGCAGGGCGTGGCGGTGGCGGCGGGCTATGGCGGGCAATGGATTTGGGTGCAACCGGCGCTGGAGCTGGTGGTGGTCGCCACCTCGGCCCCCACAGCCGCCAGCATGGCGCGCGGGCAGGCCATCACCCTGATTCGCAAAGACATTGTGCGTGCCGTACGCAATCGGTAGGGATCATGCGGCAAGCTACAATCAACTATATTTTTAATAGCTGTCAGCGCTTGTGGTTGTTGCGTTGAAGGCTTGTTTTGTTAGTAAACATTCACCTGTTTCATTGATAAAGGAGACCCGCCATGAACACCCCCACCAAGTACCTGCTGCAAGAAAGCCAGTTGCCCAAGTTTTGGTACAACATCCAGGCCGATCTGCCGCAGCCCGCCCCCGCCGTGCTGCACCCCGGCACCATGCAGCCCATTACCCCCGACGATCTGGCCCCGCTGTTTCCGATGAGCCTGATCATGCAGGAGGTGAGCATCGAGCGCGAAATCGAAATCCCCGAGCCTGTGCGTGAGGTGTTGCGCCTGTGGCGTCCCGCACCGCTGTTCCACGCCCACCGGCTCGAAAAAGCGCTGGGCACACCGGCCAAGATTTTCTACAAGTATGAAGGTGTCAGCCCCGCAGGCAGCCACAAACCCAACTCGGCCATCCCGCAGGCGTTCTACAACGCCGAGGCGGGCATCAAACGCCTGGTCACCGAAACCGGCGCGGGCCAGTGGGGCAGCTCGCTGGCGCTGGCAGGGCAAGTGTTTGACCTGGACGTGACGATTTATCAGGTGCGCGTCAGCTACGACCAGAAGCCGTATCGCCGCGCGCTGATGGAAACCTATGGCGGGCGCTGCGTGGCATCGCCCAGCAACGAGACCGAATACGGCCGCCGCGTGCTGGCCGAGCGGCCCGATCACCCCGGCAGTTTGGGCATCGCCATCAGCGAGGCGGTCGAGATCGCCGCCCAGCGTGACGACACTAAATACGCTCTAGGCTCCGTGCTCAATCACGTGCTGCTGCACCAGACCATCATCGGCCTGGAGGCCATGGAGCAGATGCAGATGGCCGACGCCTGGCCCGACGTGCTGGTTGGCTGCACCGGCGGCGGCAGCAACTTTGCCGGCATCGCCTTCCCCTTCATTGGCCACGGCCTGCGCGGTGGCGCCAAGCCACGCATCGTGGCCGTTGAGCCGGCCGCCTGCCCCACCTTAACGCGCGGCAAATACGCCTACGACTTTGGCGACACCGCCCACCTGACGCCGCTGACCAAGATGCACACGCTGGGCAGCACCTTCACCCCGCCCGGCTTTCACGCTGGGGGCCTGCGCTACCACGGCATGGCACCGCTGATCAGCCACGTCAAAGAACTGGGCCTGATGGAAGCCGTGGCCTACACCCAGGGCGAATGCTTCGCGGCGGGCGTGCAGTTTGCCCGCACCGAAGGCATTGTCCCCGCGCCCGAAGCCAACCACGCCGTCAAAGGTGCCATCGAAGAGGCACTGCGCTGCAAGCGCGAGGGCAAGGCCGAGACCATCCTCTTCAACCTCAGCGGCCACGGCCACTTCGACATGGGGGCGTACCAGGCCTATTTCTCAGGCCAGCTTAAGGACGAGCAATACGACGAGAAAGAACTGGCCCAGGCGCTGTCGGGGTTGCCGGCGGTGGCGGGGTGAGGGGCGTGGCGGTTCAATTGGTGGTTTGACCAGTTGAACCGTTTTTTTTCTTACCGGACGATTGGTTGCGCGGCCTTGGCGTGTGAACGGACGGTGTCGGGTTAACGGTTATCATGCGGTTATGCGATATAAATCAAGTTAGGGAAGGTCTGCACAACCCCCGCTGCAGGGCGAGGTGACGCGTGAATGTTCACATGGCGAAACGAGCGTTGAATTTCTCATCGTTTTGCGCTGTTTTTGGTTCGCTTGACCCTGAT
>NZ_JBKEEE010000043.1:0-30273 GCF_047975795.1 Ottowia sp. | reverse complement strand
TCAGGGTCAAGCGAACCAAAAACAGCGCAAAACGATGAGAAATTCAACGCTCGTTTCGCCATGTGAACATTCACGCGTCACCTCGCCCTGCAGCGGGGGTTGTGCAGACCTTCCTTAGCTTGATTCGTCGCGAGGACAGTCGCCATGCTTACGCCCACCGCCCAAATCGAAATCCCTGCGCAGGTGCGCAACCCGTTAGTACTGACCGATCAGGAGCGCCGCGAGGCGCACACCGACATCGTGATCAACAGCATGCCCTCGGGCACGTTTTTCATCATGAACCTGCTGGCGGCGGTGATTGCGGGCTATGGCCTGCTGCAAAACTCGCCCGCCGTGGTGATCG
This sequence comes from Ottowia sp., assembly GCF_047975795.1. Taxonomy (GTDB): domain Bacteria; phylum Pseudomonadota; class Gammaproteobacteria; order Burkholderiales; family Burkholderiaceae_C; genus Ottowia. The sequence continues at coordinate 29,930 of NZ_JBKEEE010000043.1, read as the reverse complement.
GGGCCATGCTGGTGGCGATGATGCTGGGGCCGATCGTCGGGCTGGGGCTGGCGGTGCTGCAAAACGACCGCCTGCTGCTGGCGCGGGCGCTGGGCGGTGTGGCGCTGGGCACGGTGTGGGTGGTGGGCATTGGGCTGGTGATCGGGCTGCTGCACCACCAGCACGTGCTGACTGACGAGATCATTGGCCGCACCGCACCCAATGTGATGGATTTGATGATCGCGCTGGCGGGGGGACTGGCTGGGGCACTGGCGACCATTTCGGCGCGCTTGCCGGTGGCGGTGGTGGGCGTGGGCGTGGCCACGGCGCTGGTGCCGCCGCTGGTGACGTGCGGCATTTTGCTGTCGCGCGGGCAGTGGGCGCTGGCGGGGGGGGCATTTTTGCTGACGCTGACCAACATGGTGGCGATCCAGTTCGCCTCGTCGCTGGTGCTGTGGCTGGCCGGGTTCCGGCGCGGCCAGAACCAGGACGGCGCGCACGTGCATTTTCTGCGCGCCAACTGGTGGTCGCTGCTGCTGCTGGCGGTGCTGTCGGTCACGCTGACGCTGAACCTGACCAGGGCCGCCACCCAGCAGCGCCTGGACATCGACGTGAACACCATCCTGACGCAGCATTTGAACCACGGCAACAACCGTCTGATTCAGTCGCGCCTGCTGCTGAAAGACCGCTCAGACACCCGCCCGGCAGGGGCCATCACGGTGATGGCCTATGTGCAGGGCGATATCCCGCCTTCGCAATCTGAAGTCGATGCCGCCTAGGCCGCGCTGCCGCAGCGCAAAAACCTGCCGCCTTTGCGGCTGGAGGTACGGTTTGTGCAGGTGGATATTTTGAAAAGCCACAACGCGCCCACGTCTTGAGTGTGGCGTGCGAACAGTGCTGGGGATGCGCTGTCAGCTCTCGGCCAGCAGCTTTTCGATCAACTGGTGCAGCTCGGCAAAGTTGGGCTGGCCGACATATTTTTTGACGATCTGGCCTTGCTTGTCGACCAGGAACGAGGTGGGCGTGAGTTTGATGTCGCCCCAGGCCTGGGCCACAGCACCGGTGTTGTCCAGCGCCACTTTGAAAGGCAGTTGGCGGGTTTCGACAAAGTTGACCACGTAGCTGGGCGGATCGTATTGCATGGCCACGGCGATGGTGTCGTAGCCCTTGTCCTTGAAGCGGTTGTAAGTGCTCACCATCTCGGGCATCTCGGCCACGCAAGTGGTGCAACTGGTGGCCCAGAAGTTGACCAGCGTGACCTGCCCGCGCAAGTCTTGTGTGGTGCGCGTGCTGCCGTCCAGCAGCACGAACTTGGACTCTGGTGCCGCTTCTTTGGTGCAGCCCGCCAGCAAAGTCGCGGCCAGGGCCAGTGCGCCCAGCAGCGGCGTGCGCCGGGTCGTCGGGGACATCCAGAAAGAAGAGGTCATGCACATGCTGACTATTGTCGCGCAGGAAGGTTCCGCTTCTTCCCGTTTCTTCCGGCTTCTGACAATGCCTCTCAGGCCAGCGCCAGCAACTCCACCGGCTCATCGCTGTCCAGCACGGCTTGCGCCCACGGCGCAAGTTTGCTGGTGTCGGCGCGCAGAATTTCCTGTTTGACCACCAGCAACTGCGAGGGGTGCATGGAAAAGCTGCGCAGTCCCAGGCCAAGCAGCAGGCGTGTCATGCTGGCGTCGCCCGCCATTTCGCCGCACACACTGACGGGTTTGCCCTGCACCGCACCTTCGGCAATGGTGCCCGCCACCAGTTTCAGCACGGCGGGGTGCAATTGGTCGAACAGGTGGGCCACAGACTCGTCGGCGCGGTCGATAGCCAGGGTGTACTGGATCAAATCGTTGGTGCCAATCGACAAAAAATCGAAGTATTTGAGGAACAGCCGCAGCGACAGCGCTGCTGCGGGCACTTCAATCATGGCCCCTACCTTCACGTCGCCGTAGGCCATGCCGCGCTCGTCGAGCTGGGCACGGGCCTTGTCCAGCAGCGCCAGCGTCTGGCGGATTTCGCGCCCGTGCGCCAGCATGGGAATCATCAGGCGCACGCGGCCATGTGCGGCGGCGCGCAAGATGGCGCGCAACTGGGTTTTGAACATGGCCGGTTCGGACAGGCTCCAGCGAATCGCCCGCAAGCCCAGTGCGGGGTTCAGATGGTTGTCGCTGCGGCGGTCGTCCAGCGGTTTGTCGGCCCCCACGTCCACTGTGCGGATGGTGACCGGCATGCCGTGCATGCCTTCGACGGCGGCGCGGTAGGCGGCGTACTGCTCGTCTTCGTCGGGCAACTGGCCTTCGCGGCCCATGAACAGAAATTCAGAACGGAACAACCCTACGCCGACGGCACCGGCGGCTAAAGCGGCGGCGGTGTCGGTGGGCTGCTCGATGTTGGCCAGCAATTCGATGCGCTGGCCGTCCAGCGTGACGGCGGGAGTGTTCTTCAGCCGCAGCAGGCGGCCGCGCTCCAGCTCGCCCTGGCGCTGCTTGAAACCGTATTCGGCCAGGATGATGGGCGAGGGGTCGACGATCATCACCCCGGCATCGCCGTCGATGATGACCCAGTCGTCCTGCCGCGTCAGGTGGCTGGCCGCGCGCGCACCCACCACGGCAGGGATATCCATGCTGCGCGCCACGATGGCGGTGTGGCTGGTTTTGCCGCCCACGTCGGTCACGAAACCAGCGAACACGCTATTTTTGAAGTGCAGCATGTCGGCGGGCGACAAGTCGTGCGCCACCAGCACCAGCGGCACATCCAGCGTGTCGTCCAGCAGCAAATCCTGCTGACGCGGCGCGCGCGGAGCGGCGATGACGGGCGAGGCCGCACCTTTCAAGTGGCGCAGCACGCGCTCGACCACCTGCTCCATGTCGGCCTTGCGCTCGCGCAGGTACTCGTCCTCCATTTCATCGAACTGGCGCACGATGACTTCGAGCTGGCTGGTCAGCGCCCATTCGGCGTTGTACAGGCGCTCTTTGATCCAGCGGCGCACCTCGTGGGCCAGCGCATCGTCTTGCAGCAGCATCAGGTGCACGTCGATCATGGCCACCAGCTCGGCGGGCATGTCCTTGGGCATGTCGAGCTGCATGCGTTGCAGCTCTTCGATCACCGTGTCGCGCGCCACGCGCATGCGTTCGATCTCGGCCTCGACCTCGTCCGGTTGCACGAAGTAATGCGCCACATCCACCCGGCTGGAACCCACCAGCACCGCCCGCCCAATGGCGATGCCGCGCGAAACCGTCAAGCCGTGTACCGAGAATGTCATGGCATCACCGAAGCCACGTCAGCCGTAGCGCAGCATGCGCAGCAGCGGAGCGTGGGGGGCAGATCCAGCCGCCGCCCGGCCGCCCGAAGGCGGCGACGGCCCCCTCGGGGGGCAGCGCAGCATGCGCAGCAGCGGAGCGTGGGGGTCTCATCACTCCCCCTCCCCAAACTTGTCATTGATCAGCGCCAGCAGCGCGTCCATCGCTTCTTGCTCCTGCGGGCCATCGGTTTCTACCTCGACCACGCTGCCCAGGCCAGCGGCCAGCATCATCACGCCCATGATGCTTTTGGCGTTGACACGCCGCTCGCCGCGGCTCATCCACACCTCACAGGGGAAGCTGCCCGCCAGCTTGGTCAGCTTGGCCGAGGCGCGGGCGTGCAGGCCCAGTTTATTGCTGATGGTGATCTCGTTCTTGATCATGGGGTGTGGCTCGTCGAGGCTGGTTTTGTGGCGCGGTGCCCGCCACCAGCATGATGCCTTGCATGCCGCCAGAAAGAGCTTTCTGGGCCATGGAAGGCAGGGGTTCTTGCCGATAAGTCACGGCGCGCAGCACCATCGGCAGGTTGGCACCCACCAGCAGCAGCGTGCGTGCGCCATCGGTCACGCGCTGGGCGACGTTGCAGGGGGTGGCACCAAACACGTCGGTCAGAATCAGCGTGGCCTCGTCTGCGGGGCGTTGCGTCAAAGCGCGTTCGGCCTCGGCCAGAGTGTGTTCGATGGCCGCACCAGGCTGCACGTCCAGCGCCGTGATGGCCGCACCCGCGTCGGGAAACACATGCAGGGCCGCCGCGCGCAGGGCGCTGGCCAGCGGGGTGTGGGCAATCAGCAGAATGTGGTTCATGGGGTTGCCCATTATCGGCGCGACCATCCCACAAAGTGCAGCCCATGCAGCCAATGCGCCACGCCGGGTGTTGGCGGGCTGCCCGTCCAGGGCATGCTGGGTGTTCGCGCCATACCACTGCGCCACAGCCAGGGGCGGGATGACAGGGGTAAAAGCAGAGGCCGGGTTCATGGCCATTTGATGCCCGCAAAAAACGCCTCGGTGGCCTCGGGCTGCGGCTGGGGGGCGTACACCACGGCGTGCAGCAGTTCGGTGCCGCCGCCCGCATGGGCGCGCGCCGTCCACACCGCCTGCGCCATCACGGCGCGGCCATCGGCTTGCTGGCCTTGGGCGCTGAGGCGCTGCGCGTGGGCCAAGGGCAGGCCGCCTGGGGGATGGAACGGCTGGCGTTGCGGCTCGACGCTGCTGCGCATGTTGGCGAGGGTGATGCGCTGCCAGGCGGCCAGCACCTCGTCGGGTGCGATGCCTGCGGGCAGGCGGGCCGCCATCAGCGCGAAGGTGGCCCCGCCCGTGTCGCAGCCGTTGACCACCAGTGGTGTGGGCACGCCGCCCAGCGGCACGGTGCGTTCGGCCCGGTCAGGCTTGCACGGCAGCAGCGCCACGGCGGTGGTGGGCGGCAGGCGCAGCTCGCGCCAGTTGAATGTGGGGGTGCAGGCCAGCAGCAGCCCGGCCAACACGGACAGGGGCAGCCAAGTGGATGCCCGCCTGGGCACCTGTGCGGACAGAGCGGCTGGCATTGCAGCGGGCACCTTCATGGATTTTTCATGAGGGCACCGCCCTGCCTGGGCAACCCAAACGCCAGCGCGCCCAAAGCGCCTTGCGCGAGGGCAAACAAGCCGTACAACAAGGCCGCGCCGACGGCGGCGGCACTGGCCACACCAAAAGGGGCCAGCGCCATCACTGCTGCCGCTTCGCGCGTGCCCCAGCCGCCGACGCTGACGGGCAGCGCGGCCATCAAGAAAATGGGGGCCACGACAAAGGCCCACACCTGCACCGGTTGCTGAATGCCCAGCGACAGTGCGCCTGCGGCCAAGGCAGCGGCGGACAGCACCTGCACGCCCGCCGACGCAGCGGCTTGCCAGCCGACTTGGGCGCTGAAATCGGGCCGCTCGGCCATCGCTTGCAGCGGTTTGAGCCAGGCCCAGCCTGCGCTCCAGCGGCGCAGCACCAAGGGCAGGCACCACGGCAGCGCCAGCCACAGTGCTGTGCCTGCCAGCACCACCGCAGCCAGCATGTCAGACGGCATGTGCAGCAAGGGTGCCAGTTGGGGCGCGCATGCTGCCGCGCCCAGCCCGCCCAGCGCCAGCAGCATCCACAGCCCGCTGACGCGGTCCAGCACCACCGACCAACTGGATGCCAGCGTGTCCTGCCCCGCGCGGCGCAGCACCACGGCGCGGTAAATGTCGCCGCCCACCACGGCACCGGGCAACAAAACGTTCAGTCCAATGGCCTGAAAGTACCAGCGGCAGGCGTCGCGCACCGGCATGTCCGCGCCCAGCCAGCGCGCCAGCGCGCGCCAGCGCAGGGCAGATACCACGTTGGAAGCAATGGCCGCCAGCAGTCCGGTCAACAGCCAGCCCAAATGGGCTTGGTGAAATTGCGCCAGTACCCGCGCTGGATCAGCCAGTGCCACCACGGCAGCCAGCAGCGCCAGTCCGATCAGGCTGCGCAGCAGGGCTTTGTGCGGGCGTTTCACACTTCTTTATTAATAGCTGTCTGCGCTTGGTGGACGGGCGCTGAAGCTGTGTTTGATGCTTCATCCATGGCGGTGTCACCCGCTACGTATTCCTCGGCATGGAACTGCGGCGCGCCCCCGGCTTCGTGGTAGATGCGCGTCAGCAGCTCGCCAATCAGGCCCGCCGCGATCAACTGCACGCCCATCAGCAGCAGCATCACGCCCACCAGCAGCAGCGGTCGCCCGCCGATGCTTTGGCCAAACACCTTGAGTATCAGCAGCCAGAACAAAATCAAGGTTCCCGGCGCAGCCAGCCACAGGCCAAGTCCGCCAAAGGCGTGCAGTGGGCGCTGGCGGTAGCGCATGAAAAACACGATCAAGATCAGATCGAGGATGACGCGGAAGGTGCGGTCGATGCCGTATTTGGACACGCCGCGCGTGCGCGCATGGTGGCGCACGGGCACTTCGGTGATGCGCGCGCCCGCTTCCTTGGCCAGCGAGGGAATGAAACGGTGCAGCTCGCCATACAGCCGGATGCGGTCGATGATGGGGCGGCGGTAGGCCTTGAGCGCGCAGCCGTAGTCGTGCAGGTGCACGCCGGTGGCGCTGGAGATCAGCCGGTTGGCGATGCGCGAGGGCAGCTTGCGCGACAACTCGGCGTCTTGCCGGTCTTTGCGCCAGCCAGAGACCATGTCCACGCTGGCATCGGTTTGCAGGCGCTCAAGCAGCAGCGGGATGTCGCCAGGTTCGTTCTGCAAATCGGCGTCCAGCGTGACCACATAGCTGCCACGCACGCGGTCAAAACCGGCTTGCAGCGCGCTGGACTGGCCGTAATTGCGCGCCAGCAGCACGGGGCGCAGCCAGCGGCGGCTGCGGGCCAGATCGCACAGCTTGTCGCGGCTGCCGTCGATGGAGCCGTCGTCCACCGCCAGCAGCTCAAAGCTGAGTGCGGTGGTGGCCATGGCCTGGGCGATGCGGTCGACCAGATCGGTCAGGTTGTCAACTTCGTTGTAGATGGGCACCACGATGGACACATCGGGGGCCGCCGTGCGCGGGGTTGTGTGCGGGGTGTTCATGGGCCAGTCGTTTTCAGGCAGGATAATGCGCTGATTGTGCCTTGGCCGCCCGCCACCGCCGTGCAGGCGGCATCCGGGCATTTCCCATCCCCGCCCTTCATGACTGCCACCGCTGCGCTGCCCGCGCCCAAGCTCAGCCCTTTCGTTGCCCAGCCACTGGCCTGGTTGCTGGCACTGACCGTGGCCCATGTGCTGGTGCGCGTGGCGCTTTCGCCTGCGCTGAAGTGGGACGAGGCCGAGCAGATGCTGTGGTCGCAGCAGCTCAGCCTGGGCTACGGCGCGCAACCGCCGCTGTACACCTGGCTGCAATGGGGCGTGAACCAGGTTTTTGGCCCCAGCGTGCTGGCGCTGTCGTTGCTCAAACATTCGTTGCTGGCGCTGGCGTACATGCTGATGTGGCTGGCCGCGCGTGAACTGTTGGGGCCGCGCAGCGCCTGGTGGGTGGCCGCCAGCTTGATGCTGCTGCCGCCGCTGGGCTGGTATTCCATCCGCGATCAGACCCACACCATTTTGGTGGCCGCCATGACCTGCGCCGCCTGGTGGCTGCTGTTGCGCAGCGTGCGCCGCCCCGGCCCGGCCAACTTTGCCTGGCTGGGGCTGGTGTGCGCGCTGGGCCTGCTGGCGAAATACAGTTTTGCACTGGTGATTGCGGCCATGCTGCTGGCGGCGCTGTCGGTGCCCACCGTGCGGCGCGCGCTGTTCGCGCCCGGCTGGTGGTGGGCGCTGGTGGTGGGCACGCTGGTGGTGCTGCCGCATGGGCTGTGGCTGCTGGCCCACCTGGGCGAAGCCACCTCGGGCACGCTGAGCAAGATGCAAATCCAGCCCCAAGCTCAGTATGGCAAGGGCTTGCTCAGCTTGCTGGACATGGTGGCGGGCATGTTGGGGCTGTGGGCGCTGATCGCCTGGCTGTCGTTTGGCAAAGCCTGGTGGCGCAAGCCCGTCACACCCGCCGCGCCCTGGGCGCAGCAGGTGTTTGTGCGTTATCTGGTTTTGATGGTGTTGGCCTTGGTGGGCATGGTGTTGTTTGCGGGGGTCACCAATTTCAAAGGCCGCTGGGCGGTACCGCTGCTGTGCGTGGTGCCGCTGGCGGCGTTTGCGGCGCGGCCCGAACTGGCGCAGCACCCCAAGGGCGGGCGCTTTACCGCCATCACGCTGGGGGTGATCGCGCTGATGCTGGTGGCAGGTGGCGTGCGCCCGTGGATCAGCGCGTTGCGCGGCGACGTGGACGAGCTGAACCACCCCGCCGCTGCTTTGGGCACGGCTTTGCAACAAGCGGGCGTGCAAGCGCCGCTGACCATCGTCGGGGCCGACCACATGATTGCGGGCACCCTGCGCACGCGCTTTACCCAAGCGCATGTGGTTGCCTGCGGTTTTCCTGAAACGGAGGTGGGCGTTTGCTTGGCTGAACAAGTGCGGCAAGCCGAAGCCGCCGGACGCGGCTGGCTGGTTCTGTCGCGTGATGATCGGGGCGACCCCCGTTGGTGGGACATGGCTGCAAAAGCCGTGCCCGACATGGCGGTGCACACGATCCAGTTGCCGTTTCGCATGGTGCGTGAGGGTGTGCCGCCCGCCACCTACCGCTACAGTTGGCATCCTTCGCCCCAATCAACCGCACCTCAATCAACTGCACCCCAATCGGCTTCATCCACGCCCGCGTCATGAACACTGTTTTGGTCACCGGCTGCGCCGGCTTCATTGGCATGCACTGCGCCGAGCGCCTGTTGACGCAGGGCGTGCAAGTGGTGGGTGTGGACAACCTGAACGCTTATTACGACGTGGCCCTGAAACAAGCCCGACTGGCGCGCTTGCAGGTGCAGCCGGGTTTTCGATTCAAGCGGCTGGACGTGGCCGATGGCGTGGCGCTGGAGCGCCTGTTCAGCCAAACACGGCCCACGCGCGTGCTGCATCTGGCCGCACAGGCCGGGGTGCGCTACTCGATTGAGCAGCCGGGCGACTACACGCAATCCAACCTGCTGGGCTTTGCCAACGTGTTGCAAAGCTGCCGCACGCACCAAGTCCGGCACCTGGTGTTTGCCAGCAGCTCCAGCGTATACGGCGGCAATGCCAAATTGCCTTATACCGAGGCCGATGCGGTCGACCACCCCATCAGCTACTACGCCGCCACCAAAAAAGCCAATGAAGTCATGGCGCACAGCTATGCGCATCTCTACCGGTTGCCCTGCACTGGCCTGCGTTTTTTCACCGTGTATGGCCCCTGGGGGCGGCCCGACATGGCCTTGTTCAAGTTCACCCGCGCCATCCTGGCGGGCGAAGCCATCGATGTGTATGGCCATGGCCAGATGGTGCGCGACTTCACCTACATCGACGACATTGTCGAAGGCGTGCTGCGCGTGCTGGATAAACCCGCCACGCCCGATGCGGCCTACGACGCGCTGGCACCCAACCCCGGCACCAGCAGCGCGCCGCACCGCATTTTCAACATCGGTAACAGCCGCCCCACGGTGCTGATGGATTACATCGCCGCGCTGGAATCGGCGCTGGGCATCAGCGCCCAAAAACGCCTGTTGCCGGTGCAGCCGGGCGACGTGCAGGCCACCGCCGCCGACACGTCGGCGCTGGCGCAATGGGTGGGTTTTGTGCCTTCAACTTCAGTGCGTGAGGGCGTGGCGCGCTTCGTGCGCTGGTATCAGGAGTTTTACAAACCATGAAAGTCACGGTTTTTGGCACCGGCTATGTCGGTCTGGTGCAAGGCGCGGTACTGGCCGATGTGGGCCACGACGTGGTGTGCGTGGATGTCGATGCAGACAAAGTGGCAGCGCTGCAAGCGGGCCGCATTCCCATCCACGAACCCGGCCTGACGCCGCTGGTGGCGCACAACCAGGCGGCCGGGCGCTTGCGCTTTACCACCGATGCCGCCGACGGCGTGGCCCACGGCGATCTGGTTTTTCTGGCTGTGGGCACCCCGCCCGACGAAGACGGCAGCGCTGACTTGCAGCACGTGCTGGCCGTGGCGCGCACCATCGCCACACACATGGCCGCACCCAAGGTCATCGTCAACAAATCCACCGTGCCGGTGGGCACCGCAGACAAGGTGGCCGATGTGGTGCGCGCGGTGCTGGCCGGGCGGCAGATCGATCTGTCGTTTGACGTGGTGTCCAACCCCGAATTTTTGAAGGAAGGCGCGGCGGTGGACGACTGCAAGCGCCCCGACCGCATCGTCATCGGCACCGCCAGCACCAACGCCGAGCGCCAGCTGCGCGAGCTGTACGCGCCCTTCAACCGCAACCACGACAAGATCGTGGTGATGGACGTCAAGAGCGCCGAGCTGACCAAGTACGCTGCCAACGCCATGCTGGCCACCAAGATCAGCTTCATCAATGAAATCGCGGGCCTGGCCGAACGCCTGGGTGCCGACATCGAGGCGGTGCGCCGCGGCATCGGCAGTGACCCGCGCATTGGCTACCACTTCATCTACCCCGGCGTGGGTTATGGCGGCAGTTGTTTTCCCAAAGATGTGAAGGCGCTGATCCACACCGCCCGGCAAACCGGCTTCACGCCCGATGTGCTGCTGGCGGTGGAGCAGCGCAACGACGCCCAGCGCCGCGTGCTGGCCGAGCGCATCACGACGCACTATGGCGGCAGCCTGCAAGGCAAAACCATCGCCGTCTGGGGGCTGGCTTTCAAGCCCGAAACCGACGACATGCGCGAAGCCCCCAGCCGCGCCCTGCTGCACGCGCTGTGGAACGCAGGCGCGCGGGCGCAGGCACACGATCCGGTGGCCATGGACGAGGCACGCCGCATTTTTGGCGAGCGTGACGATCTGACGTTGTGCGCCACGCCCACCGAGGCGCTGCAAGGCGCTGACTGCCTGGCCATCGTCACCGAATGGAAAACCTTCCGCGTGCCGGATTTCGATGAGATAGCGCGTTTGCTGAAAGACCGGCTGGTGTTCGACGGCCGCAATCTGTACGACCCCGCCGTGGTGGCGCGTCATGGGCTGATCTATCACTCCATCGGCCGACCGGCTGCATACCCTGACGCTGGCTAAAGCCAAAGCGCTCCACCATGCCCCAGTTCGCCGCCAATCTGAGCATGATGTATGCGGATGTGCCGTTTCTCGACCGCTTTGAGGCCGCCGCGCGGGATGGCTTCACGGCAGTGGAGTACCTGTTCCCCTACGCCTGGCCCGTCAAAGAGCTGGCCGCGCGCCTGAAAGGCAACGGTTTGCAGCAAGTGCTGTTCAATGCGCCGCCGGGCGGCACGGATGCGGCCAGCATCGACGCCGCCTGGGCAGCAAGCCAGCGCGGCACCGCCTGCGTGCCTGGCCGCGAAGCCACGTTCAAAGCGGGGGTGCAACTGGCGCTGCGCTATGCCGAGGCATTGGAATGCCCCCGCATCCACTGCATGGCGGGTGTGCTGGATGCGGATGGACTGAACGCGGACGTGCTGCGCACACAGGCCCACACCACCTATGTCCACAACCTGCACTGGGCTGTGCAACAGGCGGCATCGCAAGGCAAACAGGTGCTGATCGAGCCGATCAACACGCGTGACATGCCGGGTTTTTTCCTCAAGCAGCAGAGCCAGGCCCATGCCATCGTGCAAGCTGTGGGCAGTGAGGCCCTGAAGGTGCAAATGGATCTGTACCACTGCCAGATCGTCGAGGGCGACGTGGCGACCAAGCTGCGCCAATACCTGCCCACTGGCCGTGTCGGCCACATCCAGATCGCCGGTGTGCCCGAACGGCACGAACCCGATGTGGGCGAGCTGAATTACACCTACTTGCTTGACGTGATCGATGAGGTAGCCACGCAATGCGGCTGGCCAGGCTGGGTGGGCTGCGAATACCGGCCCCGCCACGGCAGCGAGCCGGGTGGCACTTCACGCGGCCTGGGCTGGCTGAGGCGGCACCTTGCAACGCGCGAAACACTGACCCCATGAACCCGTCCGACGCATTTTTAAAACCACCGCCTGCCACGCGCCGCACCGTGCTGCGCGGCGGCGGGTGGTGGCTGGTCGGCGTGGCTGCCGCGCCCGCACTGTGTGGCTGCGCCCAACCGGCGTGGGCGCAAACCCCCGGCGCACGCAGCATCACCTTGGGCGCGCAGCAACTCAACGCCGAGCTGGCGCGACGCTTTCCGCTGACCCGCCGCCTGTCGGGCCTGCTGGATTTGAGCCTGCGCAACCCCAGCGTGCGCCTGCTGCCCGAACGCAACGGCCTGGGCACGCACCTCGGTCTGACCGTGACCGAGCTGCTGCTGGGCACCCGCTACGACGGCCAGATGGATCTGGACTACGGCCTGCGTTTTGACACCGCCACGCGCGCCATCCAGTTGCAGGGCGTGCGTGTCAACAGCGTGGACTTCGCCAGCGTACCCCCGGCCTACCGCAGCGAATTTGCCCGCCACGCGCCGCGCGTGGCCGAGCAACTGCTGGAAGGGCTGACGCTGTACGAAGTGCCGAAAGACCAGTTGCAAATACTCAACGGCCTGGGTTTTGCCGTCGGCGCACTGCAAGTGACCGCGCAGGGCTTGCGCATCGAGCTGCTGCCGTCGCTGGGCGCGTCCTGAGGGCGTGTTCAACGTCTCGGCGCGGGCGTGTGGGCGCGGCCTCGGGCGGTCTGCTGCTTCGCACCTGATGGCGAAGTCCTATCACCTCTGAAAAGACAGATCGCGGGCGGCGCCCATTTGCCTTGCCACCAGTGAGGGCTTGTATCCGGCTTTGAGATGCGCCGCACGGCGCATGGCTATATTGCCGCCTGCGCGCATTCAAGCCGCGTGTGCATGCGTGTCAATTCACACATGGCCACATATGTTGCGTGGCGATAGTCACTATTTTTATCGCTACTTTATTTATAGCTCAATCAGCTTATTTGGTAAGCGTTAAATGTCATTTTAGCTTGAGAAATATTGCCTCCAGGCTACCCGCTATTGCGCCATCTTGCCTATCGCGGTTTAAGCAAATACCAATGGCGCAACGGGTGGTTAACACGTATAAAACCTTCATGTACGAGGGCAGTAAAGGCTTACACCCCATATGAACACACCCATTCAAAAAGACTGGGGGACTGGCTCCGCGCCAAGCCCTATGCAGGGCCCCGGATTGGACCCCGCGCGTGCGCTGGCGCAGATCAGCACCCAGTGGGACGGCGACATCGTGCGTCAACTCAGCGACTACATCCGTATCCCGGCCAAGTCGCCCGGCTTTGATGCCGACTGGGCGCAGCACGGTTTTATCGATGCCGCCGTGCGGCACGCCGCCCAGTGGGTCGAGGCGCAAAAAGTGCCCGACCTGCAACTGGAAGTGGTGCGCCTGCCTGGACGTACACCGGTGATTTTTTTCGAGATCGCGGCCACCCGCTCTGGCGGCAGCGGCCAGACCGTGGTGATGTACGGCCACCTGGACAAGCAGCCAGAATTTGACGGCTGGCGCGCCGATCTCGGCCCCTGGACGCCCAAGTACGAAGACGGCAAGCTGTATGGCCGCGGTGGTGCCGATGACGGCTATGCGGTGTACGCCGCCATCGCTGCGGTGCAGGCGCTGAAAAGCCAGAGCGTGCCGCACCCGCGTATCGTTGGCCTGATCGAAACCAGCGAAGAAAGCGGCTCGCCCGATTTGTTGCCCTACATCGACGCGCTGCGCTCCCGTCTGGGCGATGTGGGTCTGGTGGTGTGTCTGGATTCAGGTGCGGGCAACTACGACCAGTTGTGGCTCACCACCAGCTTGCGCGGCATGGTCAGCGGCAACCTGAAGGTCGAGGTGCTGACTGAAGGCGTGCACTCGGGCGACGCCTCTGGCCTGGTGCCCAGCAGCTTTCGCATCCTGCGGCAGGTGCTCGACCGGTTGGAAGACAGCGCCACCGGTCATCTGCTGCCCGCCAGCTTTCATTGCGACATTCCGCCTGAGCGGCTGGCGCAGGCCAAGGCCACGGCGGACATTCTGGGCGATGACTTGTTCAAGCGCTTTCCGTGGGTGCACCATGACTGCGGCGGGCGCGAGCAATCGGTGCTGCCCATGTCGGACGATCCGGTGGAGGCTTTGCTGGCCCGCACCTGGCGGCCCACCCTCAGCGTCACGGGAGCTGAGGGTTTGCCGTCGCTGAAAGATGCGGGCAATGTGCTGCGGCCCTTCACCACCTTCAAACTCAGCCTGCGCCTGCCGCCGCTGGTCGATGGTGCGCAGGCCGCGCAGCAGCTCAAACAACTGCTGGAAGACAACGCGCCGTACCAGGCCCGCGTCACCTTTGAAAGCCACGGCGGGGCCACGGGCTGGAATGCACCATCGTCCGCGCCCTGGTTTGCGCAGGCGCTGGATGCAGCGTCGCAAGCGCACTTTGGCGCGCCTTGCGGCCACATCGGCCAGGGCGGCACCATCCCGTTGATGAGCCAGTTGTCGGCGGGTTTTCCGTCCGCGCAAATGATGGTGTGCGGCGTGCTCGGCCCGCGCAGCAACGCGCATGGCCCCAACGAGTTTTTGCACGTGCCGTACGCCAAGCGCCTGACCGCCGCCGTGGCCGAAGTGATCGGACGCATGCCATGAGGCATAAAGCCGCCGTCCCACAGCCCACCGATGTCAACGCCGGCGCGCTGGCCGTGCTGGACTGGCCGGTTCCCGCTGGCGCGCCCACGCGCGGCACCGTACTGCTGGTGCACAGCCTGGGCGAGCACATGGGGCGCTATTTCGATATGGCCCGTCAGTTGAACGGCTGGGGCTTTGCCGTGCGCGGCTTTGACCAGTATGGCCACGGCGCTTCGCCCGGCATACGGGGGGGCTTGCCGGACGACAACCGGCTGTTGGACGACCTGGTGGCCGTGATCGACGACACGCGTGCCCACATGGACGACCGTATGCCGCTCATTTTGCTGGGCCATTCAGTGGGTGGCTTGCTGGCAGCGCGCCTGGTGTCGCTCAAGCTGCGCCGGGTGGATGCACTGGTGCTGGCGTCGCCCGCGCTGAGTGTCAAACTGAACGCACTGCAAGCCATGCTGGTCAATGGGTTGTACCGCTTCGCCCCGCAAGCGCGCATGGGACACGGGCGCGAGCCTTCTTATCTGTCGCACGACCCGCAATCGGTCGAAGACTATCGGTGCGACCCGCTGGTGCACGACCGCGTCAGCCTGCGGCTGGCACACTTCATCACCAGCGCGGGGCCTGCCGTAATGGCCCAGGCCCGGCAATGGAGCGTGCCCACGCTGCTGCTGTATGCGGGGCAAAACAGCCTGGTCGGCATCAGTGGCAGTGCCGCATTTGCCCGCGCCGCGCCGCGCCGCGTGGTGAATGCCCAGGTGTTTCCCATGCACTACCACGATCTGTTTCACGAGCTGGACAACGCCCCCGTGTTCGACGCTCTGCGCACCTGGCTGTGCCAGCGCTTTGTGGCGCGCACGCTGGACGGCAGCCGCGCCGGGCCTGCCGCGCTAGGCCGCCGCTCGTGGCAGCCTGATGCGGCCATCCCGCGCATGGCGATGGGGCTGACCCCGGCGGTCTGATATTCAGCTGGAAGGCGTGGGCTGCACCAACTGGTTTCGCTGGCGCAGCCACACCAGTGCCGCGCCCAACAGCAGCAAGGGCAGCAGCGAACCCAGCACCAGCCACATCCAGCCCTGCGTGGTCACCAGCGCGCCAGAGGCCAGCGATGTGAGCGCCAGCGTGGCAAACACGCAGGTGTTGATGGCCGCCTGCGCGCGGTCTTTCTCTTCGGGCCGGTAAGTGCTCAGCGCCAATGTGGTACTGGCGGTGAACAGAAAATTCCAGCCCACCCCCAGCAACAGCAGTGCCACCAGAAACTGTGCAAACTCCACCCCCGACAAGGCGACCGCCACACACAACACATTCAGCACCACGCCCGCGCCCATGATGGCCAGCGTGCCAAAGCGCCGGATCAAGTGGCCGGTTACAAAGCCCGGCGCAAACATGCCGATCACGTGCCACTGCAACACCTGCGCCGTGGCCCCAAATTCAAACCCGCACACCTGCATGGCCAGCGGCGTGGCCGCCATCAGCAAGTTCATCACGCCATAGCCCAGTGCCGCGCCCAGCACGGCCACGGCAAACACCGGCTGACGCATGATGGCGCGCATGGGGCGCCCGGCTAATGCGCCGCCTGCGGCCTGCGGCTCAGGCGCTTTGGGAAACTCAACCCCCGCCATCACCACCATCGCCAGCACGGCCACAGCCGCCAGCGCCAGATAAGCGCCCACAAAAGGCACGGGCAGCAGCGCGCGCGTCCACGCTGCCAGATGGGGGCCAACCACCGCGCCCAGCAGGCCACCGGCCAGCACCAGCGACACCGCTTTTTCGCGCCATGCAGGCGCGCTCAGGTCTGCCGCAGCAAAGCGGTACAACTGGCCGTTGGCGTTGTAATAACCTGCCACCACGGTGGCCAGCAGCAGCAGGCCAAAGCTTTGCACCCACGCCGCCCAGGCCGCCAGCAAAGCCGATCCCAGCGCCACCAGCAAGCCCAGCTGAAACGATCCCTTGCGCCCCAGCCGCGCCTGCGAACGCGCCACCAGCGGCGTAGCCACCGCGCCGCCCACCACATAGCCCATCACCGGCAGCGTGGCCATCCACCCGAAGGGGGCCAGTTGCAAACCCACCAGACCATTGATGGCGATAAAGGTCACGTTGTTGACCAAAAACAGGCCCTGCGCCAGGGCCAAAAGCCAGAGAGAACGGTTCATGGGCGGTGCGGCAAACAGAAGGCGGGAGGCGGAAGGCGCGTATTTTGGCGAAGTGTGGGCTTGGGGTCGGTGTCACACAGACAGCAAAGCCAGCGCAGCCAAGGGTGCCGTTTCAGCCCGCAACACGCGCGGCCCCAAACTGACCGGCACATAGCCTGCGGTGCGGGCCGCGGCTTCTTCGTGGGCGCTCAAACCGCCTTCGGGGCCAGACAGCAGCGTGACCGGCATGGCCGCTGGCAAAGTCGCCATGGCTTCACGCCACGGCACGGCACCAGCAGCCAGAGACAATACGCTGCGCCATCCATCAGGGGCTTTGGGAGCCTCTATATACTCCTGAAAAGATAGCTGTTTAAGCACGTCTATCAAGCGGTTACGGCCAGATTGTTCGCAAGCCGCTACCGCCACCGCCTGCCAGTGGGCGTGCTTGCGCGTAGCCCGCTCGCCCAACAGGCGCAGGCTGCTGCGCTCGGCCAGCAGCGGTTGCAAGCTGGCGGCCCCCAATTCGGTGGCTTTTTCAAGCAGCCAGTCCATGCGGTCGGCCGCCATCAGGCCCACCGCCAGATGCACGGCGCGTGCGGCTTCTCGCTCCACGGCCTCAGGCGTTTGCACCAGCACCTCGACCTCGCTGCGGCCCATGCGGGCGATGGTGGCCGACCACTGCCCCCCCTCGCCGTTGAACAGCGTGATGCCTTGACCCGGCTGCAAACGCAGCACCTGCACGTGGCGCACGGTACCGGGCGGCAGACTTAGGCGCACACCAGCGGCCAAGGGCAAGGGAACGTGAAATCTGGGCATGACCGCAGTCTAAATCGCAGTGGCCATGGTCAAGGCACGTCGCCATGCAGTCCCTTCAAGCGGGTAGCATGGCACCCATGATTCAAAGACTGGCCCCCGAACCCACCCGCTGCCCATCGTGCAAAACGCCGATGGACATCCACCACGTCGAAGCGCATGGCGGCGTGGGCACGCTGGAGCTGGACTTATGCCACACCTGCCACGGCATCTGGTTTGACGACAACGAAAGCCTGCGCATTGGCCCGCGCGGCGTGATGGAACTGTTTCGCCTGCTGCACGAGCACCGTGACGACCCGCAGGCCGCGCTCGCGCACGACAAAAATTGCCCACGCTGCCGCCGCACGCTGCAAGAAAGCACCGACGTGGTGCGCACGGGCCGCTATTTCACCTACCGCTGCCCGCAGCGACACGGGCGCTTTTCCACCTTTTCGTCCTTCATGATCGAAAAGGGCTTTGTGCGCCAGCTCAGCCCGGTGGAAGTGACCAACCTGGCTGAACGCCTGAAGGTCATCCATTGCAGCAACTGCGGCGCGGCGGTCGATTTGCGGCAACACGCGGCCTGCCCGTACTGTCAATCGGCCTTTTCGCTGCTGGATCCACAGGCGGTGGAACAGGCGCTGGCCCGCTACCACCGGCGCGCCCTGCGCGTCAAAGACCCCCAGCCCGCTTCGCCATCCTCACCCGATTTGGCCGACGCCCTGATCGCCCTCGAACGCGACCGTGCGCGCGCCCAACGCGAGCAGCAAAAAGAGCGCTGGTCGCAAAAGCCTGCCTCGCCCATGACCACTTCGGTGGACGACTTGTGGTCAGCAGGGCTGGAGATGGTGTGGAATTTTTTAAGCCGGTAGCGCCATGTTTGCTGAGCGCAAGCCAAGCCTTAAATTGAAGAGAGCTTGTTGCCGAGAGACATAAGTGCCAAATCGACCTCTGACGTCGGTATAAAAATCGGGAACAGCTATGAAATCAGGAGTTCATATAGCCACCCTACCGGGCTAGAAGCTATTTTGAATAGCAAAAGGCAAGACTTGACCCAATACTGTTCAGTTTATAGCCACAAAACCGTTTAAATCAATGACTTGCAGGATGGTCGCTTCGTAAGAATTGGCTCTAACCGAACAGTATTGAGACTTGACCCCGTCTCTAGGCGGGGGGACAGGCCATCGATCAGGCCGCCCAAGTGGTCAAAGTCGATGTGACGGGCGATGAGTTCCAGAGGATCGCCCAGCACATCGATCTTGCGCTTGTGCGCGTCGTCAGTGAATAGGTCAAACTTCTGGGCGCTGCGCCGTTGGCGCATGATGCAGGGATCAGTATTTCAAGGGGGTCTCGGTTGGAGACTGGGGGTTTTAGAGGTTCCCCTTTGTGCAGGTTCCGCAAAATTACAGAATGTCATAGCGTCTGATAATGAGAACCAATACATATTATATTGGAAGAAATATACTACTTTTATATGATGGCTATTTGCCTTACGTTACTGAGGCTTGACACGCCTCCTGTTGATCCGGCACGGTGATGAGTCAAGTCCCGTTCGGGCTGAGTCTGTCGAAGCCCTTCGACAGGCTCAGCCCGAACGGTCAAAACATTTCCTTGCCGGATCAATAATGTCTAGGCCTCACTAGATGTGCTTGAATTGTTCAATCAGATACCAAGAGGTACGCCATGCCTGCACGCCGTTCGTTTTGTCTGACTATCGCTGCTCTGGCCGCACCGTGGTGGGCCGCAGGCGCTGCCCACGCGCAGGGCACCATCAAGATTGGCGAGCTGAACAGCTACAAGGCGCAGCCCGCGTTTTTAGGGCCGTACAAAAAAGGCATGGAACTGGCCGTGGCCCAGGCGAACGCGGCAGGCGGCGTGAACGGCAAGCAGGTGGTGCTGATCACGCGCGACGACAACGCCAACCCGGGCGACGCGGTGCGCATGGCCGAAGAACTGGTCACCCGCGAGCGGGTGGACGTGCTGGCCGGCACTTTTTTGTCGCACACCGGCATGGCCGTGGCCGACTTTGCCAAGCAAAAGAAAGTGTTCTTTCTGGCCGGTGAGCCGCTGACAGACAAACTGACCTGGCAAGGCGGCAACGCCACCACCTTCCGCCTGCGCCCCGGCACCTACATGCAGTCGGCCATGCTGGTGGCCGAGGCGGCCAAGCTGAACAAAAAGCGCTGGGCCGTCGTCTACCCCAATTACGAGTACGGCCAATCGGCCGTGGCGGCGTTCAAGCGCCTGCTCAAAGCCGCCCAGCCGGACGTGGAATTTGTGGCCGAGCAAGCCCCGCCGCTGGGCCGCGTGGACGCGGGCAGCGTGGTGCAGGCACTGGCCGACGCCAAGCCCGATGCCATCTTTAACGCGCTGTTCAGCGCCGATCTGTCCAAGTTCGTGCGTGAAGGCAACACGCGGGGACTGTTCAAAGGCCGCACCGTGGTCAGCCTGCTGACCGGCGAGCCGGAATACCTGGACCCGCTGCGCAGCGAAACGCCCGAGGGCTGGATCGTCACCGGCTACCCCTGGTACGGCATCAAAACGCCCGAACACCAGGCGTTTTTGGATGCGTACCAGGCGCGCTTCAAAGACTATCCGCGCGCCGGCTCGGTGGTGGGCTACAACATGATCGTCTCGGCCATCGCGGGCTTGCGCAAGGCAGGCAGCAGCGACACCGACAAGCTGGTGGCTGCCTTCAAAGGCTTGCAGGTCGACACCCCCTGGGGCCGCATCACCTACCGGCCGCAAGACCACCAATCCACCATGGGCGCGTTCGTGGGCAAAACCAGCCTGAAAGACGGCAAAGGCGTGATGGTGGACTTTGCCTACAAAGACGGAGCCGACTTTCAGCCCACGGACGCCGAGATCCAACAATCGCGCGCAGCGCCCTGAACCAGGTGAAGGTCTGATTTTCAGTATCCAACAGCGTTTAGTTGCGCAACCATGGCCAGAAAGGCCGCTCTTTTCGGACATCATGAGTCGCGCGACGATTGATTGCAACTATTCCGCAATTAGAGTCATTGAATTTCACAAATCGCATGATCTGTCGCAGGATCAGAACTCCCACGATGCTTCGTCATGCCAGACGAGCGAACCAGGAGAACCACGATGACTGATCAGACCCAAAAAACACCTCCAACATGCCCCGTCACCCACCTCACCACTGCCTTTGGCGCGCCAGTGGCCAACAACCGCGACAGCCTCACCGCCGGGCCGCGCGGGCCGTTGTTGGCGCAGGATGTGTGGCTGAACGAGAAGTTGGCCAACTTTGTGCGCGAGGTGATTCCTGAGCGGCGCATGCACGCCAAAGGCTCGGGCGCATTCGGCACCTTCACCGTCACGCACGACATCACCCGCTACACCCGCGCCAAGCTCTTCAGCCAGGTCGGCAAGCAAACCGAGATGTTCGCCCGCTTCACCACCGTGGCGGGCGAGCGCGGCGCGGCCGACGCCGAGCGCGACATTCGCGGCTTTGCCCTGAAGTTCTACACCGAAGAGGGCAACTGGGACATGGTGGGCAACAACACGCCGGTGTTCTTCATCCGCGACCCGCGCCAGTTCCCCGACCTGAACAAGGCCGTCAAGCGCGACCCGCGCACCAACCTGCGCAGCGCCAGCCACAACTGGGACTACTGGACGCTGCTGCCCGAGGCGCTGCACCAGATCACCGTGGTGATGAGCGAGCGCGGGATTCCCGCCAGCTACCGCCACATGCACGGCTTTGGCTCGCACACCTACAGCTTCTGGAACGCTGATGGCGAGCGCTTCTGGGTCAAGCTGCACTTCAAGACCCAGCAGGGCATCCAAAACCTGACCGACGCCGAAGCCGCCACCTTGATCGGCCAGGACCGCGAAAGCCATCAGCGCGATTTGTACGACGCCATCGCGCGTGGCGACTTCCCCAAGTGGACGATGTACGTGCAGGTCATGCCCGAGCAGGACGCGGGCAAGGTGCCTTACCACCCGTTCGACTTGACCAAGGTCTGGCCGCATGGCGACTATCCGTTGATCCAGGTCGGCGAGTTCGAGCTGAACAAGAATCCCGAGAACTTCTTTGCCGACGTCGAGCAAAGCGCCTTCGCCCCCAGCAACCTGGTGCCCGGCATCGGCGTCAGCCCCGACCGCATGCTGCAGGCGCGCCTGACCAACTACGCCGACGCGCAGCGCTACCGCCTGGGCGTCAACCACCACCAGATCCCCGTCAACCAGGCGCGCTGCCCGGTGCACAGCAACCACCGCGACGGCCAGGGCCGCATGGACGGCAACTACGGTAGCCTGCCGCACTACGAGCCCAACAGCTTCGGCCAGTGGCAGGCGCAGCCCGACTTCGCCGAGCCGCCGCTCAAGATCAACGGCAGTGCCGCCTTCTGGTCGGCCAACCAGGACGACAGCAACTACTTCGAGCAGCCGCGCAAACTGTTCCAGCTGATGACCGACGCGCAAAAGCAGGCGCTGTTCGACAACACCGGCCGCGGCATGGGCGATGCACCTGAATTCGTCAAGCTGCGCCACATCCGCAACTGCCACGCGGCCGATCCGGCCTACGGTGCCGGCGTGGCCAAGGCGCTGGGGATCGACCTGAAAAAGGCCCTGGCCTCGCAAAAGGACGACCCGATGTTCGGCCACCCGCTGGTGGCGTTGCCGGTTTGATGGTCTACGCCGAACAGGCGATCTGCCCGCCCCACAGCCCTTCAGGGTGACCGCACCGTCAGCCACTGCGACAGCATGGCCACGCTGTAGACACTGGCCACGCGCTCGATAAAGCGGGTGAAATCCACGTGCGCCGTATCGTCTGCGCGGTCAGAGATGGTGCGCAGCGCGGCAAAAGGCACGCCGTAGTCGTGGCACACCTGCGCCACGGCGGCCCCTTCCATCTCCACCGCCAGCGTGTCGGGCAATGCCTGGCGCAGGGCATCGCTTTCGGTCTGGCTGGACACGAAGCGGTCACCACTGTCGACCAGCCCTTGATGCAGTTGCGGCGCTGACAAGGCAAATTCAGTCACGGCGTCAGCACCCAACGTGTGGTGCGGCTGCGCCAGCACAGCCTGCGCGGCAGCGGCCAGTTCAGCCGACAGCGCCGCATCGGCTGCGAAGTGCGAACGCCCATACAGTGGCACTTCATGGCGCGGAAACAGCGGCGAGGCGTTCATGTCGTGCTGCACCAGGTGACGCGCCAGCACCACGTCGCCCACACGCACGCCCTGGCCAATGCCGCCCGCCACGCCGGTGAACACCACGCGGCCAACGCCAAAGCGCTCCAGCAAGGCGGTGGTGGTGGTTGCCGCCGCCACCTTGCCCACGCGCGACAGCACGGCCACCACGTCATGGCCATGCCAGTGGCCAACCCAGAAGTCGCGCCCCGCCACACGTTGAATGTGCTCGTCGGGCATGGCCGCCAGCACGGCGGCCAGTTCTTGCCGCAGAGCGCTGACCAAGCCGATGGGGCGGCTCATCAATGACGCAAATTAGTGATTGCTTACTTGTCGCGCAGTTCGCGGCGCAACACCTTGCCCACCGGAGTTTTGGGCAACTCGGTGCGAAATTCGATCACCCTGGGGCGCTTGTAGCCGGTCAGGTTGTCATGGCAAAATGCACGCACGGCGTCTTCGGTCAGGGCGGGGTCTTTTTTGACCACCACCAGTTTGACCGCCTCACCTGTCTTGTCGTCCGGAACACCGACCACCGCCACCTCCAGCACGCCCGGCATGGTGGCCACCACGTCTTCCACTTCGTTGGGATACACGTTGAAGCCGCTGACCAAGACCATGTCTTTCTTGCGATCGACAATGCGGGTAAAGCCGCGCTCGTCCATCACGCCCACGTCGCCCGATTTGAAGTAACCGTCCAGCGTCATGACCTTGGCGGTTTCGTCCGGGCGTTGCCAGTAACCGGCCATGACTTGCGGGCCTTTGATGGCAATTTCACCGGCCTGGCCCAATGGCACCTCGTTGCCATCGTCGTCCAGAATTTTGATGAAGGTGCTGGGCAATGGCAACCCGATGGTGCCGGTGAACGCCTTGGAATCGGTGGGATTGCAGGTGGCCGACGGGCTGGTTTCCGACAGGCCATAACCTTCGCAGATGGGGCAGCCGGTTTTTTCCAGCCACAGCTTGGCCACTGCGGCCTGCACGGCGGTGCCGCCGCCTACCGACACCTTCAGGTTGCGCCAGTTGACGGTGCCGAAATCCGGGTGGTTGGCCAAACCATTGAACAAGGTGTTGACGGCAGGAAAGCTGTGAAAGGTGTGCTTGGACAGCTCTTTGAGCACCGCAGGCAAATCGCGCGGGTTGGGAATCAAGATGACTTTGCCGCCCGTGCGCAGGCCCAGCATCATGTTCACCGTGAAAGCGAAGATGTGGTACAGCGGCAGAACGCACACGCTGGTGGGCTGCTCGCTGACGGGCACGCTTTTCATCACGGGATCGTTCCACGCCTCGGATTGCAGCACGTTGGCCACCAGGTTGCGGTGCAGCAGCACCGCGCCTTTGGAGACACCCGTGGTGCCGCCAGTGTATTGCAGCACGGCCACATCATCCGGGCCGATATCGGGGGTGACGAGTTGCGCACTTTGCCCCTTGGCGATGGCATCGTTGTAACGCACTGCGCCTGGCAGGTTGAATGCGGGCACCAGCTTTTTGACCTTGCGCACCACGTAGTTGACGATCAGCCCTTTCAAAAAGCCGAGTCGATCGCCCATGGACGCCAACACCACATGCTTGACCGGCGTGCTGGCGATGCACTTTTGCAGCGTGGCGGCAAAGTTCTCGATGATGATGATGGCCTTGGCACCTGAGTCTTTAAGCTGGTGCTCCAGCTCGCGCGCGGTGTACAGCGGGTTGACATTCACCACCACCAACCCGGCGCGCAAGATCGCAGCCACCGCCGCAGGGTACTGCGGCACATTGGGCATCATGATGGCCACGCGGTCACCGCGTTGCAGGCCCAGACTTTGCAGGTAAGCGCCCAGCGCGCGGCTTTGCGCATCGGTATCGGCGTAGCTGAAATCCTTGCCCAGAAAGCTGTAGGCCGTACGGCCCGAGTATTGGCGAAAGCTCTGTTCGATCAATGCCACCAGCGAAGAGTAAGCGGACGGATCAATATCGGTCGGCACACTTGCCGGGTAGTGGGGCAGCCAGATGCGCTCGGTCATGTCGTCACTTCTCCATTACAAAGGTACCTACGGTGCGGCACTCTCGGATTGATGCGGCTGGCGCGCCCTGCAACCAGCCATCCAGGCCATTGTGGGTGCGCCTTGGTGCCGCCGGTACTGGCGTTTTCCTGCGGCATGGCCTCAAGCCACAAAAGGTATCTTGAAGAGATACTTTTTGGCGTGCTGCACGCCTGTGGCTCACTCAATGGCCTTGCCAATGTCTTCCACCACCTTTTTGGCATCGCCAAACACCATCATGGTCTTGTCCATGTAGAACAGCTCGTTGTCCAGCCCCGCATAGCCTGCGGCCATGGAGCGTTTGTTCACGATCACGGTCTTGGCCTTGTAAGCTTCCAGAATGGGCATGCCGTAGATGGCGCTGCCTTTTTGCAGTGCGGCGGGGTTCACCACGTCGTTGGCCCCCAGGATGATGGCCACATCGGCCTGGCCGAATTCGCCGTTCACGTCTTCCATCTCGAACACCTGGTCGTAAGGCACCTCGGCCTCGGCCAGCAGCACGTTCATGTGGCCCGGCATGCGACCGGCCACCGGGTGGATGGCGTATTTGACGTCGATGCCCTTGTCGGTGAGCTTTTCGGCCAGCTCTTTCACGGCGTGCTGGGCGCGCGCCACGGCCAAGCCGTAGCCGGGCACGATGACCACGCTGTCAGCGTTGCCGAGCATGAAGGCGGCGTCGTCGGCGCTGCCGCTTTTGACCGGGCGCTGCTCTTGGGCACCCCCGGTCGCGGCCAACGCCTCGCCGCCAAAGCCGCCCAGGATGACGTTGAAGAACGAGCGGTTCATGGCCTTGCACATGATGTAGCTCAAAATCGCCCCCGAGCTGCCCACCAGCGAACCGGCAATGATCAGCATGCTGTTGTTCAGGCTGAAGCCGATACCGGCCGCCGCCCAGCCCGAGTAGCTGTTGAGCATGGACACCACCACCGGCATGTCGGCGCCGCCAATGGGGATGATCAGCGTCACGCCGATGATGAAGCCCAGCAGACAGACCAGCACAAAATCGAACGTGCTTTGCGAATGCCAGAAGCCAAAAATGAAGAAGGCCGCCGCCAGCCCCAGCGCCAGGTTCAGCCAGTGCTGGCCTGCAAACACCACCGGCGCGCCCTGAAACAGGCGAAACTTTGATGTGCCCGACAGCTTGCCCCAGGCGATGACCGAGCCGCTGAACGTCACCGCGCCAATGAAAGCGCCCAGCGCCAGCTCGACCCGGTTGCCACCCGGAATCTGCCCGCCGTGCTCGGTGATGCCAAAGGCCCAAGGCTCGACCGCCGCCGCGCTGGCCATCAGCACCGCGGCCAGACCGATCATGCTGTGGAAAAAGGCCACCAGCTCGGGCATCTTGGTCATCTCGACGGTCTTGGCGCGCCACGCGCCGTAGCCGCCGCCTGCCACCAGGCCCAGCAGCACCCAGCCCAGGCCCAGCCCGGAGCCAGAGAGCTTGACGATCAGCGCTGCCGTGGTGAACACGGCAATCGCCATGCCCACCATGCCAAACAGGTTACCCCGGATTGATGTGGTGGGGTGCGACAAGCCTTTGAGCGCCTGAATGAAGCAAATGCTGGCCACCAGGTACAGCAGCGTGACAAGGTTCATGCTCATGCTGTTTGCTCCTTATTGGGTAGCTGATTGCGCTTTGCCAGCCTGCGCTGGGCGTTCTTTTTTCTTGAACATCTCCAGCATGCGACGGGTAACCAGAAAACCGCCGAAGATGTTCACCGCCGCCAGCGCCACCGCCGCCACGCCCATCAGCTTGGCAAAGCCGCCTTCGGTCAGCCCGGCGGCCAGCATGGCCCCTACGATGACGATGGCGCTGATGGCGTTGGTCACTGCCATCAGCGGCGTGTGCAGCGCGGGCGTGACGTTCCAGACCACGTGGTAGCCGACGTAGATGGCCAGGACAAAAATGATCAGGTTGAACACGATGGGCGAAATGGTTTCCATGGTTTGTCTCCGGTCGCCTGAAAATGAAGTGAATAAGTATGTGGGGTGCGCGCGTGTAGCGGGGTTTATTGACGGTCGCTGCGCGCAGCAGGAGCCGGTGGACGCGGCGTGACGACCGGCGATGGTGACACTTGCTCGGCCTTGGCAGGCGCAGAGGCCGCAGGTGGGGCCGCTTCTGGCACGGCGGGTGCAGCAACCAGGCTGGGCGCAAACGGGAAAGGCGGCACTTGCAATACCCCGCCATCAGCCGCCCGCGTGGCGGCCGCAAACCGCATCACCCAGGCGATGGCGGGCTGCCCCCCGGTCAAAAAATCAATGTTGTTGCGCGTGGTTGGCTCCATCAGGCGGGTGTCGACCAATACGTGCGACTCCAACGCACCGCCTGCGGCATCGGGCACACGAGTGCTGATCCAGGCGCGCGGGCGCGAAGTCCAGCCGCGACCATCCAGCCACTGGTAAAGCACCGAGTGCTGCTGCTTCAGCCAGCCATCAAAGTCGGCATCCACCCGGGCGCGCAGACAGCCGTTGCCGGGGCGGCCCAATTCAGCGATGTGCAGCTCATTGACTGCCGGACACTCGGCCACCGCGCCCGGCGCTTGTTGCACCACCACAATGGCCAACCAGTGCCCGTCGTCGCGGCGCAAGCCCGCCACGCGAGTGAGCGCGGTCGCGCCATTGACCGGCACAGGTGCGTCACCCGCCAGCCAGGGGGCCTGAAAGTAACCCAATTCCTGCCAAGTGCCCACGCTGGTGGGCGGCACCGAAATCGTCGGCGCTTGCATGGCCAGGCCGCTGGTGCCAGCCACTGCGCTGGCGGACGGTGTGCTGGACGGGCTGGCGCAAGCACCCAGCAGCAGGGCTGCGCCCATACAGACCGCCGTAGCATGCGCACGCCAGCCGCGCGGCGGATGAACAATGAAAGTCAAGGAGCGGGTCATTTGCACAATGGTTATTGACGGGTCACGGCACCGCCTTGCGCCATCAGGCAAGCGGCGACGATATCGTCTTCAAGATCTATTTTGAATGCAGACGGCGGCTCGCCCTTGGCGGCCGGTGGCAGCACCAGCTTCAGAAAATCCAGCACGTTGCGCGCATACAGGCTGCTGGCGTCGGCGGCCACTTGCGAAGCCAGGTTGGTGTCGCCCACGATGGTCACGCCATGCTTGACCACGGTGCGGTCGGCCTCGGTGAGCGGGCAGTTGCCGCCCACGCTGCCGTCAGCGTTGGGCGCGCCCTTGCCTGCGGCCATGTCGATGATGACCGAGCCGGGTTTCATGCTTTGCACCATCTCTTCCGTCATCAGCACCGGTGCGGCGCGGCCCGGAATCAGCGCGGTGGAAATCACCACGTCGGCCTGGGCTACGCGCTTGGCGACTTCGGCCTTTTGCCGGTCAAGCCAGCTTTGCGGCATGGGGCGGGCATAGCCGCCCACGCCTTCGGCGGCTTCTTTTTCCTCCGCCGTTTCGTAAGGCACGTCGATGAACTTGCCGCCCAGCGACTCCACCTGTTCTTTCACGCTGGGGCGCACGTCGCTGGCCTCGATCACCGCGCCCAGGCGCTTGGCCGTGGCAATGGCCTGCAAGCCCGCCACGCCCACGCCCAAAATAACCACGCGCGCGGCTTTCACGGTGCCCGCTGCGGTCATCAGCATGGGAAAGAATTTCTGGTACCGGTCTGCCGCCATGATGACCGCCTTGTAGCCCGCGAGATTGGCCTGACTGGACAGCACGTCCATGCTTTGCGCGCGCGTGGTGCGCGGCGCGGCTTCCAGCGCAAAGGCGGTGACTTGTGCGGCGGCCAGGCGCTCCAGCCCTTCGGCGTTGAACGGCTCCAGCATGCCCACCAGCACGGCACCAGGCTTTATTTGCGCCAGCTCTTGTGGCGCAGGCGGGCGCACTTTCAGCACCATCTCGGCACCCAAAGAGCCTGCGGCGTCGGTGATTTCAGCCCCGGCGGCGCGATAAGCCTCGTCGGCGGCGCTGGCGCGCAGGCCAGCGTCAGCCTGCACGCGCACCGTGTGGCCTTGTCCGACCAGTTTTTTGGCGGTTTCCGGGGTGACGGCAACGCGGGCTTCACCCGCCGCGGTTTCGGCTGGCACGCCAATCAGCATGGTTCATCTCCTCGTACAAAAAGTGGCGGTCTTTGGTTGTGCAGCGCACAAGCCTGAGACGGGTATGGGGGAATGGGTCTTGAGCTTATCAAAGCTTTTCACGCATTGTGCTGTATTTACAGTCATGTGTAACTGCCGTGCGCCTGTGGCCGCCGACACCTGCGCGACGTCCGCGCAACGCCCACCGATAATCGCCCACATGAGCATCACGCGATGGAAACCCAGCGTCACCGTGGCCGCCATCATTGAACGCAATGGGCGTTACCTGCTGGTCGAAGAGCACACCACAGGCGGTCTGCGCCTGAACACCCCCGCAGGCCATCTGGAGCCAGGCGAATCACCCCAGCAAGGCGCGGTGCGCGAGGCGCTGGAAGAAACCGCTTGCGTCTTCAACCCCACCGCACTGTTGGGCGTGTACATGGCCGCATCAGCCGACGCACAGGGCACGCCCACCACCCGGTTGCGCTTTGCTTTTTGCGGCAGCGCCAGCACGCCCGACACAGCGCGCCCACTGGACAAAGGCATTGTGCGCACCCTGTGGCTGACGCCTGCCGACATCGAGGCCAGCCGCCCTCGCCACCGCAGCCCGCTGGTGTGGCGCTGCGTGCAAGACCACCTGCGCGGTCAACGCTTTGGGCTGGACGCCATTTACACCGACCCCACCGTCGGCGTCCATCCCACTGCAAGCGGGTTTTATTGAGCATGCCGCACCACCGCACGCCGGGCGCGGTGCCCGACCACACGCCCGATCTCGCACCCGCGCCCGACCCCATCGTCGCCATCGCCACCGCACCGGGGCGCGGTGCGGTCGGTATCGTGCGCGTGTCTGGCCCCAGCATGGCCGCACTGGCACATGCGCTGTGCGCCCGTCACCTGGCCCCGCGCGTGGCCACCTACGGTCCGTTTTTGGATGCTGATGGTCAGCCCATCGACCACGGTCTGGCGCTGCACTTTCCCGCCCCCCATTCGTACACCGGTGAAGACGTGCTGGAGCTGCAAGCCCACGGCGGCCCGGTGGTGCTGCAACTGCTGCTGGGGCGCTGCCTGCAAGCCGCCGCTGAAGCCAACCCCGCCACCGGCCAGCCCCGCTTGCCGCACCTGCGCCTGGCCCGCCCCGGCGAATTCACCGAGCGCGCCTTTTTGAACGACAAGCTCGATCTGGCCCAGGCCGAAGCCGTGATGGACTTGATCGACGCCAGCACCGAAGCGGCCGCCCGTTCAGCCAGTCGGTCATTAGCCGGGGCTTTTTCGCAAGCCATCCATGCGCTGGTCAATGGCCTGATCCAGTTGCGCATGCTGATCGAGGCTACGCTGGATTTCCCTGAGGAAGAAATCGACGTTTTACGCACACACAACGTGCATGAACAGCTATTGAATTTACAGCAACAACTGCAATCCGTGCAAGCGCGCGCCAAACAGGGCGCACTGCTGCGCGAAGGCATCAAGGTGGTCATTGCAGGGCAGCCCAATGCGGGCAA
>NZ_JBKEEE010000042.1:0-2543 GCF_047975795.1 Ottowia sp. | reverse complement strand
ACGCTTGCGCGTGCGTTTGGCTGCAAGCTCGAATCCAGTGGTGGCAAGGCTTGTCTGTTGCATCGCTCCACTGTCTCAGATCAGGCCGTCATGGGGCTGACTTTTGCAGACCTTCCTTAATAATTCGTCCCACGGGAGTTAATCAGTATGATATTGATCAAGAAAATAATGCTTGCGGCCGTGCTTTCCACCGCATGGTTTTCAGCGCATGCACAATCGACGATTGATATATATCAACAAGATTTTGAGAACCCCGTTCGACCATTGAGTGCCTGCACTGGATTTGGTGGAAATGCAGATACTGCGAACGCCGCTACCAGCTATACGAGCGGAACGGTTCCTTACTATCAAATAAGAACGGCTGATCGACTGTGTGTAAGCAAAACAGGATGGGCCGATGACATCATTGACCCTGCACCAGCTTTAATTGCAGACGACTATGCCATCGGCTTTCATGGATCAAGCGATGCAGTAGGTAATATTGAAAGTATAGGATTCATATTTGACCCGCAATCATACCAGTTTTTGAACGGTACTTTCAATGCGTCGCTGATGGGCATTCCTACCTATGCAAGCACTAATTATGGATTTGACCCTGGTGTTGCAGTGAATTTTACGCTTCAGTTCTATGAGATTCCCGCAGGCACGGCCAATACCAGCGTGGCCATAACTGGCCCAACGGCACTGGGTGGCAACGCCGGAGTGAATATTAGTGGGTCACCACAAACAGCATTTGCCACTGAAGTTATGAGCGTCAGTAACAGTAACACGGTGGCTAACCGCTTTACGCTGGATTGGCACGATTATTCGTTTTCAATTGACTTGAGTGCCATGACGGCAACCAATTCACGCGTGATGATGGTCATGACCGGTCTGCCAAATCATCATTATCTGGCGCTGGATAATTTTGATATCAAGGCAACGTTGAACAACATCACCTTGCCTACCGGCTTGATTACCGTGCAACCCGGCACCACGGGCACATTCGATCCTTTGAACGGTGCTTCCAACAGCCTGAACTTGCCACTGACCGTACAGCCCAACCCCACCTCAAGCGACCCGGCTGCGGGTACGGTGACGGTCGATCCCGCAACTGGCGTGATTTCGTTCACCCCGGTGACCGGGTTCACGGGTGACGTGGTGGTGACATTTGAAGTGTGCGACAACCAGACTGCGCCCAATCAGGTTTGCACCACCAGTACGGTGACATTCCGGGTGCCTACAGGATCGTCGGCAAGTGCTGGATCACCCGTGGCGGTGCCGGTGAATGCACCTTGGGCGCTGGGCTTATTGAGCGTGGTGATCGGTTTGGCTGGATCCGGTTTACGTCGACGCAGCCGCCATCATTGATGCAGCCAGGCTAAATTCTCTGTGGGTGCGCCGCTGGCGCACCCAGCCAATCCACCGCCGCGCCGCCGGCCTTCTGCAAAAACGCATTGGCGGCCCTGAAATGCCCGCAGCCGATGAAAGGCACCGGCGGGCGCAGCGCCGACAGCGGTGAGGGATGGTTGGCCATCAGCCATGCATGCCGCGCTGGCGCGTCTGCCGGGCGCATGCCTTGTGCGTGCGCACCCCAGAGCATGAACACCAATGGCCGCTCAATTGCCACCAGCCGCTCGAAAATGCGCCCCGTCAGCGCCTGCCAGCCAATGCGGGCATGGCTGCCCGCCTGGCCCGCCTCCACCGTCAGGCAGGTGTTGAGCAACAGCACGCCTTGCGCCGCCCAGTGGTTCAGCAGGCCGTCCGGCTGCGGCGCGCGGCCATAGTCGCGCGCCAGCTCCTTGCAAATATTGCGCAGGCTGGGCGGTGGCTTGACGCCGGGGCCAACGGCAAACGCCAGCCCGTTGGCCTGGCCCGGGCCGTGGTAGGGGTCTTGGCCCAGAATCACCACCCGCACGTCCTCCAACGCCGTCAGTTGCAGCGCCCGCAAAGGCTCTGGCGGGTACACCGTGGCACCCGCCGCCTGGCGCTGGGCCAGATGCTGGCGCACGCCCCGTCCGTCCGGGCTGGCAACAAACGCCGCCACCAGCGGCCGCCAGCCGGGGGCGACGCGCTCGGCACCCGGCGGCCACGCACCCGAAGGCGCATCGGCGGCAGTGTCAGCCCGCGCTGCATCCCACAGCGGCAATGTGTCGGGTTTTTCAGGCATTCAATCAGGCACTGGCGCTGCAACCACCAGCGCAGTCAGCTATGTTGTTGATAGCAATCCGGCAGCTCATGCGCCCTCCTGCAACCCAGCCACTTCACTGCCCCGTGCCAGGTTGGCGGCGGGCCAGCAGCGCCCGCGTGCGCGCCAGGTTGCGGGTCGCCACTGTCGCGTAATGCGTCGCCCAAGCCTCCTGAAACACCTCAAGCGCCTGCTCATACGCGGCCACCGCCTGCGCCAGCCGGGCGGTGCCGCTTTCGCGTTCGCCCAGCATGCTCAAGGCAGCGCCCAGGTTGTTGTGCGTCATGGCCCAGTCCAGCGGCACGCGCTCGCGGGTGTGCTCTTTCAGCGCCTGCCCATACGCGGCCACCGCCTGCGCCAGCCGGTCGGTGCCGCT
>NZ_JBKEEE010000095.1:0-44304 GCF_047975795.1 Ottowia sp. | reverse complement strand
GCCTGCCGCAGATGGAAGCGCGCGTCCGCGCAGGCGAACGTGCGGTCGACACCGATTTCCCCGAAGAGGACAAGTTCGAGCGTCTGCCGAAGCGGCGCGCATCGCGCGGGCCGACCGCCTTCCTGACCGTGCAGGAAGGGTGCGACAAGTTCTGCGCCTTTTGCGTCGTTCCCTACACCCGCGGGGCGGAGGTCAGCCGCCCGGCCGACCGCGTGCTGGCGGAGGCGCGCGCGCTGGTGGAGGCGGGCGTGCGGGAAATCACGCTGCTGGGCCAGAACGTCAACGCCTATGCCGCCGGGGACTGGACGCTGGCAGGGCTGATCCGCGCGCTGGCAGAGGTCGATGGGCTGGACCGCATCCGCTACACCACCAGCCACCCCAACGAATTCACCCCGCGTCTGATCGAGGTGTATGGCAAAGTGCCCAAACTGGTCAGCCATCTGCATTTGCCGGTGCAGCACGGCAGCGATCGCATTTTGATGGCCATGAAGCGCGGCTACACCGCCATGGAATACAAGTCCATCGTGCGCAAGCTGCGCGCCGTGCGCCCCGGCATCAGCCTGAGCAGCGACTTCATCGTCGGCTTTCCCGGCGAAACCGAGCAGGATTTCGACAAGATGATGAAGCTGATCGACGATGTGGGTTTTGATGCGTCATTCAGCTTCATCTTCAGCCCCCGCCCCGGCACCCCGGCCGCCAACCTAGCCGACGACACCCCGCACCAGGTCAAGCTGAAACGCCTGCAACACCTGCAAGCCACCGTCGAGCAGAACGTGCGCGCCATTTCAGCCAGCCGCGTCGGCACCACCCAGCGCATCCTGGTCGAAGGCCCCTCGCGCAAAAATCCGCAAGAGTTGATGGGCCGCACCGAATGCAACCGCATCGTCAACTTTGACGGCGGGCCGAACGGGGCGCGGCTGGCTGGGCAAATGCTGGATGTGACGATCACGGAGGCGCTGCCGCATTCGCTCAGGGGGCGGGTTGCCATTGGGGGTTGATTTGAGCTGCCCTCCACTGCGGCCCACACGAATACCCAGACATCAAACGCCCCGCAACGACCGCCAACAAAACGGCCCAGGCCAGCCAACGCCAGTCTGGGCCACGCTGCAAGTGCTGAGGCACCTGCACGTAAAAAGTGCGCTTACTTGCTGGTGACCACGCGCACCATGTCCAGGCAGCGGTTGGAGTAGCCCCATTCGTTGTCGTACCAGCTCACCAGCTTGACGAAGGTGCCGTCCAGGGCGATGCCGGCCTCAGCGTCAAAGATGGAACTGTGCGCATCACCACGGAAGTCGGTGGCCACCACTTTCTCGTTGGTGTAGCCCAGAATGCCTTTGAGCTTGCCTTCGCTTTGCGCCTTCATCTCGGCGCAGATTTCCTCGTATTTGGCGGCTTTGTCCAGCTCTACCGTCAAATCAACCACCGACACGTCGGAGGTGGGCACGCGAAAGCTCATGCCTGTCAGCTTGCCTTTCAGATCAGGCAGCACCACGCCCACCGCCTTGGCCGCGCCGGTGCTGCTGGGAATGATGTTTTCCAGAATGCCGCGGCCACCGCGCCAGTCTTTGTTGCTGGGGCCGTCCACAGTTTTTTGCGTGGCGGTGGCGGCGTGCACCGTGGTCATCAGGCCGCGCTTGATGCCCCACTTGTCGTGCAGCACCTTGGCCACAGGTGCCAGGCAGTTGGTGGTGCAACTGGCGTTGCTGATGATGGGCTGGCCCGCGTATTGGGCGCAGTTGACGCCGTGCACGAACATCGGCGTGTCGTCCTTGCTGGGCGCGCTCATGATGACCTTTTGGGCACCGGCGTCGATGTGCTTTTGCGCCGTTTCTTTGGTCAAAAACAGGCCCGTGGATTCGATCACCACCTGCGCGCCCACCTCGCTCCACTTCAAGGCAGCGGGATCGCGCTCGGCCGTCAGGCGAATTTTCTTGCCGTTGACGACCAGGGTATTGCCCTCCACAGCCACGTCGCCTTTGAAGCGACCGTGCACGCTGTCGTACTTGAGCATGTAGGCCAGATAGTCCGGCTCCAGCAAGTCGTTGATGCCGACGACTTCGATGTCAGAAAAGTTTTGCACAGCAGCACGGAACACCATGCGTCCGATGCGGCCAAAGCCGTTGATACCGATTTTGATGGTCATGATTTCTCCTTCATATGAAATAGATTCAAACGGTTGATGAGGTCAGTGCCCGCAATTTATTTATCCAGGTGCGAAAGTGCCGACATTCACGCTCGATGACACTGAGCGTAATGCTCTCAGCCGCCAACGGACCATGCCGCGTTTTTTTGTACTTTGGAGTGAGCGTGCTTTCAAGACGCTTTGATGGCTTGGTTTCAAATCCATCGTTGATATGCTCGGGCGTGTCGTAACCGCCGCGAACCTTGGTGAGGTGATGCGCACAGACTGCCCAATCAGGCTCAATCCGGCAAAGCGCTTCGACATCTGAGAACAAAAGCCCTTCATACTCATGCGGCTGAATGTGCGCAATGAATCGCTCAGGGCGACAACCTGCGTGCGCCACCAATGCCTCATGCAAAGATTGATTAAGGCACTCCACCTTTGCATCTAACGTGCCTTTGGTCAGCGCATCGCCAAAACCTGGGAACCGAGTATCCAGCGCATACAAGTCCAAAAAAGTCGTTACGACATCCGTCTTCTGATTTTTGAGTGCGTTTACAGCATGAAACTTGAATCGATCAAAGCTGACTGCACCACCTTTCCCCGTTCTGGACGTGGGCAGGAGTTCAGGTTTGAGAAATATCTTCAAATGACGCAGCGCAGGCGCGACCAATTGTTTGACAAACCGTTCTTCAGTCTGCCCCTCAACGATCACTACGACGGCAACCATTCAGGGCCTCCCACCTAGTACGTTGCGCTTCCAAAGTTCTCCCATGGCGTAATCCTGAAGCCAGCCATCAAGCTCAGTTTGCTCAAACCGACGAAAAGTAGAGGCCCCGTCTTCCTGGTCGACCACTATCACATCTTCGGGTTGAAGCTCGTTGACCAACTCCACGGATTGCGATGACACAATTAATTGCCGCCTTTCTGCAACTTGCTTGAACATGTCAGCCAGCACCGAGATAGCGTAGGGGTGCAGGCCCAACTCGGGTTCGTCGATCAGCACGGTATCGGGCAGCAAGTCCAGAGGCTGTAGCAACAGTGTGGCCAAGCAGATGAAGCGCAGCGTGCCATCCGAGAGCATGTGGGCTTTGAACGGAGTGTCGGTATTGCCCACTTGTGTCCATTCCAGCTCAATGAACTCCGGCTTGCCCGGCCGATGGACAAAATCATCAAAAAACGGAGCCACTAGCCGAATGGTGCTGACGATACGCCCATATTCGGCCTCATGCTCTTGCCGCAGCATGCGCAAATAGGCGGCCAGATTGGCGGCGTCGGTTTTCAGGCGCAGCGTGTCGTTGACCAAGTGCCCTTGCTTGACTTTTGCTTTTTCGCTGGTGTCGTGAAAATGGTAGACGCGCCAGTTGTCGACTGATTTACGCACATAGGGCGAATATGGATCTGTGGCTACCTTGAGCTTGGACTCATCATGTCCTGTGCTTAATACAGCACTTGGAGTGGAGTCGTAATAGACCCCCAGAAACTTGCTGATCTCGCGTTCAAAAATCAAACGGTTGTCGTTGGTCGGAATCAAGTCAAAGGCGTAACCATTGTTGGCGAAATAAAATTCGGCATGCAGTCGGTCTGTTTTTCCGCGCCCAAAGTGCAAAAGCGCGTCCGGACCGCCTTGTGTTTGCACAAAGACACCCAAGTGCTGTTCATACATCTCATTGAGCAGGCGAAACAAACTGATGAAATTGCTTTTGCCCGCCCCATTGGCACCGATCAGCACGTTCAGGTTTTTAAGCTCAAAATTCTTCAGTTCACGGATCGACTTATATCCGGTCACCGTCAAAGAGCGAACCTGCGACATGGCTGCCTTTGTGTTTAGCGCACCCGCAATGCGGCCTGCACCGTCTCGGCCACGTTCTCCGGCGTGAAGCCAAAGAACTTGAACAGCTCGGGTGCCGGGGCCGATTCGCCGTAGCGGTCGATGCCGACCACGGCAGCACAGCCATATTTCCACCAGCCGTCGGTGACGCCCATCTCGACCGCCACGCGCGGCAGGCCGACGGGCAACACCTGCTGCTTGTACTTGGCGGCCTGGCGGTCAAACACGCTGGTGCTGGGCATGGAGACGACACGTACAGCTATCTTTCCATGCGCTAAAAGTTCTTGTGCCTTCAGCGCCATCTGCACTTCGGAGCCGGTAGCGATGATGACGGCCTGCGCTGGTTTTTTCAGGCCCAGGTCGCTTGGCTCGCTCAGCACATACGCGCCGCGGCTGATGTCGCCCAGATCGCGCTTAGGCAAATAGGGCAGGCCCTGGCGCGACAGGCACAGCGCCGTGGGGCGGTCTTTGCTTTGCAGCGCCACGGCCCAGGCGACGGCGGTTTCTGCCGTGTCGGCCGGGCGCCAGACGTCCAGGCCGGGGATCAGGCGCAGGCTGGCGATGTGCTCCACGCTTTGGTGCGTGGGGCCGTCTTCGCCCAAGCCGATCGAGTCGTGCGTGAACACGTGCACCACGCGCTGCTTCATGAGCGCCGCCATGCGGATGGCGTTGCGGCTGTAATCGCTGAAGGTCAGGAAGGTGCCGCCGTAGGGGATGTAGCCGCCGTGCAGGGCCACGCCGTTCATGATGGCGGCCATGCCGAACTCGCGCACGCCGTAGTTGATGTGGCGGCCGATGCGCGAAGTGCATCCTTCTGATGCGTGTCCGTCTTCGGTTTTGACCACCGCACCGTCGTCGTCCAGGCGCAGCGGCGGCGTGCTTTTGGTGTTGGTGAGGTTGGATCCGGTGAGATCGGCACTGCCGCCCAGCAGCTCGGGCAGGGCGGCGGTAAAAGCTTCCAGCGCGATCTGGCTGGCCTTGCGGCTGGCCACGGTTTGGCTTTCAGTGTGGGCGGCGACGGCTGCGTCCACCGCCACCTGAGCAAAGTTTCTGGGCAAGTCACCCGCCATGCGGCGTTTGAACTCCGCCGCCAGTGCCGGGTGGGCGACGGCGTAGGCGGCAAACAGTGCGTTCCACTTGTCTTCGGCCTTGGCACCAGCGGGGCGGGCGTCCCAACGGTCGTAAATGTCGGGCGGAATCACAAACGGCCCGTGCGGCCAGTCCAATGCCTGGCGCGTGAGCAAGATTTCTTCAGCCCCCAGCGGCTCGCCATGCGCCTTGGCGGTGTCTTGCCGGTGCGGGCTGCCTTTGCCGATGTGGGTGCGGCAGATGATCAGCGTGGGGCGGTCGGCGCTCAGTTTGGCCTCGGCAATGGCGCGGTCTACCGCGTTGGCGTCGTGGCCGTCGATGGGGCCAATCACGTTCCACTGGTACGCCTCAAAACGCTGGGCGGTGTTGTCCACAAACCAGGGAGCAACCTGGCCGTCGATACTGATGCCATTGTCGTCGTACAGGGCGATCAGTTTGTTCAACTTCCACGCGCCCGCCAGCGCACAGGCTTCGTGGCTGATGCCCTCCATCAGACAACCGTCGCCCATGAACACATAGGTGTGGTGATCGACGATGGCATGTCCCGGCTGGTTGAACTCGGCCGCCAACAGCTTTTCGGCCAGCGCCATGCCCACCGCATTGGTGATGCCCTGGCCCAGCGGGCCGGTGGTGGTTTCCACGCCCGGCGTCAGGCCCCATTCGGGGTGCCCAGCGGTTTTGCTGTGCAACTGGCGAAAGTTCTTCAGCTCTTGCAACGGCAGGTCGTAGCCCGACAAGTGCAGCAGCGCATAAATCAGCATCGACGCATGGCCGTTGCTGAGCACAAAGCGATCGCGGTTGGCCCATTGCGGGTTGGCCGGGTTGTGGCGCAGGTGGCCACCCCACAGCCCCAAGGCCATCTCGGCCATGCCCATGGGCGCACCGGGGTGCCCGGAATTGGCTTGTTGAACCGCGTCCATTGCAAGGACGCGAACGGCGTTGGCCATGGGTTTGATGTCGGACATGGGGCGCGTGCGGCGTTGGTGGGGGGAAACTGTGAATTCTATCGGCCTCCTTTGTCCTGCTGCTGAAAAATGGCCTCTGACGTACGCACACGCCGTCCAGGCCACCCTTAAACTCACCCGCACCATGCAAGGATTGCACCTGACTGCTGACCTGTACGGCTGCACTTGCAGCCCGCATTGGCTGACCCAGGCCGACGCGCTGGGTGCGGCCTGCGTACAAGCCGTGCGCGACGCGGGGTTAACGCCCGTGGGGCAACTGGTGCATGGCTTTGCCCCCAGCGCAGGCAGCCCCGCCGACAGCCCCGGCGGCGTCACCGCCACCGTGCTGCTGGCCGAAAGCCACCTGTGCGTGCACACCTGGCCCGAGCGCCACGCCGTCACGCTGGACGTGTACGTGTGCAACTTCAGCGCCGACCATTCACGCGCCGCCCAGCAGTTGATGGATGCGCTGCTGGCGCTGTTTCAGCCCACCCACACTGAACGCCATGCCTTGCAGCGCGGGGCGCTTGCCAAGGTACACCGCGCATGACCCACGCCGCCAATGCACCCGCTCCACGCGCATTGATATTGGCCGCCGGCCGCGGCGAACGCATGCGCCCGCTGACCGACCACACGCCCAAGCCCCTGCTGCCCGTGCGTGGCCAGCCGCTCATGCAATGGCCACTCTCTGCGCTGCTGCAAGGCGGCGTGCGCAGTGTGGTGGTCAACACCGCATGGCTGGGCGACAAAATTGAGCGCTATTTTGGCCCTCATCGTTTATCTGAATTGTGTCAAAAGCTACAAATTGAGGAGCAATTCAATCTGCGCTTTTCATCCGAAGGCCAAGATTTTGGCGGCGCGCTTGAAACCTTGGGTGGCATCGTCCGCGCCTTGCCGCTGTTGGCTGCGCAAGCGGATGACATCTTTTGGGTCGTCGCTGGCGACATCTTTGCGCCCGGCTTCAGCTTCAGCCCACAAGCCGTGCAGCGCTTTGCCGCCAGCGGCCTGCTGGCCCATTTGTGGCTGGTGCCCAATCCGCCGCACAACCTCCAAGGCGACTTCGCCATCGGCCCCGATGGTCTGGCGCTGAACGAAGCACCCGCAGGTGGTCAGCGCCAGACTTTCAGCACCTACGCCCTTTACCGCCACGCCCTGTTCGAGCCGCCCTGGTGCAGCATCCCCCCCGGCAACCCGCAAGGCGTGGCCGCCCCCTTGGCCCCTTTGCTGCGCCGTGCCATCTCAGCAGGCCAGGTCAGCGCCGAGCTTTACACCGGCGAATGGGCGGATGTAGGCACGCCCGAGCGGCTGGCAGCGCTGAACGGGTGACGTTCTGGGCTGCTTGAAAATTTGATCTGGCGCGGCTGGCGGGGATCGAACCCACGACCCTCGGCTTCGGAGGCCGATACTCTATCCACTGAGCTACAGCCGCGAAGCTGTGCCAACTAGGCTACTGGCATCAAGCAGGCCCGTTGTGTGCAGGGCCTGCATTATCCCTGATTGGTGATCCCTGTCCGACAGGATGGCCATGATGGCCTTTCTTGAAGTCGATACTGGGGCAGCTGGCAGGCGCGTCTGGCGAATCTTCTGCGCTCGACCCAACCGCATGTTGCGCGCCTCAGCGACGCGGAGAATAATTGGCCCGATCCAAAATTACCGTTCATCACTCGGCGTTTTGTGGATGTTTGTAACTTTATAGCTAGCAAATGATCACTTGCCAAGCTGTTCACGAAAATCAGCACGGCTTGTTATCATTCACCCCCTGAGTATTTTGCTGCAAGGCAAACCATGTTTGTGCTGGTGTCCGATCAAGGGTGCACTGGTACAACTATTGATTTATTTTCAATGAATACTGCGGCTTTAACCCTGTATGGGTTACCAAGGCTGCGCCAAGTGAGAACCAGAAATGAACCATCCCATCCCCGCTCCTCGCCGTGCCCGTGCAGTGCGCAAGACTTTGAGCGCCAGTACGTTGGCTTTGTGCGTGGCAGTTGCGCTGTCGGCCTGTGGCGAAAAGAAAGGCCAGGAACAGGCGGGTGAAGCACCACCACCTGAAGTGGGCGTGGTCACGGTGCAGCCCGGCACGGTGACGCTGTCCACCGAGTTGCCGGGGCGGCTGGAATCGGTGCGCACGGCGCAGGTGCGCGCGCGGGCGACGGGCATTTTGCTCAAGCGCGTGTTCACCGAAGGCTCTGACGTCAAGGAAAACCAGGTGCTGTACCGCATCGACCCCGCACCTTACGACGCGGCCTTGCAAAGCGCCAAAGCGCAATTGGCCCAGGCTGAAGCCGGGCTGGCGCAAAACAGGGCCACGGTCACGCGCTATCGCCCGTTGGTGGAAGTCAATGCGGTCAGCAAGCAAGACTTTGATGCCGCCGTGGCGGCCGAGAAGGCATCCGCAGGTCAGGTGGCTGCGGGCAAGGCCGCCGTGCGCACCGCATCCATTAATCTGGGCTACACCACAGTTACCGCGCCCATTTCGGGTCGCATTGGCCGCTCGATGGTGACCGAGGGCGCGCTGGTCAGCGCCACGGAGGCGACGCAACTGGCCGTCATCCAGCAAGTCAACCCTTTGTATATCAACCTCACGCAATCGGCCGCTGCCGTGTCTGAGTTGCGGCTGGCCCTGCAATCCGGCCAACTGGAGCGCGCAGGCTCGGGCGAGGCCGCCAAGGTGGAAGTGCTGTACGACGATGGACGGCCTTACGATCAACCAGGACGCTTGCTGTTTACCGACATCAGCGTCGATCCGGGCACCGGCCAGGTGAGCTTGCGCGCCGAAGTGCCCAACCCCAAAGGATTGCTGCTGCCAGGCATGTACGTGCGTGTGCGCTTGCAACAAGCCCAAGTGCAAAACGCGGTGTTGTTGCCGCAGCAAGCGGTCACGCGCGGCGGCCCGCAAGGCGACACCGTGCTGGTGGTGGGCGAAGGCAATGCGGTTGAGCAACGCGTGGTCAAGGTGGGCAACGCCCAGGGCACCAGTTGGGTCATCACGGATGGTCTGAAGGCTGACGAACAGGTGGTCGTAGACGGTGTGCAAAAGCTGGGCCGGGGCACCAAGGCCGTCAAGCCCGTGCCATGGTCGCCCAAAGGCAGCGACCCTCAGGCAGCGTCCGGCGCAGCCGCTGAAAGCCAGGCCGCCGCACCGGCACCCGCACAAGCCGCGTCAAACTGAGCTGAAGAAAGCCTAAGGCCATGTCCAACTTCTTCATCCACCGCCCCATTTTTGCCTGGGTCATCGCGATTTTCGTGATGATCGCGGGTGCCATATCCATCACGCAATTGCCGATATCGCAGTTTCCGTCGGTCGCGCCGCCCACCATCACGGTAACCACCACGTATCCGGGTGCCAGCGCCAAGACCATCGACGAGACCGTTATGTCCGTCATCGAGCGCGAGATGAACGGTGCCGAAGGCATGATGTACATGGAGTCGCGCTCGCCCGCTGCCGGCTTCGCACAGCTGACACTAACGTTCGAACAAGGCCGCGACCCCGATTTGGCCCAGGTGGACGTGCAAAACCGCCTGGCCCGCGCCAATCCGCGCCTGCCCGACATGGTGAAACGCACCGGCGTGGTGGTCGACAAGGCCGGTTCCAGTTTCCTACTGGTGGTGTCGTTTCAGTCCACGGGACAGACTACCCGCGAAGACGTGGCTGATTACGTCAATCGCAACATCGTGCCCGAACTCAAACGCGTGACCGGCGTTGGTAATGTGCAGCTGTTCGCCTCAGGTCGCGCCATGCGGATCTGGATCGACCCGGCCAAGCTGGAGGGCTTTGGCCTGACACCGGGCGATGTCAACAACGCCATCACGAGCCAGAGCATGCAGATTGCGGGCGGCAACTTGGGCGATGCACCCACTGTGCCCGGCCAGCCGATCACTGCCAACATCACGGTGCCCAGCGGCCAGTTGACCACGCCGGAAGAGTTTGCCGATATCGTGCTGCGCGCGCGCGCTGATGGGTCCACCGTTCGCGTCAAAGACATCGGGCGCGTAATGCTGGGCACCGAAGACTACAACTTTCTCTCGCGCCAGAATGGCCAACCCTCGGTAGCTGTAGGCATTCAGTTGACCTCGACGGGCAATGCCATGGCAGTGTCCAAAGACATCCGCGCTCTGATGGGTAATCTGGCGGGTTTTTTACCTGCCGGCGTGGAGTGGGACATCCCCTACGACACCTCGACCTTCGTGGCCATCTCGATCGAGAAGGTGGTGCACACGCTGGGCGAGGCGATGGTGCTGGTGTTCATCGTCATGTTCGTGTTTTTGCAGAACTGGCGCTACACGTTGATTCCGGCCATTGTGGTGCCGGTGGCGCTGCTGGGTACGTTTGCCATCATGCTGTCGGCGGGCATGTCGATCAACATCCTGGCCATGTTCGCCATGGTGCTGGTGATCGGCATCGTGGTGGACGACGCCATCGTGGTGGTGGAAAACGTCGAGCGCATTATGGGCGAAGAGCATCTGCCGCCACGCGAAGCCACCATCAAGGCTATGAGTCAGATCCAGGGTGCCGTGGTCGGCATCACCATCATCTTGATCTCGGTTTTCCTGCCGCTGTCGTTCTTCAGCGGCGCTACCGGCAACATCTACCGCCAGTTCTCCATCGTGATGGCAGTGTCAATCGCGTTTTCGGGCTTTTTTGCCCTGACGCTGACACCCGCGCTGTGCGCCACCTTGCTCAAACCTTTACCCGAAGGGCATGACCACAGCAAGAAAACCGGCCCCTTCGGCCCCTTCTTCAACTGGTTCAACCGCAGCTTCAATGGCGTGACCCACGTGTATGAAAAAGGCATGGTGCGCGTGGCGCGCCGTGCGTGGGTGGTATTCGGGGTTTATGTGGCCATCATTGCCTGCGTGTGGCTGATGTTTGCTCGGCTGCCCACCAGCTTTTTGCCCGTTGAAGACCAGGGCTATGTGATGGTGAACGTGCAATTACCTCCGGGGGCCACCCAGGAGCGCACGGTGAATGTGATGGAAGAAGTTGAAAACTACATGATGA
The DNA here is from genome assembly GCF_047975795.1 of Ottowia sp. GTDB lineage: Bacteria > Pseudomonadota > Gammaproteobacteria > Burkholderiales > Burkholderiaceae_C > Ottowia. The sequence continues at coordinate 33,316 of NZ_JBKEEE010000095.1, read as the reverse complement.
AGCAGCCCGAGCTTCAATCCATCATCAGCATCATCGGCTTCAACTTCTCCGGTACCGGCCCCAACATGGCGCTGGCTTTCGGCACACTGAAGGACTGGGAGGAACGCCCAAATGAAGACCAATCCGCCACTACGTTTGCAGGGCGTGCGACGGGCGCGCTCAGCACCATCCGCGACGCCTTCATCATCGTTATCACGCCGCCGGCCATTCCTGAGCTGGGCACGGGCAACGGCTTCTCGTTCCGCCTGCTCGATCGCAGCGGTCTGGGTCACGACGCCCTGCTGGCAGCGCGCAACCAGATGCTGGGCGAAGCAGCGCAAAGCGCCATGATGGTGGCCGTGCGCCCCGAAGGCGTTGAAGATGCGCCGCAGTGGGAGGTGACGATCGACCGCGATGCGGCCTATGCGCAAGGCGTGAGCGTAGCGTCCATCAACACCGTGTTGAGCACGGCGCTGGGTTCCGCCTACGTGGTGGACTATCCCAACTTGGGTTATATGAGCCGCGTGACGGTGCAGGCCGAAGCGGGCAGCCGCATGTCGCCCACGGATGTGTTGACGCTCAAGGTGCCCAATGGAGAAGGTCAGCTCGTGCCGCTGTCGACCATGGTCAGTGCCAAGTGGGTCACCGGCCCCATGCAGTTGACGCGCTACCAGGGCTATCCGTCGATGAACATCACGGGCGAACCCGCGTCTGGGTACTCTTCAGGCGATGCGATGGCCGAAATGGAGCGCATCGCAGGCAACCTGCCCGCAGGCTTTGGTTATGAATGGACCAGCATCTCGCTCGATGAGAAAAAGGCCGGTGGACAGGCGGGCATTTTGTACGCCTTCTCCATCCTGGCCGTGTTCTTGTGTCTGGCGGCGCTGTATGAAAGCTGGAGCATCCCGCTGTCGGTGGTGCTGGTGGTGCCGCTGGGCGTGCTGGGCACGCTGCTGGGGGTAACCATGCGCTTCATGCCCAATGACGTGTACTTCCAGATCGGACTGATCACGGTGATTGGCTTATCGGCCAAGAACGCCATCCTGATCGTCGAATTTGCCAAAGACCTGCAAGCCGAGGGCATGAGCGTGGTGCAGTCGGCCCTGCATGCGGCCAAGCTGCGTTTTCGTCCGATCTTGATGACCTCGTTCGCCTTCATCCTGGGTGTGGTCCCGCTGTACCTGTCTTCAGGTGCCAACGCCGCCAGCCAGCGCGCCATCGGCACGGGCGTGCTGTGGGGCATGCTGGTGGGCACGACGCTGGCCGTGTTCATGGTGCCCATCTTCTTCCTGGTGGTGCGCTCCATCTTCCGCAGCGACCAATCACGCCGGGCGGACAAGGCGCTGGAAGTGTCTGAAGAAGAACATAAAAACGATACCGGCCCCAAGGAGGTCCAGATTCCATGACACCGCACATCAAACCCCTTCCCGGTTCGCGCTCTTTGATCAGCGCTGCCGCCATGGCCGCGCTGATTGGGCTGGCAGGCTGCTCTTTGACGCCAAAGTACGAACGGCCCGAAGCTCCCGTGACTCCCACATGGCCCGCCAACGCCCAGGTCAACGAGCCTGCATCCGCCGTGCCCGCCGCAGATTTACCTTGGCAGCAGTTTGTGCAAGACAAAGACTTGCGCGAGCTGATTGACCTGGGGCTGACCTCCAACCGCGATCTGCGTGTGGCCATTGCCAATATCGAGCAGGCACGGGCGGCTTACCGCATCCGGCGCGCGGATCAGTTCCCGGCGTTAGGGCTATCAGCTTCCGGCAGCCGTTCAGCACCCAATGCGTACGAAGTGTTGGGCGCGGGCAGCGTGGCCTCGCAATACACGGTCGAAATCGGCGTATCGGCCTGGGAGCTGGATTTCTTTGGTCGCGTGGCGGCACTCAAAGATGCTGCACTGGCCAGTTACCTGGCCACCGAAGAGGCGCGCAAATCCACCCAGATCGCATTGGTGGCCGCCATCAGCAATGCCTGGTTGCAGCTCAAGACCGATACTGCCTTGCAAGCTTTGGCCGAACGCACTCTGGTCACGCGCGAGCAGTCGTTGGCCCTGACCAAGCTGCGCTTTGACAACGGCACCAGCTCGGCACTGGACATGCGCCAGGCCGAATCGCTGACAGCCAATGCCCGCGCCACGCGGGCGCAGCAAGTGCGCCTGCACGCACAAGACATCAACCTGTTGACCTTGCTGGTAGGCCAGCCCCTGCCTGAGCGCGTTATTCCGCTCGTGCCGCCAACCCCCAAGGCGGACATGCAGCGCAACCTGGCCCAGCCTGCACCGTCGGTGGCACCGCCAGCGCCCTTGCCCGGTTTTGCCGCATTGCCCGCCGGGCTGCCGTCCGACTTGCTGCTGCGCAGGCCCGACATCCGGGCGGCCGAACAACAGCTCATCAGCGCCAATGCCAACATTGGCGCAGCGCGGGCCAACTTTTTCCCACGCATCACCCTCACTGCGGGACTGGGCCGCGTGAGTGGCGATCTGGATGGGCTGTTTGGCTCTGGTGGGCAACGGGCCTGGTCGTTCGGCCCCAGCCTGACGCTGCCGATTTTTGACTGGGACCGTAACCAGTCCACACTGGACAGCGCACAAGCGGCGCGCGATATCGCCGTGGCCCAGTATGAACAAGCCATCCAGACCGCCTTCCGCGAAGTGGCCGACGCGCTGGCAGGACGCGCCACGCTGGGCGAACAACTGGCCGCACTGCAAGATCAGGTGGCGGCCGAACAAGACCGCTATCGTCTGGCCGACTTGCGCTACCGCAACGGCGTGGCCAACTACCTTGACTTGCTGGACGCCGAGCGTTCGCTGTTTGCCGTTGAGCAAACCTTGGCCCAAGTGCGGCTGGCTCAACGCGCCAACGAGGTCGAGTTGTACAAGGCCCTCGGGGGCGGGTGGACAGAACCGCCTGCATCCAAAGCGGTTGCCGCCAGCCCCAACCCGCCTACGGTACGCCAATAAACGCCGCCTGGTTTGCGGCGAACTGGCATGTTTGGCACATAGGCCAGACTTGGGCAGGGCGGCGCTACCCGCCTATAATGAAACGTTTATTGACACAGCCCCATCACGGGCTGTGCGTTCAACAAATCCGCACGATTTGATTCATTACCACCGACTCGATTCCCAGCAGAGGACGCCATGAGCGACACCACCCACGAACAAGCACATACCGGGCCGATCAAAACGCCAAAACAACTGTTCTGGGCCAGCTTTGCGGCTTTCGTGGTACCGGTTTTCATCATCATTGGGCTGGTTTATTTTGTGGCATCGTCCAACAAGACAGCCCCCGGTGCCTACGATGCCCAGCGCGACGTGGCCTTGCGGTTGCAAAAAGTGGGCACCATCGAAATCCGTGACGCCAACCGTCCCCTGCAATCAGGCGAGCAGGTTTACACCGCGCAATGCGCTGCGTGCCATGCCACAGGCGTGTCAGGGGCACCCAAGTTCCAGGACGCTGCCGAATGGGGCCCCCGACTGGGCCAAGGCTACGAAGCACTGCTAACCTCAGCGCTCAAAGGCAAAGGGGCCATGGCGCCTCAAGGCGGCGGCAACTTCTCTGACCTGGAAATTGGCCGCGCCGTCGTTTACATGGCCAATGCTGGCGGTGGCAAGCTGGCTGAGCCTGAAGCTCCAGCTTCCGATGCGGCGGCCAGTGGCGACGCCGCCCCTGCCGACGCTGCCCCGGCCGATACGACAACGCCAGTCGAGACCGCCAGCCCTGCTGCACCCGCCGAAGCTGCGGCGCCTGCGACACCGCCTGCGACACCGGCACCCACCGAAGCCGCAGCAGCAACCACCGCCGAAACGGCTGCACCCGCAACTGCCGTGGCTGCTGCTACACCTGCTGCGGCAGAAACCAATGGCGGCGGCGCTGCCTCAGGTGCCGCAGGCAAGGCGCTGTACGAAAAATCCTGCATGCTGTGCCACGGCTCGGGTGTGGCCGGTGCCCCAAAACTGGGTGACAAAGCTGCCTGGGATCCGCGCATTGCTGCCGGTATGGACGAGATGCTGAAAATTGCCATCAACGGCAAAGGAGCCATGCCCCCGCGTGGTGCCTCCACCGCCAGCGACGACGAGCTGAAAGCAGCCGTTCAGTACATGGTGGATGCGGTGAAATAAGCGGGCACGCAAGCACAGCGCCCAGCTGCCCGCTCATCCTAAAGCCGACCAGCAGGTCGGTTTTTTTCTTGCCGTCGCAGGACATGGACAAGATGACGCTCTGCGAAAGCGCTCAGTCGGCAGCAGAAGATGCCGACCCTTGTGTCTGAGGACTGACTACAAAAGCAAAGCGCTGGGCCAAGTGGGCCGAACGCACTTCGCGGGGCTGCCAGCGGCCTTGCTCCACTTCATGGGCGGCCAAGGTCATGTCCTGGGTATGCACCAGCCCCAACCCGAGTTCAGTCGCCAGAAAGAGACGCCCTTGTTCATCCAGCAGCACGTCCCGCACATCGTTGATGGGGACACCCGTGTGCGCCGTCACCCGTCCGTCTGAAGCCATGCGCCAGATCCAAGGGGTCACCTCCAGTTCCACAAACACCCGCTGCGGGCCGTTCTGGAAGTACCACCGTCCGTGCGTATCCACGCCGTAGTTGCGGTGAATAAAGTCAATCAGCTTGCGGTGCTCCAGCAATGCGCCTTTGGCACCGGGCACACCGCTGTCAAAACGGCCCAGCGCCTGGGTCTGGGTATCTCGCAGATACCAGTTGCCCCGCGCGCCCAGACCCAGCCAGCCGTAGCAATGCGGCACGTTGGGCCATTTGGCCATGGCTTGTTTGACGATGTCGTCCATGTGCCCATTATGGTTCTGGATGCATGCCGCGCCCCGCGTCAAACCATCGCGCCAGCACCCAGCACGGTCAATGCAGCGGTTGCGATGGTGGGGCCGACTCCGCCACTTCGCTGCGGCTGGCGCTGGCGTGGCGCGCCACCAGCCGCCAGCCCAACGCGGTTTTGAGGTAGACGTTGGTCGACACGACCCAGGCGTGCTGAACGCCCTCGGCGGTGACCATGTCAATGCGCTCCAGCACGCTGTGCACGGCAGCGCCTAGGCTGTCGATACGGCGCAGTCGCTCGGGGTACGCCCGCACCACGCCATGGGCCAGCATTTCTTCAAAAGACGTGCGAATGGCCAGTGCGCCCACCAGACGCGGGCCACCTGGGTGCACGCACACAATGTCTTCCTCGTCGGCCCAGCAGGCCATGATCTGGTCGACCTGGCCGGATTGCAGCGCCTCGTAAAACGCGGACTCTACTTCATCGGCAGAGCCGCCAAAGTGTACGACGCGGTAACGTGCTTTGGACATAGGCGAAGTGGAATTTGGCTGTGCAGGGTTGTCTGAAAGCGGCGTCAACTAGACTATTGTGCCGCGCAACCCAAGCGTATTTACACCAAAACCCCGGTCAGCGTGCGGATTGTCAAACCATAGCGGTCTCACGAAAGTCCACTTGCATAGGTCATGCAGCCGCTGAACCTGCGAAAATCGCTCACTGTCGATCAGCCGGCGGGCTACGATCGCCCCCCAGCACGCTGCCTGCGCCTGCAATCAACGGACAGAACGAGGGGATGGCAAGTGGCCGCTGAACTGAAGCAAGCGTGTCATGGTTGGACACACGCATTCGCACCATGAATGGCCTGATGTTTCAATGAAAAGAGGTGTTTTGATGAAAAGCTGGTTTTTCAAGTGGGGCTTGGCACTGGCCGCTGCGCTGGCGCTGTCCGGTTGCGGCTACAACGACTTTCAGCGTCTGGATGAAGCGGCCAAGGCCGCTTGGAACGAAGTCACCAACCAATACCAGCGCCGCGCCGACCTGATCGACAATTTGGTCGCCACCGTCAAAGGCGAGGCCAATTTTGAACAAGAGACATTGACCAAAGTGATTGAAGCGCGCGCCAAGGCCACCTCAGTACAGGTGACACCCGAGACGCTGGGTAACCCGCAAGCGTTCCAGCAATACCAGGCGGTGCAAGGCGAGTTGTCGAGCGCGCTGTCGCGTCTGATGGTGACGGTGGAGCGCTACCCTGACCTGAAAGCCAACAAGGGGTTTGCAGACTTGCGCGTCGCGCTGGAAGGCACCGAAAACCGCATCGCCGTCGCGCGCGGCCGCTACATCCAAGCCGTGCAGGAATACAACGTGAAGGCACGCGAATTTCCCACCAACATCACGGCCAAGGTGTTTGGCTATGCACCGAAAGAAAGTTTTTCCGTTGCTGATGAAGCTGCCATTTCGCGGCCCCCCAAGGTGGGTTTTGGCCCTTGATGCGTGCTGCATGGAGCTGCTCTTTGGCGGGTATTGATTTTTATAAGAAGAAACACCTTTTAGCGCCAGCATTTAAGGCGTTGACAGCTATTTTATTGATAGCTATCTTGGCAGTGAACGCTGCCGCGCAATCCGTGCTGCCTGTGCCTGCGCTGACCGGGCAGGTGATTGACCAGACCGGCACGCTCGACACCGCACAGATTGCGCAGCTTGAAGCCACACTGGCCACGCTGGAGCGTGACAAAGGCGCACAACTGGTGGTGCTGATGGTGCCCACCACCGTACCCGAAGACATCGCCAGCTACGCCAACCGCGTGGGCAATGCGTGGAAGATTGGCCGTGACGGTGTGGGCGATGGGGTCATCCTGCTGGTGGCGCTGAAAGACCGGCGCGTGCGCATCGAGGTGGCCAAAACGCTGGAAGGGGCTATTCCCGACATTGCGGCGCGGCACATCATTGACGAGGCCATCAAGCCACGCTTTCGTGCAGGCGACTTTGCGGGCGGAATCACGGCAGCCGTGGATCAGTTGAACGCGCGCATCCGAGGCGAGGCATTGCCCCCCCTGTGGCCATCCAAACACAGACAACCCGTTCAGTGGGTGTTTTTGACATCATCTGGCTCATGGCAGCCTCGTATGCACTCGTGCCCATCATCACTTTTTTTGCCTGTGCGACACTCGGTCGCAAGTGGGGTGCCTTGCTTGCTGGCGCAGTGATGGGCGGGATGGCATTTAACGTGACCGCCATTCTGTGGTTCTCCCTCTGCGTGGCCTTGGGGACGATAGTATTTGCGTTTGGTAGCAAAGGCACGCCTATAGGCATGACACAAGGCCGCCGTCAGGACGGGGGCGTGGTGTATTTCCCGTCATCAAGGGGAAGTGGCGGCTGGAGCAGCGGTTCATCATCCTCCAGCTCCAGCTCCAGCTCCAGCGGTTTCAGCTCGGGCGGTGGCGGTGACTTTGGTGGCGGCGGTGACTTTGGTGGCGGCGGTGCCAGCGGGGACTGGTGACATGTTGAAAACCTTGATACGCCTGATTCGCCACCGCTGGCTGGATGCCAGCGATGCCCATCGCGCCGTGCCGCCTGATATGGCTGAACGCCTGCGCAACCGGGTGGCCGCCAGCGAACAGCGTCATACAGGCGAAGTGCGCATTTGCGTCGAAGGCGGCTTGCCACCCAGTTATTTGTGGCGACATTGGCGCGGCGGCACCCCCATGCGCCAGATCGTGCGCGAACGCGCGTTGATGATGTTTGCCAAGCTGCGCCTGTGGGACACCGAGCACAACAATGGTGTGCTGATTTACCTTCTGTTGGCTGAGCACGCGATTGAATTGGTGGCTGACCGCGGCATTGACCGTTTGGTCGGCAAGGAAGGCTGGTCCACCATCATGCAACGCATGGAACAGGCGCACCTTGGAGAGGACCTTGAAAACGGGTTGACGCAGGCGCTGGAAGAAGTGTCCGCCCTGCTGGTCGAGCATTTTCCGCAAGCGGCACAGACAGATGACGCGCTGAGTCACCGCTTGAACCAACTGCCTGACGAGCCGGTGTTGCGGTAAAGCCCGACTGCGTTGCTGGACCAGATCGAGTCAAACTCAGCGAGAAGTCGAGGCTTTGGACATTTGATCCAACAGCCGACGGTTGACCGAATGGGCCGCATCCAACTCTTGCTGAATGGCTTTGGTGACCTGGGCAAACTTGGTCAGCTTGCGGTTGGTTTCGCGCAAATGGTCCGACATGCGCTTGGCCATGGCCAGCAACAGGCGGGCGGCCACAGCAGGCGCATCTTCAATCAAGCGCGAAATCGCATCGCGGGTCAGCACTGCCAAGGCCAGGTCGGTAGCAGCGGTGCAGGTGGCCGAACGCGGGCCGCCGTCAATCACGCCCATCTCGCCAATCAAACTGCCCGATCCCAGTACCGATACCACCATGCTGCCATGGGCAGCGGGTACTGAGCTTTCTACCGTGACTTCACCTTCCATCAGCAAGGCCATGAAGTCGCTGTGCAGCGTTTCGCCTTCGCGAATCAGCACTTCACCGGCTTTGGCCAGCTTGGGCTGCATGTAGCTGACAATTTTTTGCGCATCTGTGAGGCTGAGTTCCACCAAAGCACCATCGGTGATCAGCAACGCAGCCGCATGCATTTGCGCGTTGACTCCGGCTTTGGTTTTGCTGCCAAACATGTTTCTTATTGTAGAAACAAACGCCGCTCAATCAGCCCCAAAAGTCAATACACATGAAAAAGCGGGGCTTGCTTTGCAGCGAAGCTCCGCAATGGTGTGCGTACACCGCAACGGCTTCAGCGTTTTTGGCGGTACTTGCGCAATGCGGCAATTTGCGCCGCCATCACAGCCAGTTCAGACGTGGCGCGGGCCATGTCAATCTCGCTCTTGGCATTTTTAAGTGCCTCTTCAGCTTCGCGCCTGGCGCTGTTGGCTTTTTCTTCGTCCAAGTCCTTGCCGCGAATGGCCGTATCAGACAGCACAGTCACCCGGTTGGGCTGCACCTCCAGAATGCCACCGGCCACAAAGATGAATTCTTCGCCACCGCCTTCGGTTTCAACGCGTACCGAACCAGGCTTGATGCGGGTAATCAGCGGTGTGTGGCGTGGGTAAATGCCCAGCTCGCCTGCCTCACCCGGCAGGGCAACGAACGTGGCCTCGCCGGAATAGATAGACTCTTCCGCGCTGACCACATCGACGTGAATGGTGTTTGCCATGTTTCAAGGGCCTTTTTGTGTGGGATGACCTTAGGCCACCTTCTTGGCTTTCTCCATGGCTTCGTCAATGGTGCCCACCATGTAGAACGCCTGCTCGGGCATGTGGTCGCACTCGCCATCCACAATCATCTTGAAGCCACGGATGGTGTCTTTCAAAGACACGTATTTGCCGGGCGAACCGGTAAACACTTCAGCCACATGGAAGGGCTGGCTCAAAAAGCGCTGGATCTTGCGTGCACGGGCCACGGCCAACTTGTCCTCTGGTGACAGCTCGTCCATACCCAGAATGGCGATGATGTCGCGCAGCTCTTTGTAGCGCTGCAGCGTGCCCTGCACCTGGCGGGCCACGGAGTAGTGCTCGTCACCCACCACCAGCGGATCGAGCTGGCGGCTGGTCGAGTCGAGCGGATCGACGGCGGGGTAGATGCCCAGCGCCGCAATGTCGCGCGACAGCACCACAGTGGAATCCAGGTGGGCAAAGGTGGTGGCGGGCGACGGGTCGGTCAGGTCATCGGCCGGCACGTAGACGGCTTGAATCGAGGTGATGGAGCCGACCTTGGTGGAGGTAATGCGCTCTTGCAAACGGCCCATTTCTTCGGCCAGCGTCGGCTGATAACCCACAGCAGAAGGCATGCGGCCTAGCAGAGCCGACACCTCGGTACCAGCCAGCGTGTAACGGTAAATGTTGTCGACGAAGAACAGCACGTCGCGGCCTTCGTCACGGAATGATTCGGCAATGGTCAAGCCCGTCAGCGCTACGCGCAAGCGGTTGCCAGGCGGCTCGTTCATCTGGCCGTAGACCATCGACACCTTGGAGTTGCCCAGGTTGTCCAGATCCACCACCTTGGATTCAGCCATCTCGTGGTAGAAGTCGTTGCCTTCACGGGTGCGCTCGCCGACGCCCGCGAACACCGACAGGCCCGAGTGCGCCTTGGCGATGTTGTTGATCAGCTCCATCATGTTCACGGTCTTGCCCACACCGGCGCCGCCGAACAGCCCCACCTTGCCACCCTTGGCGAACGGACAAATCAGGTCAATCACCTTGATGCCAGTTTCCAGCAGCTCTTGCGATGGACTCAGCTCGTCATAAGTGGGGGCTTTGCGGTGGATGGAGGCGGTTTGATCCAGGCTGACCGGACCGCGTTCGTCAATAGGGTTGCCCAGCACGTCCATGATGCGACCCAGCGTGGCTTGGCCCACCGGTACCGTGATCGGGTTACCGGTGTTGCTGACCATCATGCCGCGGCGCAAACCGTCGGATGAACCCAGGGCAATCGTGCGCACAATGCCGTCGCCCAATTGCTGCTGCACTTCCAGCGTCAGGGTGGTGCCGTCCATTTTCAACGCGTCGTACACCTTGGGCATCTGGTTGCGGGGGAATTCGACGTCAACCACTGCGCCGATGCACTGAACGATTTTTCCTTGAACTTGAGCCATGTTTTGTTCCAGTAACTTGATTCGTGTGTAAGCCGGTATCAAACGGCGGCGGCACCGGCGACGATTTCTGACAACTCTTTGGTGATAGCGGCCTGGCGGGTTTTGTTATAGACCAGCTTCAGCTCGTTAATCACATTGCCGGCGTTGTCGGTGGCAGCCTTCATGGCCACCATGCGCGCGGATTGCTCGGACGCCATGTTTTCAGCCACGGCCTGATAGACCAACGCCTCCAGATAGCGCACCAACAGGTCGTCAATGACCGACTGCGCATCGGGTTCATAGATGTAATCCCATGCGTGCTGCATGCCGCTGCTGCGGGTTTCTGATTGCATGCGTTCGGCCGACAGCGGCAACAGCGTCTCAATCACCGAATCCTGCTTCATGGTGTTCACGAAGCTGGTGTAGGCGATGTACACCGCACTCAATTCACCTTGGGCGTACAGATCCAGCAGAGCCTTGACCGGGCCGACCAGTTTGTCGAGGTGCGGGGTATCGCCCAGCTGTGTCGCTTGCGAAATGACCTTGGCCCCAACGCGGTTGAGAAAACCCAAGCCCTTGTTGCCAATGGCCACCGCATCGGTGCTGATGCCCTGGCCTTGCAATTCACGCAGCTTGGCGGTGACAGCGCGCAGCACGTTGGTGTTCATGCCGCCGCACAGACCCTTGTCCGTAGTGACCACGATGAAGCCGACGCGCTTAACGTCGTTGACCTTCATGAAGGCATGCACGTACTCGGGGTTGGCTTCGCCCAGATTGGTGGCGATGTTGCGCACCTTCTCGGCGTAAGGACGGGCCGCGCGCATCCGATCCTGCGCCTTGCGCATCTTGCTGGCGGCCACCATCTCCATGGCTTTGGTGATCTTTTTGGTGTTTTCCACCGACTTGATCTTGCCGCGAATTTCCTTGCCGACTGCCATTGATTCAGCTCCTTTGGAAGGATTTAGGCAAAGGTTTTCTTGAAAGCTTCGATCGCCGACGTAAGTTCAGCATCCGCTTCCTTGTCCTTGTCCAGCGCCTTGCCGCCCTCCAGCTTTTGCAGCAAAGCAGCATGCTTGTCTTTCAGGTAGGCGTGCAAACCATGCTCAAACGGCAGCACCTGTTTGACCTCAAGATCGTCCATGAAGCCTTTGTTGACGGCCACCAACGAGGCCGCCATCAGTGCAATCGGCAGCGGGTTGTATTGCGCCTGTTTAAGCAGCTCAGTCACACGCGCGCCACGGTCCAACTGCTTGCGCGTGGCATCGTCCAGGTCAGAGGCAAACTGGGCAAAAGCCGCCAGTTCACGGTACTGCGCCAAGTCAGTACGGATACCGCCGGACAGTTTCTTGATCAGATCGGTCTGGGCCGCGCCGCCGACGCGCGACACCGAGATACCGGCGTTGATGGCGGGGCGGATACCGGCGTTGAACAGATTGGTTTCCAAAAAGATCTGGCCGTCGGTGATCGAGATCACGTTGGTCGGCACGAAAGCCGACACGTCGCCCGCCTGGGTTTCAATGATGGGCAACGCTGTGAGCGATCCGGTTTGGCCTTTAACCTCACCTTTGGTGAACTTTTCAACGTACTCGGCGTTGACGCGGGCGGCGCGCTCCAGCAAACGGCTGTGCAGATAGAACACGTCACCGGGATAGGCCTCGCGACCGGGCGGGCGGCGCAACAGCAACGACACCTGGCGGTAGGCCACGGCCTGCTTGGACAAATCGTCATAGATGATCAGCGCGTCCTGGCCGCGATCGCGGAAGTATTCGCCCATGGTGCAGCCCGAATAGGCGGCCACATACTGCATGGCGGCAGATTCAGAGGCCGAAGCGGCCACCACGATGGTGTAATCCATGGCACCGGCTTGCTCCAGCGCGCGCACCACGTTCTTGATGGACGACGCCTTCTGGCCGATGGCGACGTACACGCAGGTCATGTTCTGACCTTTCTGGTTGATGATCGAATCAATCGCCACGGCGGTCTTGCCGGTCTGGCGGTCACCAATGATCAATTCGCGCTGGCCGCGCCCAATCGGCACCATCGAGTCAATGGCCTTCAAACCAGTTTGTACCGGCTGGCTGACCGACTGGCGCGCGATCACGCCGGGAGCAACCTTTTCGATCACGTCCGTCATCTTGGCATTGATCGGGCCTTTGCCGTCGATGGGCTGGCCCAGGGCGTTGACCACGCGGCCAATCAACTCAGGGCCTACAGGCACTTCCAGAATGCGGCCCGTGCACTTGACGGTATCGCCTTCGGAGATGTGCTCGTACTCGCCCAAGATCACGGCACCGACGGAGTCGCGCTCCAGGTTCAGCGCCAGACCAAACGTGGGCTGACCATCGGCAGTGGGCGGAAACTCCAGCATCTCACCTTGCATGGCATCCGACAGTCCGTGAATGCGCACGATACCGTCGGTCACCGATACCACGGTGCCCTGGTTGCGAACATCGGCGCTGACGCCAAGGCCCTCGATGCGACTCTTGATCAGTTCTGAAATTTCGGTGGGATTGAGTTGCATGACTCTTTCCTTAAAGTCTTAATTAATACCGAGGGCGCTCGTTCTGATGCATGTGATACATCAGGCAGTGAGAGCCTGCTTCATTTGTTGCAAACGGGCTTTGACGGAGGTGTCCAGCACCTCGTCGCCCACAACCACGCGCACGCCACCGATCAAATCGGGGTCGATACGCACCTGCGTTTCCAGATCACGGCCAAAACGCTTTTGCAGCACGGCTTTCAAATCCGCCAGCTCACCACCTTCGATGGGGAAAGCGCTGTAAATCACAGCATCAGAGCGCCCGCTTTGCGCGTTGGCCAGTTGACGAAATTGCTTGGCAACCTCGGGCAACGCAGCCAAGCGGTCATTGCTGATGACCGTCTGCAAAAAGTTGGCGCCCTGCTCTGGCAAAGGCGAAGACAAAGCCGCAGACGCCAACTGGTAAACCTGATCGGCGCTGGCTTTTGGGTTGACCGCAAATTGCAGCAACTGCGGCGTGCTGGCCGCTGCTGCAATGGCGTCCAGCCAACGCTGGGTTTGCGCCGCATCGCTGCGACTGACCTTGAACAGGGCCTCGGCGTACGGTCTGGCAATGGTGGCTAGTTCGGCCATGTCGTTGCGTCCTTAAAGCTTGGGCGTCAAAGCTCGGTTTTCAACTGGCCCAGCAAATCGGCGTGCACGGAAGGATTGACTTCCTTGCGCAAGATTTGCTCGGCGCCGCGAACCGCCAGCTTGGCCACCTGATCACGCAGCGCTTCGCGTGCCTGCACCGTCTGTTGTTCGGCCTCAGCCTTGGCAGCAGCGATGATCTTGGCACCTTCTTCGCTGGCGCGAGTCTTGGCTTCCTCAATGATTTGCTGCGCACGGCGCTCGGCATCGGCCAGGCGCTGGGCGTTGTCATTGCGGGAAGCGGCCAGCTCTTGCTCGACACGCTGGTTGGCTGCAGCCAACTCGCTCTTGGCCTTGTCGGCAGCCGCCAGACCTTCAGCGACCTTTTGGGCGCGCTCGTCCAACGCCTTGGCGATGGGCGGCCACACATATTTCATCGTGAATGCCACCAAGAGCAGAAACACGATGATCTGGATGATTAAGGTACCGGTGATGCTCACGGGAAATCCTTCATGCAGCGGCGCTGGGCCGGAAAACTAAATCACGGGGCACGTCCATCACAGGCGCGCGCACCCGCCCCAACCCGAGACCCGGCTGCTTACTGGGCGATTTGCGCCAGTTGGCCCAGGAATGGGTTGGCCGTGGCAAACCACAGCGCCACGCCGGTACCGATAATGAAGGCCGCGTCAATCAGGCCAGCCAGCAGGAACATTTTGGTTTGCAACTCGCCCATCAGCTCGGGCTGGCGCGCGGCAGATTCGAGGTACTTGCTGCCCATGATGCCGATGCCGATGCAGGCACCAACGGCACCCAGACCGATGATCAGGCCGGCGGCCAGAGCGACAAAGCTGATTACTTCCATGATGACTCCTAAGGGACGTGGTTGGTTAACAAAAAAAGAAAAAGAAACCTGGGGCCAGCAGCCCGTCAGTGGGCGTCATGCGCCTGGCCGATGTAAATCAGCGTCAGCATCATGAAGATGAAGGCCTGCAAGGTAATGATCAGAATGTGGAACACCGCCCAGGCCCAGCCTGCGATGATGTGACCAATGGCCAAGCCAATGCCGGTGCCAGTGAACGCGAACGCACCACCCATCAGCGCGATCAGCATGAAAATCAGCTCGCCCGCGTACATGTTGCCAAACAGTCGCATACCGTGCGACACCGTTTTGGCAATGAATTCGACCAACTGCATGGCCAGATTGACAAGGCCCAACAGGATGGCGAGCACCGGATTCTTGCTGGTCCCGAACGGTGCCGTGAACAGCTCGTGAATCCAGCCGCCCGCACCCTTGATTTTGACGTTGTAGTACAGCGCGATCAGCAACACCGCCACCGACAGCCCCAGGCTGATGGACAAATCGGCCGTGGGCACCACACGCATGTAAGCATGGTGCGGATCGTGGCCCGCAGCGCCATAAATGCCTTGCCAGATCACCGGCAGCAAATCGACCGGCAACAAGTCCATGGCATTCATCAGGAACACCCACACAAACACCGTCAGCGCCAGCGGCCCCACAAACTTGCGGCTTTCGACGTTGTGCACGATGCCCTTGGCCTGGTTGTCCACCATTTCGACCAGAATTTCCACCGCCGCCTGAAAGCGCCCCGGCACACCCGAAGTGGCCTTGCGCGCCGCCAGCCATAGCAACCAGCAGCCCACCACACCGAGTCCGATCGAATAGATCAGCGAATCCAGATTGAACACCCCCAGATCCAGCACGCCAGTGGGCGTGCGGTTCTGCCAGTGCGTCAGGTGGTGGACGATGTATTCGCCAGCGGTGGGGCCTTGCCCTGCAACGGTTTCAGCAGCCATTGGTTTTTACTCTTGCCTGTCCTTGCCTGGACCTCATCGACTGGAGCAGCAGCAAGCCGATCCAGTACACCTTAATTGTCAGCACCAAACCGATCAGCAGCGCTGGCCAGTGGGGTGCCCCCAAAATCTTCGGGGCCGCCATCAGCATCCCCACGGCCAAAATAACCTTGACCGCCTCCCACAACAAAAAACCTGCCAGCGCCGCACCCGGCGGAAACCCAGGTGTGGCCCAGCGGGCCGTTCCTTTTGCAGCCAGCGCCGCTGGAATCACCCCCACCAGCGCACCGTAAGCAGCCGACCAGGCCACTTCCAGCCTGCCCGACAGCAACCACGCCACCACCACCACCACTGCACCCGTGACCACCTGCATGGCCAGCACGCGCGACACAGGCAACTGCGGGTGGCGCGTGCGCCACTGGCTCGCTTGCTCTGCCGTGAGCGGGGTGAATGCCTCCTTAGCGCTGCCAGTGTCCTGCCAGCCGGGAGATTGCCGGGGCGTGTTTCGCGCCGTCTTCGGTGTGATTTTTGTCATGCCATCTGACGCCGCAGTTACGCATTCGCAACCAACTGCAAATCGACGCGATTATACGTAGGAACTTGTACCTTGCGACAGCGCCAGCGTTGTGATCTGCAAAAACCAGTCTCGACGGCCTCTTCCAGCCATGACAGGCTGCCGCTTTTCATGAGCCGCCGGCTGGAAACCGCCTGCGGTGCCCCCACGTGCCATGATGGAGTACTCTGCGTCCGTTCATCGCCAGACTTCCACCCAAAGAACGCCTTTTCAAAACCATGACCCAGCCTCCTGCTCCTGATGCCCCAACTCCTCCAGAATCCGCCCCGCAAAAAGAATTGCTGCAATTTCCGGTGGACTTTCCCATCAAGGTGGCGGGCGTCAACGAAGACGGCTTTGTACACGCCATCACCCACATTGCCCGGCAGTTCGACCCCAAATTCGACGCCAGCACCATCGAGCTGCGCCAAAGCGGCGGCGGCAAATACCTGGGCGTGACCATCACCGTGCATGCCACCAGCCGTGAGCAGTTGGATGATCTGTACCGCGCGCTCAGCACACATCCGATGGTGCGCTGGGCACTGTGATTCATGGGGTTGGATTTCCTGATGACGCTGTATTTACATGCCAATAAAGCTGTAAAAATAGAAGCGAATTGTTTTTGCCATGGACGTTCATTTTCTAGGTCGCGTGGATTACGCCCCCACGTTTGCGCAAATGCAACAACTGGCGCGCCAGCCCCTGGAGGCCGTGGGTGAGCAGTTGTGGCTGTGCGAGCACCCGCCGGTGTTCACCCTCGGCTTGGCAGGCAAGCCCGAGCATGTACTGGCTCCGGGCGATATCCCCGTGGTGCCCACCGACCGCGGCGGGCAGGTCACTTATCACGGCCCCGGCCAAGTGGTGGTCTATCCGCTGATTGATCTGAAAAGTCGCCACATCTTCGTCAGGGAATACGTCTACCGGCTGGAAGAAGCGGCCATCCGCACGCTGGCGCAGTTTGGCGTTATCGGCCACCGGGTAGCGGGCGCGCCGGGCTTGTATGTGCGACTGGCTGATCCTTTCAGCCATGCCGCACTGCCCCAACGGCCACAGCACCGCGTGCCTGGCGCGCCCCCACCAGCGCCCGACTTCACGGGCCTGGGCAAGATTGCCGCCTTGGGCATCAAAGTCACCCACCACCGCACTTACCACGGCCTGGCGCTGAATGTGGCCATGGATCTGGAACCCTTTACCCGCATCAACCCTTGTGGCTACGCGGGGTTAAAAACCGTTGATCTTTCTACAATGGGCGTTTCCGCTGATTGGGATGAAACGGCTCACGCCATGTCAGCCCACCTCAGTCGACTGCTGGCCTCTTAGGGGTTGACCTCTTAGGGCTGGTCTGCTTTTCAGGATTGCACCCGCGCATGAGCACACCCATCACCCCTGCCGCCGCCGGCCCCAACGCCCCTGTGGTGCGCGACGCTCAGCCCGCTGAAACCTACAACGCCCGTGCCAAGCAAAAAGCCGGTGCCAAGCTGGCGCGCATCCCGATCAAGGTGCAAAACGACGGCCCGGCGCTAAAAAAACCCGACTGGATTCGTGTCAAAGCGGGCAGCCCCAGCACCCGCTTTTACGAAATTAAAGAGGTATTGCGCAGCAACAACCTGGTCACCGTGTGCGAAGAAGCCAGTTGCCCCAACATCGGCGAGTGCTTTGGCCACGGCACCGCCACCTTCATGATCATGGGCGACAAGTGCACCCGCCGCTGCCCGTTTTGCGACGTCGGCCATGGTCGCCCCGACCCACTGGACGTGAATGAGCCGGTCAATCTGGCCAAGGCCATTGCGCAAATGAAGCTCAAATACGTGGTCATCACCAGCGTCGACCGCGACGACCTGCGCGACGGCGGCAGCCAGCATTTCGCGGATTGCATCCGCGAAACGCGCGCGCGCTCACCCGGCACGCAGATTGAAATCCTCACGCCCGACTTCCGCGGCCGCGACGACCGCGCGCTGGACATTCTGAAAGCCGCTCCGCCCGACGTGATGAACCACAACCTGGAAACGGTGCCGCGTCTGTACAAACAAGCGCGTCCCGGCAGCGACTACCAGTTCAGCCTCAATCTGCTGAAAAAATTCAAGGCCCTGCACCCCAGCGTACCCACCAAAAGCGGTTTGATGGTCGGCCTGGGCGAGACGGACGATGAAATTTTGCAAGTCATGCGCGACTTGCGTGCACACGGCGTGAACATGCTCACCATCGGTCAGTACCTGGCACCGTCGAACGCTCATATTCCGGTGCACCGCTACGTGCACCCCGACACCTTCAAGATGTTCGAGCGCGAAGCCTACGCCATGGGTTTCACCCACGCTGCCGTCGGTGCCATGGTGCGCAGCAGCTATCACGCTGACAAACAGGCGCAGGGCGTATTGGGGTAGCTCGGTCACGCGCAACGCACACAATCCAGGCACCACCGCTACCATGGCGGCATTGCCTTATGCCAGCGCAGAACGCCGCCATGATCGACCTCTACACCGCCGCCACGCCCAACGGACACAAAGTGTCCATCGCCCTGGAAGAGCTGGGCTTGCCCTACACGCTGAAGGTACTCAAGCTGTCTGAAGGAGAGCAAAAACACCCCAGCTACCTGGCCATCAATCCCAATGGGCGCATTCCGGCCATCGTCGACCACGACCAAGACGGTTTTGCCGTGTTTGAATCGGGCGCGATTTTGGTCTATCTGGCTGAAAAAACCGGGCAACTGATGCCAACCGACGTCAAAGGCCGCTCGCGCGTCATGCAATGGCTGATGTTCCAGATGGGCGGAGTAGGGCCGATGATGGGGCAGGCCAATGTGTTCTATCGCTACTTCCCGGAAAAGATCCAGCCCGCCATCGACCGCTATCAGACCGAAAGCCGCCGTCTTTTTGAAGTGCTGGACCACCAGTTAAAAGATCATGAGTGGCTGGCGGGCACCTATTCCATCGCCGACATCGCCCACTGGGCCTGGGTGCGCACACACCGCTGGTCGGGCGTGTCGATGGACGGGCTGGATCACCTGCGCCGCTGGCGCGACGCCATCCGCACCCGCCCCGCTGTGCAGTGCGGCATCGAGCGGCCCGCTGCCGAGGTGGATTTGACGCGCGATGGCGATGCCGGTGCCGAGCGCTTTTCACGCGACGCCCGCAGCATGGTAACCGGGGCGCAGGGCACGGCTTGAAATACCAAGTCAAATCAGCCTCTAGCGCTTAACTGGCAAGCGCAAGCAGCTATTCATTCAGGAGTCATTCGATCATGAAACTCTACATCGCCCCGCGCGCACCCAACCCCCGCCGTGTGCAAATGTTCATGCACGAGAAATCCATCCCGCCGATGGAACTGGTGGCCGTGGACATCAACGCGGGCGAGCACCGTAGCGACGCTTACCGAAGCAAAGTACCCGTGTCGCGCGTACCTGCACTGGAACTGGACGACGGCCGCGTTTTGAGCGAAACACGCGCCATCTGCGCTTATCTTGAAGGTATTTACCCACAAAACAACCTGATGGGTGAAGACTTTGAAGAGCGCGCCTTCATCGAAATGCACGACCGCCGGGCCGAATGGTATTGGCTGGGCCCCATCGCCAATGCCATCCGCCACACCCACCCGGGGCTGGCCCCACTGGAGCAGCCGCAGTTTGCCGACTTTGGCCGCTCACAGAGCGAAAAGATGCGCGAAGCGGCCCGATGGTTGGATGGAAGCCTGCAAAAACAGACATGGATCGCCGGAGATCGGTTCACGATCGCCGACATTACTGCTTTTTGTGCCCACGAATTCGCCCGCGGGCTACTCAAATTCAAGGCCGGGGAAGAAGGTTTTGCCGCGCTGCAAGCCTGGCGCGACAAGGTGGCGGCCAGACCCAGTGCAGGGGCTTGGTAAACGCATTCACGCCACAGCCGCGCGCATCGTGCGCAGCGCTTGCATCGTCTACACGCATAATAACGAGAATGGTTTGCATCATGGTTTGAGTAATGCGTCTGTGGCTTCGGTGGTTTTTGATGGGAATTGGCCTTGCCAGTGCAACGCTGGCTGCCTGGGCTGAATCCGCGACGGGCACACCGCCTTCTGAAACAGTCCATTGGACGTCCGTCACCTTGCCGCACGCTGTGCAAACGGATCTGACGGCCACCCATACCGGGCACCGCTACCGCATCTTCCTGTCCGCGCCCAAGCGTGCACCACCGCTGGGCGGCTATCCGGTGGTGTACGTGCTGGACGGCAACGGCAGTTTTCCGGTGGCCGCGCTGGTGGCGCGCCAGATCGCGCGGCGCAGCGCGGTGACCGGCGCGCCCGAAGCCCTGGTGGTGGGTGTGGGTTATCCGGGCATGGGAGACACTTTTGTCCAGCAGCGGCGGCGCGATTACACCGTCGGACAAGCGCCAGCAGATGCATCGGCCAACCAGGGCGGTGCTGACTTGCTGCTTGACTTTATTGACGGCCAGCTCAAGCCCCTGGTTGCTGCGCAACACCCGGTCAACCCGCAACGGCAGGCGCTGTTTGGGCACTCGTTTGGCGGCTTGTTCACGCTGCATGCGCTGTTCACCCGCCCTGGCAGCTTTTCGCACTTCATCGCGTCCAGCCCGTCGATCTGGTGGCGCGATCAACTGGTGCTGAAGGGCCTGCCCCGGCTGGCGCAAACCCCGCTCAAGCAGCGCCCGCGGGTGCACATCAGTGTCGGCACGCTGGAGGATGCGCCATCCCAACACCCGTTACCGCCCGAGCGAGCACGCCTGCGGGCAGCGCGGCCCATGCTGGCACCTGCGCGCCAACTGGCTGCCGAGCTGCGCGCGCTGCCTGGCTGGCGTGAACGGGTGCACTACATCGAGCTGCAAGGCGAAGACCACGGCTTGGCCTGGATGCCTGCCCTGACACGCGGCATGCAGTCGTTTCTTGAATCGCCCCCAAGCAGTTCGCACAGCCCTGTGATCCCTGGAAACTGATGCACCATGAACACCAGCGCGCTTTTCATCCTGCTGGCCCTGCTGCTGCTGACAGCCGCTTGCCTGTGCCTTTATCTGGCCTCACCCAACCAGTTGTGGCTGTCGCGCACCTGGCACACCAGCCCCGCAGTGGGCGCAGGTGCCGCGGGCTTGGCGCTGAGTTTTTGGACGCTGTTGCAGGCCATGCAACCGCTGACAGCGGGGTTTTTCTTCATTACTGCGCTGATGCTGATCTTTCCCCTGCTTGCATACCTGGGCGCGTGGCGGCGCGCACGCACGCAAACGCCGTCATGACCACCCACACCACACCCACCCTCGCCACGCCCACCCCACGTATGCGCCTTGCGCGCGACTGGGTATCCAAAACACTGGCCGACCTGCTGCTGGGCTTTGCCCTGGCACTGGGGTGCAGCGGCCTGCTGGCGCAGGCAGCCAGCAGCATCCCGATTTCAGTGCGGGCGCAACTGGCGATGTGGCTGGTGGCCCCGGTGTGGATGGGCGCGCTGGGCGGGGTGTATTTTTTCTCCAGCGGCTGGCGCGCCTGGTTGTGGCTGGGTGCGGCCAATCTGCTGGTGGCGGGCGTGCGGCTGGCATGGCGGCTGGCTTAAGCACGGCAAAGACATGGCAAAGGCATGGCATGAAAGCCGAACACGTTCGCATCTACAAAGCGGTACACACCTGGAGCGGTATTGTGAGCGGCATGGCGCTGTTCATTGCGTTCTACGCCGGGGCGCTGGCAGTGTTCAAAGAACCGATCAACCGTTGGGTATCGCCGCCAGCGACCAGCCCTATGGTGTCGCTGGCTGAAGCGCCAGAGCTGATCACCAAAACGCTGGCGACCGACCCGTCAGCCGCGCGCGCTTTCACCATTTATCTGCGCGACACCGAAGACGTGCCCGCCCGCATGGGCTGGACGGTGCGCGATCCTAACGCCGATGACCACGATCCATCGGCCCACCGTGATTACCAGTCGGCGCTGCGGGCCGACGGTGCAGCGCAGGTGCAGCAGGTGCACCCTACGCCACTGGGCGACTTTATCGACGTGCTGCACCGCGTGGTCGGTCTGCCCACGGATAACGACCCCAACCGCTGGGTGATGGGCGTGGTGGCGCTGCTGTATGCGGTGGCCTTGTTTTCAGGCGTGGTCGTGCTGCTGCCCTCGCTGGTGAAAGATTTTTTTGCCCTGCGCGTAGGCAAGAACCTCAAACGCATGTGGCTGGACGCGCACAACGTGGTGGGCATCATCAGCCTGCCGTTTCACATCGTCATGGCGCTGACGGCGGTGGGATTTGCCTTTCACGATGGGTTTTACGACCTGCAAGACCGGCTGATCCACAACGGCCAGTTGGCCACTGCCTTTCAGCCCCCGGCCACTGCATTCACCAAAACACAGGCCCCGCCCGATCCGGCCACCATGCTGGCACCCACAGCACTGGTGGCGCGCGTCAAAACCATTGCACCGGATTTTGAGGCCACCCGACTCGACTACCAGGGCGTGGCCACGCCGCGTGCCATGGTGCGGGTCTGGGGCAAAGACTCGGCCGAAGTGATGCCGCGTGCGCTGGGCGGCTTTGCGGTGCTCGATCCGTACACCGGCAAAATCGCCAGCGCCGACTTTCTGCCCGGCGCGCAATCCGCCCCCAATCTGGTGATCAGCAGCATCTTTGCGCTGCACATGGCCTCTTTTGGGGGCGCTGCCGTGCAGTGGATGTACTTTCTGCTCGGCATGTGCGGGGCCTGGCTGTTTTACAGCGGCAACCTGTTGTGGGTGGAATCGCGCCGCCGCAGCGCCCGCAAAGCGGGCGATCCTGTGCCAGAGCAGCGCCGGGACACGCGCCTGATGGCCGCCGCCACCGTGGGCGTGTGCCTGGGTTGCGTGTGCGGCATCTCGCTGACCATCGCGGGCGGCAAGTGGCTGTATGGGCACGTCGGTGATCTGGGTTTGTGGCACAAGGGGCTGTACTACACCGCTTTCTTTGCCAGCCTGGGCTGGGCCTTCTGGCGTGGCGCGGCCATCGCAGGCGTGACGCTGCTGCGGGCCAGTGCAGCGTTGACACTGGCGATTCCGCTCACCTCGCTGCTGGCCTGGCTCGTACCCGGCCTGGGGCTGTGGGTGCACACCTCACCGGCCGCGCTCGGCGTCGACGCCACCGCATTGACCGGCGCACTGGCACTGGCACTGATGGCCCGCGCAGCCACACGCCGCCTGCGTCAGGGCACACCCGATAGCGTGTGGGCCATCACCCCACCCACACCACGACCCACACCACGACCCACACCACGACCAGCACCACTGACCACATCCGACAACGCGCCGCGCGCGCCTTGAACCGTTCAGCCCCTTGGACGTTTGGGCACAGGCAACTGCGCAGCCCGCATACCACCCGGCCTTGCGCCAATCTGGCATGACATTTTGGCGAGTGATGCCCTCAAAAGCTGCCAACTTGACATGATTTTTTGCAAAGCCATTCGATTAAGAAGAAAAAAATAATCTGTATCAAGGGCTTAGCGCGCCCACTCTGGCTGGCAAAGAAGTTGCTTTGAAGTGCTTGATCAAGCCACTTCAAGGTGTTCTTGCCACGATGACCAAAACTCTACTTTCACTGGCGCTGGCCTTGGCCGCAGGCGCATCCTGGGCGCAGGCCGAGCCGTATGTGGCGGGCCTGCACTCAGACCGCCGACCAGACAACGCGCCGCGGTTGACCCAGTTCAGCATGACCGATGCGCAAGTGGCGCATGGGTTGCGTGGCGTGGAAGGCACCTTGCCGGGCAACGTGCGCGACATCGCATCTGCCGGTGCATGGTGGACACCCCTGAACCACGAGGGCATGCCCACGCCTTACGACCTGCGCCACATGCACAGCGGCGCGGCAGCGGCGGACTTGTCAACGTCAACCACACCTGCGGCCAACGCTGGCGCGCATTAAGCCCATGCATGCCATGCGCCTTATTCATGCACGCCTGTCGCTCAAGACCAGGCGTGCCCAACCCTATCGCAGCCAACGCCATGAGACAGGCGCGCGCGGTGCTGTCCTTTGTCTGAGGGCAGCGGGCAATCAGCCCATCACTTGTTGCGGGGCAAACGCGCCCTGCGCAAGCGTCTTTTATTGGTAATTAAGGAGATCTCCATGAAAGCAGTTCGTAAAGTCCTCGGTTTGTCGGTGTTGGTGGCTGCTGTCGCTGCCGTCGCTCCAGCCATGGCCCAGCAATCAGGCATGAGCGGCATGTCCGGCATGTCTGGTCAGGAAGGTATGTCCGGCATGTCCGGTATGTCGGGCCAGCAAGGCATGTCTGGGATGTCCGGCATGAGCGGTATGTCCGGCCAGCAAGGTATGTCGGGCATGAGTGGCCAACAAGGCATGTCGGGCATGAGTGGCCAACAAGGCATGAGCGGCATGAGCGGTATGTCCGGCCAGCAAGGCATGTCGGGCATGTCCGGAATGTCGGGCGATAAAGCCAAGACCAAGAAAAAGTCGTCCAAGGCCAAGTCAAGCCAGCAAGGCATGAGCGGCATGTCGGGTATGTCCGGCATGAGCGGCATGTCTGGCCAGCAAGGCATGAGTGGCATGTCGGGCATGTCTGGTCAACAAGGCATGAGCGGTATGTCCGGCCAGGAAGGCATGTCGGGCATGAGCGGCATGTCTGGCGAGAAGAAATAAACCAGGCACGCTGTCTACGGTCTTTCAATAAGAAGCGAAAAGCCAGCCGCGCACCGCTCACCAGGGGGTGACGGTGCGCCCAAGCCGGGTCAGCACAGCGCTGCCCCGGCCCCTCTCCTTATCCATAAGCACCTTGGTCGGAGCAAGGTTATGAAAACACCCACGTTGAGGCCACGCACATGCTGGCCAGTTGCCTTTTTGTTTGCTGCGCTGCTATTTGTTACTGCGTGTTCTGACAGCCAACCCAGCGCGCCCACGACCACTGCCGCAGTCCAACCAGCGGCCAGCGCACCCCTTATCGCCGACGCAACGACGGCCTCCCCACCCGCTGATTACCAGCGCGCCAAATGGGATCCCATTCATTTCAAACCCGCCATTGACCAAGCCAGCGACCAGCAATGTCTGGCCTGCCATGCCGAGGTGCTGAAACCATCGGTACGCAAAACGTCTCCCGCCGGTGTAGAAGCCGCCACGGCTAAAGCCTGGTACCAGCAAACATCGACCTACGAGGGCGAACAAGACACCTTCCATCGCCGTCACCTGCAAACCACGCTGTCCAAGCAACTCATGAACATGCGCTGCACCACCTGCCACCAGGGCAACGAGCCACGCGACGAAGCGCCGGGCAGTTCTGCAACGGTACACGGCGGCAATGGCGAATTCACGCTGCGCAAGATGGTCAACCCCGAAACCACTTGCCTGAAATGCCACGGAAAAATGAATTGGGAGGTGATGGGTTTGCCCGGCCCGTGGGCGCAGTCCAAGGAAACATTTCAAAACAACTGCATGCTGTGCCATGCGGCGATCCGCACCAATCGACATCAGGTCAATTACCTGAACGCCAAGGCCATTGAAGAAGCCGGTCAAACCAACGGCGACGTGTGTTTTGGCTGCCACGGCGCGCGCGCCTGGTACCGCACGAGCTATCCCTATCCGCGCCACGCCTGGGACGGCATGGCCCCTGAAGTGCCTGACTGGGCCAAAGGCCGCCCGACAGAAAGCGAAGTGCGCTTCATCACAGCCACCATGAACACCCCCGCCCAAAGCGCCGCCAAAAACATTGCCGCAGCGCAAGGAGCCTCACAATGAAAAACGACTGGCCCACAGAGCCGCCCACCCGCAGTTCACACACCCGATTTCCCAGCGTCAGCGATTCGATCGACCGCGTGAGCGGTGGCTACAAGCGGCGCGATTTTCTGAAAATCATCAGCGCGGGCGCAGGCGCAGCGGGCCTGGTCAGCCTGGGCGTGACGGTAGCACCCAAGCGCGTGGAGGCATTTGCCTACGAGCCTTACTTTACCGACGACCAGTTGACCACCGTGGTCACCTCGTGTGCGCACAACTGCGGCTCACGCCACGTGCTGGTGGCGCACAAAAAAGGCGACGTGATCGTGCGCCTGTCCACCGACAACGGCGAATACCAGGCTGGCGGTGCCTACGGCAAAGACACGTTTGAAGAGCCACAACTGCGCGGCTGTCTGCGCGGCCGCAGTTACCGCTCACGCCTGTATTCACCCGAGCGCCTGCTGTACCCCATGAAGCGCGTCGGTGCGCGAGGCGAGCATAAGTTCAAGCGCATCAGCTGGGATCAGGCGCTGGATGAAATTGCCCAGAAGATGGTGCAACTGAAAAAAGACTACGGCCCCACGGCGCTGCTGGATCAAAGTTACGCCGGTGCCAGCTACGGCGTGCTGCACAAAAGCGACCAGATCGAAGGATTGCTGGGGCGCTTTCTGGGCATGTTTGGCTGCCGCACCAACTCGTGGAGCGTGCCCAGCTACCAGGGCACCACGTTTTCCAGCCGCATGACCTTCGGCACCATTCAAGACGGCAACGAAGACGACGCCTTTGCGCACAGCAAGCTGATCATCATGTGGGGCTGGAACCCGGCCTACACCTTCCACGGCGGCAACACCTTCTATTACATGCGCATGGCCAAGCAGCGCGGCTGCAAGTTCGTGCTGGTGGATCCGCAATACACCGACTCGGCCGCCGTCTACGACGCCTGGTGGATCCCCATCAAGCCCAACACCGACGCCGCCATGATGGCCGCCATGGCCCACCACATCTTCACCCACAACCTGCACGACCAGAAGTTCATCGACCAGTTCGTGCTGGGCATGGATGCGGGCACCATGGGCGAAGAATTTGCCGACAAGCAAAACTTCAAAGACTACATCCTCGGGAAATACGACAACACGCCCAAGACCCCCGAATGGGCCGAACCGATTTGCGGCGTCAAAGCCGATGACATTCGCAAACTGGCCGACATGTACGCCAAAACCAAGCCCGCCGCACTTAAAGCCAGTTGGGCACCTGGTCGTGCCAGCTATGGCGAGCAGTACAACCGCATGGCCGCCGCCTTGCAGGCCATGACCGGCAACATCGGCGTATTGGGCGGCTGCGCCGAGGGCGTGGGCAAAGCCTGGCACAGCGAAAGCGTGGCCTACCCCTACGACGAAAACGCCAACCTGTGGTGGGCCTCGATCAAGTCCGACCGCTGGGCGCACTGTGTGCTGAATTACCCGAACGTCAAGAGGCAGGAGGTGGGTCTGTGGCCGCGCGGCGACGACCTGGACGGCAAGCTGCCCAACATCAAGGGCATCTTTTGGCAAGGCAGCGACTGGTTCAACCAGCTCACCAACATCAACAAGGAAATCCAGGCCATCGAAAAACTGGAACTGGTGGTGTGCATGGATTCGACCATCACGCCCTCGGGCATTTGGGCCGACTACCTGCTGCCCATCGCCACCCACTTCGAGCGGCACGATGTGGCGCTTCCCTGGTACAAGGGGCACTACTACATTCATCGACCCAAGGTGATCGAGCCGCTCGGTGAGAGCAAGAGCGATTTTCAGGTGTTTACCGAGCTGTGCTACCGGCTTCAAGCGCTTGACCCCAGCCTGAACAACCTAGGCAAACGCTACAACCCGCGCGCCGAGCGCAGCTACTTCGATAACCCCGATGC
The DNA here is from genome assembly GCF_047975795.1 of Ottowia sp. Lineage (GTDB taxonomy): Bacteria > Pseudomonadota > Gammaproteobacteria > Burkholderiales > Burkholderiaceae_C > Ottowia. Next base: position 5,926 of record NZ_JBKEEE010000095.1, on the reverse strand, counting down.
CGTGGACGAGGCCTATCTGCAAGCCTGGTGGGAAGGCAGCGTGCAGCACCACCAGGGCGTGACCATGTCGTGGGAACAGTTCAAAAAGCACGGCACCTATAAATTTCTTCTGAAAGAGCCGCACGTGGCCTTCCGCGATCAGGTGACCAAGGGCACGCCGTTTGAAACCCCTTCCGGCAAGATCGAGATTTTTTCCACCCAACTGGCCAACATCACCGACTGGACGAAGACGCAGTATGGCTACGAAATTCCGTACATCCCTAAATGGGTGGAGCCGTTCGAGTCGCTCAATCACCCCATCGCCAAGCAGTACCCATTTCATTTGATCAGCCCGCATCCGCGCTGGCGCACGCATTCGATCTTCAACAACATTCCGTGGTTGCGCGAAACCTATGAGCAAGAAGTCACCATCAACGCCAGCGACGCGCGCAAGCTGGGCATACAAACCGGCGACACCGTCGAGGTGTGGAACGACCGCGGCAAATGCGTGGTGCCCGCCTATGTGACCGAACGCCTGCTGCCCGGTGTGCTTGTGCTGTTTGAAGGTGCCTGGATGGACCCCGACAAAAACGGGATCGATCGCGCAGGCAACCCCGACTTCCTCACGCTGGACAACCCCAGCCCGGCCGGGGCATTTGCCTACAACAACGCCATGGTGCAAATCAAGAAGTCTGACTTGGTGCACCGTCCAGGGTGGGACGAACTGGCCGTGGCCCGCTCATCCGTTTTCCGCCGCGACATGTAAGGAGTGCCGCCATGGCAGAAAAACAAGTCATCAATAAACTGGGCATCGACGCCAAGGCACGCGTCAAATACGCACAAGAGCGCCGCGACGCCACCACCTACGAACCGGTCAAACCCGAGCAGCAGTGGGGCTTTATCCACAACAACATGGACTGCATTGGTTGCCGCGCCTGCGAAATCGCGTGCAAAGACAAAAATGGCCTGCCACCAGGGCCGCGCTTTCGCCGCGTCATGTACGTGGAAGGGGGGAGCTTTCCTGACGTGTTTGCCTACAAGGTCAACATGTCGTGCAACCACTGTGCCGAACCGGCCTGCCTGCCCACCTGCCCGACCGGCGCGATCTGGAAGCGCGCCGACAACGGCGTGGTGGACATCGACAGCTCGCTGTGCATTGGCTGCCGCCGCTGCGAAGCGGCTTGCCCGTTCGGCGCGCCGCAATACGACCCCACGGACAACACTGTCAAGAAATGCAACCTGTGCATTGACGAGCTGGAATCCGGGCGCAAGCCGTATTGCGTGTCGGCCTGCATGATGCGCGTGCTCGACATTGGCCCGATCGAGCAATTGAAAGCAGGCACCTGGGACACCAAAGCCATGGTCAAAGGCGTGGACGTGCCGGTGCGGCAGGTGCAGCACATGGCCAACCCTGAGCTGACCAACCCCTCGATCGTGTTTGTGGCGCACCCCAAAGGCAAGGTCGAAGCCCCTGCCGAATCAGCGCCTGCACCATCCAGCAAGGCATCGTCATGAGGGGCGGCACCACAGCTTCATCAGCCCCCGCAGCGCACGACTGGATGCCGGTGGCCGAAGATTTGCGCACCCTGGCCTGGTTGCACGCCCAAGAGCGCACGCCAGAGGTGCTGGCCGAGCTGTACGCCAACGGCTTTCCTGAGACGCTGGCTGTGCTGACCGCTGACGCGCCTGAAGTCCAGGCCATGGCCAAGACACTGCAAGCACTGGCCAGCAGCCACTGCGAAAGCGATGCGGGACTGCCCGGCTCTACCACCGATCAATTGGCCGCCGACTACGCCGCCATTTACCTGACACACGCCCTGCGCGCGTCTCCGCACGAATCGGTGTGGCGCGACGAAGACCATTTGATGCTGCAAGCGCCCACCTTCGCCGTGCGCGACTTTTACCGCCGCCATGGCGTGCAGGTGGCCAATTGGCGCCAGCGTGCGGATGACCACATCACGCATGAACTGGAGTTTGTGGCACTTCTGCTTGAGCGTGGCGAGGCACGTGAAGCCGCCCGCTTTTTAAAAACCCACCTGCTGGCCTGGCTGCCGCAATTCGCCACCCGGGTCGCACAGCGCGCGGACACCCCGTTTTATGCCGCACTGGCGGCGTTGACTTTGGCTGCCTGCAAAGCCTGCCAACAAGCGTTGCCCCAGGTTGCCGTATTACCTCCCGTGGTCACACCCGCGGACGCGCAACGCCAAAGTGGTTGCGGAACCATGCTGCCGTAATGGGGCTGGCGGTGCCCCAACCGTGGGCCGAAATGGCTGCACCAGCCGCTGCCTCTGCGCTGCCCATCCCGTGGATACGCCAGTCATGCAGCGCATGCAAGATTGACTTCCATCAAGGGTCGATCAGTAAAGGTACATCGATCAGCCAGCCGGTGTACCCCACTAGCCAGCACGGGTGGCGCAAGCCGCACAATCGGTTGGTGCAGCAAGAAATCCACCCATGAGCGCCCAGCCAGAAGCCATGACACCCCTGGCGATGCAGCTCCCGCAAAGCCGCTCGGGCTTGCGTGGCTGGATTGCAGCCTCGGTATCCCGGCAATTGACGCTGGGCCTGGTACTCGCCTTGCTGCTGTCTGCAGGGGTCATGCTGGTGTTGGCCGTGGGCATCAGCCAAAACGCGGTGCGCTCAGAACACGAATCGTCCGCGCGGCGGATGGCCAAGTTGTTCGAGGCCAGCTTGCAAAACGCCATGCTCAAGCGCGATCTGACGGGTTTGAGCACCATTGTGGCCGCGCTGGGCGACGTGCCCGGTGTGGAGCGCGCACGTCTGCTTGAACCTCAAGGTGCCGTCCGCTTTGCCTCACAGGCCACCGTCGTGGGCACATCGGCGCAGGACGAATTGAACGGGCTGTGCTTAACCGCAGGCTGCCCCACGCCCCAGCCGCAACTGGTCTGGCGGGCCAATCCCAACGGCGAGCAACTGCACATGGCCTACCCGGTGCTGAACCAGCCGCGCTGCATGCAATGCCACGGCACACCTGATCAACACCCGGTCAATGGCGTGCTGCTGCTCGACTTTGCGCCGGTTTCAACGGCCAGTTTCGGATCACGCTCAGCCGGCATGCTGCTGGGCGCAGGTTTGGCTGCCCTGGCATTGTTTGCCGCGCTGATGAGCATGACGCTGCGCCGCCGAGTCAGCCAGCCTTTGGCGGCGCTGGCTGAGGCGGCCGACCAACTGGCCGTGGGGGACATGGACACGCGCGTCAACTCGTCATCAGAAGACGAGCTGGGCCGTGTCAGCCGCAGCTTTGACCGCATGGCCGGGCGGCTGGAAAACATGGTTGGCACGCTGCGAGAAGAGCGGCGATTTTTGCAATCCATGGTCGACGCCATCCCCGACCCAGTGCTGGTCATCGGCCCCGACTTCCGCATTCGCCTGGCCAACCAGGCCTATGCCCAATTGCTGGGGCATGCGCTGGACGGCGTGGTGGGCCAATGCTGCCACCGCATCAGCCGCGGCAGCGCCGCGCCGTGCCCCAGCACTTTGCTGACCTGCCCGGTGGCCGAGATGCGCCAACACCCTCAGCCTGTGCGCAGCTTGATGACCCTGCAAAAAGCAGGCGGCGGCACGGTGGAAGTGGACATCGAGGCCGCCCCCTTCATCACCAATCAGGGCGAGCGGCTGACGGTCGAGGTCATGCGGCCGCTGGACAGGTCCATCCAGTTTTCTCAGCAGCAACGACTGTCCACCATCGGTTTGCTGGCCAATGGCGTGGCGCATGAGATTCACAACCCACTGGCGTCGATCCGGCTGGCGCTGCAAGCCTGTTTGCGCGGCCTGCGTCATGATGAGATGCGCAGCGATGAACTGATCGATTACCTGCAATTGGTGGACACCGAAATCGACCGCTGTGTGCTGACCACACAGCGGCTGCTGCAAATGAGCCAGGCACCGTCACCCACCCTGCACGCCGTGTCGATCAATGCGGCCTTGGGTGATGTGATGGCCTTGTTGAGCGAAGAATTTCGGGCACGCCACGTCACGGTGCAATTGGAGGGCATGGCCGAAGACGAGCAGGTGCTGGGCGACAAGGCCGAGCTGCGCCAGGTGCTGGTCAACTTGCTGCACAACGCATTGCATGCCATGCCCAAGGGCGGCCAGATTCATGTTCGGACCGAGGCGTCCACCGACGACGCCACGCTGAAGCTGTCGGTGCAAGACACCGGCTCGGGCATTGCCCCTGAAAATCTGCCCTTGATTTTCATGCCATTTTTCAGCCACCGCATCGACGGCCAGCGCGGCACTGGGCTGGGGCTGGCCATTTGCAAGGCGGCCATGGATCGGTTTGGTGGCACCATCGACGTGACCAGCCAACAAGGTGTGGGCAGCACTTTTACACTGACGCTGCGACGCTCCACCCCGCCATGAAGCCGTCGATTCTGGTCGTCGAAGACGATGTGATTCTGAACCGCCTGCTGGTCAAAGAGCTGGGCAAGTGCGGCTATGACGTGGCCAGCGCAGCGTCTTGGCGGGAAGCGCAAAAAATCATCGCCTCTTTTGCGCCTGATCTGGTGCTGCTGGATGTCAACCTGCCCGACTCCACCGGTTTTGGGCCACTGCAAGAAGTGGCGCAGTCGCGTGCCGTGGTCATGCTGACCGCCTACGGTGACGTCAATCAGGCGGTGCAAGCCATGCGCCTGGGTGCGGCCGACTATCTGGTCAAACCCGTCAACCTGGACGAGCTGGAACTGGTGATCCGCGCCGCGCTGGAGCGCAAACAGTTGCAGGCACAAAAGGCAGCCACGCACGGCGATGCCATGACCGCCATGATTGGCGACAGCCCGGCCATGCGCCAATTGCGCCAATTGATCCGCGAGGTGGCGGCCAGCGACGTGACGGTGCTGATCCAGGGCGAAAGCGGCAGTGGCAAAGAACTGGTAGCGCAGGCGCTGCACGCCGCCAGCGCGCGCAGCGACGAACGTTTTGTGGCCGTGGACTGCACCACGCTGCAAGAGGCGTTGTTTGAATCAGAGCTGTTCGGCCACGAACGTGGTGCCTTCACCGGTGCCGACCGGCGCAAGGCCGGGCTGATTGAAGCGGCCGCGCACGGCACGCTGTTTCTGGACGAAATTGGCGAAGCTGGCCCGGCCATCCAGGCCAAGCTGTTGCGGGTGCTCGAATCTGGCCGGTTCCGGCGCGTGGGCGCGACCGCCGATCTGCGCACCGACGCCCGCATCGTGGCCGCCACCAACCGCGATCTGGCGCAGCGTGCCCGGCAAGAGCTGTTTCGTGACGACCTTTATTACCGCCTGGCAGCGTTCGTCATTCAGGTACCACCCTTGCGCGCACGGTCTGAAGATGTGCGCGCTCTGGCAGAACATTTCATCGCACTCAGACGGCGCGCCAGCGCACTGCCACCCATCACCCTGAGCCAGCACGCACTGGATGCCTTGGTGAGCTACAACTGGCCTGGCAACGTGCGCGAGCTGCGCAACGTGATCGAGCGCGCTTTGATTCTGGTGGGCAACGCACCGGAGATCGCGCCCGAACACCTGGGGCTGAACCAGGCCGCGGCAGCCATGCACTGGGCCATGCCAGCCCATACGCCTGAAGCCGTATCAGCCACCGCATCCGCCACCACGTCGGCCCATGTGGCCGACGACACCCTAGTGCTTCAGGGTGAGCCGACGCTGGAACACATCGAGCGCGAGTACCTGGCGCAGTTGCTCAAAAAGTATGATGGCAACCGGCGCAAGGTGGCTGAAGCGCTGGGGGTGTCCGAGCGCACCGCCTACCGCATGATGGACCGGCATGGGTACAAGTAGCTTCTGACCGTCTTGGCCGTTTCGCTGCATCGTCCATCTAGTGTCCTGAGCTGTAAGTTCGTTGAAATGAAAAATCTGCCGAAATCGGCACCAGGCAAGGCGCAAAACGCAGCGATACCGGGCGGTATCGCGAGGCTTTGCAACGCCGCATGGTGTCCGATTCTCGG
>NZ_JBKEEE010000065.1:0-9806 GCF_047975795.1 Ottowia sp. | reverse complement strand
CGATGCGCGTGTTGCGCTTTTTCTGGCATTCGCTCAAGGGCTTGTCTTTCTGGCCCTTGCGCTGGATGTGCTCGCGATAGCCCAGCGCACTGAGCATGTCGCTTCGATGCCTGCTGGGGTACATGCCGTCTCGGTCGGCAACTTTGAAGGTTTTTTCTTTTGGGCGCAGTTTGCGCAGTTCTGTGTCTGTGAGCATGGCAGCTTTCCTTGTAAAACTTTACCGTCAAGACCCTTGTCGGTAAAGGGAAGCAGCGCCTCAGAGATTCACAGATTTACCGTCACAGCTACCGTCTAAAACTCTGGCTTTGGCTGCATCCCGCTGGGTGCCTTAGGATGCATAAGCTGTTGATTATTAATGTAATTTTGTGAAATTCAAGACGCTGCTGAACGTCTTGAAATCACTGCACATTACTCCCACTCGATCGTCGCTGGTGGTTTGCTGCTGACGTCGTAGGTGACACGGTTGATGCCGCGCACTTCGTTGATGATGCGACTGGATGTTTTCTTGAGCAGTGCGTACGGCAACTCGGCCCAGTCGGCGGTCATGAAGTCGTTGGTTTGCACGGCGCGCAGGGCCACCACGTAGTCGTAGGTGCGGCCGTCGCCCATCACGCCCACGCTTTTCACCGGCAAAAACACGGTGAAGGCCTGGCTGGTCAGGTCGTACCAGCTTTTGCCGCTGTGCGGCTCGATAGTGGAGCGCAGCTCTTCGATGAAGATGGCGTCGGCCTCGCGCAGCAGGTCGGCGTATTCTTTCTTCACCTCGCCCAGGATGCGCACGCCCAGGCCCGGCCCCGGGAACGGGTGGCGGTAGACCATGTCGTGCGGCAAACCGAGGGCCACGCCCAGTTCGCGCACTTCGTCCTTGAACAAATCGCGCAGCGGCTCCAGCAGCTTCAAACCCAGTTGCTCGGGCAGGCCACCGACGTTGTGGTGGCTTTTGATGATGACTGCTTTCTTGCTCTTGGCACCGCCGGATTCGATGACGTCCGGATAGATGGTGCCCTGGGCCAGCCACTTCGCTCCTGATTTGGAAGCGCCCGACGCAGTCAATTTGGCGGCCTCGGCCTTAAACACATCGACAAACAAACGGCCGATGATCTTGCGTTTTTGCTCCGGGTCGGCCACGCCGGCCAGTTCTTTCAGGAACAGCGCGCTCGCGTCTACCCGCACCACCTTGGCGTGCAGCTTGCCCGCGAACATGTCCATCACCATGTCGCCCTCGTTCAGGCGCAGCAGGCCGTGGTCGACGAACACGCAAGTCAGTTGGTCGCCGATGGCGCGGTGGATCAGCGCGGCTGCCACGCTGGAATCAACCCCGCCCGACAGGCCCAAAATGACCTCCTCATCACCCACCTGGGTGCGGATGGCATCAACGGCCTCAGCAATGTGATCGCGCATCACCCAATCCGGTTGCACGCCGCAGATTTGCAGCACAAAACGCTCCAGCAGCGCCCTGCCTTGCACCGTGTGTGTGACTTCCGGGTGGAACTGCACGCCATAAAAATGCCGCGCCTCGTCGGCCATGCCGGCGATCGGGCAACTGGGCGTGCTGGCCATCAGCTTGAAGCCGGGCGGCAGCTCGGTCACCTTGTCGCCGTGGCTCATCCACACCTTGAGCATGCCGTGACCTTCCGGCGTGTGGAAGTCCTGGATGTCTTTGAGCAGCGCCGTGTGGCCGCGCGCGCGCACCTCGGCATAACCAAATTCACGCTGGTGGCCACCCTCCACCTTGCCGCCCAGCTGCTGCGCCATGGTCTGCATGCCGTAGCAAATGCCCAGCACCGGCACGCCCAGCTCGAACACCGCATCGGGGGCCTTGTCGTCCACTTCGTACACGCTGGCGTGGCTGCCGGAGAGGATCACGCCCTTCAGTTGCCCATCGGCTGCGTAGTCTCGCACCCAGTCACTGGTCACATCACAAGGGTGCACCTCGCAGTACACATTCGCCTCGCGGATGCGGCGAGCAATGAGCTGCGTGACCTGAGAGCCGAAATCGAGAATGAGGATTTTCTGGTGTTGCATGGTGGATAAAACCAAACGCGGGTGCCACGGCAGCAGCCGCCACATCCGAAAAGGATAAATTCTACGTTAAATTAACGTTTTACCCTTGCTAATCAAGAGTTAACAGCTATCAAATAAATAGCCTTTGGCATTGCTTCATTCATGCAATCCATCCAAAACCTGCACGAAACGATAAAAGGCAAGTCGGCGCACCAATGCATTGGCCGAACCCATTACGCATCGCACAGCAGCGGTAAAGTTATCCCGCCGTGTCCAACACCCCTGCTTCACCCCGCCGCATCGCCCACCTCGACATGGACGCGTTTTACGCCTCGGTCGAGTGGCTGCGCTATCCGCAGCTCAAAGGGCTGCCGGTGGTCATTGGTGGCGGACGGCGCAAGGAAGATGCGCTGATCGAGCGGCTGAATGTGGAGCGGCCCGAGCGCGTCTGGACGGCGGATGATCTGGCAGAAATTCCGGTGGATTTTTTTCCGCTGCTGCGCGATTACGTGGGCCGCGGCGTGATCACCACCGCGACTTACGCGGCGCGCGAATTTGGCGTGGGTTCGGCGATGGGGATGATGAAGGCGGCCAAGCTGTGCCCGCAGGCAATTTTGCTGCCGGTGGATTTTGAGCAGTACCGCCACTATTCGCGCGTCTTCAAAGCGGTAATCCTGGAGATTGCCCCGGTGATGGAAAACCGGGGCATTGACGAGGTGTACATCGATTTCACCCACGTGCCGGGTGGCCAGCGCGAGGGCGGGCGGGTGCTGGCGCGGTTGATTCAAAAGAGTATTTTTGACGCCACGGGCTTAACCTGCTCGGTCGGTGTAGCGCCCAACAAGCTGCTGGCCAAGATGGCGAGCGAGTTCGACAAGCCTAATGGCATCAGCGTGGTGCAGCCGGATGACCTGCAAGCGCTGATATGGCCGCTGCCCGCGCGCAAGATCAACGGTATTGGCCCCAAGGCCGACGCCAAGCTGCAAGCGCAAGGCATTCACACCATTGGTGAGCTGGCCGCGCGCGAGCGCCTGTGGTTGATGCAGCGTTTTGGCAAAAGCTACGGCGCGTGGCTGCACGACGCCGCCTGGGGCCGCGATGATCGCCCGGTGGTGACCGAGAGTGAGCCGGTCAGCATGAGCCGCGAGACCACGTTCGATCGCGACTTGCACGCCGTACACGACCGCGCCACTTTAAGCACCATCTTCACCCGGCTGGCCGAGCAGGTGGCGTTGGACTTGCAGCGCAAGGGCTACGCGGGCAAAACCATCGGCATCAAGCTGCGCTATGGCGACTTCAAGATCGCCACGCGCGACCAGACCATCGACTGGCCAACCAACGACGCGACCCAAATCCGCCGCGTGGCGGGGCTGTGTCTCAAGCGCGTGGACTTGAGCCGCCGCCTGCGGCTGCTGGGGGTTCGGGTGGGATCGTTGTCCAAAATCGAGCAGACATCAAAACCACTCTCAGAGACTGGTATGAAGGAAAATTCAGCTATGCATTTAGAAGCAACTACGGGCAAACTGTTCTGAGCATCGGCTGTCGCACAGCGGATCGCCAGCCGGTTGCGATCGCGCTACATTGGGCGCATGAACACACCCGCCCTCACCTGCTTTGAACTCACCATCACCGACCATGTGGCGCATCTGGTGCTCAATCGCCCTGATGCCCTGAACACCATGGGCCCCACCTTCTGGCGCGAGCTGGACGAGGCGCTGACCGTGCTGCACCGCGGCAATCAGGCGCGCGCGTTGGTGATTTCCAGCACCGGCAAGCATTTTTCAGCCGGTATGGCGCTGGACGTGTTTGGCGACGCCATCTTGCTGGACGACGCCAGCGCCGAAGGGCGTGCCGCGATTTTTGATTTGCTGCAAAACCTGCAAGCCACCTTCACCCGGCTGGAGACGCTGCGCATGCCGGTCATCGCCGCACTCCACGGCGGCTGCATTGGCGGTGCGGTCGACCTGGTCACCGCCGCTTGCATCCGTTACGCGGCAGCAGACACTTTTTTCTGCGTGCAGGAAATCAACATCGGCATGGTGGCCGACGTGGGCACGCTGCAACGCCTGCCCAAGCTGGTGCCGCTGGGCGTGGCCAAAGAACTGGCCTACACCGGCCGCCGTCTGCCTGCGGCGCGCGCCAAGGAAGTGGGGTTGGTCAACGAGGTATTTGCCACACAAGCCGAATGCGTGGCCGCCGCCTTGCAATGCGCCAAGGAGATCGCGGCCAAGCCACCAGTGGCCATTTGGGGCAGCAAACAGGTGATTCACTACGCGCGTGACCACAGCGTAGACGATAGCCTGCGTCAAATGGGCTGGGTGCAGGGCGCGGTGTGGAGCAACCAGCACGTGCGCGAAGCCATCAGCGCGGCCAAAGAGCGACGCGCGCCCCAGTTTCCTGATTTGCAGCCGTTGCGCGATTTTGGCGATTGACTGAATGTGAGTGACTGCCGGGGTGCGCCTGCACTTCTGGCTTGCGCGCGTTCAAGGCATCAGGTTCATGCGGTACACGTAGGTGTCGCCGCGAAAGCTCGCTTCCATATATTCCACCGGCACGCCATTGGCCGCGTGCGTCAGGCGCTTGAGCATCATGAAGGGCTGCGGCTGCGTGCCGTCCAGCCCCAGCGCCTGGGCATCGTCCATCGAGCTGAGCATGGCTTGCAAGGACTGCTCGGCGCTGCCCAGATCCAGCTTCATCGCCTGGCGCAGGCGCTCATAGGCCGGGCCTGAGCCATCCCAACCCACCATTTGCGGGGCCATGGTCAGGTCGTACCACACGCGCTCCAGCACCATGGGCTGGCCATCACCGCTGCGCACCCGCTCCACGTACAGCAACCTGGCTGTGGACGGGCGATGAAAGATGGCCGCCACGCGCTCGTCGCACACAGTTTCTACCCGCAGCACGCGGCTGCTGGGCTGATGGCCGCGCTCTTGCAGTTCTTCAGCCACACCGCGCAAAGGGCCAGATGCCTGCCCGTGGCGACGCGGTGCACGCACCACGCTGCCCGCCCGCCCGCGTCCGCCCAGGCGTTGGGCGTGGCGCAATTCGTCGTAGCTGCGTTTGACGGTCGAACGGCTCACCCCCAACTTCTCGGCCATGTCGCGCTCTGGCGGCAGGCTGTCGCCAGAGCGCAGCTTGCCTGACATGATCAGCTCGTCCAATTGCAAATAAAGCTGTCGCCACAACGGCGCAGACGCCTGCACATCCAGGCGGATGGAATCAAACGTGGTGGGCATAGGTTGTGCTCCGGTATTTTTAAGATTCGCTGTAGTTTGAACGTTTTAAACGCAGGATTTAGACGTGTGGTGCGTCGCCAAAAGTATTAGCAAACGAGTCATTTTGAATCCAATGGTTACCGTTCAACAGGACGTTTTGCACGTTTTGGTATTTCATACATCCATAGGACAGGACTCACCAGCATCGGTGTGACGAATTTGGTCTACATCTAAATGCGCCACCACACTTGCATGGGGCTGACAAGCACTTGATGAGCAATGACCCGTGGTTTATGGGGCTTGTTGCATAGGGGAAAGCTGGGATGCGCAGCTTACTGCCGCGCCGTGCGCACGTTGGCCGGTATCGGGCCGGGGTGGCTGGTGCGCCAGGGGTTGATGTCCAGCCCGCCACGACGGGTGTAGCGGGCGTACACAACCAGTTTGGTGGGGCGGCAATGCTGCCAGATATCGGTAAACACGCGCTCTGCGCAATGTTCATGAAAGTCGTTGTGCCGCCTGAAGCTGACGATATAGCGCAGCAGCCCGCCCTGCTCGATTTGTGGCCCGGTGTAGCGAATTTGCAAACTGCCCCAGTCGGGCTGGCCGGTGACGGGGCAGTTACTTTTCAGTAGGCGACTGGTCAGCGTTTCTTCCACGGGTTGTTCGTCGAAAGCCGCAACAAGCAGCTCTGGCGCAGGTTGCTCGTGCGTACATTCGATGTCCAGCCGGTCAAGGTTCAGGCCGTCCAGTTCGTGAATAGGCTGCTGGTCAAACAGATCCGGTGCCACCAGCCGCACGCCCGCACTGGCCTGCACCGCCCTACCCTGCCAGATGGCGGCGTTGACATCGGCCTGAATGCGTTGACGCACTTCATCAGCACCAGCAAAACGGGTGCCGCTGAAGCTGTTCAGGTACAGCTTGAACGACTTGCTCTCCACCATGTGCGTGCTCTCGCACGGCACGGTGATGTGCGCAATGGCCACTTGTGGTTTGCCGCGCGGGTTGAGCCACGACAGCTCGAACGCCGTCCACAAATCGGCACCAAAAAAGCGCGGTTGACCGGTGATGCCAATTTGCGCGCGCTGCGGTGCTCGCGCTATGGAAAACAGCAGGCCCGGCTCGTACTGATCGACATAAGCGGTGGCTTTGCCCAAAGCGCTGTCGTGCAGCGCGCGATGCGGGTCAGAAAGTGAATCGGTCATGAAACAACGGGCTGCGGGTTGTTGGCGTGCGCCGGGTGCTCGCCGGCAAACGGCAGCCAATGGCGCAGGTAAGCGGCAAACGCGGCGGGCGAGGCGTCGTGTCCGCCACCGGGGATGACGACCCAGCGCGCGCTGGGGATACGCCGCGCAGTGTCTTGCCCGCATTCAATGCGCACCAGCGGGTCGGCATCACCGTGCAGCACCAGCGTGGGGCAGCGCAGGCGTGGCAGTTCGTCGGCGCGGGTGGTATCGGCCATGATGGCGGCCATTTGCCGGAAGGTGCCCACCGGATCGTGGTTGCGTGCCATGCTGTGCAGAACCACGGCACGCAATTCGGCCTCGTCCAGCGGAAAGGCCGGGCCGCCCACGGTGCTAAAAAAATTCAGGTAGTACTGCACCACCTTCTCTGCACCATGGCCTGTCTTGGGCTTGGCCGCCATGGCGCGCCACGCCTTGGCGCGCGGGCCGGGCAGGTCACGCGCGCCGCTGGAACTCATCACGCTGGTCAGCGTGGCGCAGCGCTCGGGTGCGGCCAAGGCCAGACGCTGGGCGATCATGCCGCCCATGCTGACGCCAAATACATGCGCCCGCGCAATGCCCAGCGCATCCAGCACGCCCAGCGCGTCGTGCGCCATGTCATGCAGGGTGTAGGCCGACTTGACCGGCATGCGGGTCATGTAGCGCAGCACGTTGCCGAGCGTGTTGGGCGTGCCCGCTTCAGAAAAGTGGCGCGACAGGCCCGCGTCGCGGTTGTCAAAGCGAACCACTCGGTAACCCGCCTGCACCAGGGCGCTGACAAAGCTGGCGGGAAAATGAACCAGTTGCCCGCCCAGGCCCATGATGAGCAACACCGGCTCACCCGCGCCGCTGGTGTCTTCCACTTCGATGTCGATACCGTTTGCTTTAATTTTCATAGCGCCAATCTATTGTCACACCTGCGATAAAGGCATATTTTGATCTTTATTTTTGGTACTCAAAATCAAACGAACTCGCCTTCGCGCAGCCATTTGGTGGCGATCCACTTTTCGCCCTCGATCACCGGCGCGCCGCCGTGCAGTGTCCGGGTGCTGGGATCGGCGCGTTCATAGCTGAAGAACACCGCGTTACCGCGCCGGGGGGCCACTTGCAGATGCACATCGGGGAAGGTGGTGCCGCCGCCTTTGATGGGATCGTTCAAGTACATCACCACCGTGCCTACGCGCTGGCCGCCGCGCTTGATGATGCTTGGCGTGCCCGGTTCGTTGGGGTCAAAGTAGTCGTAATGCGGCTTGTATTCGGCACCCGGCGCATAGTGCAGCACTTGCACGCCCTCGCCGTTTTGCACCGGCCAGTTGACCAGTTTGGCAATGCGCGCTTCGATGCGCGACACCAGATCATTCTCGCCGCGCTGAAAGAACATGCCTTCGCTGGTGCGGTCGGCATGCACCTCTTCGCCGCCGGTTTTGGTGGCCACGGTGAGCGAGCGGCTCATGCGCGGGCGGGCGGCGTCGATCAACGCGTCGCACTCCTCGTCCGACAGCAGGCCACTGAACACCACCACGCGCGGCTTGGCCATGGCGCTGACGACCGCCACCTTGCGGTCGCCCACGTCGATGTACAGGGGCGAATCAGCCATGTCCGGCTCAGGCACCGCCGACACAGTCGGGGGCTGTCCCTGGGCCACAGCCAGCCCATCCAGATGGCCGCGCAACGAAGTTTCCATGGCATCGATGGCCACATCTTCGTCCCAGCCCGCAGTTTTCATCGATTGCAACACCGATTCGGCCGCGCAGCCCGCCTGGGCTTGTTCGACGATCCACTGGCGCAGTTCCGGGGTGATTCGCTGGGTCATGACAATGTGTGTTTTAAAAATGAATCAAGCCTTGCGGCGAAACACCAGCCGATCGGACGCTGAGGCGGCGGGCGCGTAGGCGTAGCCTTCCAGATCAAACGCATGCAGTGTCTGCACACTGCGCACCCGCTGTTGGGCGGCATAACGCGCCATCAACCCGCGCGCGCGTTTGGCAAAAAAGCTGATGATCTTGTACTGCCCGCCCTTGTAGTCTTCAAACACGCAGTCGATCACCTGCGCCTTCAGCACGCGGCGATCCACTGCTTTGAAATACTCCTGCGAGGCCAGATTGACCACGATGGGCTGACGCTCACCGGCTTGCCGCTGGTTCAGGTAATCGGCAATCTGCGCACCCCAGAACTGGTACAGGTTGCTGCCCTTTGGCGTTGACAGGCGTGTGCCCATTTCCAGCCGATACGGTTGCATGCGGTCCAGCGGACGAAGCACGCCGTACAGGCCGCTCAAAATACACACATGCTGCTGAAGCCAGTCCAACTCGGTATTTTTCAGCGTGCGCGCTTGTAAGCCGCCGTACACGTCGCCATCAAATGCCAGCACCGCCTGGCGCGCATTGCTCATCGTGTGGCGAGGTCGCCAGGCGGCATAACGGGCCACGTTCAGACTGGCGAGCGGGTCACTCAGCTTCATCAGCGCAGCCACCTGGCTGGGCGACTTTTCTCGCATCACCTCGATCAGCTCAGCAGCGCGCTGGGTCAACAAGGGCGAGGTGTGCGACACATCGGGCGACACGGGAGTGTCGTAATCCAGCGCTTTGGCCGGGGACAATAAAAACAACATGCTGCCGATTTTGTACCAAGACGCCGATTTGATCGCCGTCCACAAGCCAGCAGGCCTGCTGGTGCACCGCACCGGGCTGGATGCAGGCGAAACCCGTTTTGTCCTGCAATTGCTGCGCGATCAGATCGGCCAGCCCGTGTGGCCCGTGCACCGGCTGGACAAAGGCACCAGCGGCGTATTGCTGCTGGCATTGAACGCAGCCACCGCTTCTGCGCTGGGACAGATGTTTCAGGTTGACGCTGCTGTCACCAAAAATTACCTTGCCGTGGTGCGCGGCTGGCCTGCCGACGTGGGCGTGATCGACCATCCATTGAAACGCATGAACGACGACAAACGCTCCAGCATCCGCGCGGTACAAATCCAGCCTGCCCGCACCTGCTGGCGCACGCTGGCCCGCTACACGCTGCCCTTGCCCTACGGCGGCTTTGCGCAAACGCGCTGCGCACTGATCGAGCTGCAACCTGACACTGGTCGCCGCCACCAGTTGCGCCGCCATTGCAAGCACATGGCCCACCCCATCATTGGCGATGCCACACACGGCAAAGGCCCGCTCAATCGCGCGCTGACTTCGCATTTGGCGACGCAATTGACAACGCATTTGGCTGCCCAGAACCACAGCGTACAGCGGTTATGGCTGAAGCGGCGCGACATATTCGGGGGGTTTTGAGTGAGATATTCGATTGCAAAAGATGTTTCGCTGGCGGCAAAAGAATTGCAGCGATAGTAATCGCGGCGCAAAAAAAGGGGCCGGTTGGC
>NZ_JBKEEE010000053.1:2500-26008 GCF_047975795.1 Ottowia sp. | reverse complement strand
GCGTACGCCGTCCGGATGGTTTCTTGTTCATCGCAAAACTCCTTGTCGCCAGCCCTCGCTCTGGCCGGCTGCTTGCCCGGAGTCTGCTTTATCTCACCTGTTCAGATTCGCGGGGCCACTTCTGCCCAAGCGCTGGAACCAAGTTTGCGGTGCCCAATGGGATGCAGACGAGCAAAGGGAAAGGGGGCCGACTCAGGCGCATGTGCGCAAGATGTTTTGCGCCACCGCCTCCCCCACCCGAATCCCATCCACCCCCGCCGACAGAATGCCGCCCGCGTAACCCGCGCCTTCGCCCGCCGGGTACAGGCCGCGCACGTTCAGGCTTTGCAAATCGTCGCCACGGCGGATGTTGACGGGGGATGAGGTGCGGGTTTCGACGCCGGTCATCACGGCGTCGGGCAGGTCGTAGCCCTTGATCTTGCGGCCAAAGGCGGGCAGGGCGTGGTGCATGGCGTCGGTGGCCCAGCCGGGCAGGGCGGCGTGCAGATCAGTCCAGTGCACGCCGGGCTGGTAAGACGGCTCAACGGTGCCCACACCGATGCTGGCGCGGCGGGCCAGAAAGTCGGCCACGCGCTGCGCAGGTGCACGGTAGTTGGCACCGCCCAAGGCGTAGGCACCGCTTTCAAGCTGGCGTTGCAGTGCGATGCCGCCCAAGGGGTGTGCCGCATCGGCGGACAGAGCATCGACCCCAAATGATTCGCCCAACTGGGCTTCAAACAGTGCCGCATCGCGCGGAAAGTCGCCTGGCTCGATGCCGACCACCAAGCCCGCGTTGGCGTTGCGTTCGGCGCGCGAATACTGGCTCATGCCGTTGGTGACCACGCGGTGCGGCTCGCTGGTGGCGGCCACCACGGTGCCGCCGGGGCACATGCAAAAGCTGTAGACGGTGCGCCCGTTGGCCGGGCCGACATTGACGTGGTGTACCAGCTTGTAGTCGGCCGCACCCAGCAGCGGGTGGCCGGCGTGGCGGCCCCAGCGGGCGCGGTCGATCAGGCTTTGCGGGTGCTCGATGCGCACGCCGACGGAAAACGGCTTGGCCTGCATCGCCACGCTGCGCCGGTACAGCTGCATGAACAGGTCGCGGGCGCTGTGGCCCAGCGCCAATACCACGTGGCGGGCGGGCAGTTCATAGCGCTCACCGTTTTGAAGGTTTTCGACCGTCAGCGCTTGCAACACCTGCGTACCATGCTCTTTTTCAAGTAGCACATCGGCCACGCGGTGCTGAAACCGGATCTCGCCGCCCAGGGCGATGATTTGCGCGCGCAGGTTTTCTACCACCTTGACCAGCTTGAAGGTGCCGACGTGCGGGTGCGCCACCCACAAAATCTCCTCCGGCGCGCCTGCGGCCACAAACTCTTGCATCACCTTGCGACCCAGGTGGCGCGGATCGCGGATCTGGCTGTACAGCTTGCCGTCTGAGAACAGGCCCGCGCCGCCTTCGCCGAACTGCACGTTGCTTTCGGGGTTCAGCTCGGCTTTGCGCCACAGGCCCCAGGTGTCTTGCGTGCGCTCGCGCACCGGCTTGCCGCGCTCCAGCACGATGGGTTTCAAGCCCATCTGCGCCAGCACCAGCGCGGCAAAAATGCCGCAGGGGCCAAAGCCCACCACCACGGGACGCTCGCCGTTGTAGTCCGCAGGCGCGGCCACGGGCGGGTGCCAGGCCATATCGGGTGTGGGCTGCACGTGCGGATTGGCCACCAGGCGTTGCAGGCACGCGGTTTCTTGGGCGGCATCGGCCAAAGCCACATCGACGGTGTACACCGCCAGCAGATCGACCTTGCGGGCGTCAAAGCTGCGTTTGAAGATCGTCAGGCCATGCAGTGCTGATTCGGGCAATTGCAGCTTGGCGGCCGCCAGCGTGGTCAGCTGCCCTAAGGGCGCAGCGGCCTGCGCCAGCGGCAGGCGGAGTTCTGAAAGGCGGATCATGGGGCGGGGCTTGTGACGATCAAGCAAGGCTGGTGATGATACGCATGAATGCATGGCGCGCGTTGCATCGCATCGTTGCAGCGCACGTTGGTGCTTTTGTTATGGGGCTTGGCGCGCACCAAAGATCGCCGTGCCCACGCGCACCAGGGTGCTGCCTGCGGCGATGGCGGCGTCCAGGTCGGCGCTCATGCCCATGGACAAGGTGTCCAGCGCCAGACCGGCGGCATTCATCTGGTCAAAAATGGCTTTGGCGCTGTGGTGCACGGCGTAAGCAGCTTCAAAATCAGGCGCGGGTTCAGGAATGGTCATCAACCCCCGCAGGCGCAGCCGGGGCAGGGCGGCCACGGCGCGCGCCAGTGCCAGCGCATCGGCCGGGGCTGTGCCGGATTTGGTGGCCCCGCCATCCACGTTGATCTGGATGCACACTTGCAGCGGCGGTAGGCCATCGGGCCGCTGGGTGGACAGGCGCTCGGCAGTTTTCAGCCGGTCAATGCTGTGCACCCAATCAAAATGCGTGGCCACCAGGCGTGTTTTGTTGCTTTGAATGGGGCCGATGCAGTGCCATTGCAGGGGCAGATCGCGCAGGGCGGTGATTTTGTCCACCCCTTCCTGAATGTAGTTTTCGCCAAAAGCGCGCTGCCCAGCCTGGTAAGCGGCCCGCACAGCGTCGGCCTCAAAGGTTTTGGATACGGCCAGCAGCGTGACATCTTGCACGCCACGGCCCGCCAGTTGGCAAGCTGTGGCAATCCGGGCACGCACGTCTTGGAGATTGCTGGCGATGGTCGTCATAATGCCCGCAGCCTATCAAACTGAAACACGTGTTTCATTGTTATTTATAAAAGGTTTGTCGTGGACATTACCCAACTGCTGGCGTTCAGCGTCAAAAACAAAGCCTCGGACTTGCACTTGTCGGCCGGTTTGCCGCCCATGATCCGCGTGCACGGCGACGTGCGCCGTCTGAACGTAGAGCCGCTCGATCACAAAGAAGTGTTCGCGATGCTCTACGACATCATGAACGACAACCAGCGCAAGATCTACGAAGAAAACCTGGAAGTTGATTTTTCGTTCGAGATTGAAGGGCTGGCGCGCTTTCGTGTCAACGCTTTCAACCAGAACCGGGGTGCGGCGGGTGTGCTGCGCACGATTCCCAGCAAGATTTTGACGCTGGAGCAACTCAATGCGCCCAAGATCTTTGGCGATTTGTCGCTCAAACCGCGCGGGCTGGTGCTGGTGACCGGGCCGACGGGCTCAGGCAAATCGACCACGTTGGCGGCCATGGTTAACCACCTGAACGAAATCGAGTACGGCCACGTGCTGACGGTGGAAGACCCGATCGAATTCGTGCACGAATCCAAGAAGTGCCTGGTCAACCAGCGCGAGGTGGGGCCGATGACCCACAGTTTTGCCAACGCCCTACGATCAGCCTTGCGTGAAGACCCCGACGCCATTTTGGTGGGCGAGATGCGGGATCTGGAAACCATTCGCCTGGCCATGACCGCGGCTGAAACCGGCCACCTGGTGTTCGGCACGCTGCACACTTCCAGCGCTGCCAAGACCATCGACCGGATTATCGACGTGTTTCCGGCTGAAGAAAAAGAGATGGTGCGTGCCATGCTGTCCGAATCGCTGCAAGCGGTGATTTCGCAAACCCTGTGCAAAACCAAGGACGGCCAGGGTCGTGTGGCGGCGCATGAAATCATGATCGGCACGCCCGCCATCCGCAACCTGATCCGCGAAGCCAAGGTGGCGCAGATGTATTCGTCTATTCAGACCGGCAACAGTTTGGGCATGCAGACGCTGGATCAGAATCTGACCGATCTGGTGCGCCGCAACGTCATCAGCGCCCACGAAGCGCGCGCCAAGGCCAAGATTCCGGAGAACTTCCCTGGCTGATGCGGGGCAATTATTTTTGAATAACAACAGCTTTTAGCGCCATAAATATATGTGTTAATAGCTATCAAGTTAGTATCAACACAGGGCTGGAGGCGCAACCAGCCCGCGCCGCCCTCAAGGATTCGATATGGAACGCGATCAGGCCAGTAAATTCATCAACGATCTGCTCAAGCTGATGCTCACCCGGCGCGGCAGCGACTTGTTCATCACGGCAGAATTCCCGCCCGCCATCAAGGTGGACGGCAAGATCACCAAGGTGTCGTCGCAAAACCTGACGCCTGCGCACACGCTGTCGCTGGTGCGCGCGGTGATGAACGACAAGCAGGCGGCCGAGTTTGAGCGCACCAAGGAGTGCAACTTTGCCATCTCGCCCGCTGGTATCGGACGTTTTCGCTGCAACGCTTTTGTGCAGATGGGTCATGTGGGCATGGTCATGCGGGTGATTCCGCAAGAGCTGCCCACCATCGACAAGCTGGGCATGCCCAAGGTGCTGAAAGACGTGGCCATGAGCAAGCGCGGCCTGACCATTTTGGTCGGCGCGACCGGATCGGGTAAATCGACCACGCTGGCGGCCATGGTGGACTGGCGCAACATCAATAGCCACGGCCACATCGTCACGGTGGAAGACCCGGTGGAATTTGTGCACCCGCACAAAAACTGCATCATCACCCAGCGCGAAGTGGGCCTGGACACCGAGGACTGGGAGGCGGCGCTGAAGAACTCGCTGCGCCAGGCACCCGATGTCATCCTGATGGGCGAAATCCGCGACCGCGAAACCATGGAACACGCCATTGCCTTCGCCGAAACCGGCCACCTGTGTCTGGCCACGCTGCACGCCAACTCGGCCAACCAGGCGCTGGACCGCATCATCAACTTCTTCCCGGAAGAGCGCCGCCAGCAGTTGCTGATGGATTTGTCGCTGAACTTGCGCAGCCTGATTTCGCAGCGCCTGATCGCCAAGGAAAGTGGCAAGGGCCGCACGGCGGTGGTGGAGATCATGCTGAATTCGCCCTTGATTTCTGACCTGATCTTCAAAGGCGAAGTCGGCGAGATCAAAGAGATCATGAAGAAAAGCCGCGAGCTGGGCATGCAGACCTTTGACCAGGCGCTGTTCGATGCGTTCGAGGCCCGCCTGATCAGTTATGAAGACGCGTTGCGCAACGCCGATTCGATGAACGATTTGCGTCTGCAAATCAAGCTGACCAGCCAGCGCGCCAAATCCACCGATTTGTCGGCGGGCACTGAACACCTGCAAATCGTCTGAGGCGGTGACGCCACAGCGACCCAGCGTCAGGGCGATCCAGTTTGGGTGGGTTGGGCAGGTTCGGCGTCTGAACGCCTGAAGATCAACAGCGATTCGTTGTCGTCAGTGGGGCGCTGAATCCGCGCTTGTGCATTCCAATGTAACGGGTGAATCGCCTCGGGCAGCGTGTATTGCGCGTCCACGTCCACCAGCAGCCAGGTGCAGCGCGGTGTGGTACTGGCTGGCACGGGTTGCCAGCCGCCATGAAAGCGTACCGCCGCCACCTGGGCGCTGGACAACCCATAGACCTCGACGCAAGGCGTATCGCCCACCACCTGCCTGACCTGGCGTATTTGCGGCGCAAAGCTGCGCGCATAGTCAAAGGCCGGCAACCACAGCGTGCCCAGCAGCAGCCAGCACAGCGCGGTGCCTGATGCGGGCAGCACCAGGCTTTTCCACAGTGCCGTGCGGTGGCGGCCAGTGCGCCAGCGGGCCAGCAAAACCCAGGCGAGTGTGCCCAGCACGGCGATGGTGAACGCGGCGATACCAAACGAAGGTGCAAACCCTGGAGCCAGGCGGGCCACGTTGGAAGCGGGTTTGGCTGGAAAACCGGTTTGCACCGACACCCAGATGACCCAGATGGCCCCCATGCACACGGTAAAGAACAAGACGGTGAACCAGTCGATCAGCGCGCTGGCGCTGCGTGAAAAGGTGGGCAGGGCAAATGCCGCCAGGATGGCCAGCGCGGGAATGGCCAGCAGCAAGGCGCGATCGCCTGCCGACGTGAAGATGGAAGCCAGCAAGGGGACAGCGGCAAACAGCGCAGGCAGACCCAGGTGTGGGTTACGCCACAACTGCGCCAGTTGACGCCGCCATTGCCACAAAGCCCAGAGCGCGAACAACGATGCAGGCCACAAGAACCAAACCAGCAGCTTGAGCATGCCGCGCCATTCGCTCCAGCGTCCAGACGGCCATCTGAATTCCCAGCGCAGTAAGCCCAGTTTCGTCGACAGTGCTGCTGTGAGCACCAGAGACGCCAGCAACGCCATCGCGACGATCAGGCTGAGGTGTGTAGGGGATTCTTTGTTGAACCTGCGCGATGCCAGCCAGCCCAGCCAGATCAAAACGCCCTCAATCAACGCGAATGATGGCGCGCCAGACAAGGCCAACCCAGGCAAGCTGAACATCAGAACCACGACGGCGCGCCACGGCTGGGCCGATGCAGCGGCCAGCCCGTACAGCGTGAGGGTGCTGAAAAAAAGCTGGGCCAGTGCGGGGGTGGTTTCGTGCGAGAACTGGGCCAGACCCAGCGTGGCCACCAGAGCCAGCAGCCCGCCGTCAGCCAGCGCATGGGCGTAATGGGGGGGCGATGCTTCGCCGCCAAAAGCCAGCGTGATCGGCTGGGCACCAGGTAAACGCGCCAGGTGGTACACGGCATACCAAGTGGCGACCAGGGTGCCCACCAGCATGGCCATGAAAGGCAGGCGTGCCGCAAACTCTGGGGCCACCCATGCCGGTGCGACCTGCATGGCCCATGCACCCAGCCAGTAAGGCAGCAAGGCTGTGGTGTCGGCCCGTTCGCCCATCAACGTGGGTTGCAGCCAGTGTGGCCAATCGGTGTGCCCCAGCAACTCCAGCATGACTCCGAACGAGGCGATGTCGGCGTTTTTCCAGGGTTCGCGCCCGATGTAGCCCGCCAGCACGTACACGCCGCACAGCAGCAGCAAGGCCCAGCGCGGCAAGCGCCGCGCGGCTTCCTGGGTGACGAGGGCGGGGCGGGGCAGGTTCAAGACCGAAGCTGTAGGTGAAATTGTCAGAAATGCGCCAGAGGAACAATGCACACGCCGGGCGTGCAGCGTGGTGCGATGTTACAAAAAAGCAAAAAGGGCAGCGCGGTGACCCGTGCTGCCCTTGCTTGGTGGGTGCTGCCTTGTGGCAACTGGCCCGATCAGCGTGCGACTTTGCCGAAGCGGTTGCGGAACCTCTCGACCCGGCCACCCATGTTGTCCACCGATTTTTGCGTGCCCGTGTAGAACGGGTGCGATTCGCTGGAGGTGTCGAGTTTGAACATCGGCAGCTCGCGGCCATCGTCCATTTTCACGGTTTCCTTGGTGTTGACGCAGGAACGGGTGACGAACTTGAAGCCGTTGGACACGTCGACGAAACATACTTCGCGGTATTCGGGGTGAATGCCTTCACGCATGATGAAATCCTTATGGGTCGTTGCGGCAGCCGCGCCAGACCATTCTGGCGTACTTTTCGCTGAACGGAGCATTATAGCCTTTTGATGGAGCACCAAGGCATCCTTTTCGTGTGATGCCTGAAGCACCTGCGGTGCACGCAATACCAAGGCACTGATGGCCGCAGAGCAGGCCAGTTCAATGGTACCTGTGGCCGGGATTTCCCAGGACACTGGGTGCGCCCCCTTGAGGGGGGAGGTGAAACATCGCGCAGCGAGTGGCACCACGGGGGTGTGCCATTTCAGCCGCCGCGCCGCATCATGTCAAAAAACTCGACATTGGTTTTGGTCGCTTTCATGCTCTTGATGACCATTTCCATCGCCTCGATCTCGTCCATGTTGTACATGAACTGGCGCAGAATGCGGGTCTTTTGCAGCACCTCGGGCGGCAGCAGCAGCTCTTCGCGGCGGGTGCCGGATCGGTTGAGCTGGATCGAGGGGAACACGCGCTTTTCGTACAAACGGCGGTCCAAGTGAATCTCGCAGTTGCCGGTGCCCTTGAATTCTTCAAAGATCACCTCGTCCATGCGGCTGCCGGTGTCGATCAGCGCGGTGGCGATGATGGTCAGGCTGCCGCCTTCTTCCACGTTGCGCGCTGCGCCCAGAAAACGCTTGGGCCGGTGCAGGGCATTGGCGTCCACGCCACCGGTCAGCACCTTGCCCGAGGATGGCACGACGTTGTTGTAGGCGCGCGCCAAGCGGGTAATGGAGTCCAGCAGGATCACCACGTCTTTTTTCAGCTCCACCAGACGCTTGGCACGCTCGATCACCATTTCGGCCACGTGTACGTGGCGCGAGGCTGGTTCGTCAAAGGTGGAAGCGATCACCTCGGCGTTGACCGAGCGTTGCATGTCGGTCACTTCTTCGGGCCGCTCGTCCACCAGCAGCACCATCATGTGGCTGTCGGGGTAGTTGGCGCTGATGGCGTGGGCGATGGTTTGCATCATCACCGTTTTGCCGCTTTTGGGTGGTGCCACGATCAGTGCGCGCTGGCCTTTGCCGATGGGTGCGATCACGTCGATGATGCGGCCGGTGATGTTCTCTTCGCCCTTGAAGGCGTCGCGTTCCAGCCGCATCAGCTCGCGCGGGAACAGCGGCGTGAGGTTCTCGAACATCACCTTGTGCTTGTTCTGCTCGGGCGGGCGACCATTGACCACGTCCAGCTTGGTCAGGGCAAAGTAGCGCTCGCCATCTTTGGGGATGCGCACCTCGCCTTCGATCATGTCGCCAGTGTGCAGGTTGAAGCGGCGCACCTGGCTGGGGCTGATGTAGATGTCGTCCGTGCTGGCTGTAAAGCTGGTGTCCAGGCTGCGCAAAAAGCCAAAGCCGTCGGGCAGGATTTCCAGCACGCCGTCAGCAAATACCTGTTCGCCCGCCTTGGCGCGTTTTTTGATGATGGCAAACATCAGTTCTTGTTTGCGCATGCGACCAGCGTTGTCGATTTCCAGATCTTCGGCCTGCTTGAGCAGTTCAGAAACGTGCAGCGCTTTGAGTTCGTTTAAGTGCATGGGAAATGGCGTTCAGCGGTAGGACTGGCGATGCATCGACCCACAGGCCGACGGCTCCAGAAAGCAGAAAGAACGTTGGTATGTGTTGGGGAAAAATCAGTGCCGTGTACAGGGACTGCTTTCAAAGTGCGTGATCACCAGCGGATCAAAGCACCAGACCGTGGCAATGGATCGCATGCCTGCGGGTCAGTGGGCGGATTATGACAGGAATTTAGGCCGCCGCCACAAGCGCCCATGCGTGTGACGGCCGCGAGGACTTGGCTCAGGCTGCCAGTTGCTGGTCGATAAATTGCGACAGTTGCGCCTTGGTCATGGCACCTACCTTGGTGGCAGACAGTTGCCCGCCTTTGAACACCATCAGCGTGGGAATACCGCGAATGCCAAACTTGGCCGGCACCGCGCGGTTGTCGTCCACGTTCACCTTGGCCACTTGCAGCTTGCCGTTGTATTGCGTGGCCAGATCGTCCAGCGCAGGGGCAATGGCTTTGCAGGGGCCGCACCATTCGGCCCAGAAATCCACCAGCACCGGTTTGTCCGATTGCAGGACGTCGGCGTCAAAAGAGCTGTCGCTCACGTGTTTGATCAGGTCATTGGCCATGAGGCACATCCTTCCAAAATAAGGGTTATCCATGCGGATAAAGTAGGGCGATTGTGACAGATACGTGGGTGCCCACCGCCTTGATACAAGATCAACACTCGCTATGACGACGATAGCTGACGCCTTGCCCGATCACGCCTTTGCCGCCATGCTGGCCGCCTGGCATGGCCTGCTGGCCGATCTGCACGGGCAGTTGCACGAAATGGCCGCCCACCCGGCGCGCAGCGTGGTGTTGCTGCCGTTTGCGCAACTGGTGCCGTTGGCGCAGCGGCTGTGGTCTGCGCAGTTTCCGCAGGCGTATGTGCCGCGTTTTGAGACCACGCGCAGTTGGGCTGCTGCTGTGGCCGTTGAAGAGTTCGGCAGCACCGACTTGCAGTTCAACCCCGGTCGCGATGCGCTCACTGCGGCAGCTTTGCTGGACAGCGCTGGCTTGGGCGTGCAGCGCGATCAACTGGCGGCCGCGCTGCTGGCGCAGGCCACGCCATTGGGGCAGGTGGCCGCCAGTCTGCCCCCCGATCAGCGCCCAGCCTGGGCTGCACAGGCGCGTGCTGTGCTGCCGCCCGCAGGGGACGGCCCGCTGGCGCTGGAAGGCGCGCTGGCCCAACTGGCGCTGGCCTGGGCCAACAGCTCCAGCTACGCCACCGACGCCTTGTTTTCTGAGCGCACGGGCCGCACGCTGGACGCGCTGGTCATCGTGCCCGGCTTGCAGCGCGATGTACTGGCCGAATCATTGGCACAGCACTACGTTGAAAAGCTGCTCACCTTGTCCGCCCCGCTGGTGGAGGTGCCGGGTCAGATTGCGCTGCACCACTGCACCGACGGTGCGGACGAGGCCGAGCGCGCCGCTGCCTGCGTGTTGCGCCATCTGGCGGCGGGCCACACGCCGGTGGCGTTGGTGGCGACCGACCGTTTGACGGCACGCCAGGTCAGCGCCCTGCTGTCGGTGCGCGGCGTGCCGTTGCGTGATGAAACGGGCTGGAAACTGTCCACCACCCACGCCGCCGCCCAGCTCATGGCCGTGCTGCGCGCCTGTGCGCCGCAGGCCAGTACCGATACTGTGCTGGATGCGCTTAAGCTTGCCCCCGGGGTTTACGCCGAGGCGGTGCGCGTGCTTGAACAAGGCTTGCGGCGCGATGCCATCCGCCACTGGGTACAAGCCGAAACGCGTGGGACAGGTTCACTCCCGGTCAATGCGGGCCTGACGCCGCAAGCGCCTATGGCCTTGATGACCGACATGCGTGCCGACATGGCGGCACCCCGCACGCTGCATGCCTGGTTGCAAGCTGCCCGCGCGGCCTTGCAGGCGCTCGGCCTGTGGGTGCCGATGCAGCAAGATGCCGCTGGGGCCGCCCTGATCGACGCGCTGGACTTGTCCGAACACGCACTGGCTGACTTGGCCGATTGGCCGCCCGCCCAGCGTCGCATGGGCCTGCACGCCTTCATCCGCTGGGTCAGCGATACGCTGGAAGCGGCCACCTTCCGCCCGCCATCGACGGCGGACACGGCTGATGCCCCGGTGCTGATTTTGCCGCTCAGCCAGTTGCTGGGTCGCCCGCTCGCGGCCCTGGTGCTGCCCGGTGCCAACGAGCAGCACCTGCCTGCCGCGCCCGAACCTGTCGGCCCCTGGAGCGCTGCCCAGCGCCAAGCCTTGCGTTTGCCCACGCGCCAAGAATTACAAGCTGCCCAGCAGCAGGCGTGGCTGTCGGCGCTGTCGGTGCCGCATGTGGATGTGCTGTGGCGCAGCGGTGACGACAATGGCCAGGCGCTGATGCCGTCCCCGCTGGTGCAGCCGCTGCTGGGGCCTGACCGGGTGCAGCCCGTCAGCCTGCCTGCCGACACCGCTGATCCGCGCGAGGATGCCGCGCTCGTGTCCGTCCCCGTGGCCCCGCCTGCGCCCGGCGGCACGCTGGTGCCTGCCGTGTCATCGTTGACCGCCAGCGCCTACGCTGCCTTGCGCGATTGCCCCTACCGCTTTTTTGCCCAGCGCTTGCTGGGGCACCAGGACGATGGCGAGCTGGATGTTGATCTGGACAAGCGCGATTTCGGCACCTGGTTGCACGCGGCGCTGCAGCGCTTTCACCAGGCTTTGCAGGCTGAGCCTGACGCGGATCGCCCTGCGCTGATGGACGCTGCTGCGCATGCGGCCGCCCAAGCCCTGGCGTTGGACGAGGCGGAGTTTTTACCCTTTACAGCCAACTGGCCTGCGCTGCGGGATGGCTATTTGCAGTGGCTGGTCGAGCATGAACAAACGGGCGCGCGCTTTGAAGCCGCCGAGCGCGCCGCCCAAGCCACGCTGGCCGATGCCGATTTACCCACGCCGCTGCAACTGCGCGGGCGGTTTGACCGTGTGGATCGCCGCGCCGATGGTGGGCTGGATCTGATTGACTACAAAACCGAGCAGCCCCAAAAAACCCAAAACCGTGTCAAAGCAGGCAGTGGCGACACGCAACTGCCGTTTTATGCGCTGCTGGCGGGCGAGCGCCACACCAGCGCCGCTTACGTCAACATCAGCGAGCGCGAGGGCACCAGCAGCCACCGCCCGCCGCACTTGCCCACGCTGGCCGCGCAATTGCGCGCAGGCATCGTGCACGACATGGCGCGCATCGCCGCCAATGCGCCGCTGCATCCGCTGGGCGAAGGCGCGGTGTGCGACTGGTGCGAGATGCGAGGGCTGTGCCGCAAGGATTTTTGGGCATGAAAACGCATCCCCTTTCAGTCGCACTGCGCGCGCCCGTCCCCCGTCATCTTCGGGCGGAGGGCAACACCCGTTGCCGACGCAGGTTCAGCCACGGCGTTCGTCGGCTTGCGTCTTGGTGTTGTGCGGGGCGGTGTGTTGAGTTGCGTTGCGTTGAGCGCGGTTGATATGAAGGCATTGAAATGACCCTCCCCGCCTATGAGCTGAACGGCGCGCCCTGCACGCGCGAGAAGTTCTACGCCGTGGCCTGCGACCCGCGCCGCAGCGTGGTGGTAGAAGCCTGCGCCGGTGCGGGCAAGACCTGGATGCTGGTGTCGCGCATTCTGCGTGCGCTGCTGGAGCCTGCCACCGATGGCCGCGCGGTGCAGCCGCAGGACATTTTGGCCATCACCTTCACGCGCAAGGCCGCGGGCGAGATGCGCCAGCGCCTGCACGAATGGCTGGAGCAGTTTGCCCACGCGCCTGTCGAAGACCTGCAAAAAGAACTGATGAGCCGTGGTTTAAGCCCGCAGCGCGCACTGGATCTTCATGAGCAGCTACAAAGTTTGCACCAATGTCTGCTCGACCAAGGCCGCTCAGTACAGATTCGCACCTTTCACAGTTGGTTTGCTGCGCTGCTGCGCACTGCGCCGCTGGGCCTGCTCGATCATTTGGGCCTGCCTGCCCAGCACGAGTTGCTGGAAGACGACGCCGATGCCCGCGCCGAGCTGTGGCGGCGCTTTTTGCGCACGTTGTGGGGCGAGCAGGCCTTGCAGGCCGACTACACCGCGCTGGTGCGCCAGTTGGGCCGCCACAGCGCGCACGAGGCGCTGAACGCCGCGCTGGACAAGCGCGTTGAATTTGCCCGCGCCGATGCGGCGGGCGTACTGGATGGTGCGGTGCCTACGGCAGGTCAGTGGTTCTCGCGCTTTGCCGGTTTTGCCCAACCGCGCGATGCATGGTTGAGCAGCGAGCGTGGTCGCACCCTGCTGCAAGCCGCCGCCAGCGCCATGCTGGGCGGCACCCCCAGCGTGGCAGCGCAAGGCCAGCGGCTGCAACAGGCGCTGGCCTTGCCTGCATCAGAACAGGCGTGGGCTGCCGTGCAGGCTGAGCTGCTGACCAAGGCCGGCGCGGCGCGCAAAGTCAGCGACAAACTGGCGGGCCGCGATGCCGTGTGCGCCGCGCAAGACGAAGTGCTGGCCGTGCTGGCCGCTGAGGGTCAGCAGGCGGGGCACGACTTTCACTGGCGCATGGTGCGCCTGGTGCGCCGCCTGACGGCCGAGTTTGCCGATTTGAAGCGCGAACGCGGCTGGGTCGACATGGGCGATCTGGAAACCGCCGCGCTGGCGCTGCTGGCCGATCCGGTGCTCTCGGGCTGGGTGCAAGAGCGGCTCGACCACCAAGTGCGCCACCTGCTGATCGATGAGTTCCAGGACACCAACCCGCTGCAATGGCAGGCGCTGCATGCGTGGCTGTCGGGTTATGCCGGGGCGGGCGGTGGCGGCGGCCTCAGCGTGTTCATCGTGGGCGATCCCAAGCAAAGCATTTACCGCTTTCGCCGCGCCGACCCGCAGGTGTTTGCCGCCGCGCGCGATTTCGTGTGCCAGGCGCTGGGCGGCGACGCATTGTCCAGCGACCATACGCGCCGCAACGCCCCGGCGTTGATCGACGCCGTCAACACCGTGCTGGGCCAGGCCCAGCAGGCGGGTGCGTTTGCGGGCTTTAGGTCCCACACCACCGAGTCCGAGGTGGCAGGCGAGCTGCTGGCGCTGCCCGTGGTGCCGCGCCCGGCCAAAGACGCGCAGGCCGATAGCGGTGACGCTGACGATGATGATGATGGCGATGCACCTGACTTGCCACCGTGGCGCGACAGCCTGAGCACCCCGCGCACAGAGCTGGAAGAAACCCTGCGCACGCTCGAATGCCGTCAGGCCGCACAGTGGATTGCCACGCAAATCGCTGCTGGGGCGGCGCCACAAAGCATCATGGTGCTGTGCCGCCGCCGCCAGCCGCTGGGCCTGTTGCAGCGTGAGCTGCGCAGCCTGGGCATTGCCGCCGACCAGCCCGAGGCGCTGTCGCTGGGTGAGCTGCCCGCCGCGCAGGATGTGGTGGCGCTGGTCGATGCGCTGGTCAGCCCCGGTCATGATTGGTCGCTGGCGCGCGCGCTCAAATCGCCCCTGTTTGGTTTAAGTGATGCGCAACTGGCCACCATCGCCCAGGCTGCCCGTGCCACAAAGGGCGCGGATGGTGCGTCCCGCCCGCCCCGCCCATGGCTTGAAGTGCTTTTAAATCAGGAGCAACCAGCGCTGGCAGACATTGCACCATCGGCTGATTTAATGCAGTACCAACAATGGCTGGGGCAACTGCCGCCGCACGATGCGTTGCAAGCCATCTACCACCACCGCGACGTGCTGGCCCGCTACGCCGCTGCCGCCCCGGTGGCCGAGCGCGAACACCACGTGCTGCAACTGCGCGCGCTGCTCACGGCGGCGCTGCAAGTCGGTGGCGGGCGTTTTCTTACCGCTTACCAGTGGGTGCGTGCGCTGCGCCACCAAACCTTGCCTGTGCCCCAGCCCGTCAACCCGCACGCGGTGCAACTGCTCACTGTGCATGGTGCCAAGGGGCTGGAGGCTGACACCGTGCTGCTGCTCGACACCCAAAGCGGTAGCACCCCCGCGCGCGGCCCGGCCGTGCTGATCGACTGGCCCGGCGAAAGCGATGCCCCGCGCAGCCTGAGCTTTTTGTCCAGCGAGAAAAGCGCCCCGCCCAGTGCGCAGGATGTGCTGACCACGGAAGTCGCCGCCCGCGCCCGCGAAGAGCTGAACGCGCTGTACGTGGCCATCACCCGCGCCAAGCGGCGCTTGGTCATCTCCAGCTTTGCGCCGCACCGCAACAGCGATAGCGCCTGGTGGCCGCGCTTGCAGCCGCTGTGTAAACCGGTGGACTCACTGGCCGATGTCCTCGAAAGCGCATTGATGGCAGACGGTGCGTGGAAGGCGCAGGCGCGCCAGGGTGGCACAGAATTTTCATGGAAAAAACTGCCGCCATCGCCTGTGTATAAGGCGACAGACGCTATTAAATCAGAAGCAACATTGAAGGCGGGTGCTACCACCACCGACGCCACCCGCCTGGGCGAGGCCATGCACTGGCTGCTGGAACACGCCAGCGACACCCCACAAGGCTGGCGGCCTGAGCGCCTGCGCCAAGCCCGCCGCCGCTGGGCGCTGGACGGCGCACTGGCCGAGCAGGCCGAACGCCTGGCGCGCCGCATCTTCACCGGCGAGGCCGCCTGGGCCTGGTCGCCCGATGAAGTGCTGCAGGCGTTTGACGAAATCGAACTCACTCACCAAGGCCAGCGCCTGCGCATCGACCGCCTGGTGCGCCGCCGCGCTGTGGCGGCTGCGCCTGAAAGCTGGTGGGTGCTGGACTACAAAAGCGCCGCCCAGCCTGAACGCAACCCCGACCTGCTGGCCCAACTGGCCCGCTACCGCAGCGCCATTGAACAGTTGCACCCCGGCGAGGTGGTGCGCGCCGCGCTGCTGGGTGGGGATGGGCGCATGAGCCTGGTCGAATAAGCAGCGCATCAATAAGCGGCACACAACGCGCGCCCTGTCCTGAGTCTGCAAGCCCTTTTGGCTGGCACGATTGCAGCACGGAAAATTTGAAATACGTATTACTGGACAATCGACCAATAATGTCCGATACTCTGCGCCGCTATGGCCCGTCCCTCCCGTCATCTGGATGCTGAACTGCTGAACGCTGGTGAACAGCTTTACCCGCAGTGGGGCAGCGCGGGGCTGTCGGTGCGGCGGGTGGCGACGGCGGCGGGGGTTGCACCGGGCATGTTTCACTATCACTTTAAGAGCAAAAGTGATTTTGTGGGCACGCTGTTACAGCGGTTTTACGACGGTTTTTTTGTCCAGCTTGACGCCCAGGCGCATGCGCCGGGCGAGCCGCTGGAGCGGCTGGCGCATGTGCTGGCGCTGGTGGCGCGGCTGCTGCGCCGGCACGGGGCCATGCTGCGCCGCGTGTTGGCCGATGCCGACGCGGGTGAGCCGGTGGTGCTGGACTTTGTGCGCCGCAACGTGCCGCGCCACGCGACTTTGCTGCTGGGTTTGGCCGATGAGGCCGAGCGCGCCGGGCAGTTGCAGTCCATGCCGCCGCTGACGCGCTTCAGTTTCTTGATGGGCGCAGTGGTCACCCCGGTGCTGGCACTGTCGCGGGTGCAGTCGCTGGGGGTGGCCCCCGAAGCGCTGGCGGCGCTGATTGACCCGCAGGTGCTGTCAGACGAGGCGATCGAGCAGCGCATTGCGCTGGCGTTGGCGGCGTTGAGGCCACCGGGCACCTTGCCGCCGCAGGCCCAAAAAACCAAAACCACCCAAGTGGCCACAAAAAGGAAAACATCGTGAGGGTATCGATTTGTGTTGGCTCGGCAAAGCGGGTGGCTGCCCAGGCCGTGTGGGCGGTGCTGGTGACATTGGCGGGTTGCCAGCAAACGCAAGACACCGCCTGGTCGGGCTATGCCGAGGGCGACTATGTCTATGTAGCCGCACCGGTGGCTGGCCGCCTGGCGCAGCTGGACGTGCGTGGCGGTGAGCAGGTGAGTGCAGGCGCACCACTGTTCGCGCTGGACGCCACGCCCGAGGCCCAGGCGCGCGATCAGGCGCAGGCCCAGCTGGAAGCGGCGCGCGCGCAGTCGGCCAACCTGCAAACGGGCCGCCGCCCGGACGAGATTGCCGAGATCGAGGCGCAGGTATCGCAAGCGCGCGTGCAGGCCGACTTGGCCGCGCGCGACTGGGCACGCAAAGCGCCGCTGGAAAAGCAGGGGGCTGTGTCGCACCAAGATGCCGACGCCGCCCGCAGTGCACTGGCGCAAAGCCGCCGCCGCGTGCAAGAGCTGGAAGCGGCCCTGCGGCTGGCGCGCCAGCCCGCGCGCGTGGCCGAACGCGCTGCCGCCCAGGCGCAGGCCCGCGCCGCCAGCGCCGCACTGGCCCAGCAACAGTGGCGCGTGAGCGAGGCTGCGCAAACCGCGCCTGAAGCGGGCCTGGTGCACGACACCTATTTCCGTCCCGGCGAATGGGTGCCTGCCGGACAAGCCGTGTTGGCGCTGCTGCCGCCTGCGCGCATCAAGGCGCGGTTTTTCGTGCCCGAAGTGGCGGTGGCGCAGATCAAACCCGGTTCGACGGTGCACATCCGTTGCGACGGCTGCGGGGCACCGATGACGGCGCAGGTATCGCAGGTATCTGACCAGGTGGAATACACGCCACCAGTGATTTATTCCGACAGCCAGCGCGCCAAACTGGTGTTTCGCGTGGATGCGCTGCCCGCGCCTGAGCAGGCCACGCGGCTGCACCCCGGCATGCCGCTGCAAGTGACGCTGGCCGATCAAAAGTCTGAATGAGAGATGGCTTTGGTGCAAGAACCACCTGCGCAAGAAGCTACAAATAAAGAAGCGTCCAATGCACCGACAGCCCCAGACGGTGCCTGGATCATCGACGTGCGCGGGCTGACCAAGCGTTACGGTGCACGCGCTGTGGTGGATGATGTGGACATCCAGCTCGCTCCTGGTCGCATCTGCGGCTTTTTAGGCCCCAACGGCAGTGGCAAGACCACCACCATCCGCATGCTGTGCGGCCTGCTGACGCCCGATGCGGGCGAGGGCACTTGCCTGGGGCTGGACTTGCGTCGCGATGCATTGCGCATCAAACGGCAGGTGGGCTATATGACGCAGCGCTTTGGTTTGTACGAAGACTTGTCGATCCGCCAGAACCTGGACTTTGTGGGGCGCTTGTTTGAGTTGCCCCATCGAAAGCGGGCCGTAGACGATGCGTTGGAACGCCTGGGCCTGGTCGGGCGGCAGCACCAATTGGCCGGATCGCTCTCGGGCGGCTGGAAGCAGCGGCTGGCGCTGGCCGCCTGCCTGATCCACAACCCCCGCTTGCTGCTGCTCGATGAACCCACGGCGGGGGTGGACCCCAAGGCCCGGCGCGATTTTTGGGACCAGATTCACCAACTGGCGGCGCAGGGCATCACGGTGCTGGTGTCCACGCATTACATGGACGAGGCCGAGCGCTGCCACGAGCTGGTGTACATCGCCTACGGCAAGGTGCTGGCGCGCGGCACCGAGCGCGACATCGTGCAAGGCGCGGGCCTGCACGTGGCTGAAATCACCGGCACCTTAAGCGCGGCGCAGGACGCGGCTTTGCGTGCGGCCCCCGGCGTGCAAAGTGTGGCCGCTTTTGGCACCAGCCTGCACGTCACTGCCACTGACCCAGCCGCACTGCAAGCGGCATTGGTGCCGCTGCGCAACCAGTCCGGCCTGCATGTGCGTCCGGCCAATGCCAATCTGGAAGACGTGTTCATCAGCCTGATTGGACGGGCGAAAGACAATTATGGGAATGGTTAGCCCCCCTGAGTCGGCTTCGCCGCCTTCCCTTCAGGGGGACAACACCACTGGCCGGGGAAACCCCGGCCACGGCGTTCGCTGGTATGGCTTGCGCCGCAGCCTGAGTGCGGGGCGCGTGTTGTGAACCGCTTTTCGCTGGCCCGGGCGTACGCGGTGTTCATCAAAGAGTTTCAGCAGATGCTGCGTGACCGCATGACGTTTGCCATGGCGATCTTGATGCCGGTGATTCAGATGGTGCTGTTTGGCTACGCCATCAACACCGACCCGAAGGATTTGCCCATGGTGGTGGTCGCGGCCGAGCAGGGGCCGTTGCAGCGCAGCCTGGTGGCGGCCTTGCAGAACACCGACTACTTTCGCGTCGTGGCCAGCGGCGTGGCCGAATCCGAAGGCGATGCCATGCTGGCGCGTGGCGATGCGCAGTTCATGCTGGTGTTTCCGCCGCACTTTGAACGCGATGTGCGGCGCGGCCTGCGCCCGGTGCTGTACATGGCGGTGGACGCGACTGACCCAATGGCCGCTGCCAACGCCATGGCCTCGCTGGAGCAGGTGGGCCGTCAGACGCTGGCCGCTGAGTTGCGTGGCCCGGGTCAAGCGGTGGCGCCTGTGCCGAGTCGGCTGGATTTGCGCGTGCACAAGCGCTACAACCCCGAGGGGCTGTCGCGCCTGAACATCGTGCCAGGGCTGATCGGCACCATCCTTACCATGACCATGGTCATGCTGACCAGCATGGCGATGACGCGCGAGCGCGAGCGCGGCACGATGGAAAACCTGCTCGCCACCCCGGTACGCCCGTTGGAGGTGATGGTGGGCAAGATCGTGCCCTACGTGGTGATTGGCTACGTGCAGCTGGCGGTGATCTTGGCTGCAGCGTGGGGGCTGTTCAACGTGCCGCTGCTGGGCAGCTTCAACCTGCTGATGGTGATGATCGGCGTGTTCATCGTTGCCAATCTGGCGGTGGGCTTTACCTTCAGCACGCTGGCGCGCAACCAGTTGCAGGCCATGCAGATGACGTTTTTTTTCTTTCTGCCGTCGATGCTGCTGTCGGGCTTCATGTTCCCGTTTCGCGGCATGCCTGAGTGGGCGCAGTGGCTCGGCGAGGCGATGCCGCTGACACATTTTTTGCGCATCGTGCGCGGCATCATGCTCAAAGGCACCGGCATGGCCGAAGCGTGGCCCGATCTGTGGCCGCTGCTGACGTTCATGGCCGTCGTGGGCGTGCTCGCTCTCAAGCGCTATCGGCAGACGCTGGATTGAGGCCCGGCCGCAAACCCGTGGCCGGGATAATGGCCGACATGACTCATTCAGACCACAGGCAAGACATGGCCGCTATCGACGTTGTCATCATGGCCGCAGGCAAGGGCACACGCATGAAAAGCCGCCTGCCCAAGGTGCTGCACAAACTCGCCGGACGCCCCATGCTGGCCCACGTGCTGGAGGCCACGGCGGCGCTTGGCGCGCGATCGGCGGTGATCATTACCGGCCATGGCGCTACAAAAGTAGAAGCGTTTTGTGCTGAATGGAAGGGCGCGAAAAGCAAAAATCATGCTGAAAGTATGGCGCTGCGCACCGTGCGCCAGGAGCCGCAACTGGGCACCGGCCACGCGGTGCAGCAAGCCGAACCGGTGCTGCCTGACGACGGGGTGACCTTGGTGCTCAACGGTGACACGCCGCTGGTGCGCGCTGAGACTTTGCGCCAATTGATCGCGCTGTGTGACGGCAGTCGCGTCGCGCTGCTGACGGTGGACACGGGCGCGGATGCAGGTGCCTATGGCCGCATTGTGCGCAACGCAGGCGGTGCCGACGCCCCCGTGCAGGCCATCGTTGAGGCCAAGGACGCTACGCCTGGTCAGCGCGCGCTGACTGAGTGGTATTCAGGTGTGATGGCCGCGCCT
This sequence comes from Ottowia sp., assembly GCF_047975795.1. Taxonomy (GTDB): domain Bacteria; phylum Pseudomonadota; class Gammaproteobacteria; order Burkholderiales; family Burkholderiaceae_C; genus Ottowia. The sequence continues at coordinate 5,629 of NZ_JBKEEE010000053.1, read as the reverse complement.
ACGGCGCTGCTCCAAAAATACCTGGCGCTGCTGACCGACGACAACGCGCAAAAAGAGTTTTATTTGACCGATGTGGTCAAGCACGCCGTGGCCGATGGCACGCCGGTACAAGCGCTGCGCATTGGCGATGCGGTGGAGGTAGCGGGCGTCAACAGCCCGGTGCAACTGGCCGAGTTGGAACGCGGGCTGCAACTGCGCCAGGCACACGCCTTGATGGAGGCTGGTGTGCGCATCGCTGACCCGGCACGTTTTGATTTGCGCGGCACGCTGGAATGTGGGCCGGACGTGGAGATCGACGTGGGCTGCATCTTCGAGGGGCAAGTGTGTCTGGCGGACGACGTGCGCATTGGCGCGCACTGCGTGATTGCCAACGCACGCATTGAAGCCGGGGCAGTGATCCACCCCTTTACCCACATTGACGGTGGCCAGCAAGGCGTGGTGGTTGGCCCCAGCGCGCTGGTGGGGCCTTACGCCCGCCTGCGTCCCGGTGCGCAATTGGGTGCCGAGGTGCACATTGGTAATTTTGTTGAAATCAAAAACAGCACCCTGGCCGCTGGAGCCAAAGCCAACCATCTGGCCTATCTGGGCGATGCCACGGTGGGCGAGCGGGTGAACTACGGCGCGGGCAGCATCACCGCCAATTACGACGGGGCCAACAAGCACCGCACGGTGATCGAAGCCGACGTGCACGTGGGCAGCAACTGTGTGCTGGTGGCCCCGGTGACGCTGGGTGCGGGCGGCACGGTGGGCGGCGGCTCGACCATCACGCAGAGCACACCGCCGGGTGCTTTGAGCGTGGCGCGTGGCAGGCAAGTGAGCTTTCCGAACTGGTCGCGACCCGTCAAGAAATGAATCAACAAGAGCGTAAAAAGGTGCGCGGCTGCTTGTGCCGTAGCGATCTCAAACCTGCTGGGTGCTGACCCAGGTGCTGTCATCTGCTGCCCCGCGCTTGGCCTTGGGCGCATCGGGCAAGCCCATCAAGTCGGTCACCGAAGGCGGCTGTGTGTGTTCAAAACCGGGGGGCAAGCCTGTGCCGGGCGTCCGGTTGCCAGGTGATGCCAATGGGCCGTCTTCAGGGTGCAGCGCGTCGTCTGCCGCTTCTTGCGCCTCGGTGGTGCGCAGCAGGCGACGGAATTCAGACGCGGGAGGAAGCGTGCGGATGCTGCGCTTGAGCCGCACCAGCGGAATCTGGGCGGTTTTCAGGACACGGTGTTTTTCTTTGGCGTCGCGCGCGGCATCTTCGGCGCTGTCGTGCAAGGCGTCCAGCTCAAAGGCGTAGGCTGGGTTGCCTTTGCGATCGCACACCACGTAATCCACTACATGGGTGTTCAGTCGCCGCTGTACGCCCAGCCGATCCTGTGTTTTGCGGGCCGACACGATGTGGGACAAAGCCACACGAAACAGCACTTGGCGGCCATGAAACGCATGTTGCAAATAATTCAGCAGTTCCATTTCGACTGCCGAAATGACCGGCGTGGCTGAAAACTGATCGGTGGCCGTGATCGGTTTGCCGTTGGTGGCCAGTTGCATTCGCTGGTAGGCCCACCATGCGAACGCTCCCACACCCGCCAAAACGACCATTAATAAAAAGGTCACTGTAATAATCCCTCGTCATTAAGTTAGTGCTTACAACGGCGATGATGGCGCGTGGCTGCGTGCCGTCAAGGTCGATGTGTAACTTAAGGTGAATCGAGCGCGGCCCAGCGTTCCAGCGCTTGATGAAGCTCATTTTCAATAGCGCTGTCGCGTGCTTGCAATTCGATGGCGCGTTGCAAGTCGGTTTGGTACAGCGTGCCGTCGGCCAAGGCGGTATGGATGGCTGCTTGCTCAGACTCCAGCGCTTCAATGTGGGCGGGCAGAGCTTCCAGCTCGCGCTGTTCTTTGTAGGTGAGTTTGCGCTTGGTGCTGGTTCCGGAAGGTGCGTTTGCAGTTGGAGTGGCCTTAGGGGCTGATGGCTTGGTCGCTAAAGCCGGTATGGCAGCAGGCCCGTCCGTGGAAAGCTCGGCCAGCGCTTGCCAGCGGGCAGCTTGCAGCAGCCAGTCATCGACGCCGCCTTCGTATTCGCGCCATTGGCCTGGTCCGCTCCAGACCAGCGTGCTGGTGACCACATGGTCGAGAAAAGTCCGGTCGTGGCTGACCAGAAACACGGTGCCTGGATAGTCTTGCAGCAACTCTTCCAGCAGCTCCAGCGTGTCGATATCGAGGTCGTTGGTGGGTTCGTCCAGCACCAGCACATTCGCCGGGCGGGCAAACAGGCGGGCCAGCAGCAGGCGGTTGCGCTCGCCACCAGACAGGCTGCGCACGGGCGAGGTGGCGCGTGCGGGGCTGAAAAGAAAATCGCCGAGGTAGCTTTTGACGTGTTGGCGCTTGTTGCCAATCTCTATCCATTCGCTGCCTGGGCTGATGAAGTCTTCCAGCGTGGCGTCCAGATCCAGGGCCGTGCGCATCTGGTCGTAATAGGCCACTTGCAAATTGGTGCCGCGTTGCACCTGGCCTTGATGGGGCGTCAGCTCACCCAGGATAATTTTGAGCAGAGTAGATTTGCCCGCACCATTGGGGCCAATCAGCCCGATCTTGTCGCCGCGCAATACCGTCATGCTGAGGTCTTGCGCAATGCATTTGTCGCCATACGAGAGTCCAACGCCTTGCAATTCAGCCACCAGCTTGCCTTGGTAGCCTGCGACGTGGGCGTCAACGTCCATGCGCACGCGACCGGTGGCGTGCCGCCGCGCGGCGTGCGCTGAACGCAGATCTTGCAGCCGATTGATGCGGCCTTGCGCCCGGGTGCGACGTGCTTCCACACCTTTGCGAATCCACGCCTCTTCTTGTGCCAGCAGTTTGTCGGCGCGCGCATGCATCGTGGCTTCTTGTGCTGCCTGCTCGGCTTTCAGAGCCTGATAGCGTTCAAAATTGCCGGGGTAGGAAAGCAGGTGACCGCGATCCAGTGCCACGATCCGGGTTGCCACGTTGTTCAAGAACGCGCGGTCGTGCGTCACAAATATGACGCTGCCTTTGAACTTTTGCAGAAGGTCTTCCAGCCAGCCAATGGCATCCAGATCCAGGTGGTTGGTGGGTTCGTCCAACAACAACACGTCTGGGCGTGTGACCAAAGATTGTGCCAGCGCCACC
>NZ_JBKEEE010000034.1:0-15920 GCF_047975795.1 Ottowia sp. | reverse complement strand
ACGAGCAACGCCGCATGACGCGGCGAGCGCAGTGCCAGTGGGTGCGGTGCGCCTTGATCTCCAAGGTGAGCGTTGGAAAGGGCAAAAAGTTGTGTATTCATGCGGCTTTCACGAAGAACACAAGCGGTCAACTGCTGGGTCTAGGATTATTGCTTAGTCAATTACAGACATGAAAAAAGCACTGACCGCATTGCTGCGGATCAGTGCTTTTGAATGTTGGTAGGACGTGGCAGGCTCGAACTGCCGACCAACGGATTAAAAGTCCGCTGCTCTACCAACTGAGCTAACGTCCCACATCCGGCGCACCCAACTTCAGCGCGCTGGAAAGCCTTGCATTATAGCCTGAGTTTTCAGGCGCTGGAAGCCAACTGGTTCAACACCCAGCCTGCGGCGCACAAGCCAAAGGCGGCGGTGACGGTGACGGTGGAGCCATAGCCGTGGCAGTTCAGCGTGCCGTCCATTTCCGCCGGTGAATTACACGCATCGGGCATGTGCACGGCCTCGCGGCTGAACACGGCCGTGACGCCGATGCGCTGGCCACCTGTGGGCGCGCCGTGATGGCGGCGCAGGCGGTAGCGCAGTTGGGCCATCAACGGATCGTGCGTGGCTTCAGCCACATCGGCAATTTCTGCTCGCTCGCCGTGGCGTTTGCCGCCTGCCCCACCCACGGTGATAAAGGTCACGCCCGTGCGCACCGCCCAGGCTGCCATGGCGACTTTGGCCGCCATCTGGTCACAAGCGTCGATGACGGCGTGCACACCTTGGGGCAGCATGTCGGGCCAGTTGTCTGGTGTCACAAAGTCATCCACCGCATGCACGATGCAGCCGGGGTGAATGTGCGTGATGCGTTCACGCATGGCGTCAACCTTGGCTTGCCCCAGCGTGCCTGTCAGCGCATGCACCTGCCGGTTGACGTTGGATTCGGCCACGTGGTCCAGGTCGACCAGCGTCAGCGCCGCCACACCGCTGCGCGCCAGCGCCTCAGCCGCCCACGAACCGACGCCGCCTATGCCCACCACCGCCACGTGCGCGGCGCGAATGCGGCGCGCGCCTTCAGCGCCGTACAAGCGCGCCAGGCCGCCAAAGCGGCGCTCTGTATCGACTGCATCGGCGGCATTGATCATGCCGGTCTGAACAACTTCGGTCATGCGGCGCGCTCCAGCTTGCGGTATTGGTATTGCAAGGCCAGCACGGCCCCGCCGACGATGCCCGCCACGGCAGTCAGGCTGGTCAGGCTGAGGGTGGACAGGCCACTCAGCCCCTGCCCCACGGTGCAGCCCAACGCGGTCACACCGCCGACACCCATCAGCGCACCGCCCAGCAGGTGATGCACCAACTCTTGCGTGGTGGCAAAGCCTTCCCAGCGGAACTCACGCCGCCACAGCGCCGAAAGCGCTGCGCCCACCACCATGCCCAGCACAGACGCCACGCCAACGCCCAGGTGCAGACTGCGGTCGCTGAACAGCAGCAGCCATTCCAGGCTGTACGCCAGCGGCGCAGTAAAAGTCAGCATTTCGATGCGCCCAGTGCGGGTGGCCAGATAAGCAGGCTCCAGCGTCTCCGGGTGCTCGGACACATAAGCCAACACGCCACTGACCCACCACATGCCCACAACCACCGCGCCCACGCCCAGCCCGGCCCACAGGTTGTCTGCATTGATGAACCCCTTGCCCATCAAAGCCCAGCCGAGCATCGGCACACCCGCCAGCAAGGCCGCACCCATCAACCCCTGCGGCAGCGTCCAGCCCCCAGCGGCAGACAGCCACTGCCCAGCAATGGCCGGGCCGCTGAATTCCACAAACACCCGGTCTACGGTGCTGGCACGCAGCACCCCGGTGATGCCGCGCAAAGTCGCATACGTGGCAAGCCCCATCACCAAAAACACCACCAGCGCCTTCAGGCTGCCTGACCCCATACGCACCAGCGTCTTGGCCCCGCAGCCGGAAGCCAGCACCATGCCCACGCCAAACAGCCCCCCGCCCACCAGCGCCGACAGCCACGCCCAGCGCGAAGCAGCGTACATCGAGTCAGCCACGCGCACCCAGCCGCTGGCGGCCAACACACCAAAGCCCAGCACAGCCACACCTGCGGCCAACGCCCACTGGCGCAGCCGCAACGTACTACCGGTGGTCATCACATCCGCCAGCGCGCCCATGGCGCAAAACCGGGTGCGCTGCATCAGCACGCCCAGCACGGCCGACAGCGCAAAGCTCCAGCCCAGTATCAAATCAGTGGTTTGTTGGATTTGGTTCATCGTCGCAGAGTGCGATGGTAATGCCCGTCGAGGACGCCCAGCGCCTCATGCCCCCAACCACCAGCTTGAACGCAGCAGCGCCCTTTTCTCCACAGGATGGTTCACACCAGGCGGCGGACTCAGACGTTGACCGCAGGAATTGCGGGGGCCTTTCCTATCACCCGCGCCATCGGCATCACCAAACGAACGCATGCGCCTTGGCCTGGGGCTGAATCCACCATCACATACCCGCCCAGATGCCGGGCGCGCCGCCGCATTCCCGACAAACCTTTGCCCATGCACAGGAGGCTGCGATCTGCCGCAGGCGTTGCCATTTCAACGGATTGCATCAGCAAGCGCGCAGGGATGCCGATGCCGTTATCGGCCACCTCCAGCACCAATTCGTCATACGTCTTCGCGTACCGGCAAGTCACGCGGATCTGCGTGGCACCGGAATGCCTCATGGCGTTGGCCAGCGCCTCTTGCGCAATGCGCAAAACCTGTCGCGCCGAATCACCGCGCACGGCGTCCAAACGTTCGGTTTCAGAAATATCCCAGTACAACTCGACCGAGGCCATCTCCAGCAGCGGCTGCATTCGATAGCGCAGGCAAGCCAGATGACTGAGCGCCGATGCCTCGCTATCGGCTCCGTCGACCAGCAATTTGAGTTCCACCAAACAATGCTGCAAAGACACCGCCGTCGCGCGCTGCGTGGGTTGGCCCACGTCCAGCGCCAAGATGATGCTGGCCAGTTGCGCGCCCACGCCATCATGCAAATCTTGCGCCAGTTGATCACGCACCGGCCCTGGCGCGGGCAGCTGCTTGACCACGCTCAGGCGGTGCGTCAATGCCCGCCACAGCACAAACAGGCCGATGGCATAGGCATCATGCGCTGCCGATACACGCACCGGGCCATCGCCCGCCGCACGCATATCGACCAGCATGACGCCCACGCCCAGCACCGACATCAGCAGCACCATCCAGCCCCTGGCGCTGGACTTTCCCCAGATCGTGTGGGCCAGCATCAACACCAAAATCACGGTGCCACAAAGGTTGACGCCCTCCCACGCCCCTGCCCATTGATGCGCCAAAGACGCACAGCCCAAGCCCATCACCAACTGGCTCAACGCCACCAGTGCAGCCAGGCGGTGGCCGGGAAAACCGGCCACGGCGCTCATCAAAAACACGCTCACACCAAAAATCAGGAACTGATAAGCCACCCGGGTCGCCGTGCGTTCATACCCTTGAAACCAGCCCAATGTGAGCAGGTAGCCCATGCCTATCATCACCAGCCATGGCACCGTTGCCTGCGCGTAACGCAGATCAATCATTCGCCCATATTGGTGCCAGCGCGCCAGCAGATACGCGATCAGCCCCAGCGCGATCAGCGACTCAATCAGCGTATGTGCCAATGACCACATCACAGTTCATCCGCATCAGGAGCCTTGCGTCCCAAAGCATCACCCCTCAATACAGCAGACCACGCACCGTGGCCTGATTGACCGCCTGTGCCCGCGTGCGAACCTGCAACTTGCGGTACACGTTCTTGATGTGCGTGTTCACCGTCTGGGTGCTGATGGCCAGGCGTTTGCCAATCTCGCCGCTGGTATAGCCGGTGGCCACCAAGCGCAGAATTTCCCGCTCGCGCTCCGACAGTTTGTCAGCACCATTGAAAGCATCTGTTTTCGGCGCTGCGCTGCGCTGCACACTGCCTTGCCCACCCAGGCGGCGCAGCAACCGACGCGCCAGATTGGGCGTGATCGAAGCGCCGCCATTGACCACCTGCAACACCGCTTGCGAAAAGCTGCCAAACCACGAATTTTTGATGAGATAGCCCGTGGCCCCCAGCTCAAAGGCGTGGATGGCGTGCTCTTCGTCTTCCATGGCCGACACCACCACCGCCTCGGCCACGGGCCGCAGGCTCTTCATGGCCTCGATCAACTGAAAACCAGTGCCATCACCCAGGTTCAGGTCAATCAGCATGACATCGAACTCGTGCCGCGCCATCAAGCGCCTGCCTTCGCGCAGCGAACCAGCCTGGCCGACCAGGTTGATGCGCGCATCGGCCAGCAACTCCTGCGCCATCACGCGCCGCATGTGCGGATCGTCGTCCACCAGCAGCACGCGCACCGGTTGCTCGGGCTGTCCAATCAAAAAATGGGGCCAACTGGACACCGCCAGCGCCTGCATATTGGGCAAAGACATGACCTGCGCACCACTGCTGGCAGTGGTCAGCTCGGCCCATTCTGAGGATGTGTTCATGCGTTCCTCCCATGTCGCCAAAACCGCTGCCACCTCAAGCAAAAAGAGTCAAATCACCTCGTCTCCCCACGGGCTTTTCGGCCAGCAGCACATCAATTCATCGTGAACAATTCATCAAAACATAGACGTATTTGCAACATTTTTGATGAATTTTTTGTAGCTATTTCGAGTTATTTCATAAAAAACATTCAGTTACTACCTCATCGGTTCACCTTCATTGCTACTGAAAATATAGCTTTTAAACCATGTTTTATAGCGTAAATTGACGCTTACTCGCTGCTTACAAGTCATCGCTGCTCCATCATTTGGTGTATCTATTTGCAGCGATTGGCGCACCCATGCTCTTGACAAGAAACTGACATCGACGGAACAGCCCAGCCAGGCATCCGAGCAGGACACCCAGGCCGCAGCCCCGTCAAGCACCGGAATTACTGGAATCCGCCAGCAGATCCGGTCACGTGCAAGACCACCTTTTGGAGGACCACATCATGAAATCGCTTGCATTCTTCGCGCTCAGCGCCATTGCTACCGCCGCCATGGCCACGGGGCCTGCCCCTGCCGCCAAGCTGACGATCAGTGGCATTTCAACCCAGTTGGCCACGGTCAATGGCGGCTCCAACGTCACCAACACGGCCAATTCCTACACCTATGCCAACCAGAACATCGCTTCCAACAAAGGCAGCGTGGACATCAAGGGCAAGTCAGAGCAGTCGGCCGTCATCACCGATTCGCAAGTGACCAACACCGCCGTCAACAAAGGTGATGTGGCGGTGCAAAACGTCGCCTCCAACGCGGGCGAGGTATCGGTTGAAAAGCCCAGCGGCTTTTTCGCCATTGGCGGCAAGTCTGAGCAAGAAGCCACCATCAAGGGCAGCAGCCTGATCAACGAAGCCGATGGCAGCAGCGCTTGCGGCGGCTGGAATTGTGACGATGCGGCATTGGCCTATCAAAACGCGGCCAGCAACTTTGGCAACGTAACCATTGCGGGCACCAGCAAACAATCGTTCACGATGAATGGCAACTCAGTCGCCGAAAACAAGGCGTTGGGCGCAAAAACCGTGGCCGTGCAGAACATGTCGTCCAACTATGGCGACGTGGCCATCGCTGGCTATTCGTCGCAGGCCACCGTCATTGCGGGCAACTCCCGCGTCGGCAACTACGCCTTTGGCGAAGCAGCACACGCCTACCAGAATCTGGCGTCCAACGACTCGTGCGATCCACCACCGCCCGTTTGCGTCGGCCCAGCTTGCGGCCCTTACCAATAAAAAGGCAAAGGCTCGCCAAACTTTCTGGCGACATGACCTGTATGGGCAAGCCTTTGCGGCGCTTGGGCATCAGGTCATGTGTCAGGTTGTGAAATTCACCGCCTGACGCGCTTGTTTCCTGAACACACTCTGGGAGAAGTTGCCATGTTCAAACCCACACATGCACCGCTTGCCTGGGTCAGCGCCATGCTCGCCATGGCGCTGGCTGCGGCTACTGCCCATGCCGCTCCAGGTGAAGACACCGTAACCATCAGCAACCGTGTCTCGTACCTTCAGATGCCGACCTCGCCCCTGGCCAAGTCTGGCCATATCGAATTTCGACAAGACATTCCGGATGATCTGGCAGCCAAGGCGTCGCGCTACACCGCCAAGGCGTACAGCCCTGACGTGGGAAACGTGAAGACCGAGCGCGATGTGGTGCAGTCGGTCAAAACCACGGGCACGCAAACCACCTGCTACCAGTCGGTGGGCAGCACCTCAGCCGTTCCCACAGGTGCCGGTGGCACCGTGCAAATGGGCGACAACGAACAGATCGTCGTGTTGCGCGGCGACCTGATCAACATTTGCAACTGATCTTTGGCGCGCACCTTGATGGCCATCACCCGATGCGCGCCTTTTTCCTGAGGCGGGTGCTTTTGAGACTGCACTACGGCACCCGACACCCTGAATTTTTGTGGCCGTGCGCGAACAGGGCTGGGCAAGGGAGACCGTCATGACATCAGACCCATACATTGCCAAAAAAACCGCTAAGACAACCGCCAAGACAACTGGCAAAACAGCGGCCAAAGCGCTCGCAGCCCCTGCGGGCCGCAAAGCATCGCGAACAGGCTGGATCGCCCTGGCGTTCAGCCTGCTGGCCAGTGGTTGCGGCACGCTGGATGCGCGCCGCGATGCCGACTACCACGCCGCAGCCAACACGGCCGACCGTCCTGTGGTCAGGCCCGTGCGCTCAATCTCCAGTTTTTCCGAATCGCTGATGTGCATGGACCAGATGCTGCGCGCCGCTGAAATTCCCACCACCTTGATCACCAGCAAGCAGTTCCCCGATTTTTCAGGCCGTGTGCCGGTGGCCACTAAAGACATGATCGTCACGGCGCTGTCGCAAATGTCGCACGTCAGCAATGCCTTTCGCTACGTGGACTTTGAAGTCGACATCGCCCGGCAAGACACGGTACAAAACCTCACCACCATCTTGCTGAACAACAACCAGATGCAATTGCAGCGGCCAGCGCTGTATGTGTCGGGTGCCATCGCTTTTGTAGACCAAAACGTCATCAGCAACCGGGCCACTGGGGGCACATCAGCCAGCCGCCTGGACACCGGCTACAGCCGCAGCCGCAACGCCACCGTGGTGGGGCTGGAGGCACATCTGGGCGACTTTCGCACCCGCACCATCATCCCCGGCCTGGATTCGGCCAACGAGGTGGTGATTGGCGGCGCTGGCGAGGGCCTGGACGTGGGTGGGCGCATTGGCGACTACGGTGTGCGCTTCAACATCGGGCGCGACTACGCCCAAGGCGCGGGCGGCGCGCTGCGCACCCTGGTCGATCTGGCGATGATCGAGCTGGTCGGCAAATGGGCGCGCGTGCCCTACTGGCAATGCCTGATGCTGGAGCAGACCAACCCCAGCTTTCAGCGCCAGATGCGCGACTGGTACACCGAAAGCGGTGCGGGCGGTCAGTTGCAACTGGTGCGTACCTCGCTCATCAGCCAGGGCTATCTGCCCGCAGGCTCTGAACATCTGCCCCTGAACGACCCCGCCCTGCGTCTGGCCGTGGCACGGTTTCAGACCGACAAGGACGTGGTGGTCAGCGGCGTGATCGACTTTCCTACGTACGAAGCGGCCCTGCGCAACTTCGTGACGCTGGGCACCGACGGCGCGCTGGTCCGCGTCGGCTGGAGCAACCAGAACGCGCAACAAGTCGCTGTGGCAAACGGCCAGCAAGTCCCCTTGATGCACCTGAGTGCACCCGTGCCGTGGACGCTCAATCTGCAAATCGAAAACCCGCAGCCGGTGGGCGAACGCCCAGCCTTTACCGAAGGCGAGCAGGTGTTTGCATCCGTCAGGGTGTCGCGCGCCTCGCACCTGTACTGCTACTTTGCCGATTCCAGCGGTGGCGTCATGCGCCTGCTGCCCAACGCCTTGCAAACCAACTCATTGGTCTCGGCCGATCAGACTGTGCGCATCCCCGACTGGATGGCCCCCAACCCCGGCTTCATTCTGGACGCCGGTAAACCCGGCACCGAGGCGTTGATGTGCGTGGCCACGTCGGAAGACGCGCAACCCAAACTGCCTGCCGACTTGCAAATGCCCGCATTGACGGCGCTCAAAGACGTACAAGGCATTGGCGGCATACAAGAGCGCTTTGCCGCCACCATGGGGCCGCAGGACTATGTGGCCCAAACCGTGCAGTGGCGCGTGGTGCCACAGCCCGCACAGACTGATGCCAACGGCACCCCAGCTGCGCAACGCTGATGTACCGCCGCACCGCTTTTTGCCGCCACCCATGCACGCCACGGGAGTCGCCAGCCATGCACCATCGCATTGGGTTTTCCAGCCATGGCTTTAACTCAGCCCAGCTGGCAACCTGCGCACGCCTGTGCCTGCTTGGGCTGCTGGCAACGGCTGGGGGTGCCGCCAGCGTTCATGTCCGCGCGGCTGCTACCGCACAGCCAGAGGCCGCACCTCAAAAGATGCAAGCCATTGAGCGCCCTTCTCTGCAACCTCAGCACATTGACACTGTGCCTGCTGCGGCACCCAAGATCGACCCTCAGCCGCAAAGCGGACAGCCTCAAATTGATACGCCAGCCATCGCCACCCCTTCACTCAACGCCCGCGACAGCGGCGCTGACCGAATCCGCCGTGAACTACAGCGCCTGACCCGCACCGCCGAATCCACCCGCACCGTGGGCAGCACCACCAAATCGGCCCAGGCCGCATGGCAGTTGGGATTGATTTACCTGCACGGCGCAGGCGTGCGGCAAGACCTGGGGGCCGCCCAGCGGTGGTTTGAGCAGGCCGCACGCTTTGGCCGCGAGCCATGGGCTTACGCAGGCATGGCCTGGTGCCACATCGACGGTTGCATGGGGCCACCCAGCCCCGATGCCGCCGCCCAGGCCATAGCCCAGTTGCGCCCGCGCCATCCGGCCAGGGCCGACTATCTTGAATGGGTGCTGCGCGCCCGCCAAGCACCTTTGCAAGTCGCCAAGCCAGGACAAACGCAGGACCAGGCGCTGGAATTAAGCCACCGCCCCCTGCTGGAAAAAGCCGCCGCCGCAGGCGATGTGCACGCCAACATCGAACTGGGCATGAACGCCGCCGCACGCCAGCAGCTCGATCAGGCCGAACGCTATTTTCGCCGGGCGGGTGCCCAATCAGCCGCTGCACAGGCCAACTTGCAAGAACTGGCTGCCCGCCATGCACGCCCCAACCCCGCGCCTGCCAACACCACACGCCCCAACACCACCACCCACCCCGGTGCAGCAGACGCACTGGCACTGGCGCGCAAGTACCACCGCGGCGAAGGTGTGCCCGCCAACTTTGCCGAAGCCATCCGGTTTTATCAATTGGCCGAATCGCGCGGCAGCGTGGAAGCCAAGCGCATGCTGGCGCTGATCAACTCACGCCCCGCGCCCGGCGGCGGCTTCAACGCCGCGTGGATGCAGCAACTGGCCTACGCCAACGCCAGCACCACCATCCCGACCATCGGCACAGGCAGCGCCACACACATGCTGCACCGCGAACCGACCCCGCTCTACGACCTGCTGCCCGCTTTCTGGCGGCAGCAAATCACGCTGGTCAGCCGGTAAACGCCACCACCCTTGCCAAGACAACCGTCAGGACGCCCCTTCAACGCGGCACGGCCAAACGCTGGCGCACAGCCCCTCGGCTAACATTGGCCGCATCTCTTTGCCTGCGGCACCCTTGTGCATTCAACCCTGGCCTGAAGATGCGCCCCACCATCTCCAAATCTGCTCGCCCCCATATGCGCCTGGCCCTGGATCTGGCCGCACGCGCACGCCCAGTGAGCGCCCCCAACCCCGCCGTCGGCTGCGTGATCGTGGGGCCAGACGAACGCGTGCTGGGTCAAGGCCATACCCAACCCGTGGGGCAAGCCCACGCTGAAATCATGGCTTTGCACGATGCCACTACACGCGGATATTCGACGGTGGGTGCCACGGCCTACGTCACCCTGGAGCCTTGCGCCCACCACGGTCGCACCGGCCCATGTTGCGATGCGCTGATTGAAGCGGGCATCAGCAGCGTAGTGGCCTCACTGCAAGACCCCAACCCCAAGGTCGCAGGCCAGGGCTTTGCGCGTTTGCGTGCCGCAGGGGTGCACGTGCGCGTGGGCGACGGTGCAAGCGAGGCACGCGAATTGAACCTGGGTTTTTTCAGTCGCATGGTGCGTGGCACGCCCTGGGTACGTCTGAAAGCCGCCAGCTCGCTGGACGGTGTCACCGCCCTGGCCAACGGGCAAAGCCAGTGGATCACCTCACCCGAGGCCCGCGCCGATGGCCATGCATGGCGCGCGCGCGCCTGCGCCGTGCTGACTGGCATCGGCACCGTGCTGCAAGACGATCCGCTGCTTGATGTACGACTGGCCCCCGCACCGCGCCAGCCCATGCTGGTGGTGGTGGACAGTCGGCTCAACACCCCGCTGACCGCGCGCCTGTGGAGCGTGCCCCATCGGCGCGTGCTGATTTACACCGCTGTAGACAGCCCGGATCGTCAGCGCCTGTTCACTGAACGCGGTACCGAAGTGGTGGTTTTGCCCAATGCGCAAGGCCAAGTCGATCTGGCCGCCGCCTTGCGCGATCTGGCCACGCGCGAAGTCAACGAAGTGCACGTCGAGGCCGGCCACACACTCAACGGTGCATTGATCCGTGAAGGTCTGATGGATGAAATGCTGCTTTACCAGGCACCGCTGTTGCTGGGCCAGGGCCAAGGCATTGCCGCCATCAGACCTTTAACAGCACTGGCGCAAGGGTTGCGCATACAGCGGCGCGACGCTCAACCCATTGGCCCTGATCTGCGCCTGCTGCTGCGCCCGGCAGGGCGCGACGCATTTTGAGCCGCGCCTTTCAAGCAGGCGATTTTTCTGGCGCGGGTGATCCAGCCGCGCCCTTGCCCTTGGGCTTGTCCAGCACCGCCATTTGCATCGAGACATCGAACAAGCGCACCTTGCTGGCGTAGTGCCGGTCTAAACGCCACTCGTCCAGAATTTCCATCGCCAGCTTGAACCGGTCAGCATCCAGCAGGTATAAATCGGCAATCGGAAACTGCGCCTCGGATTCCAGCGCCAGCACCAGCCGGGACAGGGTTTTGGCATGGCTGTTGTCGGGCTGCCGCTCGATGAATTGGCGGGCTTCCTTGATGGCGCGCATGGCAAGGTGTCCTTGAATGAATGAGTTAAGTCAATGCGAGAGGCGGCAAGACCACGCCACCCAGAATTTGGCATCCTAACCATTTGCGCACGGGTTTTCTACCGTGTCATCGAACTGTCATGAATATGACAAATTCAAAACCGGGGGCAGCGCAGCATCGGCATCTTTTTGATGTCTGGTTTTGACAAACCAGCGCATGACTCGATCGTTGCTTTGGATGGGCAGAGAATATGCGCATAAAATACACGCATCATTGATGTTTGGTCACCATGAAACACTTAGACAACGCCCCCAAGAAAGCCACCAACCTGTCGCTCAACAGCAAGGTGCTGGAGATGGCGCGCGAGCTGGGCATGAACATCTCACAAACCGTGGACGAGCTGCTGGCCGCCGAGGTCAAGCGGCGCTACTGGGCCAGGTGGGCCGAAGAAAACAGTGAGGCCGTGGCCGCCTACAACGCGCGCATCGCCAAGGAAGGCTTGCCACTGGCCAAGTACCGCAGCTTCTGACATGGCCCGCTTCGACGTCTATCGCCACCCAGATGCCGCGCTGCGCAAGCGCACGCCTTTTCTGCTGGACGTGCAAAACGACTACATCAGCGGCCTCAACACGCGCGTGGTGCTGCCAATGCGCGCCGCGAAAATGGTCGGCACGCCCATGCGTGACCTCAACCCCGCCTTCGACATCGGCGACGTTCAGGTCGTGCTGGACACCTCCGCCATCGCGGCCTTTCCCGCCGCAGAGTTGCGCACTCCCGTCATGAACTTGCGCGCGCAGGCCGAGCACATCGTCAACGCGCTCGACACCGTTTTCGGATCGTATTGAGGAAGCGTCATCTGTGGACACATCAAAGCAGAGCAACTTGGCTGCACAACACTCGCCCCGCCTCCCCCGCCCAGTGCGCCAGCAGTACGAAGACTTCATGCGCCACGTGTTCGACCACGGCGCAGCCAAAGGCGACCGCACCGGCACCGGCACGCGCAGCGTGTTCGGCCACCAGATGCGCTTTGACCTGGACGAGGGCTTTCCGCTGGTCACCACCAAGAAGGTGCACCTGAAAAGCATCATCCACGAGCTGCTGTGGTTTCTGCGCGGTGACGGCAATGCGCGCTGGCTGCAAGAGCGCGGCGTCACCATCTGGGACGAGTGGGCGAGGCCCGATGGCGATCTGGGGCCGGTGTACGGCGTGCAGTGGCGCAGTTGGCCGCTGCCGAGTGGTGGCCACATCGACCAGATTGCCGAGGTGGTGCAGCAACTCAAGAGCAACCCCGATTCGCGCCGCATCATCGTCAGCGCCTGGAACGTGGCCGATCTGCCCCAGATGGCGCTGATGCCATGCCACGCTTTTTTCCAGTTCTACGTGGCAGATGGCAAGCTGAGCTGCCAGCTTTACCAGCGCAGCGCCGACATCTTTTTGGGCGTGCCCTTCAACATCGCCAGCTACGCGCTGCTGACGCACATGCTGGCCCAGCAGTGTGATCTGGCTGTGGGCGACTTCATCTGGACCGGTGGCGACTGCCACATTTACAACAACCATTTTGAGCAGGTGCAAGCGCAACTCAGCCGCCAGCCCTACCCTTACCCCACGCTGCACATCAAGCACCGACCGCCGTCCATCTTTGACTACGCCTACGAAGACTTTGAAGTGCTCGAATACCAGCACCACCCGGCCATCAAGGCACCGGTGGCGGTGTGAACAGGCGCAGCCCTGTCTGCGTGCCAGTCAATCAACCTTTTGCTCTGCTTTTTATAGCTCCATGTGATTTATAGACATCTGCTGCAGCTGCCATTTCCGCAATGAAGTTTCAGAAACGGCATGCAACGATGGCGTGACAAGATCCCGCTTGACCTGCCACAAGCCGGACACTCTGAAGTATCTACTCGGGTATAGTTTTTCGATCTTGTGGCCAACCGTTGGAGACGGCACAGGTTCCACTAAAAAACCAGGTGCAACAGCCCATCCGCGCCAAGCTGGTAGCTGCCCAAATCGCACTTCAAAAGCAAGGGAGAAACACATATGACCACACTCGCCTTCGTGATGCTGGTGATTGTCATCTTCGTGGGGCTTCTGGGCATGGAAAGCTCCGCCGCAGGCGATGGTCATCGCCTGCCACGTGCCACCGGCTTATGGACCTGGCTGACCACCGGCAACTGGTCGGCCAAGCTGGGGCCGGGCTGATCATCCTGGGTGTGGGTGCGCTGCTGCGCTACATGCTCATCAACGTTGAGCTGCCTGACGTATTGAAGCTAGGGTCAGGCATGGTGCTCAGCATGGTGCTGGCCGTCGCCGCGCTGGCATTGCGCACGCAGCCACAACGCCGCGGCCTGCGCCTGGCCTTGGCCGGTGCGGCAGGCGGTATTGCCTACCTCACCGCCTACAGCGCATACGCCCTGTTCAACTACGTCGCGTTGCCATCGACCGCATTTGCTTTGCTGCTGTTGGTGGCCATCATGGTGGGTGTGATTGCGGTGCGCGAGCGTGCGCAGTCGATGGCGGTGCTGGTCATGCTGGGCGACTTTATCGCCCCTTACTTTGCGCTCGACAAAGCATCACCACTGGAACTCAACGGTTATTACCTGCTGCTCAGTCTGCTGGTGCTCGCAATGGTGATGCTGCGCGGCTGGCGCTCGCTGATTCATCTGAGCTTTTTGTTCACGCTGGCGGCCACGCTGTTTTTTGGCTGGTCAAACAACTATTACGCACCGCAGCACTACAACGTGATGCTGCCCATGCTGCTGGCACTGACCAGCGTGCATTTGCTCATGCCTTTGCTGGAAGGCGCACATGCCGGGCGTCGCGCCGCCTGGTTGCAACGTGTTGACCAGGGCTATGCCTGGGCCTTGCCTCTGACGGCGCTGGCACTGGCTTTCCAGTTGGCACCTGCTGGCGATCAGACTGCACTGGCCATGGCACTGTTGGCCGGTGTATGGGCGCTGGGTGGCATCGTCGCGCACCTGACGCGTCAGCCTGTTGCGCGGTATTTGTGGTGGGTCGGTGCCATGCTGCTGATGGCCGCCGTGGTGCACCTGCACGATCTGAGTCTGCCGTGGCCTTTGTTGGGCATGCTGATCGCATCAACCCTGTACGTCCGCGCGCACCGTCTGGGGCTGCAAGCAGCTCAGCAGGACTGGCTGGGGCTGGCTGTCTTGACGCTGGCAGCCATGCACATTGCCGAAAACGCTTTTGGTTTTGCTTCGCAAGACAGCCGTTGGGCGTACGCCCAGCGTTTCATGCTGGCCGGGCTGCTGCTCGGTACCGCCTGGGCAGGCCATCGCCGTGGTAACGGTTTTGTGGCCATCATGGGATGGGCAGGCGGCTTGTGGGGCGCTTTGACGCTCATCAGCCTGCTGGGCGATCTGCAACTGAACAACTGGCCCACCATTTTGTTCGTGCTGGGCCTGGTGGCCAGCGGCGCTTTGTACGTGCTGCGCCAGCATGCCCCTTACATCGCAGTTCCTGCGGCACTGGCGGTCTGGCTGACGGTCAGCGGGCTGGCGGCAGCGGCTGAAATGTCACACCCCTGGACGTTGCTGGGCGCTCTTTGTGCATTGGTGGGCATGGGCTTGCTGGCCCTGGTCGCACTGCACGATCCAGAAGAAGACCACAGCAGCACTGTGGCCAGCGTGGTTCTGCTTTTGTTACCCTTGGCGCTGTGGCCATGGGTCAATGCCGAAGGGCGTTATTGGGACTGGAGGGGCACCGCGTTCAACCTGAGCATTCTGATGGTCGGTGTACTGACATCCAGCGTTATCGCACGGTACCGCTTGGCCAAAGACAGCAGTTGGCACCAAAACCTGGCCCCTGCCATGTTCTATGTGGTTTCAGGGGCGCTGGCCTTGCGGCTGATAGCACACATTGGGCGCGACACATGGAGCATCGTCTTTGAAGTGCTGGCGCTGGTTTATCTGGCCCGGCGCATTCACTGGGCCTGGCAAGACAAACCCGATGGGGCACTGACCAGGCGCTACCAACTGATGGGCGTGCTGCTGGTCGCCTTGTTCTTGCAAGCCGTATGTCTGCGCCAGTGGGGGCCACCGGACGAGCTATTGAGCATGGCGGATTTGCGCCGCATGTCGGCACCCGTGCTGCTGTCTTTGCTGTGGGCCGCGCTGGGCGCATTGCTGGCTATTGGCGGGCACCGGTTGCGCGAACGCTCCATATGGTCCACCGGCGCTGCCTTGCTGGTGGTGGCCGCAGGCAAAATCGTGCTGCTGGACTCCGGCTCACTCGGCTCGCTGCCCAACATCCTCGCCGTGATGTCTGCGGGCGGGCTGTTCCTGGCGGTCAGCTGGTGGGCACCGTTCCCACCGGCGCGGCCTACGCCACCACCGCCCCCTCCGTCCAAAAAACGCGACCCTGCGTCTGTTGCCCCACGCCCGCGCCCACGTACACCCCAGTCGGCAGAGGCCGCCATGGCGACTGCACGCCCCCGCACTGCTTCAGACACCGCTTCAAGCAAATCGTCAGACCCTGAGTGGCGCGACACCGTGCCCATGGTGCGCCGCGAACCCACCAGCCCAGCCAGCGATGCGCTGCCCCAACGCAAGCGCAGGCCCGCAGTGCCCATCCCGGCCCCAGAGCCGCCAGAAAACCACTTGTGGATTTGGGTTGCTGCAACTAGCCTGCTGTTGATGGTGTGGGTGGGCTATATGTCGCATCCCGGACGATTGGATAGATACTAGACGCATTGCACTGTTCATGGCCCGAGACGTGATGCGAGGGCTGATCGAGCAGATGCAACCCGAGCAGTCATCTGTCCAACCAGGCCCAT
>NZ_JBKEEE010000015.1:0-14348 GCF_047975795.1 Ottowia sp. | reverse complement strand
ACGCTTGCGCGTGCGTTTGGCTGCAAGCTCGAATCCAGTGGTGGCAAGGCTTGTCTGTTGCATCGCTCCACTGTCTCAGATCAGGCCGTCATGGGGCTGACTTTTGCAGACCTTCCTTAGGTATGTTTCTGATAAGACGTGGGTGGATGCCACTGGCTCGCTTCTTTACAGAACCAGGCGCGACAAAATCTTTCGGCTCTCCACTCAGCCACCCAACAAAAACGGCTTGCCCCCCACCGGCGTCGTCGCCACAGCAAAGTCCTGCTTGGCCATCACGCCGGCCAGATAGGCGGCGCGACCGGCCTCGATGGCCTGGCGGAAGGCGCTGGCCATGCGCACCGGGTCGGACGACTGGCTGACGGCGCTGTTGAGCAGCACGGCGTCAAAGCCCATCTCCATCGCCTGCGCGGCGTGGCTGGGCGCGCCGATGCCGGCGTCGACGATCAGCACCACGCCGGGCAGGCGCTCGCGCAGCAGGCGCAGCGCAAACGGATTCACCAGCCCCTGGCCGCTGCCAATGGGCGCGCCCCAGGGCATGAGCAGCGGGCAACCCGCGTCCAGCAGGCGTTGGCAGGTCACCAGATCGTCGGTGCAGTAGGGCAAGACAGTGAAACCGTCTTGGCTGAGCTGGCGCGCCGCCTCGACCAGCTCCACCGGGTCGGGTTGCTGCGTGTAGTCGTCGCCCACCACTTCCAGCTTGACCCAGGGCGTGCCGTACAGCTCGCGCGCCATCTGCGCCAGTTGCACCGCCTCGCGTGCGGTGGTGCAGCCCGCGGTGTTGGGCAGCAGGCGCGCGCCGGTTTCTTTCAGCGTGGCCTGGATCATCTGCACGAAGCCGTTGTCGCCCCCGGCGGCCAGCTGGCGCTTGAGGCCCACGGTGACCACCTGGCTGCGCGAGGCCAGCATGGCCTCGCGCAGCACCTGCGGCGAGGGGTAGCCAGCGGTGCCGAGGAGAAAGCGGCTGGTGAGGGCGATGTCGCCGACCTGCCAGGTGTCTGTGGCGACAGCAGACGTGGGATCAGTGTTCATGAAAATACGCTCATAGTCCGTGCCTCAACCCCAAAAGCAACCATGGGGATCGGCGTCAATTTCGGCGACCACCTGCTCAAGCTCCTTCAGCATGGGCTTGGGGTCGTACCGGTGCCACTTCTGGTCTGAACGCATCCAGAAGAGCTTCCAGCTGCCTTGCGCCTTGACGTAGGTGGCCTTGGCCACCGGCTGCTCGTGCATGGCATCGCCGCCGCGCCAGTCGGCGCGAAGCTCGTACAGCTCCACACTCTGGCCGACAACGCGAAACACCAGGTCTACCTGTTCCCGCACAGCGGGCGGGGGCCGCCGTTTGGTCGCCAGCGCACCAACGATTTTCTCGGCACGCTTTTGCTCGAATTCGCTCAACGCCACTCTTCACCCCCCCACGATCGGCTGAAACAGCAGCACCGCATCGCCCTCGCCCAGCACCCGCCCAGCCCGCGCGCCACGTGGCACGAACTCGCCATTGATGGCCGTACTCACGCCTTCCGGCGCATGACCAAGCTGCTCGACCAGGGCCGCCAGCGTGGTGCCGGTGGCCACGGGATGCGGCTGGCCGTCAAGCTGAATGGTCAGGCTGGCGCTGCCGGTCGAAGCCGAGAGCGGTTTGGATGATGCGGTGGTATTCATAAGAAAAATATGATCTGGTGCCTTCCTATAAAGCGTCAATAGCTATTGATTCAGGAGCAATTTCAGAAAGCATCCCGCCATTGTCGCGCAGCACCATGTGCGCCAGCATGATGCCCTCACGCGCCATGCGTTTGCGCCAGAGGTTGCGCAGAAGTGCTGACGGCAGTGGCTGCCAGCCGACCCAGCGCCTGCACCAGCCGGTCGATGTCGGCCTCGGTGTGGGCGACTGACAGCGCGATGCGCAGCCGGGCCGTGCCTTCGGGCACGGTGGGCGGGCGGATGGCGGGCACCCACAGGCCCTGCTCTTGCAAACCCTGCATGACCGCCAGCGCCTCGGCGTTGCCACCGATCATCAGCGGCTGAATGGGGGTGGCCGAGTGGCCGAGCTGCCAGCCGCTGCGCGCCAGCACCGGTTGCAGGCCCTGGCGCAATCGCGCTATGGCACGCTGCAACTGCGCCCGGCGGCCGTCGCCCTGTTCGATCAGGTGCAGGCTGGCACGCAGCGCGCACGCCAGTGGGGCCGGTGCGGCGGTGGCGAAGATGTAGCTGCGCGTCTTCTGCAACAGCCATTCAACCAATTCATCAGGCCCGGCCACGAAGGCACCAGCCACGCCAGCGGCCTTGCCCAGCGTGGCCATGTACAGCACGCGGCGCGATGCGTTGGCACCGGTCAGACCAGCGGCGGCCAGGCTGCCGCGCCCCTGAGGGCCGCAGACACCAAAGCCGTGCGCGTCGTCCAGCAGCAGCAGTGCGTCGTGCCGTTCGCACAGTGCCAGCAGGGCGGGAATGTCGGCGCTGTCGCCGTCCATGCTGAACACCGCATCGCTCATCACCAGTTTGCGCGGCGCGGGGCTGGCGGCCAGTTGCGCCTCAAGGTCGGCCAGATTGGCGTGTGCGCAGCGGTGGATGCGCGCACGCGAGAGGCGTGCGCCGTCAATCAGGCAGGCGTGGTTGAGCGCGTCGGAAAAGATGGCATCGCCCTCGCCCACCAGCGCGGGGACGATGCCCGCATTGGTGGCGTAGCCAGCGTAAAAATACAACGCGCGCGGCAGACCGGTGAAGGCGGCCAGCTCGCGCTCCAATGCGTCGTTGGCGCTGCTGTGGCCGCTGACCAGCGGTGATGCGCCTGCGCCCGTGCCATAGCGGTACGCACCGTCGCAGGCGGCTGCGGCCAGTGCGGGGTGGGTGGCCAGGGCCAGGTAGTCGTTGCTGCAAAAGGCCAGCATCTCGCGCCCGTCCACGCGCAGCCGGGCACCACCGGCAGGTTCGGCCACGCGGCGGTGGCGGCGCAGGTGGGCATCGTCCAGCGCGGCCAGGCGCTGGGGAATTTGGTCGAGCCAGGAGGCTGGCGAGGGAATCGTCGGTGCGTTCATGGCAGTTGCATGGCCACGCGATGAAAGTCAGGCGCAGCGCTGTGGGAAATGTCGGCCAGCAGCGGGGCATTGAGCTGCTGGCGCAGGTAGGTGATGTTCTCATCGGGAGCGGCCATGCCGGGGTCGAGGCGATTGGCCACCCAGCCCGCCAGTGTCAGGCCGCACGCGCGGATGGCCTGCGCCGTCAGCAGCGCGTGGTTCAGGCAGCCCAGGCGCATGCCCACCACCAGCACCACAGGCAGGCCCAGGGCCTGCGCCAGATCGCCGCCGGTATGCCCAGGTGAAAGCGGCACCAAAAAGCCGCCAGCGCCTTCTACCACCACCGCGTCGGCGCGCTGCGCAAGCTGACGTTGGCAGTCCACGAGGTGGGCGATATCGATGCACATGCCCGCACGCCCGGCGGCCAGGTGCGGCGAGAGCGCTTCGGGCAGGTGCACAGGGTTGTCCAGATCGCGCGGCACCGCCACGGTGGAGGCGTTGCGCAGAGCCATGGCATCCTCGCTGTCCCAGCCACTGGGGGTCTGCACCAGACCAGCGGCCACGGGCTTCATGCCAACCACACGCCGGTGGTGCCGGGCCAGCGCGTGCAACAGCGCGCAGGCCACCAGGGTCTTGCCAACCCCGGTGTCGGTGCCGGTGACGAAGAAGGCGGTCATCAGGGGCTTTCCGCAAGCGTGGCTTCAAGTGCCGCCAGTGCGCCGTCGGCCAGATGCTGCATGGCCTCGGCATCGAGCACGTACGGCGGCATCAAATACAGCGTGTTGCCAATGGGCCGCAGCACTAGGCCGCGTGCCAGTGCGTGGCCCTGGTAGCGGCGTGCAAAATCGGGCAGCGCGGTATCGATGTCCCAGGCCCAGATCATCCCCTGGCGCCGGGCGTGGCGCACTTGCGGGTGGCCAGACAGGGGAGCCAGCAAAACGTCCAGAGCCTGTGCGGTGTCCCGGTTGCGGGCCAATGCACCTTCCGTCTCGAACAGATCAAGCGTGGTCAGCGCGGCGCGGCAGGCCAGCGGGTTGCCGGTGTAGGAATGCGAGTGCAGAAAGCCGCGCGCCACGTCGTCGTCATAAAAAGCCGCGTACACCGCATCGGTGGTCAACACCGCCGACAGCGGCAGGGTGCCGCCAGTCAGTCCCTTGGACAGGCACAGGAAGTCGGGCCGGATGCCAGCCTGCTCATGCGCAAACAGGGTGCCGGTGCGGCCAAAGCCGGTGGCAATTTCGTCCACCACCAGGTGCACGTCGTGGCGGTCGCACAGCGCGCGCGCCTGGCGCAGGTAGTCGGCGTCGTGCATGGCCATGCCGGCGGCGCACTGCACCAGTGGCTCAACGATCAGCGCAGCGGTGCTTTCATGGTGCAGTGCCAGCCAGTCTCCCAGCGCGGCAGCGGCGGCCCCGGCCCCGACGCCGCGCTGGTCGGGGCTGGGCACGGTGGCGGCCAGGCGCACCAGCGGTGCGTAGGCTTGGCGAAACAGCGCAATGTCGGTGACGGCCAGCGCACCCACGGTTTCACCGTGGTAGCCGCCGACCAGCCCAACAAAATGACTCTTGGCGGGCCGCCCGCTGTTGCGCCAGAAATGCGCGCTCATCTTCAGCGCAATTTCGGTGGCCGAGGCACCGTCGCTGGCGTAGAAGGCGTGGCCCAGAGCGGTCAGCGCCGACAGCCGCTCCGACAACTCCACCACCGGCGCATGGGTAAAGCCTGCGAGCATCACGTGGTCGAGCCGATTCATCTGGTCGGCCAGCGCGGCGCGCATGGCCGGATGACTGTGACCGAACAGGTTGACCCACCAGGAGCTGACCGCATCCAGGTAGCGCCGACCATCGGTGTCGACCAGCCAAGGCCCTTCGGCGCGCGCAATCGCCACGGGCGGCAGCGCCTCGTGCCGCTTCATCTGCGTGCACGGGTGCCACACGCTGCGCAAGCTGCGCTGCGCCAAGGTGGCTGTGCTCATGTTTTTTGCACCGGCACGTGATCGCGTGAACCTGTGGCGCGGTTGTTGCCGTCGACGAACACCAGTTGCGGCTTGTGCGCCGCCACCCGGTCTTCGTGCACCTGGGCAAAGGCCGCGATGATTAGCAAATCGCCCGCCGAGGCGCGGCGTGCCGCCGAGCCGTTGACCGAAATCATGCCCGAACCCCGCTCGCCCTTGATGGCGTAGGTGATGAAGCGCTCGCCGTTGTTGATGTTCCAGATGTGAACCTGCTCGTTCTCGGCAATGTTGGCGGCGTCCAGCAGGTCTTCGTCGATGGCGCACGAGCCTTCGTAGTGCAGCTCGCACTGGGTCACGGCAACGCGGTGAATCTTGGACTTGAGCAGGGTGCGAAACATGGGCATCTCCAGTAGGGTTTGAGCGATCAGCCGCCCGCAATGGTCTGAAAGGTTAGCACCGCATCGCCGCGCAATGGTGTCAGGAGATCGATCTCCATTGCCCGCAGCGCGTCTTGCACCAGCGCCGGTGCCAGCAGCCAGCCGTGGCGGAACAGGCCGTTGATGCGCAACAGGTGTGGCGCATGTTGAACCAGCGGGCCGTTGTCGGGCAGCGCGGGGCGCAGGTTGACGTCGAGCTTGAGGATGCGCGCCTCGGCCAGCGCGGGCACCACACTGTGGGCAGCGGCCAGCAGCTCGACCACGCTGCGCAGGCTGGCCGGACTGCGGTCTTCGCTCTCGATCTCGCTGGCACCCACCAGCACGTCGCGCGCGGTGCGTGGCACGATGTAGACGCGGTGGCGCGGGTGCAGCAGGCGCACCGGGCACGTCAGACCGTGGCCGGGGCAGTCGAGCCAGACCACTTCACCACGCACACCACGGACGTACAGGGAGTTGGCTCGTCCGCCCACACCCCTGCCCTCTCCCGCAGGCGGGAGAGGAAGCAAACCCGCACCCACACCACGCACATCAACCACGACATCGAAGGCCAGCGCGCGACCATCGGCCAGACGCAGCGTGCCGCCGCCCTCGCCCGCTTCCACCGTCAACACGCGCTGCCCCCAATGCCAATCAACGTCAACAGCGCCTGCATACAGCGCCGCCATCATCGCCACGGTGTCGATAAAGCCCTCACCCGGCAGCAGCCAGGCGTGCGAAGGGCCTTGGATGGATGGCTCCAGCGCGCGCAGCGCGGTCATCTCCAGCGGCTGCACGCCTTCAGCCGGGCTGGCGGCACGCCATTCAGGCGTGGCCGTGGCGCTTTGCAAGCGATTCAACACACGCTGCGCCGCGCCCAAATCGGCCCGGTGGGCCACCAGCAGGCTGCCGCCCACCTGGACCTTTGGTGCCTCTGGCAAGGCCGCAGCAATTTGCGGCCACAGCGCCAGCGAACGCCAGCCCAGCGCGGCCACGGCAGGTTCAGCGTTGTCCAGCTCAGCCAGCGGGCTGAGCATACCCGCCGCTGTAAACGCCGCCGCCGTCGGCACATAAGGATCAGGCGCTTGGCTGCGCGGTACGGATTGTGGGCCGGTGGCAGGGTCAAACACGCTGACGCGGTGGCCCACTTGCGACAAATGCCAAGCCAGCAACCGCCCCAGCAGACCCGCGCCAGCGATACCGATATGCATGGCTTTAGTCATGATTTGCAATTAATTTGACAGATTTTTGTGTGTGCCAACAAACAAGCATCAAAGGGCATTAAGAGCGTGCAACGTCTCAGCGTGAGGGGTGTGGGATGCGGATCGGGATGGGCTGCAAGGCGCAGACCGCCCGAGGCCGCGCCCACACACCCGCGCAGAGACGTTGAACACGCTCTAAGCCTTTTGCCGCGTTCAGGCGGGCTTGATCGGCACATAAAACTCCCCGCCCTTGGCTTGAAACTCGGCCGACTTTTCATCCATGCCGCGTTGCAGCGCATCCTGCTCGCTCAAGCCCTTGGCGGCAGCGAAGTCGCGCACTTCCTGCGTGATCTTCATGCTGCAGAACTTGGGGCCGCACATGCTGCAAAAATGCGCGGTCTTGCTGGAGTCTTTGGGCAGGGTTTCGTCGTGGAAGTCGCGCGCGGTGTCCGGGTCCAGCCCCAGGTTGAACTGGTCTTCCCAGCGGAACTCGAAGCGCGCGTGGCTGATGGCGTCGTCGCGCGCGCGGGCGCTGGGGTGGCCCTTGGCCACGTCGGCGGCGTGTGCGGCGATCTTGTAGGCGATGATGCCCTGCTTGACGTCGTCGCGGTCGGGCAGGCCCAGGTGCTCCTTGGGCGTCACGTAGCAGAGCATGGCGGTGCCCATCCAGCCGATCATGGCCGCGCCGATGGCGCTGGCAATGTGGTCGTAACCCAGCGCGATGTCGATGGTCAGCGGCCCCAGGGTGTAGAACGGCGCCTCGTGGCAGGTTTTCAGCTGCTCGTCCATGTTGGCCTGGATCATGTGCATGGGCACGTGGCCGGGGCCTTCGATCATGGTCTGCACGTCGTGCTTCCAGGCCACCTGCGTCAACTCGCCCAGCGTGTGCAGTTCGGCAAACTGAGCTTCGTCGTTGGCGTCTGAGGCGCAGCCGGGGCGCAGGCCGTCGCCCAGGCTGAAGCTGACGTCATACGCTTTCATGATGGCGCAGATGTCTTCAAAGTGCGTGTAGAGAAAGCTCTCCTGATGGTGCGCGATGCACCACTTGGCCATGATGGAGCCGCCGCGGCTGACGATGCCGGTGACGCGATCGGCCGTCAGGTGGATAAAGGGCAGCCGCACGCCAGCGTGGATGGTGAAGTAGTCCACGCCCTGCTCGGCCTGCTCGATCAGCGTGTCACGGAAGATCGGCCAGGTCAGCTCCTCGGCCACGCCGCCCACCTTTTCCAGCGCCTGGTAGATGGGCACAGTGCCGATGGGCACGGGTGAGTTGCGCAAAATCCAGTCGCGCGTGGTGTGGATGTTTTTGCCGGTACTCAAATCCATCACCGTGTCGGCACCCCAGCGGATCGACCAGACCAGCTTTTCCACCTCTTCTTCGATGCTGCTGGTAACGGCCGAATTGCCGATGTTGGCGTTGATCTTGACGCGGAAGTTGCGGCCGATGGCCATCGGCTCGATCTCCGGGTGGTTGATGTTGGCCGGGATGATGGCGCGCCCTCTGGCCACCTCGTCGCGCACGAACTCGGGCGTGATGCGCTCGGGCAACACCGCACCCATCGGGTTGCCGCGGCGGCGCGACTCGCGCTGGGTGTTGCCTAAAAATTCTCTCGTCCACTCCAGTCGGCCGTTTTCGCGCAGGGCGACGTATTCCATCTCGGGCGTGACGATGCCGCGTCGGGCGTAGTGCATCTGCGTCACGTTGGCTCCGGCCTTGGCACGACGCGGCTGGCGTTGCAGCCCGGCAGCCTCGCGGCGCAGCTGGTCGATGCGCTCGGCATCCCGCATGTCATGTTTGCCGCCATCGTCCAGGATCTGGGCCAGACGGCCTTCATAACCTTCTGTATCACCGCGCTCGTCGATCCAGCCTTGGCGCACTGCGGCCAGGCCACACCGCACGTCGATGCTGGCCTGCGGGTCGGTGTAAGGGCCGGACGTGTCGTAAAACGATACTTCGCGCCCATTGGTCAGCGCGACATCGCGCACTGGTACGCGAATATCGACGCGGCTGCCGATGATGCTGCCCTTACGCGATGCGGGCAGTGGCGTGCGCGTCAGCGCCAACAGGTGGGTCAACTGGGTCAGTTTGTCGGGGGCGTTCATGGGCAAGTCTCCTGGGTCGTCGTGGGACTCCGGATGCCCGCCTGTGATGGGTTGTGCGCCTGCGGGCAGCATCATCCATCAAGAGCCTGCTCTTCCTTACGCCGGTACTAGCCGGATCAAGTTGACGGGTTCGGCCTTAAAAGCCATCTCAGCTCGCCATCATGGCGGGCACCCCGGAGTTGTTGCCCATAATACATGCAAGCCTGCGCATACCGATTGACCTGAGATCAAAAATGTCCATTCGGCTCATCACTCTCACGATCAGCCAGTTGCACCAACCAACAGGCTGTTGCAGATGCGTCGCACTTGGGCAAGCCAGGTTTCATCAGCCATCGGTTTATCACCGATTTTTCAGGCTATAATGCAAGGCTTATTCCCCGATAGCTCAGTCGGTAGAGCGCCGGACTGTTAATCCGTAGGTCCCTGGTTCGAGCCCAGGTCGGGGAGCCAACAAAATAAAAGCCCGCTGTGTTTTTCGCAGCGGGCTTTTTCGCTATTTCGTGGCCAAACTGGCATTTTGGATCAATGCTACCGCACGCAGCGCGCCATTCCCAGCCGATCTGGCGACACGTATTCACGGCGGTAAACCTCGAACGGCATGCTGTCTGTGGACTCAATGCGCTGCTGGTCGGCCATCGACTGGTCGGCCAGACGGTTGAAATGGGCCTGGGTTTTCAGCGTCATTTCCAGCGCCAAAAAATCGGCGCGGTTGTGCAGCGAACGGTCGCGCACAAAGGCGACGAAGTTGCCCTCGT
This sequence comes from Ottowia sp., assembly GCF_047975795.1. Taxonomy (GTDB): domain Bacteria; phylum Pseudomonadota; class Gammaproteobacteria; order Burkholderiales; family Burkholderiaceae_C; genus Ottowia. The sequence goes on along the minus strand of NZ_JBKEEE010000015.1, from coordinate 4,913 downwards.
AGTCGCCCCGCACGGCTTGCAGCACCCGCGCTGAAGGCAATTGGGCAGGGTCGGCCAGCAGCGTCTGGGCTGCCGCCAGTGCACGGGCATAGGCATCGCCGTCGTCCACGGCATCCATTTGGGCAGCCACAGGTGCCAATGCCGCCACGATGTCGGCTACCCAATCGGCCAGCAGCGTGGGTTGGCCGTGGCGCATCAACTTCAACCCCGGCTCGCGCCCGTGTGTGGCCGTCAGGTGCTGGTTGGTTTTGAGGTCGTTGATTTCTTCTGGCGTGTCCAGCGGGCTGTCGCTCAACAGGCAGTACAGCAAGAACATGTCTAAAAACCGCACCGTGTCGGCCCCAATGCCTGCCGCCTCAAACGGGTTCAAATCCATCAGCCGCACTTCAACATATTCCACCCCGCGCTCGCGCAGGGCGTGCAAAGGGCGTTCGCCGGGCCGAATCACCCGTTTGGGGCGGATGGTGCCGTAAAACTCGTTTTCAATTTGCAGCAGCGTGTTCGACAACTGGTTGTATTCGCCGCCCGGGCTTTGGACGCCAATCGCTTCATAGGGTGGGTAAGGCTGGGTCAACGCCTGCTCCAGCGATGCGGCATAGCTGCCCAGGCAGTTGTAGCTGACGGCCAGCGATGCCTGCGCGTCGCTTTGATAGCCCAGCCGCCCCATGCGCAACGAGGTGGCATAAGGCAGGTGCATGGCGTGCCTGCCCAGCGGTTGCAGCTCGTGCTCGCGCTCGGCCACAAAGCGGGAGCACACGGCCGGTGAAGCACCAAACAGATACAGCAAGGCCACGGCATGGCGTCTGAAATTACGGATTAACCCGAAATATTCATCATTGCCCAGCCCCGGCAGCGACCAGTTGTAGTGAATGCCTGAGATGGTTTGCATGCGCCGCCCATACCGGTGCGCCAGTCCCATGCGGTACACGCTTTTGGCGCGCCCCACGTTGCTGCTGCCGTAGCGCCCGAGCGGAATGGTTTCATCCACCGGCAGGCCGCACGGCATGCTCGATACCCACAGCATTTCGTCGCCCAGCGCCGCCAGTTGGCGATAGACCACCTGGTGGATCTGCGTCAGCTCGGCCAGCGCAGCGTCTACGCTGGCGTGCACGCCGGTCACCAGTTCAAGCTGTGATTCGCTGAAATCGGTGGTGATGTGCGGGTGCGTCAGCGCCGACCCCAGCGGCGCGGGATGCGGCGTGAGCGCCAGTGTGCCGTCGGCGTGCGAGCGCAGGCTTTCTTTTTCGATGCCGCAGCGCATGCCGCGCAGGCGGTCTGGGGTCAGTGCGGCGAGCCGCTCCCTCAGCGTACTCATAGGGTGTCCTCTCTAAGGGCGTGTTGAATATCTCTGCGCGAGGGGTGTGGGATGCGGGTCGGGATGGGCTGCAAGGCGCAAGCCGCCCGAGGCCGTACCCACACGCCCACGAGGAGACGTTGAACACGCCCTATGCAGAGGCGGCGACGGTATCACAGGCGTGATGACCGTGCCGGGCCGCGCCCATCCTGGCGAAAAACCCGGCGCAAAACCCGACACAGAAGCCGCCATGCTCAACGCACGCCAGCGGTCATTGGTGTTTTTTAGCGCTTGGCCGTCATCGCCAGCTTCAGCTCGTTGGTGCCTTGTTCGGTGCCGCTTTCAGGCACGATTTCACCCTCGCTGCTGGTCACTTGATCCAAGGCCGCCAGCAGGCGCTCGGGCGTATCGGGCGTCAGGCCCAGGTGCAGCCCGCGTGTCAGCGTGATGTGCGCCGCCTCATACGTGCCCGCGCCCGCACACAAAATGGTGCGGGTGGGGGCCTGCTCGCTGGCCAGCACCAGCATGGCGGGCACCACCGCTTCGGGGTTGAGGGCGGCAAACACCTCGGGCGGCACCAGCCCTTCGGTCATGCGCGTGGCCGCCGTAGGGGCCAGTGCGTTGACGTGGATACCGTGCTTGGCCCCTTCAAGGCTCAAGGTCTGCATCAAACCCACCTGGGCCAGCTTGGCCGCACCATAGTTCGACTGGCCAAAGTTGCCATACAGGCCGGTGGATGAGGTGGTCATCACGATGCGGCCGTATTTTTGCTCCACCATATGCGGCCACACCGCCTTGCAGGTGTGCACCGCGCCCATCAGGTGCACGTCCAGCACCAGGCGGAAATCGGCCAGATCCATCTTGGCAAAGCTCTTGTCGCGCAAGATGCCCGCGTTGTTGACCAGCACGTCCACCCGACCCCAGATGTCCATGGTTTGCTGCACCATGGCCTGCACGGCGTCAAAATCGGTCACCGACGCGCCATTGGCTATGGCCTCACCGCCTGCGGCCTTGATTTCGTCGACCACCTTTTGCGCCGCCGTGGCCGAGCTGCCCGAGCCATCCACCGCCCCGCCCAGGTCGTTGACCACCACCTTGGCACCGCGCGCGGCCAGGCCCAGCGCGTGCAAGCGGCCCACACCGCCGCCTGCGCCCGTCACGATGGCCACGCGGCCTGAAAAATCGATCTTGCTCATACAGTCTTTTCCTTACATGGAGATTGAATTCGGCCTGAACTTTAATACATCATTGGTAGTTACCCTGCACTTACCTTGTGACTACCCCGCCATCGCGCCCCCTGATCGCCGGTTTGCCCCCTGTTACCGGCCAGACAGCGGCCCCCGGCAAGTGGCCGCACAATCGCCGTTATGGAACTGAACCACGACGTGATCGACACCCCGCCGCGCGATGCCGCCTCGATGGTGATGCTGCGCGACGGCGCGCCCGGCCTGCAAGTGCTGCTGATGCGTCGGCACACCAACTCGGCCGTGCTGGGCGGGGCTTACGTCTTTGCGGGCGGCAAGGTCGATCAGGCCGATAGCCAGCCCGCCTCGCTCGACCGGCTTGACCGCCCACCTGCCGATTTGCACCCGCTGCTGGGTGAACCCGCCCTGCCCCCCGCCCTGTCCGCCGCCTTTTTTGTGGCCGCCGCGCGCGAGGCGTTTGAAGAATCGGGCCTGCTGTTTGCCCTGCGCGATCGCCAGCCGCTGGGCGAATCCGCACAGCACGCCGCCTTCGAGGCCATCGCCCAGGGCCAGCCGTTCAGCCAGATGCTGGCCGATCACGCCTTGCAACTTGACACCCGCAACCTGGCCCCCTGGTCGCGCTGGATCACCCCGCGCCGCCCTTCGGTGATGAACAAGCGCTTCGACACCCGCTTTTTCCTGGCCGCCGTGCCGCCAGACCAGCAAGCACGGATCGACGACTTTGAAGTGACCGAGGCGCGCTGGCTCACCCCCCGCGCGGCGCTGGCGCAGTACCGCGACCATGAGATCGACATGGCCCCGCCGCAAATCGTCAGCCTGCTGCACCTGCTGCAATACCGCGACGTGGCACACGCCCTGGCCGATGCCCGCACGCGCCGCCCGCCCCTGATCCAGCCCGAGGCGGTAGAAGACGGTGGCACACGCGTGCTGTGCTACCCCGGCGACACCGCCCACCCCGAGTCCTCCCGCGCCCTGCCCGCGCCCGTGCCCACCCGCGTGGTGTGGCGCAACCAGCGCTTTGAGCCGCCGCAAGGGCTGGCCGCCTTCATTGACTGAACCTGGATCCCAACGCCTGGACTTCGACGCCTGAACCGCCATGACTGCTGCCCTGCCCACTGCTGCCCGGCCTACTGCTGGGCCTGAACTGATCTCTGACGAACTGGCCCTGCTGCATCGCCTGGTGCCGCTGCACGCACAGCGCATCATCGAGCTGGGCTGCGGCGCGGCCGGGCTGTCGCGCCGCCTGCTGCAAACCTACCCCGGCTGCCGTGTGCAGGCGCTGGAGGTCGACGCCATCCAGCACGCCAAAAACCTGGCCGCACCGCCCACACCCGGCCTGCACTTCGTGGCTGCGGGCGCGCAGGCCATTCCCGCCGAAGACGCCAGCTTCGAGCTGGCCCTGATGCTCAAATCACTGCACCACGTTCCCCAGGCGCTGATGGATCAAAGCCTGGCCGAAGCGTGCCGCGTGCTGCGCCCCGGTGGGCACCTGTATGTGTCCGAGCCAGTATTCGACGGCCCGCTGAACGAAGTAGTGCGCCTGTTCAACGACGAGCAACAGGTGCGTCTGCACGCCATCGCCGCGCTGCAACGCGCGCTGGCCCAGGGCGGCTGGCAACAGGTGGCTGAACTGCGCTTTGCCATGCCCGCGCGCTACGCCAACTTTGACGAATTTGAGCGCCGCATGACCCACGTCACCTTCGCTGAGCGCCGTTTTGACGACGCCCTGCGCGAGCGCGTGCGCGAACGCTTCGAGGCCCTGCGCCCACCCGGCGGCGCACCCTTCTTGCGGCCCATGCGGGTTAATTTGCTTCAAAAAATATAGCTGTTATTGCGATGCACAATTGCGTCAACGGCTAAAAACACCACCAACAAGAAGATTTGGCATGCGCCCCGCCATCCGCCGTCAGACCCTGGGCGACATCTTGCACCGCACCGCTATCCGTGTACCAAACAAACTGGCCACGGCCTGCCAGCGAATGCTTTTGCGCAAAAGCCCTGCAGCGCCAGGATTTTGTCCTTGTGTTTCTTTTTGCGGCTCAGACGCTTCGGAGCAGCCCAGCGTCCGCCGTCCGGCCCTATCTGTAATTTGAAGCGATCCTGCGTGCTGCGCAGCAAATACAACACGGTCGCCACGTCCCCAAGGACATGCGCGCTGCGGTCTATGACCATCTGCCCGGCGCACGGGGCAAGCCCATGCGTCATGCTGTGCGAACATAGGCATCGTCACAACTGCAACCGGTACCACAACCCAGGAAGTCCACCATGCTCAATTTTTTCAAAAAGAAAGCCGCGCCGCAGCATCCGCCTGTGGTCACCGAGCCGCAACACCCGCCCGTGCCCAAAATCCTGCAAGAGGCGCTCAAGGACTATCCGGAGCTGGTTGCCAGACTGGAGAAAGGACTCAAGCGAAC
>NZ_JBKEEE010000014.1:0-7628 GCF_047975795.1 Ottowia sp. | reverse complement strand
TGGTTGATCGCGGCCGGACTGCCTGCTGCCTGGCGGCAGCGCAGTGTCAGCGGGCGCTTGGGCGTTATCGCCCTGCTGACAGAGCTGGTGGCGGTGATGAGCAACTCGGCCCTGCGCGATGCACAGATTGGCCTCAGCCTGTGGTTTGTGGTGCTGGTGTACCAGCAGTTATCAGCCGCGCCGGAATCAATGTGGCGTGCGGCCCTGCCTGGCGGGGGCAGGCTGCCGGGCGCAACACCTACACCGCCCAGCAGCACATAGGCCACCGCTTTGCGGCTTGTTCAGTGCCCGGCAGCGGCGGGCAGTTTTTCGCCCGCTTTCAGACGGTAAACGGTGCTGCAATACGGGCAGTGTGCCTCGCCAGTGTGGGCCACGTCCAGGTAGACCCTGGGGTGGGAATTCCAAAGCTTCATATCGGCCTTGGGGTTGGGGCAGAACACGCCACCGTAGTCGTTGAGGTCGCTGGCGGTGAGTTCGACAGGGGTTGTTTTCATGAATCGGTTCCTTGTGCTTCAGACTTTGGTCAGCCACTGGGCGTATTTGGGATTGCGTCCGTTCACGATGTCAAAGAAAGCGCTCTGAATCTTCTCGGTCACCGGGCCGCGCTGGCCTGCGCCAATCTGCACGCGATCCAGTTCGCGGATGGGCGTCACCTCGGCGGCAGTGCCGGTAAAAAACATCTCATCGGCAATGTAGCACTCGTCGCGCGTGATGCGCTTTTGCACCAGCTTGATGCCAAAATCTTCGCAAATGTGCAGCACCGTGTTGCGCGTGATGCCATTGAGCGCGCCCGCCGACAAATCCGGCGTGTAGATCACGCCATCTTTGACCAAAAACACGTTTTCGCCCGCGCCTTCGCTGACGAACCCGGCTGAATCGAGCAGCAGGGCCTCGTCATAACCGTCGTCAATGGCTTCCATGTTGGCCAAGATCGAGTTGCTGTAGTTGCTGACAGCCTTGGCCTGCGTCATGGTGATGTTGACGTGGTGGCGCGTGTAGCTGCTGGTCTTGATGCGAATGCCTCTTTTCATGCCCTCTTCGCCCAAATAGGCACCCCAGGCCCAGGCCGCCACCATGACGTGAATGGTGTTGCCCTTGGGGTTGACGCCCAGCTTTTCCGAGCCAATCCACACCAGCGGGCGCAGGTAGCAGCTTTTGAGCTGGTTGGCGCGCACCACTTCTTTTTGTGCCTCGTTCAATTGCTCCAGCGAGAACGGCACCTTCATGCGCAAAATCTTGGCGCTGTTGAGCAAGCGCTGGGTGTGCTCTTGCAGGCGAAAGATGGCCGTGCCTGCTTGCGTGTCGTAAGCGCGCACGCCTTCAAACGCGCCGCAGCCATAGTGCAGCGTGTGCGACAGCACGTGGATTTGGGCATCGCGCCAATCGACCAACTGGCCATCGAACCAGATTTTGCCGTCGCGGTCGTGCAGCGGGGGTGGGGCGGAACTCATGGGGTTTTTCCTTCAGGTGGGACGAGTCAACGCGGGTGCTTGGGCCAGCCGGAGGACAATTCGGGGTGCACGCTGGGTGGGCAATTCCGCCTAAACTGCACATTTTACGTTTGCGTACGCTCGGTAATAACCGGGTATTCGCCAAGGCTGTACTCGACTTGAACATCCCAAAACCACTTACCACTGGCTTTGCCGCACTGCTCGCACTGTGGCTTGGCCTGAATGCCCATTGGGCACATGCACAAACACAAGCGGCCAAACCCGCCCCCACCGTTGCGGCTCCCGCTGATTCAGCCCTGCATCAAGGCGCTGCCACGGGGCGCAGCGACGATGAAAGCAAAGCCCCTTCCGCCGACGCCCAGCAAGCCTATCGCGTGGCACGCGACAAGCTGGTGCAGGTGCGCACGCTGCGACGCAAGACCAGCACACAAAGCAGCACGGGGTCGGGTTTTTATGTATCCAGCGGCGGCCTGATCGTGACCAACTTTCACGTTGCCGCCGATCTGGCGCTGGAGCCTGAGCGGCACCGGGGCGTGGTGGTGTCGATGGACGGGGCGGAAACCCCGGTGGAGTTGCTGGCCTTTGATGTGCAGCACGACCTGGCCGTATTGCGCCCCGCAGGCACCGCAGGCGCGCACGCCGCCCTGGCGTTGCGCCCAGCCACGCAACCGATGACGCGCGGCGAGCGCATTTACTCGCTGGGCAACCCACTGGACGTGGGCTTTGCCGTCACCGAAGGCATTTACAACGGACTGGTGCAGCGCAGCTTTTACCCGCGCATTTTTTTCGGTGGTGCACTCAATCCCGGCATGAGCGGCGGCCCGGCGCTGGATGCCGCCGGGCAAGTGGTGGGCGTGAACGTGTCCAAACGGGTCGACGCCGAAATGGTGAGCTTTCTGGTGCCCGTCCAATTTGTCGCCCAACTGATCGAACAGGCACACAGCGCCCAGCCCATCACGCAACCAGCCTATGCCGAACTCACGCGCCAGCTCAAAAACCACCAGGAGGTGCTGGTAGATCGCTATATTGCTGCGCCAGCACGTCATGAACGCTATGGAAGTTACAGCGTGCCGGTGCCCGACGAAGCCCTGGCACGTTGCTGGGGCGATGGACGAGGGCGTGACTCCAACTCACTGTTCGATTTTGAGCGCAGCGACTGCACGCTGGACAGCGGTGTTTATGCGGGCCTGGGAGACATTGGCGACTTGAGCGTGCGTTACGAAGCCTACGACGGTCGGCGCCTGCAAGCCTTGCAGTTTGCGCAAATCTACGGCCAGAGTTTCCAGAACGAATCCTTTCGCACCCGCGGCAACCGTCACCTGACGGCGGTGGAGTGCAAAGAGTCGTTTGTGGACACTCAGGGCCTGACCCAGCGCGCCGTGCTGTGCCTGTCGGCCTACCGCAAGCTGGAAGGGCTGTACAACGTTTCATTGCTGATGGCCACCGTGCAACAGCCCAAGTCGGGCGTACTCAGTCGGCTGAACGCCAGCGGACTGACGTTTGATAACGCCGAGCGGCTGATCGCCCATTACATGCGCGGCTTTGCGTGGGAGGGCAAACCATGAACGCGGCCACTGCTGACAGCATGCCCACATCCATGGCTGCTGCGCCTGCCGTACTGGAAATAAGCACGCGCGGACACCGGCAACCTGCGGCTGTGCCCATCCTTGAATGGCCCATGACCATTGGCCGCGCCGTGGATGCCGACGTGGTGCTGACCGACCCCTGCGTGGCCGCACACCACTTGCGCATCAGTGTTGACGACAACGGCACGGTCTGGGTCGATGTGCTGGACACGCGCAATGGTGCGCGGCATGCGGGCCGCCATTACCCGGCGGGCAGCCGGTTCGCCTGGCGCGCTGCCTCGCCCATCCAGCTGGGCCCGGTGGGGCTGGAATTGCGCCACGCCAGCGCGGAGCTGCCCGCAGAGCAGCTCTGGCACCGCCGCAGTGCCAGCGGTTGGTTGGTGCTGGCAGCCGGGACGCTCGCCCTGTTGGGGGTAACGGCGTTTCAGGTGTGGCTGGGCATTGATCGACCCGGCGAATGGCTGCGCGAACTGCCCACGGCATTGATGGGCGTGCTGGCGGTCTTGCTGCTGTGGTGTGGCGGCTGGGCTTTGCTGGGCAAGCTGCTGTCGGGACACGCCTGGTTTGGCCGCCATCTTGGTGTGGCAGTCGCTGGGCTTTTGGCCGTGGATGTCTTGCAGCAATCGGCTAGCGTGGCTGCTTTTGCCTTTTCATGGCCCATGCTGGCGCGCTTTGACGCTGTGCTGTTCGCGGGCGTCGCCGCTGTGGCCATTTGGGCGCATTTGCGCCTGGCCACCCGGGTTGCGCCGCGTCGGCTGGGCATGGCCGTGGGCGTGTTGGCCGCTGCCGCCGTGGCAGTGCCCATGGCGCTCAACTGGCAGCAAACCAAACGCCTGAACAACACCCTCTACATGAGCGAGTTGTACCCGCCGTCGTGGCGTCAGGCTCCAGCCGAATCGGTGGATGCGTTTGTCAACAACGCCCGCCAATTGATGGAGCCACTGGCTCAGCGCCGGGCCGATCGCAGCGACGAGGTGCAAGATCAGGTCGACGAGCTGGACGCCGACCTTTGACGCGCGCTTGAATCAGGCCGCCGGAATGCGCAGCTTCTGCCCCGGGTAAATCTTGTCCGGGTGGCTCAGCATGGGCTTGTTGGCCTCGAAGATCACCGGGTACTTGTTGGCGTCACCGTAGTACTTCTTGGCGATGGCGCTCAGCGTATCGCCCTTGGCCACGTCGTGGAACTGCGAGGCGGTGCCTGCGGGGTATTGCAGGTTGTTGTCCACGCTGGCTACGCTGGCCACGTTGCCTGCGGCCAGGCCAGCTTTTTCGGCCGATTCCTGATCCGGGGCCAAGCCCACCAGGGTGACTTTGCCACTGGCCCCGTCAAAGCTGACGACCAGGCCCGACAGGCCCAGATTTTGCTGCTCCACGAACACCTTGATGGCATCACCAGCCTTCTGGTTCAGCTCGGCCAGGTTGGGCGCATTGCTGGCGGCAGCTTGTTCGACCTCTTTGTGGCCAAACAGTTTTTCACCAGCGTCTTTGATGAAACTGAACAATCCCATGAACATGCTCCTTGTGTGGGTGAGAAAGAAAGGGGCTATCACTTTACCCGCTTCAACTCGACATTTCAGCTCGCCAATGTGGCGGCATGATGAAGCAAATGCGCTTATATTGCGGCTTCATGACCTTCTTGGCACTTGATGTCGGCAATACACGACTGAAATGGACACTGTACGACCACCCCGAACCCGGCGCCCAAGTACTCGGGCATGGCGCTGAATTTCTGGAGCAGATCGAGCGTCTGGCCGAGGCCGACTGGCTGAAGCTGCCTGAACCCACCCACATGCTGGGCTGCATTGTGGCGGGCCAAGCCGTCAAGCACCGCGTGCAAGAGCAGATGGAGCTGTGGAACGTAGAGCCACGCTGGGTGGTAGCTTCTGAAGCCGAGGCAGGCTTGATCAACGGCTACGACCATCCCAGCCGCCTGGGCGCTGACCGCTGGGTGGCCATGATCGGCGCGCGCCACCACATGCTGCAACGCGGCCCCATGCGGCCCATCATCCTGGTCATGGTGGGCACCGCCGTCACGGTCGAAGCCATCGATGACCAGGGGCGCTTTCTCGGCGGGCTGATTCTGCCCGGCCACGGCATCATGCTGCGCTCGCTCGAATCCGGCACCGCCGGGTTGCACGTGCCCACCGGCGACGTGAAAGACTTTCCCACCAACACCAGCGACGGTTTGACTTCAGGCGGCACCTTCGCCATCGCCGGGGCGTGCGAACGCATGGCCCAACACCTGAAAGCGCGCTGCGGTGGTCGCGAGCCGCTGTGCCTGATGACCGGCGGCGCAGGCTGGAAAATGCTGCCCTCCATGGGGCGCGACTACGATTTGGTGGAGAGCCTGATTTTTGATGGCCTGCTGGTGGTGGCCGCTGACCGCGAGGTACGCCGATCACAGTTTTGAGAGCGTGTTCAACGTCTCAGCGTGATGGGTGTGGGATGCAGATCGGGATGGGCTGCTTCATACGCCGTTTCAAAGCCTTCTGTGATGTCCTCGAAGCATCCCGTTTACTTGGCATCCTCTGGCTTGCCCTGCATCACCTCTGGCAGCGGCGTCAGCGCGGCACCGGGCGGTGCCTGCGCACTGGTCGCCTGAATGTCGGCAATGCGCTGCTGGGTGTCGGGATGGCTTTTGAGCCATTCGGGCACATGAACATTGGTGGCATCAGCGTCCTGCGCCGCTTCATGCTGCATGGCGGCAAAGAATTCGCTGGCCCCCAGCGTATGGCCGTAGTGCGCAGTCAGCGCCTGCAATGCTGCGGCGTCGGCGACGCGCTCTTGCTCGCGTGAGAAGTTCAGGTGCGTAAGTGCCGCCGCCGATTGGCCGACGATGCTTTCCGAGCCACTGCCCAGCAAGGTGCCCAGCGTCAGCCCCACCAAAGTCCCGCTGCCCACAGCCACCAGCGGATCGCGGTGGCGCACGTGCGCCAACTCGTGCGCCAGCACCATGGCCAGGCCGTTTTCGCTGTGCAGCTTGTCCACCAGGCCGCGATAGATGGTGACATGGCCGCCCAGCGTGGCGAAGGCGTTGGGGATGTCCTGCTCGCTCCAGTGCACTTGCACGCGCATGTCGGCAGGAAAGTCCATGTGCGCGGCCAATTGCCCGGCCAGCATCTGAAGGTATTGTTGCTGGGCCGCAGGGGCATCGTCCGATGTCAGTTGCGCGGCAATCGGGTCGGCCAGTTGTTGCTCGTAGCGAAACGGGATCCATGGGGCCAGCCAGCGAAAAGCCAGCACCAATGTGACCACCAGCATCACGATGCCGAGCACCAGCGCCAGGCTGAGTTTGGCAAATTCACCCACTGCCGAGTGCGGCCCGACATTGACGTCGTCGCGCACCGGCGGGTTGTCGTAGCCTTGCATCAGCGGCGGATATGTTGGCTGGCGCGACGATAGATTGCAGTGGCGTTAACGCATGCGCGCCGCATCACCGGGCGACCAGGCGGTGCCATAGGCCAGAAATTCTGCGCAGCCCACACCAGCGCGGCCCGATTGCTCTTGCAGGCTGGCAGTTTCCAGCCGCACGGCAAAAATGGCCGTGGCCCCCAGCGTCTGCGCCTGCTCTTTCATGCGCAAGATGGCCTCACGTCGGCCGCGATCCATCAGCGTTTCGTAGCTGGTCAGGCGACCGCCAAACAGGCTTTTCAGGCCCGCTGCCATGGTCTTGAAGTAGTCGCTGGAGATCACCACCGAGCCTTGCACCAGATGGAAGTCCCGCCCCGCCATGGCGGGCGACGTGCGCTTTTCGTTGAACACCAGAATGTGGCGCAACTGCGCTTCGCGCTCGCGGATGGATTGGTAATGGCGTCGCTCCAGCATGGAGCCGACGAACAGGCCCACCAGGGCCAGCGCAACCGGCAAGCCCAGATTGATGATCAGGTCAATGTATGGCATGGCGCTGGCTCTCTACACCGGCATCAGCGGGATGCATCCGATGCCGAGGCGTTCTTGGCCAACTGCACCGCCGTGCCATAGGCCAGCAACTCAGAGGCCCCGGCGGCGATGTTCGAGGTAGAAAACCGCACGTTAATGACGGCATTGGCCCCCACGCTGCGGGCCTGCTCCTGCATGCGGGTGATGGCCTCCTGGCGCGATTCGTTCAGCAGCTCGGTGTAGCCCTTGAGTTCACCGCCGACGATGTTTTTCAGCCCCGCCATCAAGTCGCGTCCGGCATGCTTGGCGCGCACGGTACTGCCCTGCACCAGGCCCAGGTGCTTGTGGATGGTGTGGCCTGGAATGTATTCGGTGTTGCTCAGCAGCATGGTGCTCCCTCGATGATGGATTTGGTTTCTTGAACGACCAGCCGCTGCCCCTTTGGTGGAGCATGGCAAAGCGAGTGTATATCCGCAGTGCGTCTTTCCCTAAAAGCGAAGATTCTCATTTTCCAAGCCGTGCGAACATACACATCGCCACCATCAAAGTCCAGGTAAGCCACCATGCTCAATTTCTTCAAAAAGAAAGCCACGCCGCAGCATCCGCCTGTGGTCACCGAGCCGCAACACCCGCCCGTGCCCAAAATCCTGCAAGAGGCGCTCAAGGACTATCCGGAGCTGGTTGCCAGACTGGAGAAAGGACTCAAGCGAAC
>NZ_JBKEEE010000070.1:0-18127 GCF_047975795.1 Ottowia sp. | reverse complement strand
ATCAGGGTCAAGCGAACCAAAAACAGCGCAAAACGATGAGAAATTCAACGCTCGTTTCGCCATGTGAACATTCACGCGTCACCTCGCCCTGCAGCGGGGGTTGTGCAGACCTTCCCTAACCTAGTAAGTAGCAGAAAAAGTACAACAAGTATAAGCGGAATCATCAGCCCTATTCCGGCATTCACTATCACAATGAAAAATCTTGGAACACTGTCTTTCTCGTATAGATAAAATGGCGATTCACGGATTAGACCAAATAAGGCGGAAATAAATAAAAATAGAAAAAATATTATATATTTATCCCCGGTAGGGTAGTTTCTTAGAAATGCCAGCCATCCAATAATATTGCAAATTATCCCGGTAATGCCAACCGCAATAATGAATACAATCGTATTTGAATCACGATCTTGTTCAATTAACTCGAATTCAGCGAAGCTCATCCCGCTAACAGGAGAGGTTTTTTCTCGGCTTCCGTCTGCCTTGGATGCGTCGGAGTTCAACCCAAATGCCCTACCACAATTCCCGCCAGCTTGAACATGCCCACGCTATCGGCGCCGCCAAACACGGGGCGCAGCTTGTTGTCGGCGCGGATGGTGCGCTTGTCTTGCGGGTCTTGCAGGTTGTGGGCCTTGATGTAGTCCCACAGCAGTTTCATCACCTCGCCACGGCCGAACGGGCCTTGGCCGATGACGGCGGCCAGTTCGGGGCTGGGCTTGAGGTTGCCGGCGCGCGGCGTTTTTTCGGCCTTGGCAACGGTTTTCTTGGCAGCGGCCTTTTTGGTGGCTGGTTTTTTGGTGCCTTTTTGGCCTTCGGCGCTTGCTGTACGCGCGCTATCAGCTCCTGATGTTGTAGCGCTCGCGGTTTTGCGCGCCGGGTATTTGCGCCCGCCCTCGCGTGGCGCAAATTCAAAAATCACTTTGCCTTCGTCGGCGCTCCAGGCCAGCTTGGCCTTGAAAGCGCGGCGCGTGCGGTTGCTGACGAACTTGTCCAGTTCGTCGGTTTTGCCGCCCTCCAGCAGCTTGCGCATTTGCTCCGGCTCGACGGGTTGCTGCAAGATGATCTGGCCGCTTTTGAAGTCACAACTGGGCGCAGGTTGCGCATGGGTGGGCACGGATTTTTCGCACACGTAGCTTTTGCCAAAGGCTTTGACGGGTGCGCCACATTTGGGACAGGCCCCCAAGCTGGCTTCAGCCGACAGATCGACGATTTCGCCGGTTTGCTCGGCCTTGGCGTCGTCGCCAAAGTCAAATTCGAGCTTGAAGTTGTTGTTGTCTTCGTCGGGCACCAACGCCAGTTCGGCCACAAAAGGCCAGCCCGCCTTGCTGCGGAAACCTTCCAGCGGGCCAATGCGGCGGTCGCGTAAGAACGTTTCAGCCTCTTCGGTCGAGAAGGTGCGCCCGCCCGGTGTTTTGGTGAACGAGAAGCCACAACCTTCGCTGGCACCGCTGGTGCCGGTGCAGGCAAAGCGGCGGTAGTTTTCTTTCACTACGCCGCCGCAGTGCGGGCAGGGCGCGGTCAGTGTGGCGTAGTCGCCGGGGACGGTGTCGCGGTCAAACTCTTTGGCCTTGCGCACGATGCGCTCGGTCATGGCGGCAATGTCTTGCATGAAGGCGCTGCGGCTCAGTTTGCCTTGCTCCATTTGCGCCAGTTTGTGTTCCCACTCGCCTGTCAGCGCGGGTTTGCTGAGTTCGTCCACCTCTAGCCCGCGCAAAAGCGTCATCAACTGAAAGGCTTTGGCCGTCGGCATCAGCTCGCGGCCTTCGCGCAGGATGTATTTTTCGACGATCAATCCCTCAATGATGGCCGCGCGCGTGGCGGGCGTGCCCAGGCCCTTGTCCTGCATGGCTTCGCGCAGCTCGTCATCTTCAATCCACTTGCCTGCGCCTTCCATCGCACCCAGCAAGGTGGCTTCAGAGTAGCGGGCGGGCGGGCGGGTTTGCAAGGCTTTGACATCCACGCCGTCGTTGCGCACCATCTCGCCCGCGCGCACCGGCACCAGCGATTTGGACGATTCGCCTTCTTTCTTGTCCATCTCGCCCTCGGCCTCTTTGCCGTAGATGGCCAGCCAGCCGGGCTTGACCAGCACCTTGCCATTGCTTTGAAAGTTATAGCTTTTGCCCTCGCGTGTGGCCGTCGTCACACGGGTGGTCACCTGGTATTCAGCGCTGGGGTAGAACACCGCCATGAAGCGGCGCGCCACCAGGTCGTACAGCTTGCGCTCGGCGTCTGACAACTGTCCTGGCTCTTGCAGCGTGGGGATGATGGCAAAGTGGTCGGACACCTTGGTGTTGTCGAAAATGCGGCGGCTGGGCTTGACGTAGCCGTCTTGCAGCGCTTTCTTGGCATGCGGTGCCAAATGCCCCTGCCCACCTGTGGCCAGCATCTCGAAGGTTTGTTTGGCCACGCCCAGATAGTCTTCGGGCAAATGGCGCGCGTCGGTACGCGGGTAGGTCAGCGCCTTGTGGCGCTCGTACAGGCTTTGCGCCAGCGACAGCGTCGTCTTGGCAGAAAAGCCGAATTTGCCGTTGGCTTCGCGTTGCAAGCTGGTCAGATCGAACAGCAGCGGGCTGGCCTGGGTGCTGGGTTTGCTTTCTTCGCGCACGCTGCACGCCTGGCCGCGCACGGCGGCGGCGATGGCTTGTGCGGTGCGTTCGTCCCACACGCGGTCGGCGCGCTGGTCGGCGTCTTCCGGGTTTTTCTTCCAGGCGGGGTCGAACCACTTGCCTGCATAGGTGCCCGCTTCGGCCAGAAAGGTGGCATGCACTTCCCAATAGTCGCGCGCAATGTGCTTTTTGATCTGCTCTTCACGCTCGACCACCACCGCCAGCGTGGGCGTTTGCACGCGGCCCACGGTGGTCAAGAAGAATCCGCCATCGCGCGAGTTGAAAGCCGTCATGGCGCGCGTGCCGTTGATGCCCACCAGCCAGTCGGCCTCGGAGCGGCTGCGCGCGGCGTCGTGCAGGCCCTGCATTTGCTGCTCGCTGCGCAGGTGGTCGAAACCGTCGCGGATGGCCTGCGGCGTCATGCTTTGCAGCCACAGGCGCTGCACTGGCTTGCCGAGTCCTTTGCCATCGGGCTTGGTGCCGCCTGCGTACTGCTCGATCAGGCGGAAGATCAACTCGCCTTCGCGGCCCGCGTCGCAAGCGTTGATGAGGCGATCCACGTCCTTGCGCCTGGCCTGCTTGACCACGGCGTTCAGGCGCGTCTTGGTTTTGTCGACCGGCTTCAAATCGAAATGCGGTGGGATGACCGGCAGGTTGGCAAAGCTCCACTTGCCGCGCTTGACGTCGAAGGCTTCAGGTGCCTGAATTTCGACCAGATGACCGACGGCGCTGGTGACCACGTAGCGCTCGTTCTCGAAGTGTTCGTCGTGTTTGTCGAACTTGCCCGCCACGGGCGTGAGGGCGCGCACGATGTCTTGCGCGACCGATGGTTTTTCAGCAATGACCAGTGTTTTCATGGGTGTCTTTAAAATCCGGTGCCTCATGCGCGCGGGCGCGCATGCGCATGCATACGTGCCCGTGCGCAGGCGCACAGGCACATGTATTTCAACATAGCAAAAAAATAGCTGCGCGTTCAACGGGAATGGACAAGGGCGGTGGGCGTGGCCTGGCGATTGGGGTGAATGGCCCATAGAACCTCTGTGGATGGCAGTGCTGCTGCATACAATGCCCAAGCCCTATGTTCTCCTTGCGTTTATTCAGTGTCTCGCGCGCCATGGCCTGCCCATTGGCCGGACTGCGTGCGTGGGTCAAGGCGCTGATGGGCTGGCTGCTGGTGCTGCAACTGGTGGTGCCTGCCCTGGGTCTGATGCACCAGACCTTGCATCCTGTGCCGCAACATCGACTGTTGATGAATGCCTTGGCCAGCCCGTCGGCGCAGGCGACGCAGATGGCGCACGCCGGGCAGTCTGCGCACGCTGGCCGCAGCGGGCATGACCACTCGTCGATCGCGCAAGAGGGTTTTTTAACGCT
The DNA here is from genome assembly GCF_047975795.1 of Ottowia sp. Taxonomy (GTDB): domain Bacteria; phylum Pseudomonadota; class Gammaproteobacteria; order Burkholderiales; family Burkholderiaceae_C; genus Ottowia. Next base: position 14,153 of record NZ_JBKEEE010000070.1, on the reverse strand, counting down.
GTTTGGCGAACACACCGAGGTGGATTGCCAGTTGTACGACCAGATGGCGGTCGGCGTGGCCTTGCTGGCCACGCCCTGGCACTGGGCGCCGCCGCCGCCCGTGCGCCATGCGGGCTGGAACGTGCAGGCCGGGCTGCTGCGCAAAAGCCCGGCGCTGTTTTTTGCCCGCGGCCCGCCTGCAACGCTGCTGGGGTAAGCGCAAGGCAAGGCCCTGGCCCTGGACAAAGGGCTGCGCGGCCTGCGTGTGTCTGGTTTTGGTCGGTACATGACGGCCGCAGCGTTGCCGCCGGGCACGCGACTAGGCGTGCCTGAGTTGGATACCCCCGTTTTGATGGCCTTTGCGGGCCTGGATGGCGCGTTCGCGTCAGCGTCAGGCGCGCCTTTTCCTCATTTTTGGCACTGCGCAGGTGCATGGCACGCGCGGGCCGCACATTTTCCGATGGACCTATGCCTTACTTATTGCATGACGCTGCACGCGATCAACGTACGTATCAAAATCCTTTCATGCCGCGCTCTGTCGCGCCAGCGCCCTTTTCTGTGCTGGCGCTGTGCATGGCGCTGGCGGCTCCCGCACTGGCGCAGGGGCAGACACAGACGCAGACACAAGTGCCGCTTGCTGATCGCGCCACCGCCGCTGAAGACGCTATCGAAGCAGACACCTTGCCCAGCCAGACCGTGCGCGGCCAGACCGTGATCGCCACGCCCGTCAGTCTGCTGGGGCGCGAAGACCTGCAACAGCGCGACGCCACCACGCTGGGCTCGGCACTGGAGGGCGAGCCTGGCGTGCAGGCCAGCCACTTTGGCGCCGGTGCCAGCCGCCCCATCGTGCGCGGCATGGATGGCCCGCGCGTGCAGGTGTTGAGCAACGGCGCAGAAATTCAGGACGCCTCCACCGTCAGTCCCGACCACGTGGTGGTGTCCGAGCCGATGCTGGCCGAAAGTGTGGAGCTGCTGCGCGGCCCATCGGCCCTGCTGCACAGCGCGGGGGCCATTGGCGGCGTGGTGAACGTGATTGACGAGCGCATTCCCACCGCCGTGCCTGAGCGGCCCACTGGCCGCGTGGGCCTGCGCGCAGGCACGGGCGCGCGCGAGGTGGCCGGTGCTGCCGCCATCACGGCGGGCAGCGGCCCGGTGGCCGTGCATGTGGAGGGCCTGGCGCGCCGTGCCAAGGACTACCGCGTGGGCAGCGGCTGGGAAAGCGCGCACGTGCAAGGCAGTCAAACGCGCGGCAACAACGGCAGCGTGGGCTTGTCGTGGATCGGCGCGCAAGGCTATCTGGGCGTGTCGGCCACGCGCCAGACCGGCCGCTATGGTTTGCCCGGCCACAACCACGACATGGAAGGCTGCCATTTGCACGGCCTGCACCTGCACTGCGGCAGCCATGACGACCATGATCATGAGAGTGAAGAAGAGCATGAACACGAAGCGGTGCCTCGTGTGCGCATGACCAACAACCGCTACGCGCTGCAAGGCGAATGGCGTCAACCCGTGGCGGGTATCGAGGTGGTGCGCATTCGCGGCGGCCTGACACGCTACCGCCATGATGAAATGGAAGAAGACACCATCGCCACCACTTTCCTCAACCGTGCCAACGACTGGCGTATCGAAGCCCAGCACACCCCGCTGGCGGGCTGGCGCGGCGTGTTTGGGGCAGAAGGCGCGCAGCGGCGCTTCAGCGCGGTGGGCGAAGAAGCTTACGTGGCCCCCAGCGTCACCACGCGGCAAGGCGTGTTCTGGATGGAAGAGCAGCACTTTGGCCCCGTGGGCGTCAGCGCCACGCTGCGCTACGACCATCAGCGCGTGCGCGCTGAATCGCTGGACGAACGGCTGAGCCACCACGGCACGTCCCTGGCGCTGGGGGCTACCTGGCGCTTTGCGCCCGAGTGGCGCGCCAGCGCGGGTTACACCACCGCCAGCCGCATGCCCACGGCTGAAGAACTGTTCGCCCGCGGCGTCCACATGGCCACCAGCACCTACGAGCTGGGCAACGCCGCCCTCAAACCCGAGCGCGCGCACAACTTCGACATTGGCGTGGCCAAGACAGCCGGTGCCACCACCTTTGGCGTCAACCTGTACCACAACCGCATCAGCAACTACATCCACGCGCGCACGCTGGACGAGCAAGACGGCGTGCAACTGCTGCAATACGGCCAGCAAGATGCCCGCTTTACCGGGGTTGAAGGGCGGGTGCTGCACCGGCTGAACCCGCGTTGGCTGGGCGCGCAATGGCGCGTGGGGGCCTGGGCCGACGTGGTGCATGCGCACCTTGATGGGGGCGAACGTCTGGCGCGTCTGGCACCTGCACGCGCGGCCTTCACACTGGGCGCACGCTGGGCGCAGTGGGACAGCGAGCTGGAATGGCGCCTGGTGCGCCACCAGCACAAAGTGGCTGAGTTTGAATCGGCCACCCCCGGCTACGGTCTGCTCAACTTCCGCCTGCGCTACACCGGCCCGGGCGAACACCCGTGGCAGGTTTACATGCACCTGAACAACCTGACCAACCAACTGGCCTACGTGCACACCTCGTTCATCAAGGACGCCGCGCCGCTGGCGGGCCGTTCGCTGGTGGTGGGCCTGAGCAAAACGTTTTGAGGCGCGCATGCTGAAAGAGGCGCTGCCCCTTTCAGCCTGGCTGGGCGGTGCGCGCAAGTGGTGTGTCCAGATGGCCCTCATCTAGAATTCTGGCCGCAAACAACCTCGAAAATTTGAAGTGGCCAAGCATTCCTCCCACACTCCACCGGCCCGCACCAGAAAAAAGGCGGCCCCTGCGCAAGCCGCCGCCGGGCGGCTTGAAGTGCGCCAATCCGGCGTGCACGGCCAGGGCGTGTTTGCGCTGGTCGACATTGCCAAGGGCGAACGCATCATCGAATACGTGGGCGAAATCATCAGTTGGGACGAGGCCCAGCGCCGCCACCCGCACGACCCTCAAGACCCCAACCACACGTTTTACTTTCATATCGACGAAGACCGGGTGATTGATGCGCTGTACGGCGGCAACGACGCGCGCTGGATCAACCACAGTTGCGGCCCCAATTGCGAAACCGACGAAGAAAACGGCCGCATCTTCATCCAGGCGCGGCGGCGCATCAAAGCAGGCGATGAGCTGAACTACGACTACGGCCTGGTGATCGACGAGCCGTTGACCCCCGAGCTGATCGCCGAATACCCCTGCCGCTGCGGCAGCAAGCACTGCCGCGGCACACTGCTGTCGTCAGATCTGGACACGGCTGAGGGCCACAAGCCGGGCAAGAAAACCAATAAGAAAATCAACAAGAAGGCCGACAAAAAAGCAGGCCAGAAGAACGGTAAAAAAACAGACAAAAAAGCGGAGCGGCAACAACACACCAAACGCCGCAAGGCCAAGGCGCGGGCTTGATGCCATGACGCCCACCTTTGCCGCTGCTCGCTTGACTTGGCCGCACGCCGCACTGGCCGATGCGCTGGCTTCGCACTGGCCCGGTTGTGCGGTGCAAGTGCATGCCGAGCTGGACTCCACCAACAGCGCGCTGATGCGCCGCCTGCGCGATGGTGTGCAGACTCCCGCGTTGCTGGTGGCCGAGGTGCAGACTGCTGGCCGGGGACGGCTGGGGCGCGCCTGGCAAGGTGGGCTGGGCGACATGCTCAGCTTTTCGCTGGGCGTGCCGTTGGCGGTGGCCGACTGGTCGGGCTTGTCGCTGGCCGTCGGGCTGGCCGTGGCCGAAGCGTTGCACTCTGACATCCGGCTCAAATGGCCCAACGACTTGTGGTGGCAGGGCCGCAAGCTGGCGGGCATTCTGGTCGAAACGGCCGGTGTCGGTGCAGGAACACGTGCAGACGCGGGTCGTGGGCAAACCGCTCTTCGTTATGCCGTGGTCGGCGTGGGCCTGAACATCGTGCGACCGCAAGGCCCCGGTTTTTCCACGCCACCCGCCGGACTGCAAGAGCTGCTGCCCGGCATCGACGCGCCCAGCGCGCTGGCGCGCATTGCTGGCCCGTTGGCGCACAGGCTGCGCCAGTTCGAGCGCGAAGGCTTTGCCCCGCTGGCTGCGCGCTTCAACCAGCGCGATGCGCTGGCCGGGCAGGCTGTGCGGCTGTCCGACGGGCAGGTCGGCACGGCGCGTGGCGTGGGGCCAGATGGCGCACTGCTGCTGCACACCCCAACGGGGTTACAGCGCGTTACCACGTCAGAGGTCAGTGTGCGACCATTAGCCGCGATGGAGCAAAACACATGATTGGGCGCTTGGTGGTGGTGTTGATCGTGGCCAATCTGGTCTGGGCAGCCTGGTCACAGGGCTGGTTGCGTGGGGTGGGGCTGGGGCCAACCACGCAAACCGAGCCTGAGCGGCTGGAGCGCCAGGTGCGACCCGAGGCGCTGCACATTCAGCCGCAAATGCAGACGCAAGCACCGTCACCCACCCTGTCTGCCTCAGCGTCGCCGCATCAGGCACCCCGCACGAACGGTCTGCCGCCTGCCGCTGCACAGACGCAAGACGTGCCCAGCCCTCAAGCCACGTCCTCGCAAGCCAGTGTGCCCGAGGCGATGCCGCCTGAATCAACTGACATCGCTGCGGCTGCCCCCCCGGCACCCACACCTGATCCTGAACCCGTACCAGCCCCTCCTCCAGCACCAGTCGAGCGCAAAGTTTGCTTGCAAGCTGGGCAGTTTGACGAGCCGCAAATCGCCGCCGTGCGCCGCGCCGCCGCGGCCAGCTTGCCTGATGGCAGCTGGCGCGTGGATGTCGTTACCCGCTCAGGCCGCTGGATGGTGTACGTCGGCAAGCTGGCTGACGCCGACGCGGTCAGCGCCAAGCGCACCGAAATGCGCAACCTGGGCGTGGACACCGACCGCCCCGGCGCTGCGCTGGAGCCAGGCCTGTCGCTGGGCCGCTTTTCCACCGAAGAAGCCGCCCAGCGCGCGCTGGGCGATCTGGGTCGCAAAGGCGTGCGCTCGGCCCGCGTGGTGCAAGAGCGCAAAGAGACCGCCAACTACTGGTTTCGTCTGCCCAAGGCCGATACCGCCTTGCGCCAACAGGCCCGCAGCAATCTGAAAAGCGCGCTGGCAGGCAAAGACTTCAGCGCGTGTGATTGACTGAAGTTACGCGGTGGGGGCGGGTTTGTGCATTGTTTAACAGGCGGTGTCAGATTTGAACGGATCAGGAACGCTGAAGAATCCCTGACCACCGTGCACCTGACATACTCTATCAAGCACACTTTAAACAAGGCGTGGCTGGCAGACCGACAGTCTCGCCCATAACTTACGATCCAACAGGGAGGTTGAATGAGCGATTTTTCATCAGAGGCCGACTTGGCCACGCCAGAGGCAAAAGCCAGTTGCCCTCCTGCAGCGCAGACTGTACAGGCCAGTTCTGCTGAGCCCCATGTTTCGCCGATCCGCCTGGCAAGTGTTTCGGCTTTGATGTCTGCCGCGTTGGCCGCCTGCGGCGGCGGCGGTGATGGCGACGATGAGGTCACGCCATCGCCTACCCCCAGCCCCACCCCCAGTCCTACCCCCAGTCCCACCCCCAGTCCGGTACCCGCACCATCACCCACTCCTGCTCCCACTCCTGCACCCAGCCCATCACCAGCACCCGCCGACCCCATTGGCAATGCCGAAGCCGCCCGCTTTTTGCAGCAGGCGCAGTTTTCTTCCACTGAAACGGAAATTGCGCAGGTACAAACCCAGGGCTACGAAGCCTGGCTGGAGCGGCAAATGAGCCGATCCATCGGCACCACAGGCTGGGATTGGCTGGTCAGCAAAGGCTACAACCGTGCTGATGGCGACTATCTTTTCAACGGCTACTACGCTGACTTCATGATGTGGCATCAGCTCATCACCGCCAGTGATGCGGTGCGCAAGCGCGTGGCGCTGGCATGGTCGGAAATCATGGTGGCGTCAACCGATGCCATGGAGAGCGAGTCGCCCGCTTTTGCCATGGCGGCCTACTGGGATTTGCTGAATGAGCACGTGTTCGGCAACTATCGGCAGTTGTTGGAGGCCATCACGCTCAACCCGGCCATGGGGGCTTACCTCAACACACTGAACAACCAGGGCGAAGACCCGAGCACTGGCCGCGTACCGGATGAGAACTACGCCCGCGAGGTGATGCAGTTGTTCTCTATCGGGCTGGTTCAGCTCAACCAGGACGGCACGTCAAAAACCGGCGGCAACGGCCAACCCATTGAGACCTACAACGCCAGCGATGTGACCAATCTGGCGCGCGTGTTCACCGGCTACGTTTGGGACACCAGCGGCCACGTCAAAGGCACCAATCCCACCCGTGTGCGCAAACCGATGACGTTCAATGCCGCGCGCCATTCCACCCTGACGGCCACTTTCCTTGGCACCACCATCTCTGGTGGCACGCCGGGGCCGCAGGCGTTGAAGATGGCGCTGGATACTTTGTTCAATCACCCCAACGTGGGGCCTTTTATTGGCCGTCAGCTTATCCAGCGTCTGGTCACCAGCAACCCCAGCCCGGCTTATGTCGCGCGTGTGGCCGCCGTGTTTGCCAACAACGGCAGCGGCGTGCGGGGCGATTTGCGCGCAGTCACCAAGGCTGTGCTGCTCGATACCGAAGCGCGTCAGGCACCAAGCCTGAACGGAGCGTCCTGGGGCAAGTTGCGCGAACCCATGCTGCGTTGTGTGCAATGGGCACGCACCTTCGGTGCCATTTCCAGCGATGGCCAATGGATAGTGTGGGACAAATCAAACCCCTCTACCGATCTGGGGCAGAGTCCGCTGCGCAGCCCATCCGTCTTCAACTTCTTCCGCCCCGGTTATGTGCCGCCCAATACCGCGCTGGCGTCCAGCGGCCTGACTGCGCCAGAGTTTCAACTGGCCAACGAAACGTCAGTATCGGGCTACGTCAACTTCATGCGCTCTGCCATCGCCTGGGGCATCTACGGCAACGCCAGCAGCAAGGTCTGGGTTGAAAACTACCACCAGGAAATGGCGTTGGTGGGTGACCCACAGGCGCTGGTCGACCGGCTCAACCTGCTGCTCGCGGCTGAGCAGTTGTCCGCCAGCACCATCGCCACCATTCGCGATGCCATAACCAGCATCAACCCCGTCAGCGACTGGCATAGGCAGACCCGTGTGTGGTCTGCCATCCTGATGGTGATGAGCTGTCCGGAATATCTGGTTCAAAAATAAAGGTAAAGCCATGACCCGCCACTCTCCCCTAGCCCGTCGTGCCTTTTTGCAGCGCCTGAGCCAGCTCGGCGTGGCCAGCGCGGCCACGCCCTGGGCCATCAATTTGGCCGCCATGGGCGAAGCCGCAGCCTTTAATGCCAGCGACTACAAGGCGCTGGTTTGTATTTTCATGACCGGTGGTAACGACAACGGCAACACCCTCATTCCTTACGACAGCACGGGCCATGCGCAATACGCCACTGCCCGCAGCGGCTTGGCCATCGCCCGCAGCGCATTGAGTGCCACGGCCTTGTCACCCACCTTCTCGGGTGGCCGCCAGTATGCGCTGGCACCGGAACTGGCCCCACTGAAGACCTTGTTTGATGCCAAACAGCTTGCCGTGCAGTTCAATGTTGGCCCGCTGGTGCAGCCCACGACGCTCGCCGAATATCAGATGCGCGCGGTACCCTTGCCGCCCAAGCTGTTTTCGCACAACGACCAGCAGTCGATCTGGCAAAGCTCGCAGGCCGAAGGTGCAGTGCGCGGCTGGGGTGGCGCGATGGGCGATTTGGCGTTGTCCAGCAACGGCAATGCTTTGTTCAGTTGCGTTTCAGTGACCGGTAACGCCGTGTTTTTGGCGGGCCAGAGCGCTTTGGCCTACCAGGTCGGCGTGAGCGGCCCGGTGGGCATTGAAAGTGTCGTGGGCGATTTGTATGGCTCTGCCGCTTGCAGCGACGCCCTGCGCACGCTCATCACGCAGACGCGCAGCCATGTGATGGAAAATGAACACAACCGCATCACCAGCCGGGCCATCGCCTCATACGGCACGCTCTCGGCGGCATTGGCAAGCAGTGCGGGCAGCTTCGATGCCCTGTTGCCTGATAGCGTCAGCGGCACCAATCAGCCTCTCAACCGACAGCTCAAAATGGTGGCGCGCATGATTGCTGCAAGCGGTGCGCTGGGCATGAAGCGCCAAGTGTTCATGGTGGCGCTGGGCGGCTTTGACAACCATGACAACCTGAGCACCAACCATCCGCGGCAGCTCGGGCAGGTTGGGCGTGCCATGGCGGGTTTTCAGGCCGCCATGGACCAGCTTGGGGTGGGCGACAAGGTGACGGCCTTCACCGCCTCGGACTTTGGCCGCACCATCACTTCCAACGGCGATGGCTCAGACCACGGTTGGGGTGGGCACCACTTTGTGATGGGCGGGGCGGTCAAGGGTGGTGCGTTTTATGGCACGGCACCTGAAGCCGTTCTTGGCGGCCCGGAAGACACCGGCAGGGGGCGCTACATACCCAGCTCGTCCGTGTCCCAGTACGCCGCTACGCTGGCCAGTTGGTTTGGCGTCTCCAGCGCTGAGATGCCCTTGGTTGCCCCTTATATTGGCAATTTCAGCACGCGCAACCTTGGTTTTGTTTAGGGCGCTTCTTTGCGCCGCAAGCGGCTACGCATCAAGGTCGGGTGACCAGCGCGCGTCGGTACTGCACGGCTTCGGCCACGTGGGCGGTGGTCACGCTGCTGCTGCCTGCCAGATCGGCGATGGTGCGGGCCACTTTCAGCGCCCGGTGCGTGGCGCGGGCGCTCCAGTCTAAGCGGGCGGCGGCGGTGTGCAAAAACTGCGTGGCGGCGGCGTCCAGCGCCACATGCTGGTCGATGGCCTGGCCCTGCAGCATTTGGTTGGGCGCGCCTTGGCGACTCAGCGCCCGCTGGCGCGCCGCCTGACAGCGCTGGCGCACGGTGGCGCTGGCTTCGCCCGGCGGCGCAGCCAGCAGGTCTTCAGGCGGCAGGGCGGCCACTTCCACATGCAGATCGATGCGGTCCAGCAGCGGGCCTGACAGCTTGCCCTGATAGCGCGCCACCTGATCGGGTGTGCAGCGGCAGGCGCGCACGCGCGCGCCCAGGTAGCCGCAGGGGCAGGGGTTCATGGCGGCGATGAGCTGAAAGCGCGCGGGAAACTCGGCCCGCTGCGCCGCGCGGCTGATGGTGATGTGGCCGGACTCCAGCGGCTCGCGCAAGGCTTCCAGCGCGGCGCGGGGAAATTCGGGCAGCTCGTCCAGGAACAGCACGCCTTCGTGGGCCAGCGATATCTCGCCCGGGCGTGGGGGTGAGCCGCCGCCCACCAGCGCCACCGCGCTGGCCGAGTGGTGCGGGCTGCGCGTGGGCCGCTGACCCCAGCGCTCCAGCGCAAAGGTGCCGCCCAAGCTGGCGATGGCCGCGCTTTGCAGCGCCTCGGGCACGCTCATGGGCGGGAGCAGACCGGCAAAGCGTTGCGCCAGCATGGATTTGCCGGTGCCGGGTGGTCCCACCATCAACAGCGAATGGCCGCCCGCAGCGGCGATTTCCAGTGCGCGCCGGGGCGCGGCCTGGCCCTTCACGTCGGCCAAGTCAGGGTAAGGTGGATCGGCTGCGCGTTGGGCGGGCGGCACGCGTGCCCAGCCAGGGGCGGCTATTTCAGGCTCGGATTCGGATGCGGCAGCCGCTGCGCTGCGGGGCAGAAACTGCGCTACCACGTCCAACAGGTGGCGGGCGCGGTACACCGCCATGCCGGGCACCAGTGCGGCCTCTTCGGCGCTGCCGGGGGGCAACACCCATTGGGCCTGGGCGTCGTCGCGTTGCAGCGCCACGGCCATGGCCAGTGCGCCGCGCACGGGGCGCAGCTCACCCGACAGCGACAACTCGCCTGCAAACTCCCAGCCTGCCAGGCGGCTGCCGTCGATCTGGCCGCTGGCGGCCAGGATTCCCAAGGCAATTGGTAAATCGAAGCGCCCTGAATCCTTGGGCAGGTCGGCCGGGGCCAGGTTGACGGTGATGCGCTGGCTGTGGGGAAACTCCAGCCCGCTGTTTTGCAGCGCGCTGCGCACGCGCTCGCGCGCTTCTTTCACTTCCACGTCGGCCAGTCCCACCAGCGTAAAGCTGGGCAAGCCATTGGCCAGGTGCACTTCCACCGTGACGGCGGGCGCGGCCAGCCCTATCAGCGCGCGGCTTTGTACCAGGCTTAGTCCCATAAGTCGGTTGCTCCCTGAAATGGTGCATGTGATTTGCAGTGCGGCGTGGCTCCCTGGGTTGCACCAAAGAAGTGCGTGCGTAGGCCGTGTTGCGGTGCACCTTGCAAGCCATGTGCACGAAATGAGGCATTCGGCTGGGCTGGCACGCTCCCTGCTTTCTTGTAGGTCATCCGTTTTATTTTTGGAGTTGGGCCATGTTTTTCGGTGTGCGTACCATGATGTTTTCAGTATTGACTGCTGCGCTGGCCGGTGCCGGTGGCGCTGCATGGGCGCAGGATGCGGCGGCCGCCACAGTGGCCGAGCCGACGTCAGCGCACAGCATAGCGTTCAATGTGGCGGTGACGTCAGACTACCGGTTTCGCGGTATTTCGCAAAGCAGGCGTAAACCGGCCATCAGCGGTGGGGCGGATTACAGCCACACCAGCGGCCTGTACGTGGGCACGTGGCTGAGTTCGATCAAGTGGACCAAGGACGCCGGTGGCGATGGCCATGTGGAATGGGACATCTATGGCGGCTACAAGGGCGTGGCAGGCCCGCTGAACTATGACGTGGGTGTGCTGCGTTACCAGTACCCCGACAACGCGCTGGCCGTCAGCGCCAACACCACCGAAATTTATGGCGCGCTGAGCTACAGCCTGTTCACGGCCAAGTACTCGCATTCGGTCACCAACCTGTTTGGCTTTGCGGACAGCAAGCACAGCGGCTATCTGGATTTAAGCGCCACGATTGATCTGGGCCAGGGCTGGTCGGTGGTGCCGCACGTGGGTCGCCAGTGGGTGCGCCACAACAGCGACTTTTCGTACACCGACTACGCCGTCACGTTGAACAAAGACTTTGGCAACGGCCTGGTTGCCAGCGCGGCCCTGATCGGCACCGACGCCGACAAGCAACTGTACGTGACCCCCAGTGGCAAGTTCACCGGCAAGCACATGCTGGTGGCCGGTCTGAAGTATTCGTTTTAAGCATCGAAACGGGCTGCGCTGCAATTTGTACAAGCAGTAGCAGCTATTAAAAAGGAAGCATCATGAAACTCATCACTGCGGTTATCAAGCCCTTCAAGCTGGACGAGGTGCGCGAAGCACTGTCGGCGCTGGGCGTGCAGGGCATCACCGTCACCGAAGTCAAAGGTTTTGGCCGCCAAAAAGGCCACACCGAGCTGTACCGGGGGGCTGAATACGTGGTCGATTTTTTGCCCAAGGTGAAGATCGAGACTGCCGTATCGGAAGACATCGTCGAGCAGGTGACCGAGGCCATCGAGCAGGCCGCGCGCACCGGCAAGATTGGTGACGGCAAGATTTTCGTCACCGACGTGGAGCAAGTCATCCGCATCCGCACCGGTGAAACCGGCACGGGCGCACTGTAAAGCCGGAAAAGGACATCGCCATGAAAAAGTTTGTTTTTGCGCTGGCCTTGTGCATGGGCCTGGGCTGGAGTTTGGGTGCGCTGGCGCAAGCGCCTGCTGACACGGCTGCCGCCGTGCAAGCGGCTGGGGTGGTGGCCGAAACCACCGCTGCACCTGAAGCCGCGGCCCCGGCACCCCAGGTCGATTCGGGCGACACGGCCTGGATGCTCACCTCCACCCTGCTGGTGATTTTGATGGTCATTCCTGGTCTGGCGCTGTTTTACGGCGGCCTGGCACGCAGCAAGAACATGCTGAGCGTGCTGATGCAGGTGATGTGCATCTTCTCGCTGGCCAGCCTGCTGTGGGCCATTTTTGGCTACAGCCTGGCGTTCAGCGGCGAGGGTAAATTTTTTGGTGGCTTTGACAAGCTGTTCCTCAAAGGCGTCACGCAAGACACTTTTGGCGCGCTGCCCACCATTCCTGAATACGCGTTCATCGCCTTTCAGGGCACGTTTGCGGCCATCACCGTGGCGCTGATCGTGGGCGCGTTTGCCGAGCGCATCAAGTTCTCTGCCGTGATGCTGTTCGCCGCCCTGTGGTTCACCTTCAGCTACGTGCCCATGGCCCACATCGTGTGGGGCGGCGGCTTGCTGGGGGCCGACGGTGCGCTGGACTTTGCGGGTGGCACGGTGGTGCACATCAACGCCGGTATCGCCGGCCTGGTGGGTGCCTACATGGTGGGCAAGCGCATTGGCTTTGGCAAAGAGGCGTTTACCCCGCACAGCCTGACGCTGACCATGGTGGGCGCATCGCTGCTGTGGGTGGGCTGGTTTGGCTTTAACGCCGGTTCGGCCGGGGCTGCCAACGCGGGCGCTGCACTGGCTTTCGTCAACACCACGCTGGCCACTGCTGCTGCCACACTGGCCTGGAGTCTGGGCGAGGCGCTGCACCGCGGCAGGGCGTCCATGCTGGGCGCGGCTTCCGGTGCGGTGGCCGGGCTGGTGGCGGTGACGCCTGCGGCGGGTTTTGTGGGGCCGATGGGGTCGATCGTGATCGGCCTGGTGTCTGGCTTGGTCTGCTTGTGGGGTGTGGGCGGCTTGAAGCGCTTGCTGCGGGTGGACGATGCGTTCGACGTGTTCGGCGTGCACGGCGTGGGCGGCATTGTCGGTGCGGTGCTGACCGGTGTGTTCGCCGCGCAAAGCCTGGGCGGCACTGGCGGGCTGACACCTGACACCTTCAGCATGGGGCATCAGGTGTGGATCCAGATCAAGAGCGTGCTGTTCACCATGGTGTGGTCGGGTGTGGTTTCGTACATCTGTTTCAAGATCGCGGATCTGGTGATGGGCTTGCGCGTGACCGAAGAGCAAGAGCGCGAGGGCCTGGACATCAGCAGCCACGGAGAGACGGCGTACAGCCGATGATGTGCTGACAGCGGGAATCCGCCCCGCTGCAAAAGCCCGCCGGTTGGTGGGTTTTTGCTTTGTAAAAGCCGCGTTAGCATTCCCGCATGGACACGGCGCTTGAATCATTGGTCGAAAAAATCAGGCAGGCGGCAGCGCGTGCCCGCCCGCTGCGCATCTGTGGCGGCGGCACCAAAGACTTTTACGGGCAGCAGTTGCATGGTGAGTTGCTGGACGTGCGGCCGTTCAAAGGCGTGGTCAGCTACGAGCCCAGCGAGCTGGTGGTGACGGCACGCGCAGGCACACGCGTGCACGAGCTGGAGGCGTTGCTGGCTGAAAGCGGCCAGTGCCTGCCTTTCGAGCCGCCGCGCTTTGGCGTGGCGGGCACGGTGGGCGGCATGGTGGCGGCGGGTTTGTCTGGGCCTGCGCGCGCCAGCGTGGGCGCGCTGCGCGACTATGTGCTGGGCGTGCAACTGATCAACGGTCGGGGCGAGTTGCTGACCTTTGGCGGCCAGGTGATGAAAAACGTGGCGGGTTACGACGTCAGCCGCCTGATGGCGGGGTCGATGGGCACGCTGGGGGTGATTGCCGAGGTCAGCCTGAAAGTGCTGCCGCGCCCGATGGCCGAGGCCACGCTGGTGTTTGAGATGAGCGAAACCAGCGCCCGTCAGCAGCTCAACCGCTGGTGCGGGCAGGCGCTGCCGATCAACGCCAGTGCCTGGAGCGATGGGCAATTGCTGCTGCGTTTGCGCGGCGCGCAGGCGGCGGTGGGCAGCGCCCGCCAGTGGCTGGGCGGGCAGTGGCTGGAAGGCGAGCGTGCGGCGCGCCACTGGGGTGCGTTGCGTGATCAAGCCTTGCCGTTTTTCCGGCTGGCGCTGGGCGAAGCCTTGTGGCGCGTCAGCGTGCCCGACACAGCCCCACCGCTGAACCTGGGGCCAACGCTGCTGGAGTGGCATGGGGCGCAGCGCTGGATCAAGCTCACGCCGCAGGATGCGCCGCGCGTGCGCGATGCCGCAGCGCGCGCCCGCGGGCACGCCACCTTGTTCCGTGGCGGTGATGGCCGCGTGCCGGTGTTCACGCCGCTGGCGCAGCCGCTGGCGCGCATTCACCGCGCGCTGAAGGCTGAATTTGATCCCGCAGGTATCCTGGGGCAAGGACGCATGGGTGCCTGACTGTGCGCTTGCCCGCTTGTGCCATCATGGCGTGCTAGTGTCCTGGGTTGTAAGTTCGTTGAAATGAGAAATCTGCCGAAATCGGTACTAGGCAAGGCGCAAAACGCAGCGATACCGGGCGGT
>NZ_JBKEEE010000064.1:0-22444 GCF_047975795.1 Ottowia sp. | reverse complement strand
AATCAGGGTCAAGCGAACCAAAAACAGCGCAAAACGATGAGAAATTCAACGCTCGTTTCGCCATGTGAACATTCACGCGTCACCTCGCCCTGCAGCGGGGGTTGTGCAGACCTTCCCTAGCAGAGGAATCGTCTATATGAATATCGCCTTTTTCATTAAAACCGCCTGTGCGAGCATTGTCTTTTTCATTAATATTAATAAGTTCAACAGGTTGACCAGCATGCGGCGGTTTTATCGCCCGACCATCGCTATCCTTCCATTGCTTGCCATCAAAGGAATAGCCACTCCGCATAGACATTATCCCAATGTTTTGATATAGATTTCCACCAAAATTAGGGGCATTAACTGGCTTCCCATCCTTATCCAAGGGCAGCACAGGCGCTATATGGGCAACCTCCAGCAACGCGCTAGCCACACCATTGCTGTTGTTGTTCAGTGGTGAGTATTCAAGCTTGGCATCGTTGATCTGCTGGCCGACCATCATCACCGACTTCAACTTATCATCCAACTCGGCATCAGTTCCGCTCCACACCACCCGCCGTTCATGTGTTTCTCCTGATTGCGGCCAGTCGGGAGCCATCATCCGACCTCTCGTGGGAGCGCCCTTTTCGTCTCTCAACAACGTCGGGTCGTCATACTGCTCCATTCCGACAGGAATAGGGCGAACCGTTCCATCTGTTTGTTGCTGATAGACCGCATCGTAAGGTGCATGATAAGGAGCAATATCGACACGAATATCGCCAAAATTCTTCGAGCCGAGTAGCGTGCTCTCTGCGAGGTTGCCGATCTGGCTGCCTTCCGTGCGCGCATCTGGCCCTGCTCGAACAACAAGTTGACTTCCATCAGATCGTTCGAACAGCAAATAGGCATGCCGCCTATCTGCGGCGACTGGACTGGTGCCTATGATGATTTTGGCTTCATCGTCCACCATTTCGGCGCTCCAATTCGACAGGTGTCCTTGCCACCTGAATCTCTGACACAGTCGCTTCGTCAAAAGAATTGAGTGTCACAAACCAGTGTATAGGCACTTCCGGCGGCACGAATTGCCGATTCGTTGGCTGGGAGGAGGATGGCGTCGAGTAGGTACAGACAATGGAGCGCCGGACATCCGACGTTATAGGCATCGCCGGATTACAAGCAAAACCTTTAGATTTAAGTGTGCTAACAGCTTCATTAATAGCCGTGCCAATTGCTACCCACTGCAAGATCTGAGTCTTAGCTTCAGTTGAAGATCGCTGAGATTGAAACGAATCAGAGCCTACTTTCGGAGCATCAGTCATGGCGGCGCAACCTGTAGATAAAAGGGTAAAAAATAGAAACAGCACTCGGGCAGAAATGAGGTGCATGGATATTCCTATGAGTATAAAAGAATGCGTCGAAAGGTTAGCACATCCTCACGGCAGCCGGTGCCGCGCCTCGTAATACGCGCGCCAGTGCGCGCCCTGACGCTTGGCGGCTTTTTGCTCAAAATAACGGCGCAGCTTGGCGCGATCATCGGCATGGTCTTTGACGACGGTGCCTGCAATGCAATCGACCAGGTCTTGCGGCGAGCCGTCGCGCTGCTCCAAAAACCAGGCGCGCACACCCACGGCGTGGGCCACGTTGACCGCCTCGGCGGTGGACATGACCGCCGTGAGGCGATCCATGGCGGCGTCGCTGCCCGCCGATGGGCCTTGGCCTTACGCCGCACCGCGCAAGTCGCGGAAGGTGGTGACCAGCAACTCCAGCACGTTCGCGGGGACGGTTTTGGGGATGCCGCTTTGCGCCAGCAGGCGCGCGCTGGATTCCTGCACCAGCGCCAGTTCGCGGTCGAAGTCGAGGATGGGAAACACGGTTTCAAAGTCGAACCGGCGCTTGAGCGCGGCGCTCATCTCGTTGACGCCGCGGTCGCGCGTGTTGGCCGTGGCAATGATGTTGAAGCCCTCGCGCGCGTACAGCATGGCGTGCTGGCCTGCGAGTTCGGGCACGGCCATCACGCGGTCGGACAGCATGCCCAGCAGGCAGTCCTGCACCTCCAGCGGGGCGCGGGTGATTTCTTCAAAGCGCACCACCTGCCCGGCCTGCATGCCCTGGTACAGCGGCGCGGGCACCAGCGCGCGCGGGCTGGGGCCTTCGTTGATGAGTAGCGCGTAGTTCCAGCCGTACTTGATCTGGTCTTCGGTGATCGACGCGCCGCCCTGGATGGTGAGCGTGGAGCTGCCGCTGATGGCTGCCGCCAGCAATTCCGACAGCATGGATTTGGCCGTGCCCGGCTCGCCCACCAGCATCAGCCCGCGACCTGTGGCCAGCGTGACCAGCATGCGCTCGATGCTGGCCACGGGCGCGACGATCTTGGGCGCAATGCCCAGCGTCGCATCGCCCAGAATGAAGCTGCGCGCGGCCGTCAGGCTCAATTGCCAGCCCGGTGGCCGTGGGTTGGCGCTGTCTTGCGCCTTGAGTTGCACCAGTTGTTCGGCGTGCTGGATTTCAGCCGGGGGGCGTTGCAGCGTGGGCGCTGCCGCGGTGGTTGCCAATGCTTTTTTGGAGGAGGCCATGAGGGGTTGCAGACAGGCGTTGTGATCAGGTTTTGAATATTTACCGCATTTACCGTATTTACCGCGCGATGGACACCATGTCGCGCACGGCTTCGCTGAAGGCGATGGGCGACAGGCCCGACAGCGGCGCGCCGTATTGCAGCTCACCCAGGGTTTGCGGTGCGCCGCGGTCGTTGGGGTCGCTGCGGTCCAGCCCCGGCTGAAAAAGCAGCGTCAGCGTGCCGCCCTCGGGCAAGCGGCGCACTGCATGGTTGTAGATGCCGTCGTCGCCGTGACCACGTTCCCAGCCGCGCGCTTGCAGGCCCCACAGCGGGCCGGGCCAGGCGTGCTGGCCCACCCAGCGGGTGAGTGCGTGCTGCGCGGCTTCAGCTTCGGGCAGCCGGTAGACGCTGCGCTGCAACTGTTCAAACGGTTGAATCAATTCGTAGTCGGCCAGTTGTTGCGAGAAGGCGGCGATTTGTTCGGCATCGAGCTGCAAGGGGTGCGGCAGCACGACAGTCCACGCGCTGTCCGCAGTCTCGTCCCAGCCCGCCGGTGCGGCCCAGGCCTCGTCATCGGCATCCACCCATTCGCCTTCGGCGGTGACGCGGAACGTCGAGTGCAAGGCGCGTGGCGGGTCGAATAGTGCGCCGTTGGCAGGCGCTGCGTTGGCAGATGCTGGCGGCTGCACGCCCCACACCAGCCGCTGGGCCAGGTGGCGCATCAACGGGTGTTCGGCCAGAAACTGTCTGAATTCAGCAGGCGTCCAGCGACGGCCATCGCACATGGCGCGCTCCAGCCGCGCAGGCTGCTGGCTGGCGGTGGTGGCAGCGTCCTGCTTCAGCGCCTTGTAGCGCGCCACGGCCTGCGCCGCCAGCGCCGCGTCGTCGCTGGCGCGCGGGCGCGGTGCGCTGCTCAAACGCGGGCCGGGGCGGTCGCCCGCCCATTCACGCACGTGCGGCACCAGGGCTTCGTCAAAACCCACCACGAACTGGCGCGGGCCAAAGTCCAGCATCAGGTGGCCGCGCGCGTCCAGGCCCAGATCGGGCACCACGCGGTCTTGCAGTTGCTCGGGCGTCAAGCCGCGCACTTCGGCCGCTTCGCTCAAGCGCTGCGCGGCCTGCTCGCGCACGGCCAGCGCGCGGCCTTTGCGGGCCAGGGCGTCCAGTTGCAGCAAGGCCGTGTCGGTGCCCAAAAGGGCCAGTGCCTCCAGCACCCAGCCGATGCGTTTGGTGCTGGCACCTGAACCCGGCGCACCCCAGCGACGCGCCAACGCGCCCAACTGGCGCGCCGTGTCGTCGGTGCCTACCGCGCCCAGCGCACGCAGCGCCCAATGGCTTGGGGCGCTGCAACCGGCAGCTTCCCATGCCTGGCATGCATCCCAGGCGAAGTCGGCCACGCTCTGCGGCTCGCAGGCAGCCAGTACCGCGTCGATGCCTGCGTAGCGTTGTGGCATGTCGGCGGTAAAGCTCAGCATCAGGCCCAGCGGGTGCAGGGCTTCGTCGGGCAATGCCAAACCGCTTTCGCGCAAGCGGGGGTGCCGCCAGCCCGCCGGTTGCCAGAAAACGGGCAGCTTGCTGCGGGCGGTGATGCGTGCGGGGTAGTCGTGCAGCGGGTCTTCGGCCAGCAGCGCTTCGGCGGCGGCCTGCACGGTGCGGTTGTCGTAGCGCTGCGCGGCGCGACGTATGGCCTGGGCACCGTCCATGGCCGCCAGCGCCCGCAGCGCCGCGCGGGCCTCCTGGCGGGCGGCATCTGCCTGGCCCAGTGCGGCGGGCAGCAGCCCGGCTGCGGCATGGTCAGGAAAGCGCCGCAGCCAGCCGCGCGCCATGGCCCGGCGCGTGGGGCGGCGGGCCATGGCCTGCGCCATGATCGGTGCGACGGCGGTGGTGCCCATGAACTGGGCGAAAAAGAACGCGGGCTGGTTGTCCCACGTGATGGGCGGCGACGAAATGGCTTCGTTGTGGATCACGTTCAGCAGCCCTGGTGCCGCCGCTACACCAAAGCGCGCCATCATTTCGTTGAAACGCGGCGGTATAGAGAAAAGGCTGGACACCTGGTTCCAGAAAGCCAGCGCTACGGTGGGCGGCAAATAGCGGGCAAAGTGTGTGGCCGCAGAAATGGGGCCGCCGCGTCCGTTGTATTTGGCGTGCCCATGCGCAGCCTGCCAGTCAGCAATGAAGCCGTCGATGTGCGCGGGCACTGTTTGCAGCCGCAGAATGCGCTCAGCCGTCCAGCCCGGCAAATACTGGGCGAGTTCGGCGCAGGCTTCCAGGGGCGTCTTTGATCTCGGATGTGCGCCAAGTACATAGTCTTCGCGCCGACAGGTGCCCCAGTTTTCGGCCGCAGGCACTTCCATCACAGCCAGATCGAGCGCGGTGTCTGTGGTGGGCTTTGATGTGCGGCCAGCCCAGGGTGGTGCGGCCAGCACGGCAGGCCACTGGCTGCGTGGGGCCATCTCGCGCGTTGAATCGAGCGCCTCCGTCATGGGTGCCAGCAGACGCTGCGCGGCGGGCGCAAGGTTTTGCATCAGCGCGGGCAGGCCCTCGCCCACCAGTGCGCTGGTGGTTTTGAGCAAGGGGGTGAGTCGTGTCGCAGTGCCTTTGGGCAAGCTGCCTTCGGCCAGCACCTGCGACAGCGCGCGCAAGGCGGTGGCAGGGCGCTGCTCGCAAAACCAGTGCAGCGCCTTGGCGCTGCGGGCGGAGCGACCCGCCATGCGCACCAGCGCCTCAGCCGCAGGCGCATCGTCGTAAGCGGCCAGCGCCCAGCCAAGGGACTCGCTGTTTTGCGTAGCGCTCAAGGCCACCAAGGTGGTGCACAAATCAGCCCCCTGGTTGTGTACCAGCCATGCCAGCAAAGCGGTGTGGCCCATCAGCGGCGTGCCGTCGCCCACCACTTCAGCCAGCGGGCCGCCTGTTCAGGCGTGGCCGCATCCAGAATGTCCACGGCCAGTGGGCGCAGCTCTGGCAGGGCGATGGCAAATTCCACACGTTCGGACAAGGGCAGTTGCGCCCAACAGGCTTGGAGCTGCGCCACGCCGTCGGCCCGCACGGCGGGGGCGGCCTGCATCCAGTGCCCGCGGCATTGCCACAACGAGTCCATGGGCTGGCTGGCCATGGCGAAATCCAGATCGGCTTTGCCCGACGGCGCGCCTTGGTGCAGCCTCTGGCGTTTGACGTCCATCCGCCAGCGCGCCGCTTCGATCAGGGTTTGCAAAGCCACCGGCACGCCATGCTGCAAGGCCAGCCAGTGGATCAGCGTGCCTGCGGGTTCGTCGCGCTCGTCCCAGGCGTGCTGGCGCACGCGGCGTATCAGCAGGCCCAGCATGCGGGTGTCCACGCGCTCCAGTTGCTGCGCCAGCCAATGGCGCATGCCCTCCGGCTCGATCTTCAAGGGTTCGGGCAACTCGGCTTGCAGGCCGTAGCCGTCGGCCTGCTCCAGCAGGCGCTTGCGCAAGGCGCTCAACTGGCTGGCCTTGGGCAAAGCCTTGGCTTTAGGCTCGCCGGGCGGCAGTGCGGCGCGCAGGAACGGTGGCAGAAGTGGCGGCAGGGCGATGGCGGCTGCCTCTATGGCTGAAGAAGGATCGATTGTGGTCGTGCTCATGCCCGCAAGGCCTCCATGTCGCGGATCAGCTCGCTGGCCGAGATGGCATCCAGCGCACTGAAGGCCTCCGGGGCTTTGATGTCACCCCAATGGCCAGGCGTGCCCACCTTGACTTCGCCCAGCGTTTGTTCAGGGTATTCGTTGACCAAGCCGACGATGATGCCCGGCTCCAGATCCAGCTCGATCACCTTGTCCGCACCCAGCGGTTTGATGAAGTACCAGATGCCGCCGCCATCCTGTGCCTGACCGCGCCGCCAGCCTTTGTTGACCAGGCCCAGCACACGGCCCGTGGGCACCTTGGCACCGCTCCAGCGCACCAGCGTGTCGGCGGCTTTTTCAGTCTCGGTCAAGGTATAGGTGTCGCGGCCAATTTGCGCAAAGGGCTGCAACAACTCGTAGTCGGCAAACACCTGGCCAAAGGCCGCCGCATCGATGGCGGGCAGCTCCAGCGCGTGCGGCACGTCGATGCGCACCGCCTCGCCTGCAGGCAGGTCGAACGGGTCGTCGTCGGCAGTGGCGAAGCTGCCGTCTTCGGCCACGCGGAAACATGCTTTCAGATCGCCGCCGTAGTTGCCGCCATCGGGTACGGTGTACACACCCCAGATCAGGCGCTGCACCAAGTGCCGCACCAGCGGGTGTTCGGCCAAAAAGGTGCGAAACACCTCGGGCGTCCAGCGGCGGCGGGCACACATGGCCACTTCCAGCCGCAGCAGTTGCTGGCTGGCGATGGTGCGGGCGTCTTTTTTAAGCAGCTTGAAACGGTCCACGGCGGCTTTGGACAAAGCCGCGTCGTCGGTCTTTTTGGGCTTGGGCAGATCGGCCAGGCGCGCGCCGGGGGCATCGTTGGCACCCAACTCGCGCACGCAGGGTTTGAGGGTTTCGTCAAAGCCCACCTTGAAAGCGCGCGGGCCAAAGTCCAGTCGCAACGACCCTTGCTCGTCCAGGCCAAGGTCTGGGGCCAGGCGGTCTTCCAGCTCCTCGGTGCTCAGGCCGCGTGCCTCGGCAATGGTGTTGATTTTCTCGCGCGCCTTGTCCTGCAATCCCTTGAACTTGATTTTTTGCGCAATGCCGTTGAGCAGCATCAGCGCCACGTCAGAACCCATGCCCGCCAGCACGTCCAGCCCGGCGACGGCGCGCGCATGCGTTGCCTCGCCCGGCCATGCACGGATGAAGGGCGTGAGCTTGCGCGCCGTCTCGTCATTGCCCAACAGACCCAGCGCCGTCAGCGCCCAGTTTTCTTTGCCCACGCCTCCGGCTTCCAGCCAGGCGCTGAAGGCGTCCCAGGCAAAGTTGGCCAGCGAGTCGCTGCGGCAGGCCTCTTTGACCACAGCAATGCCGCCGTAGACCTCTTCGCTCGTGGGAAAGGTCAGCATCTGGCCCAGATGTTCCAGCGCTTCGTCGGGCAAGCCCTTGCCGTTCAGCAGGACAGGCCGTCGCCAACCGCGTGGCTGGTACCAACCGGGCAGCTTGGCCCGTTTGGTGGGAAAACGGTCGAGTGGGCTTTCGTCCAGCACGGCGCTCAGGGCATCGGTCACGGCGGGGTCGCCGTAGCGGCTGGCCACTTCAAGCAGCAGATCACCGTGGCCCTGCGTCTGCAACAGCCGCAACGCTGAGGCTGCGCAGTCGCGTGCTTCGCCCGGTTTGCCCAGGGCGGGCGCGATCAGGCCGCAGGCCGCGTGCTCAGGATATTTCAGAAGCCATGCGCGCCCTTCGGCGTGCAAGGTTTTGAGTTTGGCAAAGGCGCGTGCGGCGGGCGCGGCCAGTTCCACCGCGCCGTAATTCGCGGCCAGTGCAAGGTGTTCGTTGGGCGTGGCCTGCACCACGGTCAACAGGCCGGGCAGCGCGGGCAAACCCAGCAAAGCCATGACGAAAGCCGTGTTTTCGAAAGACGTTTGCGCCTCACCGGCCAGCGCATTCCAGAACGGCGCGCGCATGGGATCGGGCAACAAGGTCGCCGCATCGCCATTGAAGCGGGAGCAGTAATAACGCTCGCTTTGGCGCAGGGCCAGCACGCTTTGCCATGCCTTGACCAGGGCCGCGACATCGCTTTGCTGGATGGCGGCATGAGCCTCGGCGCGGGCGGCACCGAAGGTGTTGTTCCACTTGCGTTTGAATTCGGCCTCGTCAGCATCACCAGACCAGTAGCGTTGCTTGTCAAACTCCAGGTAATCCAGCAGAGCGTCTGAGGATGCGCGCGCCTTGTCATGGCGCGACTGTTCCCAGGCACTCAGCTTCAGCGCAGCTTCACGCGCGCCGGGTGCCCATTGCTCGACGGGTGCCAGCGCCAAGGTTTCCAGCGCTAGCACGCTTGTGGCTTTCTTTTTTGTTTTGGCCAGCCAGGGCGGGGCTGCCAGCACATCGGGCAACTCGGCCATGTCGGCCACTTCGGTGGGGCCAGCCAGCAAGGCAAGTTGCTGATCGATGGCGGCCTGCGCGCTGGCGTCCATCCAGGGTCGCAAGCCATCGATCAGCCCCTGATGGGCGTTCAACAGGCGTGTCAGGCTGGGTTTGAGCAAGCTGGCATCCTTGCCACCCGCAGCCACCAGTTTGGCCAGCGCCACCAGCGCAGCCTGCGGCCAGCGGTCGGCGGTCGGCGGTCGGCGGCCAAAGTCAGACGCGCCAGTGTGTCTTTCGATGTGCTGGCCACCTTGGCCAAGGCGGTGACAGCTTCTGGTGTGCCGATGGCGGCCAGCGCTTCGCCCGCCTGTTTTTCAGCGGCCCCTTTTTCGAGCACGGCAACGGCGTCGACGCCGCGCTCCAGCAGGGCCGTGGACACCATTCGGCTGGAACCCCAAAACCCTTCTGAATAGCCCAGCCGCACCTTGGCAGCCTGGGCCATGGCCGCGGGATCGGTGGCGGTCAATAGCAGCCAGTGCACCTCTTCGGGCGTGTCTTTTTCAGCGCACAGCCGCAGCACCAGCGCGTTAGACAGCGCAGGCCGGTCAGGCAGCAGCAAAGCCATCACGGGCTGGCGTGCGGGATGCAGTTGGGGTAGCGCGGCTTCGATACGGTCGGCGCAAGCGGCCCAGTCGGCCTGGCTGGCGGCAGCAAGGTAGCGGCGCATGGCCGCTTCGCCTTGCCCCATCGGCCCGCGCCAGCCGTTGT
This sequence comes from Ottowia sp., assembly GCF_047975795.1. GTDB lineage: Bacteria > Pseudomonadota > Gammaproteobacteria > Burkholderiales > Burkholderiaceae_C > Ottowia. The sequence continues at coordinate 13,226 of NZ_JBKEEE010000064.1, read as the reverse complement.
TGACGGCGCGGCTTACTTGGGTTGAAAAACTGTGGCGGTGTGTGTCGCTCTTGCGGTCATAGGTGGACGCGGCTTGAATGCGCTGCGCTGCCAGCCAGATGTCCACAGCCTGAAGCAGGCCGTAGCGGGCCACCAAATAGCCCACAACCGCTTCGGTGATGGCATTTTCGCCGTAGTCGTCGTAGTAGTAGCCTCTGGCGCTCAAAGCCGCTGCCAGCAGCAGTGCATCCGCTTCCACATCCGGCGGCGGTTCGGCGGTTTGCATGCGATCCAGCGCGCGCTGTGCAGCCGGGCGCAAAGCTGCGTCGGTGGCGTTGACGTCGATCAGCCATTGTGCTTTCTGTTTGACCAGCAGCCATGCCGCAGCAGGGCTGGTCAGCTTGACCGGCTGCGCAAAGCGCCGTGATGCATAAGCCTCGGCGTGCATTTCGGGCGTCAGGCGCACAGGTTGGTTTTGCGTCAGCCAGGGCGGCGCGCCTTCAGCCGCAGGCGTGGCAGCTGCTGACGTGGTTGACGTGATTGCTGTAGCGGTTGCGAGGTTTTTTTCGCCCAGCGCTTTGGCTTTTGCCGGGGCGCTTTCGTGCACCTGCGCTGTGGTGCCCCAGCCGCGCAGCAGGCCGTAGGATTTGAGCCGCTCGAACGCCATGGCAGCGCCTTGATCGCTCACGGCGTGTTGCCGTTTGAGCGCCGCCGCCGAGAGCTTGTCGCCCACTTTGAGCGCGCCGTCGGCGATTTGTGCGCGCACCGCCTCAAACACACGGTCGCACTGTGTATCCAGGCTTTCGGCAGCGGGCGCGGATGGGGCCGCAGAAAGCGTCGTGGCAGATTGGGGGGGCGGTGCAGCTTCCGGCGCTTTGGGTTTGGCTTCGGTCTTGCCAATGCGGGCACCCTCGGCCACCTCAGTTTCTTTATAGCCCTTGCCGGTTTTTTCGGCCGTCAGCTTGTTCAGTGCGGTGGTGGCCTTGGCATCGTCAGCAAAGGATTTGGTCTGGCTTTGCCCTGCGGTGCCGATGCGGCCCCAGCGGATGTTCAGGTCGCTGCCTGCCTGCTCAACCTCCCAGAACTTGCTGGATTTGTCATCAATCAGCTCGAAACGCCGCATGTCTTGAATCTCCTTGGGCTGCGCTGAACACCGCCGGATGCAGGTGTTTGCGCCATCAGGCGATCAAGCATAGTGCACGGACAGTGGCGGCTGAGGTGTAACGCTCAAAACGACTGGTTGCGCAGCGCCGCCAAATCCACGATGCGCAAGCCGCCGTATTCGATCTGGATCAGCCCGCGCGCAGCCAGCGCTTTGAGCGCTTCGTTCACGCGCTGGCGCGACAGGCCGACCAGGTAGGCCAGCTCTTGCTGGGTGATGCGCAGTAATTGGCCCACGCCGGGAAACAGCGCCGGATTGGCCAGCGCGGCCAGGTTGCGGGCCACGCGCTGCTCGGGGTTGGGGGTGCGGTCGGCTTCGATGGTGGTGATGAACTGCGCCAGCCGTTCGTTGAACTGGTTCATCACAAAGCGGTTGAAGCCGATGGAGTGGTCCAGCAGCCAGTGGAAGGTGTCCAGCGGCAGGCCCGCCACGCGGCTGCGCCGCAGCGCCTGGATGTTGTAGCGGTAAGCCTCGCGCTTGAGTGCGGTGCCTTCGCCAAACCAGCCGCCAGGCGATACGCCGGTGTAGGTGATGGTTTGGCCGCGCGCGGTGTCGGTGCTCATTTTCAGCAGGCCATCGACCAGGCCAAACCAGTAGGTGGCGGGGCGGCCGATGCGGCAAATCACCTCGCCGGGCAAAGCTTCGCCAATGCGCAGCTCGGGCACGGTGCGTTCTTGCTCGGCCGGTGTCAGCCGCGGCAGCCAGGGCACCTGGGCCAGCTCGCCAGGCTCAAGCGGGCGGCGGCGCTGGTGCAGGGGTGTGGTGAGGTCGGACATGCGAAAAAGAAGTGCAACTCTGTGGAAATCTCTACGGGAAATACCTAGGCAAATTGCGGTTCAATTGTCGTTGAAACGACAACATGGCGTCAAACTGCGGGGGTAGGATCAACGCCATTCAAGCCCCGTCCTGCACAGGGCGGGCACGACTTATCAGGAGACCACGCCCCCATGGCGACCACCTTCCCCCGTTTGCTGCAACAGCACGCCAGCCAGCGCCCTGGTGACCCGGCGCTGCGCGAAAAGGAATACGGCATCTGGCAGACCTGGAGCTGGCAGCGTGCCGAACAGGAAGTGCGCCACATGGCCGCTGGCCTGGCCAGCCTGGGCTTTGCACCGGAGCAAAACCTGGCCATCGTGGGCGACAACCGGCCTTATCTGTACATGATGTTTCTGGCCGTGCAGGCCATGCGCGGGGTGCCGGTGCCGATGTACCAGGATGCGGTGGCCGCTGAAATGGCCTTTGTGCTGGAAGACGCCGAGGTGCATTTCGTGTTCGCCGAAGACCAGGAGCAGGTCGACAAAATGCTGGAGCTGCGCGAGACGGTGCGCGGGCTGACATACATCATCTATGACGACCCACGCGGGCTGCGCAACTACCAGCAGCCGGGCTTGATGAGCGTGCAGGATTTGATGGCGCTGGGCCAGCAGCACGAGCAGCAGCAGCCCGGTGCGGTCACCCATTCAATGGCCCAGGTGCAGCCGGATGACGTGGCCGTCATCCTGTACACCTCCGGCACCACGGGTCGGCCCAAGGGCGTGTGCCAGACACACGCCAGTTTTTTAGGCGCAGCCCAGGGTGGGGTGCAAACCGATGGGCTGACCGGGCGGGACAACATCCTGTCTTACCTGCCGCCCGCCTGGGTGGGCGACTTTCTGTTTTCGATGGCTCAGTGGCTGGTGGCCGGTTTCACCATCAACTGCCCCGAGTCGGCTGAAACCGTGGGCATCGACATGCGCGAAATTGGCCCCACCTACTACTTTGCACCGCCGCGGGTGTTTGAAGGCATGCTGACTTCGGTGTCGATCCGCATGGAAGACGCGGCCCGTGCCAAACAATGGATGCACCACAAGTTCATGGCCGTGGCGCAGCGCGTGGGAGCCGACATTCTGGATGGCAAACCGGTGCCTTTGGGCGAGCGGCTGATGTACGGCCTGGGCAACGTGCTGGTGTACGGGCCGCTGAAAAACGCCATGGGCCTGTCGCGTATTCGCGTGGCCTACACCGCGGGCGCGGCCATCGGGCCGGATTTGTTCAAGTTTTTCCGCTCCATCGGCGTCAACTTGAAGCAGTTGTACGGCCAGACCGAGACCTGTGCCTACGTGTGCATCCAGAAAAACGGCCATGTCAAGCTCAACAGCGTGGGCCAGGCGGCCCCAGGCATCGAGCTGAAGATTGCCGACAATGGCGAGGTGCTGGTCAAGGGCGTGTCGGTGCTCAAGGAATACTACAAACGGCCCGACGCCACCGCCGAGGTGATGGACGCCGAGGGGTACTTTCACACCGGCGATGCGGGTGTGCTGGACCACGATGGTCACTTGCGCATCATCGACCGCGCCAAGGATGTCGGCAAGATGGCAGGTGGTGCCATGTTTGCGCCCAACTACATCGAGAACAAGCTGAAGTTTTTCCCGCAAATCAAAGAGGCCGTGTGCTTTGGCCACGAGAAAGCCCAGGTCTGCGCCTTCATCAACATCGACTTCGAGGCCGTGGGCAACTGGGCTGAACGGCAAGGCTTACCGTATGCCGGTTATGTGGACTTGGCGGGCAAGCCCGAAGTGCTGACCATGATGAAAGAGTGTGTCGAAAAAGTGAACGCCGATCTGGCCGCCGAAGAAGGCATGGAAGACACACAGATCGCCCGCTTTTTGGTGCTGCACAAAGAGCTGGATCCGGATGACGACGAGCTGACCCGCACGCGCAAGGTGCGACGCAACTTCATCGCTGAAAAATATGGCGTGCTGATCGAGGCGCTGTACAACGGCAGTGCAGAGCAGTTCATTGAAACTGCCGTCAAGTTTGAAGACGGTCGCACAGGCAAAGTCAGTGCCAACCTGCGCATCCTGGACACCAAGGTGTATCCCGCCGTCAGGAGCGCCGCATGAACGCCCCCCAGGCCATGATGCCGACACCCGCCGATGCGCCCACGCTGGCACAAGCCCACGCCAAGAAGGTGGGCGAGGTCATCCTCGACATCCAAAACATCAGCCTGCGCTTTGGCGGCGTGAACGCGCTGACCGACATCAGCTTCAACGTGCGCGAGCACGAAATCCGATCCATCATCGGCCCCAACGGCGCGGGTAAATCGTCGATGCTCAACTGCATCAACGGCGTGTACACGCCCAGCGAAGGCTCCATCACCTTTCGCGGCAAAACCTTTGGCCACATGAATTCACGTCAGGTGGCTGAAATGGGTGTGGCGCGCACATTCCAGAATCTGGCGCTGTTCAAAGGCATGAGCGTGCTGGACAACATCATGTCCGGGCGCAACCTGAAGATCAAAAGCAACCTGTTGCTGCAAGCGCTGCGCATCGGCCCGGCCGAGCGCGAAGAGATTGCGCACCGCGAGGTGGTGGAAAAAATCATCGACTTTCTGGAAATTCAGGCGCACCGCAAAACCCCTGTGGGTCAGTTGCCTTACGGCCTGCAAAAGCGGGTCGATCTGGGTCGCGCGCTGGCCATGGAGCCGCAGGTGTTGCTGCTCGATGAGCCGATGGCCGGCATGAACGTCGAGGAAAAGCAGGACATGAGCCGCTTCATCCTCGATGTGAACGACGAGTTCGGCACCACCATCGTGCTGATCGAACACGACATGGGCGTGGTGATGGACATCAGCGACCGTGTGGTGGTACTGGACTACGGCAAGAAGATCGGCGATGGCACGCCCAATGAAGTGCGCAACAACGAAGAGGTGATCAGCGCTTACCTCGGCACCAACCACTGATGGATTGAAAGACGGATCATGGGCTTTTTTCTGGAAACCTTGCTTGGCGGCCTGATGACCGGCATGTTGTACGCGCTGGTGGCGCTGGGTTTTGTGTTGATCTTCAAGGCATCGGGCGTGTTCAACTTTGCGCAAGGCGCGATGGTGCTGTTTGCGGCGCTGGCAATGGCGCGCTTTTCGGAATGGATTCCTGGGTGGCTGGGGCTGGACAACAAGATCCTCGCCAACTTGCTGGCCTTTGTCATCGCTGGGGCGCTGATGTTTGTGGTGGCCTGGCTGGTGGAGTTTTTGGTGCTGCGACACCTGGTCAATCAGGAAGGGGCCACGCTGCTGATGGCCACGCTGGGCATTACCTACTTTCTGGAAGGCATGGGCCAGACGCTGTTTGGCAGCGACATCTACAGCATCGACATCGGCATGCCCAAAGACCCCATGTTCTTGCTGGAAGGCATGTTCGAGGGCGGCATTCTGGTCAACAAGGAAGACGTGATTGCAGCGCTGATTGCCGCCGCGCTGGTGGCGGCGCTGTCGGTCTTTTTTCAGAAAACCAAGACCGGTCGTGCGCTGCGCGCGGTGGCTGACGACCACCAGGCGGCGCAGTCGATTGGCATTCCGCTGTCGCGCATCTGGGTCATCGTGTGGACGGTGGCAGGCGTGGTGGCGCTGGTGGCCGGGATGATCTGGGGCAGCAAGCTGGGCGTGCAGTTTTCGCTGACCACCATTGCGTTGCGGGCGTTGCCGGTGGTGATTTTGGGTGGCCTGACCAGTGTGCCGGGGGCCATCATCGGCGGGCTGATCATTGGCGTGGGCGAAAAATTGTCCGAGGTGTATTTAGGCCCGTTTGTCGGCGGCGGTATCGAAATCTGGTTCGCCTATGTGCTGGCACTGGTGTTTCTGCTGTTCAGGCCGCAGGGGCTGTTTGGCGAAAAGATCATTGATCGCGTGTAAGGCGATAACTGTCGAATCAATAGCTGCTTGCGCTTTTCACACAGGCACCAGAAGCCAACAAAACACTTAAACCATGTTCTACAGAGAAAACGGTCAATTCAAAACCAGCTACCACGCGGATCAGCAGATTTTTCCCATCGCGCAAGACCGCTGGGGGGTGCTGATTCTGGTGGCGTTGGCCTTTCTGGCTGTGCCGATGCTGGCCAGCGAGTACCTGTTTTTGTCGATCCTGATCCCGTTTTTGATCATGGCGCTGGCCGCCTTGGGCGTGAACGTGCTGGTGGGCTATTGCGGGCAGATTTCGCTGGGTTCGGGCGCGTTCATGGCGGTGGGCGCGTATGGGGCCTACAACTTTTTCGTGCGTGTGCCGAACATGCCGCTGGTGCCCGCTATCTTGCTGGGCGGCGTATGCGCCATGCTGTTTGGCATCTTGTTCGGCTTGCCCAGTCTGCGCGTGAAGGGCTTGTATCTGGCGGTGGCCACGCTGGCGGCGCAGTTCTTTTCAGACTGGATGTTTTTGCGCATCAGGTGGCTGACCAACGATTCGGCTTCCGGCTCGGTGTCGGTGTCGCACCTGCAGGTGTTTGGTCTGCCTATTGATACACCAGTGGCCAAATACCTGCTGTGCCTGGGCTTTCTGGTGGTGATGGCGCTGCTGGTTAAAAACCTGACGCGCAGCGCCATTGGCCGCGAATGGATGGCCATCCGCGACATGGACGTGGCCGCCGCCGTGATCGGTATCCGGCCGATGTACGCCAAACTCACCGCGTTTGCGGTCAGCAGTTTCATCGTGGGTATGGCCGGTGCGTTGTGGGCGTTTGTCTATTTGGGCGCATGGGAGCCAGGGGCCTTTAACGTCGATTTGTCGTTCAAGCTGCTGTTCATGGTCATCATCGGCGGGCTGGGGTCGGTAATGGGCAGCATGTTTGGCGCGGGCTTCATCGTGGTGTTGCCGATTTTTCTCAACCAGTTTTTGCCTTGGCTGGGCGGCCTGTTCGGCGTCAGCTTTTCCACCGCCACCGCTTCGCACGTCGAGCTGATGATTTTTGGCGCGCTGATCGTGTGGTTTCTCATCGTCGAGCCGCACGGGCTGGCCAAGCTGTGGGCGGTGGGCAAGCAAAAACTTCGCCTGTGGCCCTTCCCGCATTGAACATGAAACACCCCCTAAGTCGCTCACGCGCCTTCCCCCTCTCTCTTTGGGAGGGGGACAACGCCAGTGCCCGGCGCAGGTCCGGGCACGGCGTTCGCTGGATTCGCCTGCTCTGCGGCGTCCGGGTTGTCTGAAATTTGGTTTTTCCCCTTGCTTCAACTATTAAAGGAGACTCGCATGAAGCTATCCCGCACCCTGATCGCCGCCGCCGTGGTCGCGGCTTCTTCGGTCGCCACCAGCGCATTCGCGCAGGCCGAGCAATTCTTTCCACTGCTGTCGTATCGCACGGGGCCGTACGCGCCCAACGGCACGCCCTGGGCCAACGGCAAACAGGATTACCTGAAGATGATCAACGCCCGCGATGGCGGCATCAACGGCGTGAAGGTCACGTTTGAAGAATGCGAGACCGGCTACGCCACCGATCGCGGCGTGGAATGCTACGAGCGCCTGAAGAGCAAACCGGGCATGACCTACATCGACCCACAGTCCACCGGCATCACCTTCGCGCTGACCGAAAAAGCGCCCAACGACAAAATTGCGCTGATGACGCTGGGCTACGGCCTGTCGGTGTCGCAAGACGGCATGGCCTTCAAGTGGAACTTCCCGTTCATGGGCAGTTACTGGACGGGGGCAGACATCCTGATTCAGCACATCGCCAAATCGCTGGGCGGTGCCGACAAGCTCAAGGGCAAGAAAATCGCGCTGGTCTACCACGACAGCCCCTTCGGCAAAGAGCCGATTCCGCTGCTGCAAGAGCGCGCCAAGATGAACGGGTTTGATCTGTCGCTGCTGCCCGTGACCGCACCCGGTGTCGAGCAAAAAGCCACCTGGCTGCAAGTGCGCCAGCAGCGCCCTGATTTTGTGTTGCTGTGGGGCTGGGGCGTGATGAATTCCACCGCGTTGAAAGAGGCCCAGGCCACGGGCTTTCCGCGCGAGAAGATGTACGGCGTGTGGTGGGCCGGTGCCGAGCCGGACGTGCGCGACGTGGGCGCAGGGGCCAAGGGCTACCACGCGCTGGCGCTCAACGGCTCGGGCACGCAGTCCAAGGTGATTCAGGACATCCTCAAACACGTGCACGAAAAAGGCCAAGGCAGCGGGCCTAAGGACGAAGTCGGTCAGGTGCTGTACACCCGCGGCGTCATCATCCAGATGCTGGGCGTGGAAGCCGTGCGCACCGCGCAAGAGCGTTTTGGCAAAGGCAAGGTGATGACGCCCGAGCAGGTGCGCTGGGGGCTGGAAAACCTGAACCTCGATCAAAAACGCCTGGATGCGCTGGGCTTTACTGGACTGATGCGTCCGCTGCAAACCACCTGTGCCAACCATATGGGATCCACCTGGGCGCGTGTGCAGACCTGGGACGGTGGCAAATGGGTGGTGGGCAACGACTGGTACCAGGCCGACGAAGCCATCCTCAAGCCCATGATCAAGGCTGGTGCCGCCAAGTACCTGGCCGACAAGAAGCTGCAAGCGCGCGCTGCGGCCGATTGCAACAGTTGATCAACGCCGAAAGTATCAGGCGTTGAAGCACTGGCAGCGCAGGCACTGTGCTTGCGCTGCCGCCATCCCCCTGAGTTTGACCGGCCCCCTGGAGGCTTGTTTTCGATGAGCAACGACGCATCCCCCAAAACCATCCTCACCGTCAACGGCATCGAGGTGATTTACAACCACGTCATCCTGGTGCTCAAGGGCGTGTCGCTCACGGTGCCTGAAGCGGGCATCGTTGCCATTTTGGGTGGCAACGGCGCAGGAAAAACCACCACCTTGCGAGCCGTGTCCAACCTGCTCAAGGGCGAGCGTGGCGAGGTGACCAAGGGCAGCATCGACTACAAGGGCGAGCGGATTGAAAACTTAAGCCCGGCCGATCTGGTCAAGCGCGGTGTGGTGCAGGTGATGGAGGGGCGCCACTGCTTTGCCCACCTGACGATTGAAGAAAACCTGCTCACCGGGGCCTACACCCGCACCGACAAGGCCGAGATTGCGCGCAACCTGGACAAGGTCTACACCTACTTTCCGCGCCTGAAAACGCGCCGCGCCAGCCAGGCGGCCTACACCTCGGGCGGCGAGCAGCAAATGTGCGCCATTGGCCGCGCGCTGATGTGCAATCCCAGCATGGTGCTGCTGGACGAGCCATCGATGGGGCTGGCACCGCAAATCGTGGAAGAGGTGTTCAACATCGTCAAAGACCTGAACCACAAAGAGCGCACCACCTTCTTGCTGGCCGAGCAAAACACCAACATGGCTCTGAAGTACGCCGACTACGGCTACATCATGGAAAGCGGCCGCATCGTCATGGATGGCAAGGCCAGCGATCTGGCCAGCAATGAGGACGTGAAAGAGTTCTACCTGGGCGTGGGCGGTGACGAGCGCAAGAGCTTCAAGGACGTCAAAAGCTACAAGCGGCGCAAGCGGTGGCTGGCCTGACATCCCCCCTGAGTCGCTGGCGCGCCTTCCCCCAGGGGGACAACGCCACTGGCCGGGGAGACCCCGGCCACGGCGTTCGCTCATGCGGCCTGCTCCGCAGCCACCAGGGGTGCTTGCGAGCGGGCTGAGTTTTGTGAGTCAAAATGGCTTCTAGCGCTTGATGTATCTGCGTTATTTGCTTCTAAAACTATAGTATTTGAAGACTGTGTGATGAGTGATTTCTTCGATACCCTGGAAACCCGTGACCCGGCGGTGCGCGAGGCGGCGCTGATGGCGGCTTTGCCGCGTCAGGTGGCGCACGCGCAGGCGGCCAGTGCGGCCATGGGCGACATTTTGTCCGGTGTGCACGCAGCGGCCATCAACTGCCGCGATGCGCTGGCCCGCCTGCCGGTGCTGCGCAAAAGCGAGCTGCTGGTGCGCCAGCAGGCCAGCCGTGCGGCCAGCTCTGCGCAAGGCCATGACGCTTTTGGCGGCTTTGCCGCCATCCGCTACGGCGCCGGCATGCCGCGCCTGTACGCCAGCCCCGGCCCCATTTACGAGCCTGAAGGCGTGGCGCGCGATTATTGGCGCGCCGCACGCGCGCTGTACGCGGCGGGCTTTCGGCCTGGTGACCTGGCGCACAACGCCTTCAGCTACCACATGACGCCCGGTGCGTTCATCATGGAAAGTGGCGCGCACGCGGTGGGCTGCACCGTGTTTCCGGCAGGTACCGGCCAGACCGAGCAGCAATTGCAGGCCATGGCCGAGCTGCGCCCGCAAGGCTACATCGGCACGCCCAGTTTTTTGCGCATCCTGGTCGAGAAAGCGCAAGAGGCGGGCAGCGACATCAGCAGCCTGACCAAGGGCCTGGTCGGCGGCGAAGCCTTTCCGCCCAGCCTGCGCGACTGGTTTGCCGAGCGCGGCTTGGCCGTCTACCAAAGCTACGCCACTGCCGACGTCGGCCTGATCGCCTACGAAACCCCGGCGCGCGAAGGGCTGGTGCTGGACGAGCACGTCATCGTCGAAATCGTGCGCCCTGGCACCGGCGACCCAGTGGCCGAGGGCGAAGTGGGCGAGGTGGTGGTCACGGTGCTCAATCCCGACTACCCGCTGATCCGCTTTGGCACGGGCGACTTGTCCGCCGTGCTGCCCGGCACCTGCCCCACCGGGCGCACCAACACCCGCATCAAAGGCTGGCTGGGCCGCGCTGACCAGACCACCAAGGTGCGCGGCATGTTCGTGCACCCCGGCCAGGTGGCTGAAGTGGTCAAGCGTTTTCCCGAGGTGGCCAATGCCCGCCTGGTCATCAGCGGCGAAATGGCCAACGACCAGATGCAATTGCGCGTTGAAACCGCGCAACCCGCCGCCGATGGTCTGGCCCAGCGCATCAGCGAAGCCGTGCGCGACGTGACCAAGCTGCGCGGCGACGTGCAATTGCTGCCTCCCGGCAGCCTGCCCAACGACGGCAAGGTGATCGAGGACGCGCGCAGTTACCAGTAAGCAAGCCTGTTCGTTCAGGGGGCAGCGTCAAGCAAGCCGGGTCAGCGTTACCTGTGCTCGGGATTGCACGGGCCATCTTGGCGGGCCTACCCTGCGCAGCATTTTTTATATTTCTTGCCGCTGCCGCACGGGCACGGGTCGTTGCGGCCCACCTTGTCGTCCTTGCGCACGGGCGCGATACGCGGCCCCAGCGCGGTGGCAATGTCGTACAGGTCGTACACCGCCCACAGCGCTTCACCAAAAGCTTCAAAGCGCGCCTGACTGACGCTGGGCGGCGCGTCGGGGTTGTACAGGTTGAGCGCAGGCGGGCCGGTGTCGTCGTCCAGCAGATCGGCCACGCAGTCCAGCGCATCGCGCATGTTCTCGGCAATTTCTTTATCGCGCGGATAAGCCCAGTCGTCGGCCCATATGTCAACGGCGGTCATGAAGCCCGCCGCCCAGACTTGGCCCAGCGCGGGTGGCGGGGCGCTTTGTGCCTTGTCGATCTCAGCACGCTCGGCCTCAGTCAGGCTGGCCATCAGACCGCGCCAGTCCAGCACGGCGGGGCTGAGGGCGCGCTCGTCATCCAGTGAATCGATTGGCGCTCGCAGCTCGGCGCTCAATTGCGCCTTGCGCTCCATCCAGCCCATGAAAAAGCGTGTGCTTTCGGCCGGGCTGGCAAACACCTGCGCGCCGTCGCGGCCAAACAGCACGGGCAGCCATTCGTCATCGCCAATGGGGCGGCGGGTGCACAACAGGGCCGTCATCAGCCCTTCGCAAAACTCCCACTGTGGGGTGTCAGGGTGGCGTGCGCGCACGGCGTCCAGCACGGCCTCCAGCGTGCCCAGGGTAGCGGCAGTGGCGTCGTCCAGCTCAACGTGGAGCGGTGTGTCAGGTTGATAGGAATCGTCGGTCATGGCAGGGCTTGAAAGATCAAGCGCCCATCGTAGCGCCTTGAAGATGGGTGCCGCTGTGCGCTACTTTTTTCGCGTGCCCAGCCAGATCACCGCGCCCACCACCAGCAGCGCACCCAGCAACTGCACCGGGGCAATGGCCTGGCCCAGCACTACCCAGGCCAGCACCAAAGCAAAAATCGGCTCCACATTCATGATGGCCGAATTGCCCACCACACCCAGCCGTGGCAGCACCGTGAACAAGATGGTGATGCCCGTGCCATACAGCAAAGTCAGCAGCGCCAGCCCCCACCAACCCACGGCGTGGCCGGGCCAGGCGAAGCCCCCGCTGGCCAGTGCCCCCGTTCCCGCCAGCAAGCCCACCATGGCCATGCTGCCAAAAGTGCGCACGCGCCCGTCCAGTCCGCCCGCCTCGTGCTGCGTCAACACCAGCGCCAGCCCGAAGGTCAGCGACGCCCCCAGCGCAAATGCCACCCCCACGCCAATGCGCTGCCACTGACCCGCTGCACCCAGGCCCGATGCGGCACCCAGCACATCCAGCGCCAGCACCAGCCCCAACAGAATGACCGGCATGGCGATCAGCAGCTTGCGCTCAGGCCGGTGCTGGTACAGCACCCGCGCCCACAGTGCGGTGGTGAGGGGAAAACTGTTGAACACCAGCAGCGCCAGCGCCACCGGCAACCGCGCCACCGCCGAATACAGGCACAGACTTTGCACCGCAATCAGCACCCCAATGGCGGGCAGCGCCTTGCGCTGGCGGCTGTCGAGGGCCAGCGGCACGCGCTGAGCCAGCAGCAGCGCCCCCACCACCAAGGCCGTGACCAGGCTGCGCACCGCCACCGCCGTCGGCACACTGACGCCGTCATTGAAAGCCACCCGCGCGGCCACGTGGTTGGCCCCCATCACCAGCGCGATGAACAGCAGCGTGAAAAAGGCAGCGCCGCTGAGGGCGCGGGCAGACGGGGTATTCATGTCCGCATCATCGCAGCCCGTGCCTGCGTGGGCTGACGCTCAAGTGTCTGCGCTGAAGCGCCGCCGATACCCAGAAAGATCGATCGACGGCACTTTGGTATACGTAATATGTCAGTGACCCGGCCAACTGCCGGACCGGCAAAACAGTGAATGGCCAACTGCAATGGCAACTGGTGTGGCAAAGCCAGCTCAGGCCCATTGCCCGTTTGAATGCAGACAACACCCTGGAGGCTACTTACTACTACGGCGACAAACCCAACGTCCCCGAAGCCATGCTCAAGGACGGCAAGACGTACAGAATCATCACCGACCAGTTGGGCAGTGTCAGATTGGTCATTGACAGCGACACAGGAGAAGTGGCCCAGCAAATGGACTACGACGTGTGGGGTAATGTCACGCTGGACACCAACCCCGGCTTCCAGCCCTTTGGGTATGCGGGTGGCTTGTACGACAGCGATACCCGATTGACGAGGTTCGGCGCAAGAGACTACGATGCCGAGG
>NZ_JBKEEE010000063.1:0-66638 GCF_047975795.1 Ottowia sp. | reverse complement strand
TAGCTGTTGACGCAAGTGCAGCAAGCGCCAGAGGCTGTTTTCTTATATAAAATACTTACATCAACAAATGCTCGCCCGCGTTGTCGCCGCCCAGAATGACGTAGTTCACGCGGCGGATGTCCAGCAGTTGTGTGCCCCCGGCGTAGCTGATGGAGCTTTGCACGTCCTGCGTCATTTCGGCCAGGGTGTCGGCCAGCCTGCCTTTGATTGGCTCCAGAATGCGCTTGCCTTCGACGTGGCGGTACTCGCCCTTGTTGAAGTCGCTGGCCGAGCCGTAATACTCTTTGAAGCGCTCGCCATCGACTTCCACCGTGCGGCCAGGCGATTCTTCATGGCCCGCGAACAGCGAGCCGATCATCACCAGGGTGGCCCCAAAGCGGATGCTCTTGGCGATGTCGCCGTGGCTGCGGATACCGCCGTCGGCAACGATGGGCTTGGTGGCCACGCGCGAGCACCACTTCAGCGCGCTGAGTTGCCAGCCGCCAGTGCCAAAGCCGGTTTTGAGCTTGGTGATGCACACCTTGCCCGGGCCCACGCCAACCTTGGTGGCGTCGGCCCCCCAGTTTTCCAGATCGATCACCGCCTCGGGTGTGGCCACGTTGCCGGCAATCACAAAGCTGCCGGGCAGCCTGGCCTTGATGTGGGCGATCATGGCCCGCACCGTGTCGGCGTGGCCGTGGGCGATGTCGATGGTGATGTATTCCGGCACCAGCCCTTGGGCGGCCAGCGTGTCCACGGTGGCTGCGTCGTGGGCCTTGACGCCCAGCGAGATCGACGCGTACAGCCCCTTGGCCTGCATGGCGCGCACAAAGGCCACGTTGTCCAGATCGAACCGGTGCATGACGTAGAAGAAACCGTGCTCGGCCAGCCAGGCGCAGATTGGCTCGTCCACCACTGTCTTCATGTTGGAAGGCACGACGGGCAACTTGAAACGCCGAGGGCCGAACTGGATGCTGGTGTCGCATTCGCTGCGGCTTTGCACGCGGCATTGGCGTGGCAGCAGCAGCACTTGGTCGTAGTCGAAGATTTCCATGCGAGGCCAAGCTCCATTCAACCTAGATCCGGCAGTTGGACGCGCCCGATGGTGCTGTGATCGGCGTGCCAGGCAACGCCGCATGGCGCGCCGAGTGCAGTGCCAGTGGGTGCGGTACGCCTTGACTTCCAAGGTGAGCTTGGGAAAAGGCAAAAAGTTGTGTATTCATGCGGCTTTCAAGATAGACACAAGCGGTCAACTGCTGGATCTAGTGTCCTGAGTTGTAAGTGCGTTGAAATGAAAAATCTGCCGAAATCGGCACCAGGCAAGGCGCAAAACGCAACGATACCGGGCGGTATCACGAGGCTTTGCAACGCCGCATGGTGCCCGATTTTCGGTGGATTTTTTCAACGAATTTGCAATTCAGGACACTAGGTTCAAGGATTTGAGGACAAGGCGCTTGGCCTGGATGCCGGTTTGGCGTGCACGGTGCAGCGGACACAAAAAACCGGGCCAGAAAATCTTGGGCCCGGTGGTTGATTTTAGTGTCAGCAAGCGGGGTATGTTTTCAGCGAATTTTCACCACCACTTTGCCCTTGGCGCGGCCTGTTTCCAGATAGGCCATGGCTTCGGCGGTCTGATCAAACGGGAACACCTTGTCGATCACGGGGTGTATCGCGCCGCTTTCGATCAGGGCGGTGAGTTGCCGCAGTTGATCGCCCTGCGGCTGCATGAACAAAAAGGTGTATTCAAGGCCCGCGCGCCGCGCGCCAGCGCGTACCCGGTAGCTCCGCGCCCACATGATGAATTGCAAAAATGGGTTCAACCCGGCCTGGCGCGCAAAGGCCGGATCGGGCGGGCCAGAGATGGAAATGGCCGTGCCGCCGCGCTTCAAGATGGACAGCGATTGCGCCAGCGAAGCGGCGTCTTGGCTCATCAGGGCGACGTCGTAGTCTTTCAGGGTGGCAGAAAAGTCATCTTTGCGGTAATCAAAAACGGCATCGGCACCCAGCCGCATCAGCTTCTCAGAGCTGGCCGCCCCCGCGGTGGTGGCCACGCTGGCACCCAGGTGCTTGGCCAGTTGTATGGCCACCGTGCCCACGCCGCCCGATCCGGCCTGGATGAACACGCGCTGGCCGGGCTGCACCTTGGCGATCGCGTTGAATGCCTGCCAGGCGGTCAGTGCCACCAGCGGAAGCGAGGCCGCTTCTTCCATGCTGAGGTTTTGAGGTTTTCGCGCCAGATAGCGGGCGTCTGCCACAACGCGCTCGGCGAACGTGCCCATGCGGCTGGGCGGCAGGCAGCCGTACACCGCATCGCCGGGCTGAAACTGGGTGACGCGCGCGCCAGTTTTGAGCACCACGCCCGCCATGTCCTGACCCAGAATGAGCGGCATGGCGTGAGGGAAGATCATCTTGAACGCACCAGATTTGATCTTCGCATCGAGCTGGTTCAAGCTGGCGGCGTGAACGTCGATCAGTACATCGTTGTCGCCCATGGCTGGCTCTGGGCGATCGCCAAAGCGCAGTGGACTGTGTTTGCCGTAATGCTCAAAGAAGAATGCTTTCATGGGTAGGGCGCATGGGTGGAGATGACAGAAGCTGTACGCCTGATGGGTGCAGGCACAAAGCGGCAGATTTGATAGGTTTTATGAAGCGGCAGGAAAACGCTGGAGCTGCTGCCCGTCAGTGGGCCTGCTCCCAATTAGGCCCTGCGCCCACCTCGGCCAGCAGCGGCACTTTAAGCTCGGCCACGCCCGCCATCAGTCGCGGCACTTCGGTGCGCACCCAGTCCAGCTCGGCTGTGGGCACTTCCAGCACCAGCTCGTCGTGCACCTGCATGACCATGCGGCTGGCGCGCTGCTGCGCGGTAATGGCTTGTTGCACGGCCAGCATGCTCATCTTGATGAGGTCGGCGGCGGTGCCCTGCATGGGCGCGTTGATGGCGGCGCGTTCGGCCCCCGCGCGGCGCGGGCCGTTGGGGCTGTTGATTTCGGGCAGCACCAGGCGACGGCCAAACACGGTTTCAACGTAGCCTTTGCTTTTGGCTGCTTCACGCGTGTCGTCCATGTACTGCTTGACGCCGGGGTAACGCTCGAAGTAGCGCTGGATGTAGTTTTTGGCCGCTGTGTTGTCTATCCCTAAATTGCGCGCCAGGCCAAAGGCACTCATGCCGTAGATCAGGCCAAAGTTGATCACCTTGGCGTAGCGGCGCTGCTCGCTGCTGACTTGATCGGGGGCCACGCCAAACACCTCGGCGGCGGTGGCGCGGTGCACGTCCTGCCCGTCGGTAAAGGCTTTGAGCAGCGCGGCATCGCCCGACAGGTGGGCCATGATGCGCAGCTCGATCTGGCTGTAGTCGGCGCTGACGATCAACTGGCCCGGTGGGGCGATGAAGGCCTCGCGCACGCGACGGCCTTCGGCGGTGCGGATGGGAATGTTTTGCAAATTGGGGTCGTTGCTGGCCAGCCGCCCCGTTACCGCCACGGCTTGCGCGTAGTGCGTGTGCACGCGGCGCGTGACAGGGTTGACCATGTGCGGCAGCTTGTCGGTGTAGGTGCTTTTGAGTTTGGCCAGGCCGCGGTGCTCCAGAATGCGGGCGGGCAGGGGGTAGTCTTCGGCCAGCTTTTCCAGCACTTCTTCGTCGGTGCTGGGCTTGCCGGTGGCGGTTTTTTTGACCACGGGCAGGCCCAGCTTGGCAAAGAATATTTCACCAATTTGCTTGGGTGAACCCAGGTTGAAGGGCTGGCCCGCCAGATCGTGCGCCTCTTGTTCCAGCGCCAGAATGCGCTGGCCCAGCGCATGGCTTTGTGCGGCCAGCGCGGGCGTGTCGATCAGCACGCCGTGGCGTTCAATGGCAAACAGCACTTCGCTGGTGGCAATTTCCAGCGCGTAGATGCAGGCCAAGCCGGTGTCGGCCTGGATGCGTGGCCATAGGGCCAGGTGCACGTCCAGCGTCTGGTCGGCGTCTTCGCAGGCGTAGAAAGCGGCCTTGTCCAGCGGCACCTGCGCAAATGGAATCTGGTGTACGCCTTTGCCGCACAGGTCTTCGTAGCTGACGCCGCTGCGGCCCAGGTGGCGCTCGGCCAGGCTGGCCAGCCCGTGCGGGCGGTGCACTTCCAGCACGTAGCTTTGCAGCAGGGTGTCGTGCACGTAGCCCGCCACTTGCACGCCGTGGTTGGCGAACACGTGGCGGTCGTACTTGATGTGCTGGCCCAGCTTGGGTTGGGCGGCGTCTTCCAGCCAGGGCTTGAGCCGCGCCAGCACTTCATCGAGCGGCAGTTGGGTGGGCGCATCAGGCCCTTCGTGCGCCAGCGGCAGGTAAGCCGCTTGGCCCGGCTGGATGCTGAACGAGATGCCGACTAAGCGCGCCTGCATCTCGTCGAGTGAGGTGGTTTCGGTGTCCAGCGCGGTCAGCTCGGCAGCCTGGATGCGCGCCAGCCAGCGGTCAAAAGCGGCCCAGTCAAGGATGGTGTCGTAGTCCCGCCGCGCACCGGCGTGCGAAGCGACCGGGGTGTCGTCAAACAGCGCGCCTGAAGCGGCAGGCGCGGCTTTTGATTGGGCTGGTGTTGCGCCTTCGCCCGCCAGTGATTTGGCCAGTGTTTTGAAACCGAATTTTTGATAAAAATTGGCTGCAGCGCTGTTGTCAGTTGCGCGAACAGCTATTGAATCAAGAGCGGGAAAGCCTTCCATGTGCGCCGCCAAATCACAATCGGTGCGGATGCGCAACAAGTCGCGCCCGGTGGCCAGCCAGGGCAAGGCTTTGCGCAGGTTTTGACCCGCTACGCCTTTGATCTGATCGGCCTGGGCGACGATGGCGTCCAGCGTGCCATGTTCGTTCAACCACTTGGCGGCGGTTTTGGGGCCGACTTTTTCCACGCCGGGCACGTTGTCCACGGCGTCGCCCATCAAGGTCTGGTAGTCCAGCATTTGCGCGGCGGTGACGCCAAATTCGGCCTGCACGCCTGTCAGGTCGCGGCGCTTGCCACTCATGGGGTCGATGATGCTGATGTGTGGCGTGACCAGTTGCGCCAAGTCCTTGTCGCCGCTGGAAATGACCACGTTCAGCCCCTGCGCTGCGCCAGTGTGCGCCAGCGTGCCAATCACGTCGTCGGCCTCCACGCCGGGCACCGACAGCACTTTCCAGCCCAGCAGGGCCACCACTTCGTGGATGGGGGCAATCTGGCTGCGCAAATCATCCGGCATGGGGGCGCGGTTGGCCTTGTATTCGGGGTAAATGTCGTCGCGGAAGGTGGGGCCAGAGGCGTCGAACACGCAGGCGATATAGGGCGCGTCGGGATAGTCTTTACGCAGTGCGGTCAGCATGTTGATCATGCCGCGAATGGCCCCGGTGGGCTGGCTGGCGGGGTCGGCCGGGTCGGCGCGCAAATCGGGCATGGCATGAAATGCGCGGTACAGATAGCTGGAGCCGTCCACCAGCAGCAAAGTGGGGCGGGTGCTGCCTGTGGAGGTGGAGGGCTGGTCAGGGGGAGTGTTGGTCATGGCGGCCATTGTGCACGTCACGGTTGTGCACGCCACGGGACAGTCGGATGACGACAGGGGCTGCGCCATGCGCCGTCAGCCATCTTGTTACAGGCAGGCTGTTTTCTGTGTCTGTTTTCGGGGCGGCGCACTAGAATGCGCTTATGCGTGCACATCTTTTCCCTCGCGTTTTTCCTCGTGTTTTGCTGGCAGCCATGGGGCTGGGCGTCAGCGTGTCGATCATGGCCCAGTCTTCTGCGGTGACGCCCGCAGTACCCGCTGTGACACCGGTTGACGCGCCCGCTGCGGTGCCAGCCGCAGCGCCTTCCGGTGGCGGCGCGATCATGCGGGAAGAAACCAGGCTGGACGGCAGTACGCAGAAGATCGAGCGCATCCACATCGAAGATGACCGTGTGCAGGTGGACGAAGTGCGCTCGGGCGGCGAAACCGACAGCATCACCGTCAAGCCCAAGGCCAACGTACCGGCCTACGACGTACAGCCGGTGGACATGACGCGCCCGCAAGTGCCTGAAGGCGTGCCCGGCGGCGCGGGCCAGCGCACCTGGAAAGTCCTCAGCTTTTAATTTTTTCAATCATGGCGGTGTACACCGAAGTCGGCTTCGACGAAGCCGCGAAGCTGCTCGGCACGTTGGGCCTGGGCGCACTGACCGATTTGCGTGGCATTGAAGGCGGCATTGAAAATACCAACTACTTTGCCACCACCGATCAGGGTGAGTGGGTGTTGACGCTGTTTGAGCGCCTGACGCACGCGCAATTGCCGTTTTACCTGCACCTGATGAAGCACCTGGCCCAGCACGGCGTGCCAGTGCCCGATCCGCAGGCCAAGGCCGAAGGCATTCGCGTCGACCCAGGTGAAGACGACATTTTGCACACCCTGTGCGGCAAACCCGCCGCCGTGGTCAACCGCTTGTGCGGCCAAAGCGTGCTGGCACCCGGTGCGGCGCACTGCGCGGCGGTGGGTCAGACGCTGGCGCGCGCACACCTGGCCGCGCGCGACTACGCCTTGCACCAGCCCAATTTGCGCGGGCTGGCCTGGTGGAACGAGACAGTGCCCCAGGTGCTGCCTCATCTGTCGAGCGAACAGGCCGCGTTGCTGACGGCTGAGCTGGCGTTTCAAAACCACACGGCGGCCAGCGCCGCCTATGCCGCTTTGCCACGCGGTGCGGTGCATGCTGATTTGTTTCGCGACAACGTGATGTTTGTCGGCACGCCGCAGCAGCCTGAGCTGTCGGGCTTTTTTGATTTTTACTTTGCCGGTGTCGACACGTGGCTGTTCGATCTGGCGGTGGCCCTGAACGACTGGGCCATTGACTGGCGCAGCGGGCAGGCCGATGCCGCACGCACCCAAGCGCTGCTGGATGCGTACCAGGCTGTGCGCCCCTTCACTGATGCCGAGCGCCGCTTGCTGCCTGCCATGCTGCGCGCGGGCGCGTTCAGGTTCTGGCTGTCGCGGCTGTGGGACTGGCACTTGCCGCGCGAGGCCAGCATGCTGGTGCCGCACGATCCCACCCACTTCGAGCGCGTGCTGCGCCAGCGCATCGCCGCGCCTTTAAATGTGATGCACGCGCTGCACACCGTGCCTGCATGAAGCTGCGCATCGTCCCCGCCCGCACGGGCCTGCAATGGGTGCGCGAAGGCTTGCGTGTGTTGATGCGCGCGCCATTGGCCTTGAGTGGCCTGTTTTTCATGGTGATTGCCGCCACTGTGGTGCTGGCGGTGATTCCGGTGGTGGGCACTGCGCTGGCGCTGCTGGTGGTGCCAGCGGCCACGGTGGCGCTGATGAGCGCGTCTGAGCAGGCCAGCCAAGGCCGCTTTCCCATGCCCAAAACCTTGCTGGTGGCCTTTCAGCAATCGGCCCGCCAGACGCGCGCCATGCTGGTGCTGGGGGCCATTTATGCCGGTGCAGTGGTGTTGATTGCTTTGTTTTCCATGGCGATGGACGACGGCCAACTGACGCAGTTGCTGACCAAATACGAAGGGCGCATCACGCCTGAGCTGATGGCCGATCCGGCCCTGCAACCAGCAGCGCGGGCGGCTCTCCAGCGCATGGTGTGGTCCACCTTGCTTTACGTGCCGGTATCGGTGCTGTTGTGGCACGCGCCTGCGCTGGTGCACTGGCATGGCGTGTCGGTGGGCAAAAGCCTGTTTTTCAGTGCCGTGGCCGTGCTGCGCAACGCCTCGGCCTTTTTGATGTATGGCATCGGATGGGTGGGGCTGACCTTTGCGGGCTGGCTGCTGCTGATGTCGCTGGCGGGCCTGTTCGGCAACCTGGGTCTGGCGCTCAACGGCATGCTGCCGCTGGCGCTGCTGATCGGTACAGCGTTCTATGCCTCGCTGTGGTTCACCTTCAAAGACAGCTTTGAAGGGGCGGGCTATGGGCCATCGAGTTTCAAAGGTCTGGCTGGTCTTTAGCGTTTGCCAGATATACCTTGTGCGCCATCCTTTGTGCGCCATCAATAGGATGGCAAAGATCAATGTTGGACGCGCCGCTGCTCAAACCACCGTGAGCTTGGCCACGGCCAGCGCCAGCCATTTGGTGCCGTGGCGCGGAAAGTGCACTTGCGCGCGCGCATCGTCGCCGCTGCCTTCCACGGCCAGCACGCGCCCTTCGCCAAACTTGTTATGAAACACCTGCGCGTTCACGGCGATGCCGTGTGCGGGTTCTTTTCTGGGCGTTGCGGCGGGGGGCGTGCGCACCATCTCGGGATAGATGGCGCTGCGCCCCCAGGCCGGTTGCAGCCGGGCGGCCGAGGTGGGGGCGGACAATTGCCCAAAGCCTGTGTGGCGTGGGCTGAGCCATTTCAATGCGCCTTCAGGCAGCTCTTCCAGAAAGCGGCTGCGCACGTGGTAGCGTGTTTGTCCGTGCAGCATGCGGGTTTGCGCATGGCTTAAATACAGGCGCTGGCGCGCGCGGGTAATGGCCACATACATCAGGCGGCGTTCTTCTTCCAGACCATCGTGGTCGGACAGGGCGTTTTCGTGCGGGAACAAGCCTTCTTCCAACCCAGTGATGAACACCGCGTCAAACTCCAGCCCCTTGCTGGCGTGCACGGTCATCAACTGCACGGCGTCTTGTCCGGCCTGGGCCTGGTTGTCGCCCGCTTCCAGTGCGGCGTGGGTCAGAAAGGCCGCCAGCGGGCTGAGGGTTTCGCCGGTCTGGGCATCGACTTGCAGCGGCTCATCCACCAAGGGCGCGTTCGGCTCCAGGCCCTGACTGACCGGGCTTTGTGCAAGTGCAGCGGTTTCGTCCACCGGCAAGGCCACGGCGTCGCGGCCAAAGCCTTCCTGGGTGACAAAGCTTTCGGCGGCGCTGGCCAGCTCTTGCAGGTTTTCGATGCGGTCAGCGCCTTCGCGCTCGCTGCGGTAGTGCTCGATCAGGCCGCTGGCATCCAGCATCAGCTCGATGATGTCGCGCAACGTCTTGCCTTCGGTTTGCTCGCGCAGCACGTCGATGCTGGCCACAAAGGCGGCCAGATTGGCACCCGCCTTGCCTGCCACATGCGGCACGGCATCGACCAGGGCCACATCGGCGGCGCGGGCGGCGTCTTGTAAATGTTCAAGGCTGCGTGCGCCAATGCCGCGCGGCGGAAAGTTGATTACGCGCAAAAAACTGGTGTCGTCGCGTGGGTTTTCCAGCAGGCGCAGATAGGCCAGGGCGTGCTTGATTTCGGCGCGTTCAAAAAAGCGCAGTCCGCCGTACACGCGGTAAGGCACGCCGGCATTGAACAATTGCGTTTCAATTACCCGGCTTTGTGCATTGCTGCGGTACAGCACGGCGATCTGGCTGCGCTCCAGCCCATCGCCTTTGACGAGCTGACGCAGCTCATCGACCACCCATTCGGCCTCGGCGAAGTCGGTGGGTGCTTCCAGCACCTTGACGGGTTCGCCCGCGCCTTGGGCGGTGCGCAGGTTTTTGCCCAGGCGGCGCTGGTTGTGGCTAATAAGGGCGTTGGCCGAATCCAGAATGTGGCTGTGGCTGCGGTAGTTTTCTTCCAGCTTGATTTGGTGCCGCACCTGAAATTCGCGCACGAAGTCGGCCATGTTGCCCACGCGCGCACCGCGAAAGGCGTAGATGCTCTGGTCGTCATCGCCCACGGCCATGACGGCACCGCCGCGGCCGTTTTCAAGGCTGCCTTCTGCGGGCAGACCGGCAATCAGCTTGATCCATGCGTATTGCAGCCGGTTGGTGTCTTGAAACTCGTCGATCAACAGGTGGCGAAAGCGCCGCCGGTAGTGCAGGCGCAGCGCTTCGTGATCGCGCAGCAGCTCGTAGCTGCGCAGCATCAGCTCGCCAAAATCAACCACGCCTTCGCGTTGGCACTGGTTGTCATAAAGCTGGTAGATCTCGGCTTTTTTTCGGCTGTCGGCATCACGCACTTCGACATCTGCCGGGCGCAGACCATCTTCTTTGCAACCCGCAATGAACCACTGCAACTGCTTGGGTGGAAAGCGTTCATCGTCGATGCCGTGTTGCTTGACCAGGCGCTTGATGGCCGACAGTTGATCTTGCGCGTCCAGAATCTGAAACGCCTGCGGCAATTGCGCCAGTTGGTAATGCGCACGCAAGAAGCGGTTGCACAGGCCGTGGAAGGTGCCGATCCACATGCCGCGCACGTTCAGCGGCAGCATGGCGGTCAGGCGCGCCGTCATCTCCTTGGCGGCCTTGTTGGTAAAGGTGACCGCCAGCACACCGCCGGGCGAGACTTGGCCGGTTTGCAGCAGCCAGGCAATGCGGGTGGTGAGCACGCGGGTCTTGCCCGAACCCGCCCCGGCCAGAATCAACGCAGCCTCGGGCGGCAAGGTGACGGCGGCGCGCTGCTCGGGGTTCAGCCCGTCCAGCAAAGGCGAAGGGGCGACGGGTGGTCTTTCATGGTGGGCAGGCATCGCCGGATTGTAGGCAGCGGCAGGCGGCGGGTTGGGCAAAGGCAGAGGGCCTGGCGATGTTTTTCGGTTGCCCGCTTTGGGATAACGGGCGGTCAGTTTTATGATGGCTCCCCCAACAACTTCGAGTACCTCACATGACTTTGACCGCCCGTTCTCTGAGCGCCCGTTTTTATTGTCCCGGCCGTGGCTGGAGCGCGCTGGCTCTGGCCATCAGCCTGTCGCTGGGCGCATGCGCGCAGTCGCCCACACAGCAAAGCGCCGCAGCGCCCGTGACCACAGCCGCTGCGGCGGCACCTGCCGCTGCGGCGGCCACCCCCGGTCTGCGCAACGTGGTGGTGCTGGCCACCGGCGGCACCATTGCCGGTGCTGGTGCTTCGGCCATGAACAGCGCCACCTACAGCGCCGCCAAGGTGCCGGTCGACAAACTGCTGGCGGGGTTGCCTGAGCTGTCCAAGGTGGCCAACGTTCGTGGCGAGCAGGTGTTCCAGATCGCCTCGGAAAGCTTTACCAACGACCACCTGCTGCAACTGGCTAAACGCGTGTCGGCGCTGTCCAAACAGGACGACGTGGACGGCATCGTCATCACCCACGGCACCGACACGCTGGCTGAAACCGCTTATTTTTTGAGCCTGACGGTGCACACCGCCAAACCCATTGTGGTGGTAGGTTCCATGCGGCCAGGCACCGCGCTGTCGGCCGACGGCGCGCTGAACCTGACCGACGCCGTGAGCGTGGCCGCTGCCCAGGACGCCGAAGGCAAGGGGGTGCTGGTGACCATGAACGACGAAATCCAAAGCGGGCGCGATGTCAACAAGGACATCAACATCAAGACCAGCGCCTTCGTCAGCCAGTGGGGGCCGCTGGGCATGGTGGTGGAAGGGCGCAATTACTGGTTCCGTGCGCCCATCAAGCGCCACACCATGAACTCGGAATTCAACATCGACAGCATCGACAAACTGCCCGACGTGCCGATCGTCTATGGCTACGGCAACGTCTCGCGCGTGCCGGTGGACGCGCTGGTGGCCAGTGGTGCCAAGGCCATCGTGCATGCG
Source organism: Ottowia sp. (assembly GCF_047975795.1). Classification (GTDB taxonomy): domain Bacteria; phylum Pseudomonadota; class Gammaproteobacteria; order Burkholderiales; family Burkholderiaceae_C; genus Ottowia. Next base: position 55,227 of record NZ_JBKEEE010000063.1, on the reverse strand, counting down.
GGCACGGGCAATGGCTCGGTGGCCAAGCACATGGTGCCCGCGCTGCAAGCAGCGCGCAGCAAAGGCCTGCTGGTGGTGCGTGCGGCGCGCGTGCCTTATGGCTTTGTGCTGCGCAATGCCGAGCAGCCTGACGACAAGCACGACTGGGTGGTGGCGCATGACATGCGCCCCGAAAAAGCCCGCCTGCTGACCATGCTGGCCCTCACAAAACCCAACAGCACCAAAGAGCTGCAACGCATGTTCTGGGAATATTGATGCGTACCTAACGCACGCTATGGGCGCACACCGGGTTCAGGCTTGGCCTGACCCGGTTTTTTTGCGCCAGTGCATGCCAGGTGCAGCCTGCTACGCTGTCGGCCCATGTCTTTGCCTGCCCTGAACATTTACGCTGGCTCGCTGGCACGTCGCCATATCGAGCAGCACGGTTTGCGTCCGGCCGATGTGGGGGTTATTCCAGCCGCTGCCGGTGGCCCCAAGGGCTTGATTTTGGGGCCGCTGGACCGCTTTGTTTTTGGCCAGTGGCTGGTGCGCAGCGCGCAACCGGTGGATCTGGTGGGGGCCAGCATTGGCGCTTGGCGCATGGCCGCGGCGTGCATGGCGGATCCGGTGGCGGCTTTTCAGGCGCTGGAAATCGGCTACATCCACGGCGACATGACAGCGCCGCCAGGGCGCAAGCTGCCTGCGCCCGCGCAGGTCAGTGCCGCCTTCGCGCAAAATCTGCGCACCATGTTTGAGGGGCAGGTGCCCGCTTTGCTGGCGCACCGGCGCTATCGGCTGCATGTGCTGGCTTCGCGTGGCCGCCACGTGCTGTTGGGGCGCGAAAGGTGGGCGCGCACGGCAGTGGGCTATCTGGGCGCGGCGCTGACCAACGCCGTCAGCCGACGCGCCATGGGGCACTGGCTGGAGCGGGTGGTGTTTTCGCGCGCCGATACGGCAGGTCAACCCGCACCGTTGCCTTTTGCCACTCAGGACTACCTCACGCGGCAGGTGCTGCTCACGGCTGAAAATTTTTATCTGGCACTGCAAGCCAGTGGCTCCATTCCGTTCGTGTTGCAAGCGGTGCACGACATTGCGGGTGCGCCGCCGGGCGCGTATTGGGATGGTGGCATCACCGATTACCACCTGCACCTGCACTACACCACTTCAAAAAAATCACCGTTGGTGTTGTACCCGCACTTTCAGCAGGCGGTGGTGCCCGGCTGGCTGGACAAACCGTGGCGTCGCCGCCACCGCGCCACGGCAGCGCTGGACGCCATGTTGCTGCTGGCACCCAGCCCGGACTGGGTGCGCACATTGCCCGGTGGCAAGCTGCCTGACCGCACGGATTTTCAGCGCCTGAGCCACCCTGAACGTGTGCTCGCCTGGGCGTCTGCCGTCAGTGCCGCGCAGCAGTTGGCCGATGAGTTTGCCGACTGGCTGGTGCGGCCCGATCTGGCGCGGGTGCAGGTGTTGTGATGTGGTGAGAGTAAAAGGGCTGGATCATCGCCGCATTGCGCGCAAGGCCGCAGCCGCTTCGTGCACCAGTGCAGGCCCACGGTAAATCAGGCCGGTGTAGATTTGCACCGCGTTGGCACCGGCTTCGATTTTGGCCACGGCGTCGGCCCCGCTCAAAATACCACCCACGCCGATGATGGGGTAGTCAGCGCCCAGCGCGGCGCGCAGCGCACGGATCACGCGATTGCTGGCTTCGCGCACTGGTGCACCCGACAGGCCACCGGCCTCATTCGCATGCGGCAGGCCCTGCACGGCCTCGCGCGACAAAGTGGTGTTGGTAGCGATCACGCCTTCAATGGCATGCTGATGCAGGGCGTCGGCAATAGCCTGAATTTGCACATCGTTCAGGTCGGGGGCGATCTTGAGAAATAGCGGCACTTGCTTGCCGTGCTGTTCGGCCAATTCGGCCTGGCGTGACTTCAGGGCTGCAAGCAGGGTATGAAGCGCAGTGTCGCTTTGCAGATCGCGCAGATTTTGGGTGTTGGGGCTGGAGATGTTGACCGTGACGTAATCGGCATAGGGGTACACACCGGCCAGCGCACACAGGTAATCATCGGTGGCGCGCTCGATGGGGGTGGTGGCGTTTTTGCCGATGTTCAAGCCTAAAACAGGGCTTTCATACCCGTCAGACAATCGTTTTTTGCTATAAAAACGAGAGTTTTTGACGTGACTCACGAATGCTGGTAGCCCGTCGTTGTTAAAACCCATGCGGTTGATCAATGCCTGGCGTGCGGGCAGGCGAAACATGCGTGGTTTTGGGTTGCCGGGCTGCGCCAGTGGGGTGACGGTGCCCACTTCGACAAAGCCAAAACCCATAGCGGCCAGGCCGTCGATGGCGCGGGCGTTTTTGTCCAGCCCGGCGGCCAAACCAACGCGGTTGGGCAGCTTCAGGCCCGCCAGTTCCAGCGGGTCACTGACGCAGGGATTGCGCCACGCCCATTGCAGTGGCGTGCCTGCACCGTGGGCCAGCATGTTGATGGTGTGCTCGTGCGCTGCTTCAGGATCGAGGTGAAAGAGAAAGGGTCGTGCCAGACCGTAGGGAAACAACGCCATTGGATAATAATGTGTGCCGATTGAAAACTTGAGCAGGAATTGTCGCAAATGACGCAGATGCGCCAAGACGAGTTGAAAGCCATGGTGGGCCGCGCGGCGCTGGATTACGTGGTGGCGGGCGAGATCGTGGGCGTGGGCACCGGCTCGACGGTGAACCATTTCATCGACGCGCTGGCTGGCATCAAGGATCGTATTGCGGGCGCGGTCAGCTCGTCCGAGGCGTCCACCGCCAGATTGCGGGCGCTGGGCATTGCGGTATTTGACTGCAATGCGGTGGGCGAGATCGCGGTCTATATCGACGGTGCGGACGAGATCGATGGCAGCGGCTGCTTGGTCAAAGGCGGGGGTGCCGCGCTCACGCGCGAAAAGATTGTGGCCGCGCAATCGCGCCAGTTTGTCTGTATTGCCGACGAATCCAAGCGCGTGCCGGTGCTGGGCCGGTTTCCGCTGCCGGTGGAGGTGATTCCCATGGCCGCGCAGCGCATCGTGCGCCAGTTCAGCACTCTGGGAGGTCAGGCCACGCTGCGAATGAAGGACGGGCAGCCGCTGGTGACCGACAACGGCCAGCACATTCTGGATGTGCGCGGCCTGCACATCACCGACCCGCTGGCCTTTGAAAACGGCGTCAACCAATGGCCCGGCGTGGTTACCGTGGGCGTGTTTGCGCACCAGAAGGCGCAAATCGTCTTGCTGGGCACCGCTGCGGGTGTTGAAACCGTGCGCTTTGACTGATTTTCGACCGATCGAAGAGCGCAACAGTCGCTGGGGCGAGCGCGCCGTGCTCACCGCGCTGCTGCGCGACATGGCGCTGGCGGGCGTGGCCGCCGTGCTGTGGGTGGGCGTGCAGGCCATGCGCGGCCCGCAACAAGAGCCTGAGTTGCCCAGCGTGCGCGTGAGCAAGCTGCTGCCCGGCAGCTTCATCACCGTGGACGCACCCGTGCGGCCAAGGGGCGCGCCTGCGGCTTTGAAGCTGAAGCTGCTGGTGCTGCGCCAACCCGACGGTTTGGTGCGTGGCTACTTCCTTCCGGCAGAGCAGGGCAGGGCCATGGTGCCCGTGGCCGGCTCTTTGGTTGGTGGCGTGCCCTGCGACGACTTTGCGCCCGACTTTACGGCCCAGGACATCGGTTGCAGGCAAGCCCGCCCCGGCTTTGAATTTGCCCTGCGCCACCGCTGGGCGCTGGATGGCCGCGCGCTCACCCCTGGAACTCCTGCGCTGCTGGCTGTCTGTGGCCATGAAGTGGCGGGGGATTGGGCGCTGGAGGCTGACTTGCGTTGTAACTCCCTCTCTCACTCCGGATATGGAATTCACATTTCGAGGGCAAGGTCAAAGTGATTTATGGCGCAGCGCCAAAAATCGACCCTTGCAGCTTGATCCCGGCCTTTAAGTGGCGTTGCGCAAACCAGCCCTGGTTCATTTCCAGCACGTAGCGCACTGGCTTGGCAGAGCAGTGGCTGCTTTCATCCAGCGGCTTCATGTCGGCCAGATTGACGATGGTGCCGTCATCGGCAACGAAAGCGGCGGTCAGCGGGATCAGGGTGTTCTTCATCCAAAAGCACTGCACGCCGGGTTGTTCAAACACGAACAGCATGCCTTCGTGCGCGAGCATGTTTTGGCGGTGCATCAAGCCTATCTGGCGCTGTGCGGGGGTGGCAGCCACTTGCGCTTCGATGCGGTGCATGCCTGCATTCAGGGCGACGCGCTGTAAATCGAGCTGAGGCAAACCACTGGAAGCGAGTTGGGCCATCACGGGCAGAGCGGCTGCGGCGCAGGCCAGGGCAAAGAGGGTGCGGCGAAAGATTTTCATTCGGACGGAACAAGATGGTGGCGCTCAATGGCAGGCATTGTCGCCCACGCAGTGTATGACCATGGCGTGGCCTCAACGTAGTCTCCGTTAGAGCGTGTTCAAAGTCTCAGCGTGAGGGGTGTGGGATGCGGATCGGGATGGGCTGCAAGGCTCAAACCGCAGCGATACCTGGCGGTATCGCGAGGATTTGCAACGCAGCAGACCGCCCGGAGCCGCGCCCACACACCCGCGCAGAGACTGTGAACACGCTCTTAGAGCCTGTGCGGTACCAAGTGCGAAGCTAGAATGAAAGTTCATCATTGGCCCACTGCAGGCTCGTTGGCCGAGTTCAATGGCCGCAGGTTTCCCAGTCATTACCGGAGACTCATCACATGTATCAGCACATCAAAGTGCCTGAGGGTGGTCAAAAGATCACCGTCAATCCCGATTTTTCGTTGAGTGTGCCCGACAACCCTGTCGTGCCTTATATCGAAGGCGACGGCACGGGCTTGGACATCACACCAGTGATGATCAAGGTGGTGGATGCGGCGGTGGAAAAGGCGTACGGCGGCCAACGCAAGATTCACTGGATGGAGGTGTACGCGGGCGAAAAGTCGACCCGCATTTACGGGCCAGATGTATGGTTGCCTGAAGAGACTTTGCAGGTGCTCAAGGACTACGTGGTATCGATCAAGGGACCGCTGACCACGCCCGTGGGCGGCGGCATCCGTTCGCTGAACGTGGCTTTGCGGCAAGAGCTTGATTTGTACGTGTGCCTGCGTCCGGTGCAGTATTTCAAGGGCGTGCCCTCACCGCTGAAAGCGCCGGAGAAGGTCAATATGGTGATCTTCCGAGAGAACTCGGAAGACATTTACGCAGGCATCGAGTGGGAAGCCCAAAGCGACAAAGCACGCCAGTTGATCAGGTTTTTGACCGACGAGATGGGGGTGAAGAAAATTCGCTTTCCGCAAACGTCGGGCATTGGGGTCAAACCTGTGTCCATTGAGGGCACTGAGCGCCTGGTGCGCAAGGCCATTCAATACGCTATCGACAACGACAAACCCAGCGTGACCCTGGTGCACAAGGGCAACATCATGAAGTACACCGAGGGGGGATTTCGCGACTGGGGCTATGCGCTGGCGCAGCGTGAGTTTGGGGCCGAACTGATGGACGGCGGGCCGTGGTGCAAGTTCAAAAATCCCAAGACGGGCAAAGACATCGTCATCAAGGATTCGATTGCCGACGCCTTTTTGCAGCAGATTCTGCTGCGCCCAGCCGAATATTCGGTGATTGCCACTTTGAACCTGAATGGCGACTACATTTCTGACGCGCTGGCCGCGCAGGTCGGCGGCATTGGCATCGCTCCCGGTGCTAACTTGAGTGATTCAGTGGCCTGCTTTGAAGCCACCCACGGCACCGCACCCAAATATGCGGGTAAGGACTACGTCAACCCCGGCTCTGAAATTCTTTCGGCTGAAATGATGCTGCGCCACATGGGCTGGACAGAAGCAGCGGACAAAATCATCGCGTCGATGGAGGCGGCCATCCAGAGCAAGAAGGTGACGTACGATTTTGCGCGCCTGATGGACGGTGCCACGCAGGTGAGCTGCTCAGGCTTTGGGCAGGTAATGATTACCCAGATGTAAATGCCAGGCCAAGTGGCTGCGCAGGGCTTGAGTTCCGCAATTTAAGCGCCACATGAGTTCGGTCACGTGCACAAAAAAGCCCGGGCGTTCCGGGCTTTTTTGTGCGGTGAAGGCGGTGTACGTGTTTCAGACTGCCTGAAGATCAGTGCGCCAGTGGTGCCTGGTCGCTGGCTTGCGGGGCGGCAGATGCCATCTCTTCAGCGCCTGGGTTGCTGCCAGTGGCGGCCTTGATGTGCAAAGCCAGTAGACCTTTTGGCCCCTCATTCACTTCATAGCTCACGCGTGCGCCTTCTTTCAGTGTTTTGAAGCCATCCATGTCGATGGCTGAAAAATGCGCAAACACGTCGGGTCCACCATCGTCGGGCTGGATAAATCCGAACCCTTTGAGATCGTTGAACCACTTGACCGTACCGTTGGACATGAACCTCTCCTTATTCAATTTCCTCATCAAATGCTAGACAGAGTGTGCGGCATGAGATCAGGGCTTGTCAACAAATCGAGGTTTTGTGTTTGTCAATCTGTCGGCGGCATGAGGCTTTGGGTGGCTGAATGTCGGTGCGTGCTGGTTAACGGCGGCGTCAAGACATGAGAGGTCGATAGAATGGATTTCATGGCAACTTCACCTCCCAAATTACCATCCAAGCCCAGCGGCCCTGCCATGCCTGTGCATCGGCCGGATGATGGCGGTGAGGTGGTGCTTGAGCGGGTGCCGCTTAAAGTTAAACCGCCGCAGATGCATCAGGTGATCATGCTCAACGACGATTTCACGCCGATGGAGTTCGTGGTGGTGGTGATTCAGCAGTTTTTTGGCAAAGACCTCGAAACGGCCACGCAGATCATGCTCAAGATCCACATCGATGGCAAAGCCGTTTGCGGCGTGTATTCACGCGATGTGGCCGTCACCAAGATCGATCAGGTGATGGATGCCGCCCAGCAGGCCGGCCACCCGCTGCAATGCGTGAGTGAGCCAGCCGAATGAGGCAAAAACCAGTTTCAAACGCTTTGAGTCGGGGCATTGAAGACCGCCCCAATTCGCCCCATATGTGATGATTGAAGCCATGCGGCCTTTGTAAGCCCATGGCATGAAGGAAGGACCAACATGATTGCCCAGGAACTGGAAGTCAGCCTGCACATGGCCTTTGTCGAGGCCAGACAGCAGCGCCACGAATTCATCACCGTCGAGCACCTACTGCTGGCGCTGTTGGACAACCCCAGCGCGGCCGAGGTGCTGCGCGCTTGCGCGGCCGATATTGATGATTTGCGCAAGTCGCTGACCCACTTCATCAAAGACAACACGCCCCAGGTGGCAGGCACCGATGAGGTTGATACGCAGCCCACGTTGGGCTTTCAGCGCGTGATCCAGCGCGCCATCATGCACGTGCAGAGCACCGGCAATGGCAAAAAGGAAGTCACGGGTGCCAACGTGCTGGTTGCCATCTTCGGCGAAAAGGACTCGCACGCCGTGTACTACCTGCACCAGCAGGGCGTGACGCGCCTGGACGTGGTGAACTTCATCGCCCACGGCATTCGCAAGAGCGATCCGCCCGACGCTTCAAAGTCGGCGCAAGAGCAGCAAGGCGCAAATGCAGGCGAGGGGGGCGAAGCTGAGGCCAGCGAAAAAAGCGAGAAAGCCTCGCCGCTGGAGCAGTTCACCGTGAATCTCAATCAGAACGCCAAAGACGGCAAGATCGATCCGCTGATCGGGCGCGATTACGAGGTCGAGCGCACCATTCAAATCCTGTGTCGTAGGCGCAAGAACAACCCCTTGCTGGTGGGCGAAGCCGGTGTGGGCAAAACCGCCATCGCCGAGGGGCTGGCCTGGCGCATCACTGAAGGCAACGTGCCCGAGGTGCTGACGGACGCCGTGGTGTATGCGCTGGACATGGGTGCGCTGCTGGCAGGCACCAAGTACCGGGGCGATTTTGAGCAGCGGCTCAAAGGCGTGCTCAAGGGGCTGAAAGACAAGTCCGGTGCTATTTTGTTCATCGATGAAATCCACACCTTGATTGGCGCGGGCGCGGCCTCGGGCGGCACGCTGGATGCGTCCAACCTGCTCAAGCCCGCGTTGTCCAGCGGTCAACTCAAGTGCATTGGGGCCACCACGTTCACCGAATACCGCGGTATTTTTGAAAAAGATGCGGCGCTGTCGCGGCGCTTTCAAAAAGTGGATGTGGTCGAACCCACCGTGCCCGAAACGGTGGACATTCTCAAGGGACTGAAAAGCCGCTTTGAAGAACACCACAGCGTCAAGTACGGTCTGGCCGCCCTGCAAGCGGCGGCAGAGTTGTCGGCCAAGTACATCACCGACCGGCACTTGCCCGACAAGGCCATCGATGTGATCGACGAAGCCGGCGCGGCCCAGCGCATCGCTTTGGCCAGCAAGCGCAAGAAAACCATTGGTAAGCACGAGATTGAAGAAATCGTGGCCAAGATCGCGCGCATTCCCCCCGCCAGCGTCAGCAACGACGACCGCAGCAAGCTGCAAACGCTGGAGCGCGATCTGAAAAGTGTGGTGTTTGGCCAGGACAAGGCGCTGGAAGTACTGGCCGCTGCCGTCAAGATGGCGCGCTCTGGCCTGGGGCGGGGCGATAAGCCGATTGGTTCCTTTTTGTTCAGCGGCCCCACAGGTGTCGGCAAAACCGAAGCGGCCAAACAACTGGCCTACATCATGGGGGTGGAGCTGACGCGCTTCGATATGTCGGAATACATGGAGCGCCATGCCGTCAGCCGCCTGATTGGCGCGCCGCCAGGCTACGTGGGGTTCGACCAGGGCGGTTTGCTGACCGAGGCGGTCACCAAAAAGCCGCATTGCGTGTTGTTGCTGGACGAGATCGAAAAAGCCCACCCCGACATCTTCAACGTGCTGTTGCAGGTCATGGACCATGGCACGCTGACCGACAACAACGGGCGCAAGGCTGATTTTCGCAACGTCATCATCATCATGACGACCAATGCTGGTGCCGAGACCATGAACAAGGCCACCATTGGCTTCACCAACCCGCGCCAGGCGGGCGACGAGATGGCCGACATCAAGCGCCTGTTCACGCCCGAGTTTCGCAACCGGCTGGACGCCATCGTCAGCTTCAAGCCGCTGGACGAGCAGGTCATCCTGCGTGTGGTCGACAAGTTCTTGCTTCAGCTTGAGCAGCAATTGGCTGAAAAGAAGGTGGAAGTCACCTTCACCGACACACTGCGCAAAATGCTGGCCAAAAAAGGCTTTGATCCGCTGATGGGCGCGCGCCCTATGCAGCGCTTGATTCAGGACACCATCCGCAAGGCGCTGGCTGACGAGTTGCTGTTTGGCCGTCTGACCGATGGCGGTCGGCTGGAAGTCGATCTGGACGATAAGGATGAAGTGCAGCTCGACATCGCGCCGCTGCCCAAGAAAGAACGCTCCAAAGGCGTCGAGCCATCGGCACCTGAAGAAGAAGTGGCGGCAGACTAAAGCCTAAAAACCTGCACCCTCACAACCCGCAGCACAGGCTGCGGTTTTTTTATGCGGAGCAGGCGGAGAATTTCAGGTGCCCCCGCCAAGATGCGCCTGTCTTGATGCTCGGCGAAGCGTTCATCGCGCTGGCGGTTGCCAGTAGAAGTGCAGTGTCAGCGGTTCGGCGTCTGCGCGCGCCCAGCGAAGCGGCACACCAGTTTGCCGCACGGTGGTGACATTGGCACCGATGGTCTGGGCACCTGCCCACCAGGCGTCGGGTACCGGGCGTTCCACCGCCACCACCAGCACGCCCGTGCCGTCTTGCACTGCTTTGTCCACCGCTGTGCGCACACAGGCTGGAGCTGTGCTCAGGATGAAGTTGCAGTAACTGACCTGGGCCTTGGGGAAAACGATGCGCAGGTTGCCCGCACCTGTGTGGTGACTGGCCACGATGGGGGCCTGGCCGTCATAACCTGCGGCACGCAAGGTGGTGGCCATGCCTTCGATGTCCCAGTTGAAGCGGTCAGCCCGGTTGCGAAGGCGCGCATCCACCCAGCAATCGAGCAGCACGCCCACCGACAGAATGACGGCCATCAGCAACGCCGCTCCCGCGCTGCGCCGAACGCCGCGGCGCTGCTGGCCCAGCCATGGGCGTAGCGAGAACGCGGTCAGCGGCACCACGCACAGCAAAGGGTGCAGCCAGCGCCCTTCAAAGTTGGTGGTGCCCACCAAAAAAACCATGGACAGCAAGCCTACATAAATGATGGCGAAGTAGCGCCGCCAAAATGGCGCTGCCCACGGCAATGCGGGCGCATCGTTTGGGGCAGGTGGGTGCGTATCGCGCCAGGCACGCTTGCCAAAGGCCCACCACACTACCAACGCAAACGGTACTGCCCCGGCCAGGCTCAGGCGAAAGATGTCCCAAAGGCCGTTGACCATGCCTGCCAGGGTGGAGACCTCAGGGTCGCCATACATCTTGTCCAGCGTGGCACTGCTGGCTTCGTGCCAGTGCGTCAAAACCCAACTGGCGTGTGGGGCCACCACCAGAAAACCCACCAGTGGCGCCAGCCACCAGCCGCGCGAGAGCAGGGCGCGGCGCGGCGCGGGCAGTGACAGCGCTGCACCCACCGTCGCCACGATGACCAGTAAATAGCTGTATTTCGACAGCATGCCCAGCCCCATCACCAAACCAAGCCAGACAAATCCTGCGCGATCAGGCTGGCGGATTTGCCGCAGCAGCAACCACCAACTGGCGGCCACCAGGCAAGTCAGCAGCACCGTGTGTGTCAGATCGCGCAGCACCTGCCATTCAAATCCCGGCAGCCACCACAGGCTGATGGCCACCAGCCAGGCGGTGGACTCGGGCATCAATTGCCGCGCGGCCTGCGCCATGAACCAGAAGGTCAGCACCATCAGCGTGAATTTCAGCAGCGCCAGCGCCAGCGCCGTGGGGCCAAACACCTGGTTCACGCCCCATTGAATCCAGGTGTACAGCGGCGGCTGGGGGCCGTAGCCCAAGGCAAGTTCTTGGCTCCACACCAGCTGCTCGGCCTGATCCCACATCACGGCAGGCGATATGGCCACGCGCCCGGCGAACCCGACCATGCCCCAAACCAGCAGCCACAGCAACGGCGAGCGCAGCCAGCGGTGCGGCGCTGGGCGATCAAGCCAAGAGGCGGAAGACGAAACCGGGCGCATTCAACAAGCAATCAACGTGGTTGCCGCTTCAAGTCAATGTGCTGAAAGCGGTCATGGCAACCTCAAATGGGGCCTTGGCTTTGATGATACGGTCCAGTCCACGCCAGACCAAACGCACCAGATCAAATATCGGTGTGCATCACTCGACGCGTTGTATAACCCTCTAAGAGCGTGCTCAAAGTCTCTGCGCGGGTGTGTGGGCGCGGCCTCGGGCGGTCTGCTGCGTTGCAAATCCTCGCGATACCGCCAGGTATCGCTGCGGTTTGCGCCTTGCGCCTTGCAGCCCATCCCGATCCGCATCCCACACCCCTGACGCTGAGACGTTGAACACGCTCTAAGCCAAGCATTTCTCCTGCCTTCTGTCCACGTCATACCAGCCACTATCAGCGTGTGGCTCGTGGTCGATCACCGTTTTCGCCTTCACATCCTCATGCTCCCCACTTTTGTCTGGCACGACTACGAAACCTTTGGCGTTAACCCCCGGCGCGACCGGCCCGCGCAGTTTGCGGCCATCCGCACCGATGCCGATCTGAACGAGGTGGGTCAGCCCACCATGCTGTATTGCCATCCTGCCGTCGATGTGCTGCCTGAACCTGAGGCGTGCCTGATCACCGGCATCACCCCGCAAGAATGCAGGGACAAAGGTCTGCCCGAGCACCAGTTTGCCGCGCGTGTGCAGGCGCTGCTGGCCGAGCCAGGCACCATCGGCGTGGGCTACAACTCGATCCGCTTTGACGACGAAGTCACCCGATTCATGCTGTGGCGCAACCTGCGCGACCCTTATGCGCGCGAATGGCAAAACGATTGTGGCCGCTGGGATTTGCTGGACGTGGTGCGCGCGGCCTACGCGCTGCGCCCTGAAGGCATCGAATGGCCCACCGGTGATGATGGTTTGCCCAGCTTTCGGCTGGAAAAACTCAGCGCTGCCAACGGCCTGACGCATGACCATGCGCATGATGCGCTGTCCGACGTGCGCGCCACCATCGCGTTGGCACGCCTGTTGCGCCAGCGGCAGCCCAAGCTGTTCGACTTTTGCCTGCAACTGCGCAAAAAAGAGCGCGTGGCGCACGAGTTGGGCCTGCCCACCACGCTGGCAGATGCCAGACCGTTTTTGCACGTCAGCGGCATGTTTGGTGCCGCGGGTGGTTGCATCGCCGTCATGTGGCCACTGGCCATGCACCCCACCAACAAGAACGAATTGCTGGCCTGGGACTTGGCCGCCGACCCGACCGAGCTGGCCGATCTGACGCCCGATCAGGTGCGCCAGCGTCTGTTCACACCCACAGCCGATCTGCCCGACGGCATGGCGCGCTTGCCCATCAAAGGCGTGCACCTGAACAAATCGCCCATCGTCGTCAGCCACCTGAAAACCCTGCGGCCTGAGCTGGCCGAGCGTTGGGGCATCGACATGGCCCAGGCTGCACGCCATGCTGAAAAGTTGCGCGCGCTGCCCGATTTGAGCGCGCTGTGGCCGCAGGTGTACGCTCGCCCCGCTGGGCAAACCGTGCCCGACGTGGACGAAGACCTGTACGGCGGCTTTGTCGGTAACGCCGACCGGCGTCGGCTGGAAGCGCTGCTCAAACTCAACCCGCAAGAACTGGCGGCCGAGCGCACCGGCTTTGATGACGAGCGCCTGCCCGAGCTGCTGCTGCGCTACCGCGCTCGCAATTTCCCGGACACCCTGTCGACTGAAGAGGCGCAATGCTGGCAGGCCCACCGCGCTGCCCGCCTGCTGCGCGGTGAGGGCGGCGCTTTGAGCGTGCAAGCCTTTTTTGACCGCATCGACACTCTGGCCGAAAGCCACGCCGACGACGATCGTGCCCACACCGTGCTGCAGGCTCTGTATGAATGGGGCGAAGACATGGCGTCGGATTTGTCGGAATAAGCGATATTTTTTCAGAGCAGGTAAGGATGTAGTGCATGCTCAGCAGCTTGCGTGCTCAGTTCATATACGGCATCTACCCCGACCAACCGAGTGCCGTGTAGCTGCGCAGGAAAGAGCGGCCATCCTCAGCTATCAGACACCCGCGGCTTCATGGGTGGGCAAGAAGCTGACTCTGGCCTGGGTAGAGATCAGACTGTTTCACCCGACACGGTGCCAGTCAGTGGGGCTTGACGCAAAGCCAATTGATTGCCGCTGGCATGATGGGTCATTCCATGAAAGCAACGGCAGAATTTGTAATCCAGACGGCCCTGCTGCCGGGCTTGACCCTGGTGGCTGCACACACGCGGCGATGTTTTGCGCGCCACAGCCATGCGGTGCATGGCATTGGTGTGATGGCCGAAGGCGGTCAGACATCGGCCAGCGACCGTGGGCCGGTGCAGGCGGTGCAGGGAGAGGTCATCACCGTCAACCCCGGCGAAGTGCACGACGGCGTGCCGATGGGGGGTGAAAGGCGGCGCTGGCACATGCTGTATCTCGATGCTGGTTTGTTGTCCACCGATGGATCAGGTACTGACTGTGGTGCGCTGGAATGGACAGCCCCTGTGTTGCGTGATGACAGGGTGGCCGCGCTGTGCCAGGCCCTGTTTGCCAGTGCCGCGCGGGGTGCCGACGCGCTGGCGCAGGAAGAGTGGCTGGCGGCCTTGCTGCAACACGCGCCCAAAACGACGGCGCTGCCAGCGCCGGTGCGTGCGAAAGCGGTCATGTTGGCCCTGCAACGGGTACGTGACCAGTTGGCCGATTGCGCCCAAGTGTTGCCCAGCCTGGCCAGTTTGGCGCGTGAAGCGGGATTGAGTCGCTACCAGTTGTTGCGTGCCTTTGCGGCGGCCTATGGATTGCCACCCCACGCCTGGGCGCTGCAACAGCGCGTGGCGGTGGCCGAAGCGCAGTTGGCGCAAGGCCTGTCCGTGGCTGAAGTGGCTTTGAACAGCGGGTTTGCCGACCAAAGTCACATGACACGTGCATTCCGGCGTTTTCGTGGCTATACGCCGGGGCAGTACGCGCGGGCGCACCGGTAGCGCTGTGCGGATCATGTGCTGCAGGCCGCTTGCACTGCAACCACGTTCAAGACACGCAGCCTGGATGCATCGATCCTGTAAAGGTTGCAGTATCGATAACGACAGTTTCCATGCAAGAACTTTCATCCCATCAGCGTTGGCTGGGCATGGCTTTATGCGCCGCAGCCATGGCCACTGTAGGCAGCACCGTGGTGGCCAGCCGGTTGATTGCCAGCGGTCTGCCCCCGTTTACCGCCACTACGCTGCGTTTTGCTGTGGCCGCGCCGGTGCTGTGGGGTCTGATGCGCCTGCTGCACACACCATGGCCGCGCCCGGATCGTCGAGATGCCGGTCTGCTGCTGGTGCAAGCGGCGGCGGGCAGCGTGGGCTACACGGTGCTGTTGATTCTGGGCACGCGCTACGCGCCAGCGGCCGACGCCGGGGTGGTGGCAGGCACGCTGCCGGCGGTGGCGGCGCTGTTTGCGGTGCTGGCGCTGGGCGAGCGTCCGAGCCGTGCGCTGGTGCTGGGCATCGCCCTGGCCACGGCGGGTGTGTTGGTGATTTCTCTGCCCCAGGCTCAGGCAGCGGTGCGGGGCGAAGGTGCTGCCGCTTTGCTGGGCCACGCGCTGGTGCTGGGCGCGGTGGCGTGCGAAGCCACGTTCATTTTGGTGAACAAGCGCTTGCGCGTGCCAGTGCCACCGCTGGCGTTGTCGACTTGCATGAGCGCGCTGGGTCTGGCGGTGTGCGTGATTCCGGCGCTGCTGGAGCAGCCTTGGCGGCAGCCGTTGTCATCCGTGGCTGTGGGTGCAGCGGTGTATTACGCGCTGGTGCCGGGGGTGCTGGGTTTTTGGTTGTGGTTTGCCGGGTCGCAGCGGCTGGCCGGGGCCGAGGCGTCGCTGATGACGGCGGTGATGCCGGTTAGCGCGTTGGCGTTGGCCGCTGCCGTGCTGGGCGAGCGTGTATCGGGCGCACAACTGGGAGGGTGTGCGCTGGTGCTGCTGGCGGTGCTGATCACGGCAGCGCCCGACTGGATGGCGGCCGGGCGGCGTGTGCAGCAGAAAGGAAAGAAGGAAAAAGAGGAGAAAACAGGGGGGTGAAATGAACGCCTGGGTTACAATCCCAAGGTTTTGCACTTCGCAATAACGCACGTGGCGGGCAGTTCCGGCCCGCCACGCAAGTCAAACCATTTGGAACGAGGATATTCACCATGATCTCCAAGGAGAACAAGGCCGCCGTGGTCCAGGACAACGCGCGCGCCGCTGGCGACACGGGCAGCCCCGAAGTGCAGGTCGCCATTCTGACGGCCCGCATCAACGAGCTGACCCCCCATTTCAAGCAGCACGCCAAAGACCACCATGGTCGCCGTGGCTTGCTGCGCATGGTCAGCCGTCGCCGCAAGCTGCTGGATTACCTCAAGGCCAAAGATGCTGATCGCTATCTGGCCTTGATTGCCAAACTGGGTCTGCGCAAGTAAGCGCATGAACGCGACAAACGCCTGATGCCTCACCAAAGGCTCAGGCGTTTTTGTCTTTTTTCAATCGGAGTGAGCAGTTTTTCAGAGCGAAGCTGTGTCATTCCATCAACCGCTCTGTGCGGATGCAGGCGGCTCATGGAATGGCATCGTGTTTCTGAATCAAATCTGGCTCCATCGCAGGTAAATACTGCGTAGCAAGCTATTTATTAAGGAGCGAACATGAGCATGTTCAACAAAGTGACCAAGAGCTTCCAGTGGGGCGACAAGACCGTCGTCATGGAAACTGGCGAAATCGCCCGTCAGGCCACCGGCGCAGTGTTGGTCAATATCGATGGCACCGTGGTGCTGGCGACCGTGGCTGCCAGCAAGACGGCCAAACCGGGGCAGGATTTCTTTCCGCTGACGGTCGATTACATCGAGAAGACGTATGCCGCAGGCAAAATTCCAGGCAGCTTCTTCAAGCGCGAGGCCAAGCCGAGCGAGCTGGAAACGCTGACTTCCCGCCTGATCGACCGCCCGATCCGTCCGCTGTTTCCGGACGGCTTTTTCAACGAAGTGCACGTGGTGATCCACACCCTGTCTTTGAACCCCGAGGTAGACGCGGACATCGCCGCCATGATTGGCGTGAGTGCGGCGTTGTCGATCAGCGGCATTCCGTTCAACGGCCCCATCGGCGCGGCGCGCGTGGGCTATGTCAACGGCGAATACGTACTCAACCCCGGCCCTGCGGCGCGCAAAAACAGCCAGCTCGATCTGGTGGTGGCGGGCACTGAAGCGGCTGTGTTGATGGTTGAATCCGAAGCGTATCAGCTCAGTGAAGACGTGATGCTGGGCGCGGTGGTGTTTGGCCACGAGCAGGGGCAGATTGCCATCAACGCCATCCACGAGCTGGTGCGCGAAGCGGGCAAACCGCTGTGGGCTGACAACGGTACCTGGGCGCCTGAAGTCAAAGACGAGTCCTTTATCGCCAAGGTGGCCGCACTGGCTGAACCCAAGCTGCGCGAAGTCTATCAAATCCGTAGCAAGCAAGCCCGAACGCAAGCCGTGCGCGAGGCTTATGCGGCCATCAAGATGGCGCTCAAAGATGAGGGCGCAGAGTTCGACGAGGTCAAGCTCGACAACCTGCTGCACGAGCAAGAAGCGCGCATCGTGCGCAGTCAGATTCTGGCGGGCGAGCCACGCATCGACGGTCGCGACACGCGCTCTGTGCGCCCGATCGAAATCCGCAACGGCGTGCTGCCGCGCACCCACGGCTCGGCGCTGTTCACGCGCGGCGAGACGCAGGCGCTGGTGATCACCACCTTGGGTACCGACCGTGACGCGCAGCGCATCGACGCGCTGGCCGGCGAGTTTGAAGACCACTTTTTGTTTCACTACAACATGCCGCCTTTTGCCACCGGCGAAACGGGCCGCATGGGCAGCACCAAGCGCCGTGAAGTGGGGCACGGCCGTCTGGCCAAGCGGGCGTTGATCCCGCTGCTGCCGGGACGCGATGAGTTTCCGTACACCATCCGCGTGGTCAGCGAAATCACCGAGTCCAACGGCTCCAGCTCGATGGCGTCGGTGTGCGGCGGCTGTCTGTCGATGATGGACGCCGGCGTGCCTATGAAGGCGCACGTGGCGGGCATTGCCATGGGTTTGATCAAAGAGGACAACCGTTTTGCGGTGCTGACCGATATCTTGGGCGATGAAGATCACCTGGGTGACATGGACTTCAAAGTGGCGGGCACCACCAACGGTATCACCGCGCTGCAAATGGACATCAAGATCCAGGGCATCACCAAAGAAATCATGCAAGTCGCGCTGGCGCAGGCCAAGGAAGCGCGCATGCACATCCTGGGCAAAATGCAGGACGCCATGGGCGAGGCACGCGCCGAGATCAGCTCGTGGGCACCCAAGCTCTACACCATGAAGATCAACCCGGAGAAGATCCGCGACGTGATCGGCAAGGGCGGAGCCACCATCCGCATGCTGACCGAAGAAACCGGCACCACCATTGACATTGGCGAAGACGGCACCATCACCATCGCCAGCAACGACGCCGCCAAGGCCGACGACGCCAAGCGCCGCATTGAAGAAATTACCGCCGAGGCCGAAGTGGGTCATATCTACGAAGGCCCGGTCACCAAAATTTTGGACTTTGGCGCGCTGATCAACATCTTGCCCGGCAAAGACGGTTTGCTGCACATCAGCCAGATTGCGCACGAGCGGGTCGAGAAAGTGTCCGACTATTTGCAGGAAGGCCAGGTGGTCAAGGTCAAGGTGCTGGAGACGGACGAAAAAGGCCGTATCAAGCTGTCGATGAAAGCGCTGCTGGAGCGCCCAGCGCGTGATGACCGCGAAGACCGTCCGCCGCGTGAAGGCCGTGGTGGTGATCGCCCACCGCGTGCTGACCGCGACAGCCGCCCTGCACCGGCTGATGCTGATGCAGGCCAGCCGCAACAACAGCAATAACGCAGTGAGTGAGCGCTTGACTGCTATATTTAAAATAGCTCTCAACGCTTGTTTTATCTGCGCAAAGACCGGTTTTGGCCATGAAGTGCATTGAAATCCGTGAATATGGCGTGCCAGCCGTGCTGGTGCCCGCCGAGCGCCCCACGCCAGTAGCTGGTGTGGGCGAGGCGCTGATTCGCGTCAGTGCATCGGGTGTCAACCGGCCCGACGTGTTGCAGCGCCTAGGCAAGTATCCGGTGCCGCCAGGCGCGTCCGATCTGCCGGGGCTGGAAGTGGCGGGCGTGATTGAAAGCGGCGATGCCGCTGCGTTGGCTGCTGCCAGCTTGCGCGTGGGCGACCGCGTGTGTGCACTGGTGGCCGGTGGCGGCTATGCTGAATATTGCGTGGCCCCGGTGCCGCAATGTCTGCCGGTGCCGCAGGGCTTGACGGATATTGAGGCGGCTTCGCTGCCCGAAACTTTTTTCACCGTCTGGAGCAACGTGTTCGATCGCGGGCGCTTGCAGGCGGGCGAAACGCTGTTGATTCAAGGCGGCACCAGCGGTATTGGCGTCACCGCGATTCAGTTGGCTAAGGCCGCAAGCGCGCGGGTGATCGTCACCGCAGGCTCGGACGACAAATGTGCCCAGGCGCTCAAGCTGGGGGCTGATCACGCCATCAACTACCGCACGCAGGATTTTGCCGTTGAGGCCATGGCATTGACGGACGGCCAAGGCGTGGACGTGATCTTGGACATGGTGGCGGGCGATTACGTGGCGCGTGAAGTGGACTGCCTGGCCGAAGATGGTCGTCTGGTCATCATCGCGGTGCAAGGTGGCATCAAGTCGCAAGTCAACGCGGGGCTGATGCTGCGCAGGCGCCTGACCATCACGGGGTCTACGCTGCGTCCGCGCCCGGTGGCCTTCAAAGGCGCGATTGCGCAAGCGCTGCAAGCCACTGTGTGGCCCTGGCTGGCGCAAGGTCGCGTCAAACCAGTAATCCACAGCGTGTTTGCCGCGCTGCAAGGCGAGGACGGTTTGCCCAGCGGCGCAGCACGCGCACACGCCTTGATGGAAAGTGGCCAACTGGTTGGCAAGGTGGTGCTGGACTGGAGCAAAACATGAGCAAGAAAAAACTGATTGCAGGCAACTGGAAGATGAATGGCAGCTTGGCGGCCAACCAGACTTTGGTGCAAGCCTTGGTGCAGGGGCTGCGGGAACCAGATTGCGATGTGGTGGTGTGCCCGCCTGCGGTGTACCTGCAACAGGTGCAGCAATTGCTGGCAGGCCAGACGGCCATCGGCCTGGGCGCGCAAGATGTATCGCAGCACGACAATGGCGCGTTCACCGGCGATGCCTCGGCCGCCATGCTGAAAGACTTTGGCGTGCGTTACGCCATCGTCGGCCACAGCGAGCGCCGTCAGCACCAGGGCGAAACCGACGTGCATGTGGCCATCAAGGTCAAGCGTGCGTTGGCAGCGGGCATTACCCCCATCGTGTGCGTGGGCGAAACCCTGCGCGAGCGCGAAGAGGGCATGACGGAGTTCATCGTCAAGCGGCAGTTGTCGGCGGTGATTCACCTGAACGGCCATTGCATCAGCGAAATCGTGGTGGCGTATGAACCCGTGTGGGCCATTGGTACCGGCAAAACGGCCACGCCTGAACAGGCGCAAGCCGTGCATGCGGTGCTGCGCGCACAACTCAAAGCCGCTACCGACCAAGCCGACCGAGTGCGCATTCTGTACGGCGGCAGCATGAACGCCACCAACGCCGCCGAGCTGCTGCGCCAGCCCGACATCGACGGTGGCTTGATTGGCGGCGCTGCCCTCAAAGCCCCGGATTTTTTGACCATTGTGGCCGCCGCTGCTTGATGGGTAAGCGCTGAATGCTATTGATTTTGGAGTAAAAGATGAATCTGATATTGAATCTGGTGCTGGTGCTGCAAATCGTGTCGGCGCTGGCGATGGTCGGTTTGATCCTGGTGCAGCATGGCAAGGGGGCCGACATGGGCGCAGCCTTTGGCAGTGGCTCATCAGGCAGCCTGTTCGGTGCCAGCGGCAGCGCTAATTTTTTGTCACGTACCACGGCGGTGTTGGCCACGGTATTCCTGGCCGCCACGCTGGCATTGGCTTACTTTGGCTTTAGTGTGCGCACAGGCTCGACCACAGGCTCTTCCAGCGTGCTGGATGCGCCTGCGGTGGTGGCTCCAGCGGCTGACGCATCGGCAACGGCGGCATCGGCACCAGCCATTGCCGCATCCGCATCGGCGGCGGACGCTATTCCAACCGGCGCACCAGCAGCAAGCGCGAGTTTGGCCATGGGTGCCAGCGCAGCCGCTTCGGCAACACCTGCGGCCTCGGCCACTGGGGCTGCGCAAATCCCCACCCAGTAAGTTGGCCGCAAGGTCTTGGCTTAGGTTGGTTTTTGTGTCGGTTTGTCTCTGGAAAACGGGGTTTTGCGGGTAAACTCTTAAGCGCTTTGAGTCTTGATGGTCTGTGTTTGGAGTGCAGACATCGGCCTCAAGACACGCAATGCCGTCGTGGTGAAACTGGTAGACACGCTATCTTGAGGGGGTAGTAGCGAAAGCTGTGCGAGTTCGAGTCTCGCCGACGGCACCAAGCATAGGAAGTGGTCAGGGCGCTCCATGAAACCCTGACCGACAATGAAGATACCCGATGAATCTCTCACAATACCTTCCCGTTTTGCTGTTCATCCTGGTGGGCTTGGCCATTGGTGCCATTTGCCTGGGCATGGGTGAGCTGCTTCGGCCACACAAGCCCGATGCAGCCAAAAACTCTCCTTACGAATGCGGCTTTGAAGCGTTTGAAGACGCGCGCATGAAGTTCGACGTGCGTTACTACCTCGTGGCCATTTTGTTCATCCTGTTCGATCTGGAAATCGCGTTTCTCTTTCCATGGGCGGTGGCGCTCAAGGACGTGGGAGTAGCCGGTTTTGTGGCGGTGCTCATCTTCCTGACCATTTTGGTGGTGGGTTTTGTCTATGAATGGAAGAAGGGTGCGCTGGACTGGGAGTGATCCTGGGCGCTTCAGCAAAAATTGCACAAGATACGGGGAAACAGCTCATGAATGAACAGCTTCAGCAAAAGGGTTTTTTGCTCACCGGTGCCGACACGCTGGTCAACTGGGCCAAGACGGGTTCGCTGTGGCCAGTGACTTTTGGGCTGGCTTGCTGCGCCGTCGAGATGATGCACTCGGCAGCGGCGCGCTACGACATTTCGCGTTTTGGTGCCGAGGTGTTTCGCGCCAGCCCGCGCCAGTCGGATCTGATGATCGTGGCAGGCACGTTGTGCAACAAGATGGCTCCTGCCTTGCGCAAGGTTTACGACCAGATGGCCGAGCCGCGTTGGGTACTGTCGATGGGTTCGTGCGCCAATGGTGGCGGCTATTACCACTACAGCTATTCGGTGGTACGGGGGTGTGATCGCGTAGTGCCCGTGGATGTGTACGTGCCGGGTTGTCCGCCCACGGCGGAAGCGCTGCTGTACGGCATTATCCAGTTGCAGCAAAAGGTGCGCCGCACCCACACGATTGCGCGGGTGTAGTAAGCATGACCATGACCAATACGGCTAATACAGCCATTGCCCCAGAGGTGCTGAAAGAAACCATCGTGGCAGCGCTGGGCAGTGCAGTGCGGCACGCAGAGGTGGCGCGCGGCGAAGTGACGGTGATCGTGGCTGCCGAGCAATACCACGCGGCCATGAAAATCTTGCGCGATGCGGCCGGCTGTCAGTTCGAGCAACTGGTTGATTTGTGTGGTGTGGACTATTCGACTTATGGCGATGGGCGCTGGGAAGGTGCTCGCTTTGCGGTGGTGTCGCACCTGTTGTCGGTCAGCCTAAACCAGCGCGTGCGCGTGCGGGTGTTCTGTGCGGATGACGAATTTCCTGAGGTGCCTACGGTGACCGATCTGTGGACGGGTGCCAACTGGTTTGAGCGTGAGGCATTCGATCTGTACGGCATCATGTTTGATGGGCATACTGATTTGCGCCGTATCCTGACCGATTACGGTTTTGTAGGCCATCCATTCCGCAAGGATTTTCCGCTCTCGGGCTATGTCGAGATGCGCTATGACGCCGATCGCCAACGTGTGGTGTACGAGCCGGTGTCGATCGAGCCGCGTGAAATCACTCCGCGCGTGATCCGCGAGGACAACTACGGGGGGCTGCACTGACGTGTGCTGCCAAGGCGCACGTCGAGTATCGATCCATGGCTGAGATCAAAAACTACACCCTGAATTTTGGGCCGCAGCACCCGGCGGCGCACGGCGTGCTGCGCCTGGTGCTGGAGATGGATGGCGAGGTGGTGCAACGGGCCGATCCCCATGTGGGCCTGCTGCATCGCGCCACCGAGAAACTGGCCGAACACAAGACCTTCATCCAGTCGCTGCCCTATATGGATCGACTGGACTATGTGTCGATGATGTGCAATGAGCACGCGTACTGTCTGGCGATTGAAAAGCTGCTGGGCATCGAGGTGCCCATCCGTGGTCAATACATTCGCGTGCTGTTTTCTGAAATCACGCGCCTGCTCAACCACCTGATGTGGCTGGGTTCGCATGGCAACGATTGCGGTTCGTCCACCATCTTGATCTACACCTTTCGCGAGCGTGAAGACCTGTTCGACATGTACGAGGCGGTGTCCGGCGCGCGCATGCATGCGGCTTACTTCAGACCGGGCGGCGTGTACCGTGATTTGCCCGACACCATGCCGCAATACCGCGCCAGCAAAATTCGCAACGCACGGGCGATGGATGCGCTGAACAGCAACCGTCAAGGGTCGTTGCTGGACTTCATCGACGATTTCGCAAACCGTTTTCCCAAGCTGGCTGACGAGTACGAAACCCTGCTGACCGATAACCGCATCTGGAAGCAGCGCACGGTCGGTATTGGGGTGATTTCGCCTGAGCGCGCGCTGAACATGGGCTTGACTGGCCCCATGCTGCGTGGTTCTGGCATCGGCTGGGATTTGCGCAAGACGCAGCCATACGACGTGTACAGCCAGATGGACTTCGATATCCCCGTAGGCAAGACAGGGGACAGCTATGACCGCTATTTGGTGCGTGTGCAAGAGATGCGCGAATCCAACCGCATCATCAAGCAGTGCGTGAACTGGCTGCGCGCCAACCCTGGCCCCGTGATTGTGGAAAACCACAAGGTGGCACCACCTTCACGCGAGGCGATGAAGACCAACATGGAAGAGCTGATTCACCACTTCAAGCTGTTCACCGAAGGCATGCACGTGCCCGAAGGCGAGGCTTATGCGGCGGTGGAACACCCGAAGGGTGAATTCGGCATCTACCTGATCAGCGACGGTGCCAACAAGCCTTACCGCATGAAAATTCGCCCGCCTGGTTTTGCGCATTTGTCGGCGTTCGATGAAATTGTCAAAGGCCACATGCTGGCCGATGCCGTGGCCATTATTGGCACGCTGGACATTGTGTTTGGAGAAATTGACCGATGAGCGACGCTGTACGATCCGCCGCTGCCGCGCAGTTGTCCGAAGCAACGCAAACACGGTTTGCGCGTGAGGTGGCCAAGTACCCGGCTGACCAAAAGCAGTCGGCCGTGATGGCCTGTTTGTCCATCGTGCAGCAAGAGCAGGGCTGGGTCAGCCCCGAGAGTGAACTGGCGGTGGCCGAATACCTGGATATGCCGCCCATGGCCGTGCATGAAGTGACCACCTTCTACAACATGTACAACCAAAAGCCCGTAGGCCGCTTCAAGCTGAACGTGTGCACCAATGCGCCCTGCATGTTTGCGGGCGGTCCGCAGGCTTTGCAGCATTTGTGTGACAAGCTGGGTGTCGAGCCTTATGGCACCACGCCGGATGGTGTTTTCACCGTGCAGCCGTGCGAATGCCTGGGTGCCTGCGGTGATGCGCCGGTGATGCTGGTCAATGACCGGAACATGTGCAGTTTCATGTCCAACGACAAGCTGGATCAGCTGGTTGATGGATTGCGCAACGCGGAGGATTGAGCCATGGCACGTGTGCAAGACATCCTCGCCCAGTTCCAGTCCCAAGGGGTGGAAACCTGTTTTCATGGCCGCCACATCGATGCGCAGATTTATGCCGGGCTGGACGGTGCCAACTGGGGACTGAAAGATTACGAAGCGCGTGGCGGTTATGCCGCATTGCGCAAGATCGTCGGGCGCGATGGCGGCCCCGGCATGACGCAAGATGAGGTGATCGCCGAACTCAAAGGTTCAAGCCTGCGGGGGCGCGGCGGTGCGGGCTTTCCGACGGGCTTGAAGTGGAGCTTCATGCCACGCAATTTCCCCGGGCAGAAATATCTGGTCTGCAATTCCGACGAGGGCGAGCCGGGCACGTTCAAAGACCGCGATATCCTGATGTACAACCCTCATGCCGTGATTGAAGGCATGGCGATTGCTGCCTACGCAATGGGGGCCAGCGTGGGCTACAACTACATCCACGGCGAGATATTTCAGGTGTACGAACGCTTTGAGGCAGCGCTGGAGCAAGCGCGTGAGGCAGGCTACCTCGGCCAAGGCGTGATGGGCAGTGCGTTCAACTTTCAGTTGCACGCACACCATGGTTTTGGCGCTTACATCTGCGGTGAAGAAACCGCGCTACTCGAATCGCTGGAGGGCAAAAAAGGCCAGCCGCGCTTCAAGCCGCCGTTTCCGGCCAGCTTTGGCTTGTACGGCAAGCCGACCACCATCAACAATACCGAGACGTTTGCGGCCACGCCCTGGATCATTCGCCACGGTGCGCAGGCCTATCTGGAGTGTGGCAAACCCAATAACGGCGGCACCAAGATTTTCTCGATCCAAGGCGATGTGGAGCGCCCTGGCAATTACGAAATTCCCATGGGCACGCCGTTTGCCAAGCTGCTGGAGCTGGCTGGTGGTATGCGCGGTGGTCGGCAGTTGAAGGCAGTGATTCCGGGTGGCTCATCGTCGCCAGTGTTGCCTGCTGACATCATCATGCAGTGCACGATGGACTATGACTCCATTGCCAAAGCGGGTTCCATGCTGGGATCTGGTGCGGTGATGGTGATGGACGATTCGCGCGACATGGTGGAAGTGCTCAAGCGCCTGTCGTATTTTTATATGCACGAATCTTGCGGCCAATGCACGCCTTGCAGGGAAGGCACGGGCTGGCTGTCACGCATGGTTGATCGCATTCAGGACGGTGAAGGCCACCCCGAAGATTTGGACAAACTCGATAACGTGGCCGAAAACATCATGGGCCGCACCATTTGCGCGCTGGGTGATGCAGCGGCCATGCCGGTGCGCGCCATGATGAAGCACTTCCGCCATGAGTTCGCAGCCAAAATCGAGGCTGCGCAAAAGCAGGCGGCTTGAGCCAACGGAACCAGACGAGAAGCCCATGGTTGAACTAGAAATCGACGGCAAGAAGGTGGAGGTGGCTGAAGGCAGCATGGTGATGCATGCGGCTGAAAAGGCAGGCACCTATATTCCGCACTTTTGCTATCACAAGAAGCTGTCCATCGCGGCCAACTGTCGCATGTGTCTGGTGGATGTGGAAAAAGCCCCCAAGGCATTGCCTGCCTGCGCAACGCCCGTCACGCAGGGCATGATCGTGCGCACGAAGTCTGAAAAAGCACTGAAGGCGCAAAAATCGGTGATGGAGTTTTTGCTCATCAATCACCCGCTGGATTGCCCGATTTGCGACCAGGGTGGTGAATGCCAGTTGCAAGACTTGGCTGTGGGTTATGGTGCATCAGGCTCGCGCTTTGAAGAAGAAAAGCGCGTGGTGTTCCACAAAAATGTGGGGCCATTGATCTCCATGGAGGAGATGACCCGCTGCATCCACTGCACCCGCTGCGTGCGCTTTGGACAAGAAATTGCAGGCGTGATGGAACTGGGCATGGCCAACCGGGGCGAACACTCCGAGATTGAGACTTTCATCGGTGCCAGTGTCGACTCCGAACTGTCGGGCAACATGATCGATATTTGCCCAGTGGGCGCTTTGACCAGCAAGCCTTTCCGCTATAGCGCCCGCACTTGGGAGCTGTCGCGTCGCAAGAGCGTAAGTCCGCACGATTCGACGGGGACTAATCTGATCGTGCAGGTCAAGAACAACCGGGTCATGCGTGTGGTGCCGCTGGAAAATGAGGCGGTCAACGAATGCTGGATCGCCGATCGTGACCGCTTCTCCTATGAGGCGCTGAACGGCGAAGAACGTCTGACCAAGCCCATGCTCAAGCAAGGCGGTGCATGGCAAGAGGTGGATTGGCAAACCGCTCTGGAATATGTCGTCAATGGGCTAAGCCAGATCAAATCCCAGTACGGGGCCGGTGCCATTGGCGCGTTGGTCAGCCCGCACAGCACGGTGGAAGAGTTGTATTTGGCGTCCAGCCTGATGCGTGGTCTGGGTAGCCAGAATATCGACTACCGTTTGCGCCATCAGGATTTTGCTGAAACCGACGGCGTGCGCTGGCTGGGCGCACCCATTGCCACTTTGTCGCAATTGCAAAGCGTGTTGGTGGTGGGGGGCAATCTGCGCAAAGACCATCCTTTATTTGCACAACGCATTCGCCAGGCCGCACGCCACGGCGCAGCGGTGGCTGCACTGGTCTCATCAGATTTGTTGTCCAGCGATACCGCCTGGGCCATGCCTTTGGCCGCGGCTGCGGTGGTCGATCCCAGCGATTGGGCGGTGCAGTTGGCAGGAATTGCTATTGCCGTGGCCGAAGCGCAAGGCGTGGTATCGCCCGTGCAGGGTCAAGCCACGGACGATGCCAAGGCCATTGCCCAAGTTTTGTTATCCGGCGAGCGCAAAGCCATCTTGCTGGGCAACAGCGCAGCGCACCACCCGCAGGCGTCCAATTTATTGGCTTTGTGTCAGTGGATTGGTGAGCATGTGCAGGCCACCGTGGGCTACTTGACCGAAGCGGCCAATACGGTGGGCGCGCAAGTGGTGGGCGCTTTGCCGGGGGTAGGCGGCTTGAATGCGGCGCAGATGCTGAATAGCGGTTTGAAGGCGGCGTTGCTGCTGGATTGCGAGCCTGGTCCGGATACGGCTGGGCGTGCATTAGCGGGTTGCGACATGGTGATCACGCTCAGCCCGTTCAAGGCCAATCTGGATGTGAGTGATGTGTTGCTGCCTATCGCACCATTTACAGAAACTTCGGGTACTTTCATCAATGCGGAGGGCCGGGTTCAAAGTTTTCACGCCGTGGTCAGGCCGCAAGGCGAGACCCGCCCGGCTTGGAAGGTGTTGCGGGTGTTGGCGGACATGCTGGACGTGGTTCAAGCCCCCTTTGACAGCTCGCAGGAAGTGCTGGCCCAAGCCTTGGGATCTACAACTCTTGGGGCAGTGGCTGCGGATCGTTTGAGCAATCGCACAACGGCCGCTATGGTGGTGTCGGCGGCAGAGATTGCTGTTCCTGCGGTGGGCATTTATCAGCTCGACAGCATTGTCAGACGAGCGCCATCGCTGCAACAAACGGCCGATGCCCGGAAAGGGGAGGCGGCATGATCGACTGGCTTTACAACACTGGCCTGAATTTATCGACGGGCTTTTGGTGGACGGACGTCACTTGGCCTGTGGTCTGGAGTCTGGTCAAAATTGTGGCGGTGCTGTTGCCGCTGCTGGGTGCGGTGGCTTACCTCACGCTGTGGGAACGCAAGCTGCTTGGCTTCATGCAAGTTCGCGTAGGCCCCAACCGGACTGGCCCCAAAGGTTTGCTTCAACCGATTGCCGATGCGGTCAAGCTGCTGACCAAAGAAATCATTCGCCCGACGGCCGCCAACAAGGGCTTGTTTTTCCTGGCGCCGCTGCTGGCCATCATGCCCGCATTGGCCGCGTGGGTGGTGGTTCCGTTCGGGCCAGATGTGGCATTGGCCAACGTCAATGCGGGCTTGCTGCTGGTGATGGCGATTACCTCGATTGAGGTGTATGGCGTGATCATTGCGGGCTGGGCATCCAACTCCAAATATGCATTTTTGGGTGCGCTGCGGGCATCGGCGCAAATGGTCAGCTACGAAATTGCCATGGGTTTTTGCTTCTTGGTGGTTTTGATGGTGTCGGGCAGCATGAACATGACCGATATCGTGATGGGGCAGGGCAAAGGCATGTTTGCCAATATGGGGCTGAACTTTTTGTCCTGGAATTGGCTGCCACTGCTGCCCATATTTGTGGTGTATCTGATTTCCGGCGTGGCCGAAACCAACCGCCATCCGTTTGACGTGGTGGAAGGTGAGGCCGAAATTGTGGCGGGCCACATGGTCGAATATTCGGGCATGGGCTTTGCCATCTTCTTCCTGGCCGAATACGCCAGCATGTGGCTGGTATCGATTCTGGCGGTGGTGATGTTCCTGGGCGGATGGTTGTCTCCAGTGGCCTTCTTGGACTGGGTTCCAGGCTGGATGTGGCTGGCAGCGAAAACGTTTGCTGTGGTGTCCATGTTCATCTGGATTCGCGCCACATTTCCGCGCTTTCGCTATGACCAGATCATGCGATTGGGTTGGAAGATTTTTATCCCGGTCACGCTCATCTGGTTGCTTGTGGTGGGCTTTTGGATGTTCACCCCTGTCAATATCTGGCATTGAGCGCGGAGGATAAAGACATGACTTCCGTTACTGCATCACCTTTTTCGATCCGCGATTTTTTCAAAAGCTTCATGCTGGTGGAACTGGTCAAAGGCATGGCCTTGACCGGGCGCTATGCGTTTAGCCGCAAGGTCACGATCCAGTTTCCCGAAGAAAAAACGCCACTGTCGCCGCGCTTCAGGGGCTTGCATGCCTTGCGTCGTTATGAAAATGGCGAAGAGCGTTGCATTGCCTGCAAGCTGTGCGAAGCCGTTTGCCCGGCCATGGCGATCACCATCGAAGCAGGCCAGCGCGAAGATGGTACACGCCGGACCACACGCTATGACATTGATCTGACCAAGTGCATCTTCTGCGGATTTTGCGAAGAAAGCTGCCCGGTGGATTCCATCGTGGAAACGCAAATTCTGGAGTATCACGGCGAAAAGCGTGGCGATCTTTACTTTACAAAAGACATGCTTTTGGCCGTGGGCGACCGTTACGAGCCTGAAATTGCAGCAGCCAAAGCGGCTGATGCCAAATACCGCTGAAGGCGAACACACAGGTCATTCACCATGGACGTCAAAATCGCCTTTTTCTATCTGCTTTCTGCGGTGATGCTGTTTGCAGCATTCCGTGTGGTTACTGCGCGCAACCCGGTGCATGCGGTGTTGTTTCTAATGCTGACTTTCTCACAAGCGGCGGGCATCTGGTTACTTCTGAAGGCCGAGTTTCTGGCCATTACGCTGGTATTGGTTTATCTGGGTGCCGTGATGGTGTTGTTTCTTTTCGTGGTGATGATGCTGGACATTCACATCGACAATTTACGACAAGGCTTCTGGCGGCATTTTCCGCTAGCCTTGGGTATTGGCGGTTTGATTTCGCTTGAAATGGCCGTTGTTTTGTTTCGGGGCTTCAAATTAGGCGATGCGCCCGCAACAGCCGAAGTCATGGCAGGTGCAGCGGAGCAGGCGGTGCAGTATTCCAATACCAAAGAATTGGGGATGCTGCTGTACAGCCAATATCTGTATCCCGTCGAAATTGCGGCGGTGATTTTGCTCGTAGCCATGATCACGGCCATTGCGTTGACGCTGCGCGGCCGCAAAGACAGCAAGAAGATTGATCCATCCAAACAGGTGCATGTGCGTGCGCGTGATCGTGTGGCCGTGTTGAAGGTGGCACCCACCCAGGCACATGTGCCGGTCGAAACAGAGGTTTCACAGCCAGTGCAAGGGGACAAGTCATGACATTAACGCTGGCGCACTATCTCACCTTGGGGGCAATTCTGTTTGCGTTGTCCGTGGTGGGTATTTTCTTGAATCGTAAAAATTTGATCGTGTTGTTGATGGCGATTGAATTGATGTTGCTGTCGATCAATATGAACTTCGTGGCTTTCTCGCATTATCTGGGCGACATGCATGGGCAGGTGTTTGTATTCTTCATCCTGACGGTGGCGGCGGCAGAGTCAGCCATCGGTCTGGCCATCTTGATGCTGCTGTTCCGTGCCAAGTCGAGCATCAATGTGGATGAGCTCAATTCGCTGAAGGGGTAAGCCAGTCATGAGTCAATCCTTTTCGGCTG
This sequence comes from Ottowia sp., assembly GCF_047975795.1. GTDB lineage: Bacteria > Pseudomonadota > Gammaproteobacteria > Burkholderiales > Burkholderiaceae_C > Ottowia. The sequence goes on along the minus strand of NZ_JBKEEE010000063.1, from coordinate 25,167 downwards.
CCACTTTGCTGGCGGTGCCTTTGGCACCTTTGACGGGTTCATTGTTTGCGGGTATTTTGGGCACAGCTTTTGGCGGCAATCGCATTGGCCGGGTAGCGTCGCATACCGCCACCATTGGTGGCGTGCTGATTGCTTTTTTGCTGTCGGCTTTTGTGCTCAAAAACGTCGTCGCCAACGGGGCCTATTTCAATCAAACCATTTATGAATGGATGATCATTGGTAATCTGAAGATGGAGGTTGGTTTTCTGGTCGATAGTCTGACGGCGACCATGATGTGCGTAGTGACCTTTGTGTCATTGATGGTGCATATTTACACCATTGGCTATATGGCTGATGACGCGGGTTACAACCGCTTTTTCTCTTACATCTCGCTGTTCACGTTTTCGATGTTGATGCTCGTCATGAGCAACAACTTCTTGCAGCTATTCTTCGGATGGGAAGCCGTGGGGCTGGTGTCTTATTTGCTGATCGGTTTTTGGTTCAACAAGCCCACGGCTATTTTTGCCAATATGAAGGCATTTTTGGTCAATCGTGTCGGAGATTTTGGATTTATCCTGGGCATCGGCCTGATCGTCGCGTTTGCCGGAACACTGAATTACAACGAGGCATTTGCCAAATCGGGTGAATTGGCTGGGCTGATGCTTCCGGGCACCAACTGGATGCTGGTCACGGTGATCTGCATTGGCTTGTTTATTGGGGCCATGGGTAAGTCGGCCCAAGTGCCCTTGCATGTTTGGCTGCCGGACTCGATGGAAGGCCCGACGCCGATTTCTGCGTTGATTCACGCTGCCACCATGGTCACAGCGGGTATTTTCATGGTGGCGCGCATGTCGCCGTTGTTTGAGCTGTCCGACGCTGCGCTGAACTTCATTTTGGTGGTAGGTGCCATCACGGCCTTGTTCATGGGTTTTTTGGGCATTATTCAAAACGATATCAAACGGGTGGTGGCTTACTCCACACTGTCTCAACTGGGTTATATGACGGTGGCGTTGGGGGCCTCTGCCTATTCGGTGGCTGTTTTTCACTTGATGACGCACGCGTTTTTCAAAGCCTTGCTGTTTCTGGCTGCGGGGTCGGTCATCATCGGTATGCACCACAATCAGGATATTCGCTGGATGGGCGGTGTACGCAAATACATGCCGATCACGTGGCTGACTTTCTTGCTGGGTTCTTTGGCCTTGATTGGCATGCCGTTTTTTGCGGGTTTTTACTCCAAAGACGCCATCATTGAGGCCGTACACGCCAGCAATTTACCGGGTGCCGGTTTTGCCTATTTCTGTGTGTTGGCGGGTGTTTTCGTCACGGCGTTTTACTCGTTCCGGCTGTATTTCCTGGTGTTCCACGGCAAGGAGCGCTACGACCAGAATCCGGATGCGCACCATGACGACCATCATCATGATGGACATGGTCACGATGCCAAGCCGCACGAATCGCCTGCCGTGGTCTGGGTGCCGCTGGTTTTGCTGGCCATTCCTTCGGTGGTCATTGGTGCTATCGCATTGATGCCCATGTTGTTCAGTGGCTTTTTCAACAACGTCATTTTTGTCGATGCGGCGCGGCATCCTGCCATGGCTGAACTGGCTGAAGCCATTCATGGCTGGTGGGCCATGGCGTTGCACGGCTTCATGGCACCGCCGTTCTGGCTGGCGGTGGCAGGGGTGGCGTTGTCGTATTACCTGTACATGGTCAATCCTGGTTTGCCGCAACGTATCCAAAATGTTTTCCAGCCGGTCTACAAAATGCTTGACCAGAAGTACTACATGGATTGGATCTACGAGAACATCTTTGCGCGCGGTGCTGTATGGCTTGGCACGGGGTTGTGGAAAGGTGGTGATCGCGCGCTGATTGATGGTGCGGTGGTCAATGGCTCATGGAAGCTGGTGGGCTGGGTGTCCGGCGTGGTGCGGCGGTTGCAAACCGGTTTTTTGTACCACTATGCGCTGGTCATGATTTTGGGTGTATTCGTGCTGATGACGTATTTCGTCGTCTTCTACGGCAAGTAATGAAGAGCAGGATAAAAACATGGGTTGGTTGAGTCTTGCCATCTGGACGCCGATTATTTTCGGCGTGGTGCTACTGACGCTGGGCCGGGACGGTCAGGCAGTGTTGGTGCGTTGGATCGCGCTGTTGGGGGCAGTGGTCAGCTTTTTGATCACGCTGCCGCTGTACACCGGCTTTCGCCTCGATACCGCGCAAATGCAGTTCGTTGAAAAGACGTCCTGGATTTCACGCTTCAACGTTAATTACCACCTCGGGGTGGATGGTATTTCGCTGTGGTTCGTGTTGCTGACTGCGTTTATCACCGTCATCGTGGTGATCGCTGGCTGGGAAGTGATTCAGCGTCGCGTCAACCAGTACATGGCCGCTTTCCTGATTTTGTCGGGGCTGATGATTGGCGTGTTTTCTGCATTGGACGGCGTGCTGTTCTATGTGTTTTTTGAGGCCACCTTGATACCGATGTATTTGATCATCGGTATCTGGGGTGGGCCTAACAAGATTTATGCGGCGTTCAAATTCTTTTTGTACACGCTGCTGGGTTCATTGCTGACGCTGGTGGCTTTCATTTACATGTACACCATCTCAGGGGGCAGCTTCGATATCCTGACTTGGCACAACACGCCGATTGGCGACACGGCGCAGACCTTGCTGTTCTTCGCCTTGTTTGCCGCGTTTGCGGTCAAGGTGCCCATGTGGCCGGTGCACACTTGGTTGCCCGATGTGCACGTGGAGGCACCGACCGGCGGCTCTGCTGTGCTGGCGGCCATCATGCTGAAGCTGGGCGCTTACGGTTTCTTGCGCTTTTCGCTGCCCATTCTGCCGGATGCATCGCGCGAATGGGCCACGCTGATGATTGTGCTGTCGCTGATTGCCGTCATTTATGTGGGGTTGGTCGCGCTGGTGCAGCAGGACATGAAAAAGCTGGTGGCGTACTCGTCCGTGGCGCACATGGGCTTTGTCACGCTGGGCTTTTTCATCTTCAATCCGCTGGGCATTTCGGGTGGTTTGGTGCAGATGATTGCGCACGGCTTTGTGTCTGGTGCCATGTTCTTGTGCATTGGCGTGCTGTACGACCGGGTGCACTCGCGCGATATTGCGGCGTATGGCGGCGTGGTGAACACCATGCCCAGATTTGCCGCGTTTGCCCTGCTGTTTTCGTTTGCCAATTGCGGCATGCCGGGCACTGCCGGTTTTGTCGGCGAGTGGATGGTGATTCTGGGGGCCGTTGAATTCAACTTCTGGATTGGCCTGCTGGCTGCCACAGCCTTGATTTCAGGCGCGGCTTACACCTTGTGGATGTTCAAGCGGGTGTATTTTGGTGCCGTGGCCAATGACGAGGTGCGCCAGTTGTCTGACATCAATAGCCGCGAGTTCGTGATGCTGGCGGTGTTGGCCGTGGCTGTGTTGTGGATGGGACTGTATCCCAAACCCGTGACTGATGTCATGGATGCATCGGTGACCAATCTGGTCAAGCAAGTGGCTGTATCCAAGCTGAATTGAGGGCGTGAGGACATGATTGACAAATTCAGTTGGATGGCCATTTACCCGGAGATACTGCTCCTGGTCATGGCCTGTGTGATTGCCTTGATGGATTTGATGGACCACAGCCGTCGTCGCATGCCTGCGTATGTGCTGTCGGTGATGACGCTGGCCGTGCTGGCGGTGTTGACGGGCTATTACGCAAGCAGTGGACAGACAATTTACGGCTTTGGCGGCATGGTGGTCAGTGACCCGATGGCCAACTGGCTCAAGTGCTTTGCAGCCATTGCGGTGCTGCTGACCTGCATCTATGGTCGCAGCTATGTCACGGATCGCGACATGCTGCGCGGTGGTGAATGGTATGTGCTGAGTCTGCTGTCGCTGCTGGGCTCGTACGTCATGATTTCAGCCAACAATTTCCTGCTCATTTATCTGGGTCTGGAATGCCTCACCCTGGCTGGATACGCCATGGTGGCCTTGCGACGTGACCATGTGGTTGCCGTTGAAGCGGCTATGAAATACTTTGTTCTGGGTGCCATGGCCTCCGGTTTTTTGCTGTACGGCATGTCCATGTTGTACGGAGCCACGGGCACGCTGGACATTACCGGCGTGCTCAAAGCAGTGTCGTCTGGGCAAATCAACCAGCAGATACTGGTGTTTGGAGTGGTGTTTGTGGTGGCTGGCTTGGCTTTCAAGTTTGGTGCTGTGCCATTTCACATGTGGATTCCGGACGTGTATCAGGGCGCACCCACGGCGGTGACGCTAATGATTGGCAGCGCGCCCAAGCTGGCCGCTTTTGCGATGGCCATCCGCTTGCTGGCAGAAGGCTTGCTGCCCCTGGCGATTGACTGGCAACAGATGCTGGCGGTGCTGGCTGTGGCTTCACTATTGATCGGCAATCTGGCGGCCATTGCGCAGACCAACCTCAAGCGCATGCTGGCTTATTCAACCATTGCGCAGATGGGCTTTGTCATGCTGGGCTTGATGTCTGGTGTGGTCAACAACAGCGCCTTGGGCGCGGCCAATGCTTACAGCTCGGCCATGTTCTATATCGTGACCTACGTGCTGACCACGCTGGCCAGCTTCGGCATCATTTTGCTGCTGACACGCGAGGGTTTTGAGAGCGAGGAGATTGCCGATCTGGCGGGCCTGAACCAGCGCAGTCCGCTTTACGCCGGCATCATGGCGATCTGCCTGCTGTCTTTGGCCGGCATTCCACCGCTGGTGGGTTTTCAGGCCAAGCTGTCGGTGCTGCAAGCCTTGATCAGCACGGGTACCACGGCCCACATTGGTCTGGCGGTGTTCGCGGTGATGATGTCCCTGATCGGCGCGTTTTACTACATACGCGTCATCAAGGTGATGTATTTTGACGATCCGGTGGGCGTGCCCGAGCCGATTCGCGCACCACTGGATTTCCGTGCCGCGCTGTCGGTCAATGGCGCGTTGCTGTTGATTCTGGGCATGGTTCCAGGCGCTTTGATGACCTTGTGCGCCCGCGCCGTGGTGCAGATGCTGTCGACCTGAGCCTAGGCATCTGGATGTCGCAGACGGTCATTGTCTGGATATTGGTGATTTTGGCCTTGGTTGCGGCTAACTTGCCGTTTGTCAGCGAACGCCTGATGCTTGTGCTGCGCTTGCCCGACGCAGGCAAATCGCTGGCTTGGCGTTTGGCCGAACTGGTATTGTGGTATTTCATTGTCGGCGGCGTCGGCCTGGCTTTTGAGCAAAGCATTGGCCAGATTTATCCGCAAGGATGGGAGTTTTACGCCGTGACGGCCGCGTTGTTTCTGACGTTGGCCTTCCCTGGTTTTGTGTGGCGCTATCTGGCGCGTCGTGCATGATGCCCGGATATAACGATTTGACAGAGCAGATGTTGAGTCGCACTGAGCTGCTGCGCGGTGATTTCCTGCATGTCTTTCGCGACCAGGTGCGCCTGCCAGACGGTGCAACCGCTCAGCGCGAATATGTGGTGCATCCAGGTGCCGTCATGGTTGTGCCGCTGCTGTCCGTGTCGGATCGCGCTGCGCAGATTGTGCTGGAACGCCAGTACCGCTATCCGGTGCGACGCACCATCATTGAGTTTCCTGCGGGCAAGATTGATTCAGGCGAAGACACTTGGGTTTGCGCCCAGCGCGAGCTGCGCGAAGAAACCGGCTACATCGCCAGTGAATGGGCGCGCGCGGGCGTGCTGCACCCTGTGGTGGCGTATTCCACCGAATTCATCGAAGTTTGGTTTGCGCGCGGCCTGTCGGCCGGTGAGCGGCAGTTGGACGCTGGCGAATTTCTCGACGTGTTCAGTGCATCGTCTGAACAGTTGATGGACTGGTGCCGTACCGGCGAGGTGACCGACGCCAAAACCATGGTGGGTGCCCTGTGGCTGCAAAACTGGCTGCATGGCGCTTGGGCGCTGGATTGGCGTGCCGTGCAGTCTGAAGGTGGTGGTGCATGAAAGTGCTGGACCTGCGATGCAGCCACGGCCATACGTTTGAAGGCTGGTTTTCGTCGGAAGACGATTTTCAGGGCCAACTGACCGGAATGCTGCTGGAATGCCCACTGTGCGGTGACAAGTCGGTGGTCAAGTGCTTGAGCGCGCCGCGCCTGAATCTGAGCGGGGCTTCGGAAAGCGCAGGCACCGCGTTGGAGCATCCGGCACCATCTGCGCCACCTTCCGATACGCGCAACGACAGCAGTGTGGCGTCACTGCCGCCTGCTGCGCTGCAAGCGGCCTGGATGCACATGGTGCGCCGCGTGATGGCGCACACCGAAGATGTGGGCGAGCGCTTTGCCGAAGAGGCGCGCCGCATGCATTATGGCGAAACGGATGAGCGCGCCATCCGTGGCCAGGCCACGCTGGCGCAAACGGAAGATCTGCTGGACGAAGGCATTGAGGTCATGCCCTTGCCTTTGCCGGATGACTTCAAAGACCGGTTGCACTAACGGCAAAAGTTTAAAGTTTGCTGCGCATTTGACAGCTGCTTACGCTTTTTGCCTACGTTAAACGCCAAAATGATCGTGGTTGATCACGTCAATGGCAGGCCGGGGTGTTGACCAGGTTGTTCAGCGCTTGTGTTTCCAGAATGCGCACGTGACGTTGCTTGACCTCGATGATGCCGTCTTCAGCAAACTTGGAGAAGGTGCGGCTGACGGTTTCCAGCTTCAGACCCAGGTAGCTGCCGATTTCTTCGCGTGTCATGCGCAGCACCAGTTCAGACTGCGAAAAGCCGCGCGCGTGCAGGCGCTGCACCAGGTTGAGTAAAAACGCGGCCAGCCGCTCTTCGGCACGCATGCTGCCCAGCAGCAACATCACACCGTGCTCGCGCACGATTTCGCGGCTCATGATCTTGTGCACGTGCGACTGCAAGGCGGGTACTTCGCGCGACAGATCTTCAATGCGTTCGTAGGGCATGACGCAGACCTCGGCGTCTTCCAGCGCAATGGCGTCGCAACTGTGGCGGTCGCTCACAATGCCATCCAGGCCAATGACTTCGCCAGCCATTTGAAAGCCCGTCACCTGATCGCGCCCGTCTTCAATGGCGACGGTGGTTTTGAAGAATCCGGTGCGAATGGCATACAGGGCACTGAAGCGGTCGCCATTGGCAAACAGTGCCGTACCGCGCTTGATTTTGCGGCGCACGGCCACCAGATCGTCCAGTTTGTCGAGATCGCTGCCCGAAAGCCCTACGGGCATGCACAGCTCGCGAAGATTGCAGTTGGAGCAGGCGACTTTGATAGCGTGAAGAGACATATCCATCAATCAGCGGCATGCGCCGCTGCCTTAGCTTGATTGTAGGCCCAGCACGGGCCGCAGCTTGTCATTTTGACGTCAGACAATGTTTGAGCGGATTCGGGTGCCGGTCAGGGACAACACGGGTGCTGCGAATTCCATGACTTGATCGCAGTCAAGGACAATAAGGTCCCATCCCATCACATTAACGGCGGGGTGGATTTCAACCACCCACGATGCCAGCGCCACGATGCCAGCGCCACCATGCCCACAATTACCACTGAACTGCTGACCAAATTTGACGTGCCAGGGCCGCGCTACACGTCATACCCCACGGCTGACCGCTTTGTCGAGGCCTTTGGCGAGGCCGATTATTTGCAGGCGCTGGAGCAGCGCCGAGATGGCCCTGCGGCGTTGGCGCTGCCGCTGTCGCTGTATGTGCACATTCCGTTTTGCGAGTCGCTGTGCTATTACTGCGCGTGCAACAAGATCATTACCAAACACCATGATCGGGCCGCGCCCTATTTGCGCTATCTGGCGCGCGAGGTAGATCTGCACGTGCAACACATGGGGGCAGGGCACAGCGTCAGCCAGTTGCACCTGGGTGGTGGCACGCCCACTTTTTTGTCGGACGATGAACTGCGTGAGTTGATGGCCGTGCTGCGCCGCAGCTTTGATTTGGTGCCGGGCGGTGAATATTCGATCGAGGTTGACCCTCGCACCATCGACGAATCACGTTTGGCCACGCTGGCTGAACTGGGGTTCAACCGCCTGTCGTTTGGCGTGCAGGACTTTGATCCGCTGGTGCAAAAAGCCGTGCACCGCGTGCAGCCTGCCGAGCAGGTGTTTGCTCTGGTGGCGGCGGCGCGCAGGCTGGGTTTTGAATCGGTCAACGTTGATCTGATTTACGGCCTGCCCAAGCAAACGCCTGAGTCGTTCGACCGTACCCTGGCCCAGGTGGCCGAGTTGCGGCCTGACCGCATTGCGCTGTATGCCTATGCGCATTTGCCTGAGCGCTTCAAGCCCCAGCGCCGCATCATCGCCGTGGATTTGCCCGGCGCGGGCAACAAGGTGGCCATGTTGGCGCGCTCGCTGGCGGCGTTTGATGAGGCTGGTTATGTGTATGTGGGCATGGATCACTTTGCATTGCCGGACGACGCTTTGGCTGTGGCCAAGCGGCAAGGGCGACTGCACCGCAACTTCCAGGGCTACAGCACGCAGCCGGATTGCGACTTGATTGGCCTGGGTGTGTCGGCCATCGGCAAGATTGGGGCCACCTACAGTCAGAACGCCAAGACGCTGGCCGAATACCAGGATGCGCTCGACCAAGGCCATTTGCCAGTGGTGCGCGGCCTGGCCATCTCGCGCGATGATGTGCTGCGTCGTGCCGTCATCATGGCGCTGATGTGCCAGGGCGAGGTGCAGTTCGAACCCATTGAACTGGCGCACCTGATCGACTTCAAAACCTATTTTGCACCTGAGCTGGCGCAACTGCGCGCCATGCAAGAGCAGGGGCTGGTGCGGCTGACCGATACGGGTATCCAGGTCACTGCCACGGGCTGGTTCTTCGTGCGCGGCGTGGCCATGGTGTTCGACAAATACCTGCAAGCCGATCGCACGCGCACGCGGTTTTCTAAAATCATTTGATGAAAACTTCTCTGGCCCTGACCGCCCTGGCCATGGGGCTGGCGGGCGGGCCGCACTGCATTGCCATGTGCGGCGCAGCCTGTGCGGGCATTGGACAAGCTGCTGCACCGCGCAGCGGGCGGGCCATCGCGTTGTTTCAACTGGGGCGGCTGCTGGGCTATTCGGCGCTGGGGGCATTGGCAGCGGCCAGCATGCAAGGGTTGGGCTGGCTGACCGTGCAAAGTGCGGCGCTGCGTCCGGTTTGGACCATGGTGCACGTGGCGGCCGTGCTGCTGGGGCTGGTGCTGCTGATTCAGGCGCGCCAGCCGCTGTGGCTGGATTACGGTGCGCGTAGGGTGTGGGCGCGGGTGCGGGCGGCCACACAGTCGATGGGGCTGGTGGCACCGCTGGGGCTTGGCGTGGCCTGGGCTTTGCTGCCGTGCGGCTTGCTGTACATGGCGGTCACTACCGCGGCGTTGGCGGGCGATGCGGCATCAGGCGCAGCCATGATGGCGCTGTTTGCAATCGGCTCAGGGGTGTCGTTGTGGGCAGGGCCGTGGCTGCTGCTGCGGCTGGGCGGTGCAGCGGGTATGGGGTCGTGGGGCATGCGTCTGGCTGGACTGGCTTTGATGCTGACCTCGGCTTGGGGCTTGTGGATGGGCCTGGTGCACGACCAAGCACCTTGGTGCTTGGTGCCGGATGCGGCTTGAGTGCCGACGGCGGTCTGGTCTTATCAATTCCTGGGTTGAAAAAAATCCGCTGGCTAATTCCACGAGGGTGTGGCTTGCGGCAATACGCGCAGTGAGCGCGTCCCACGATGAAACTGCTATTTGGTCAGGATCAGTTTGCCCTGACGGGTATTTTGCAGGCGATAGATTTCGCCGTTGTGGTTGATCTCAATGGTCTTGCGGCCGCGCAGCAGTCGTTCGCTGGGCAGTGGCGCAGCCGCTGCTGAGGCCGCAGCATGTGCCGGCAAGCTGAGAGTGGGGCGTGCGGATGATGCAGTGCTGGGTTGTGCAACAGTCATGCGGTTGACCTCCGGGATTTCAAGGCGCGGCCGCTGGCGGCGGCTCGGTAATAAAGCCAATCTTGCGCAGGCCCGCCACTTGGGCGGCAGCCATGGCCTGGGCCACGCGTTCGTAGCGCACGTCTTTATCGCCGCGGATATGCAGATCGGGCTGAGGCTGTTTGGCCGACTCGGCCGCCAAGCGGGCGTCCAGAGCGTCGTCGCTGACGGGTTGATCGTCAATCCAGTAGCTGCCGTCAGATTGCACTGACAGGCGCACGGTTTCTGGTTTAAGAACTTCTTTTTCGTTGGTGGCCTTGGGCAGCTCCACATTGACGGCATGTTTCATCACCGGCACGGTGATGATGAAGATGATGAGCAGCACGAGCATGACGTCGATGAACGGGATCATGTTGATCTCGCCCAACACCTCGTCATGGTCGTCGGTGACGTATCCGGCCATGGCGCATTAACCCCGCTTCATCGACACCACGTTGCCATCGCCGCCAGAAGCGGCGGTGACGCGTGCGCCGGTGACGTAGAAGGCGTGCAGATCGTGCGCAAAGCGCCCCAGCTTGGACAGAATGTGCTTGTTGCCGCGCACCAGTGCGTTGTAGCCCAGCACGGCAGGAATGGCGGTGGCCAAGCCCAGCGCGGTCATGATCAGTGCCTCGCCAATTGGCCCGGCCACTTGATCCAGGCTGGCCTGGCCGACTGATCCAATGCGCATGAGGGCGTGATAAATGCCCCACACGGTGCCGAACAGGCCCACAAATGGCGCGGTGGAACCTACCGAAGCCAGAATGGCCAGACCGGTTTGCAGGTGGGTGACGGTTTGATCGGCGCTGCCTTGCAGGGCGCGCGAAATCCAGTCGCTCACGTCGAGCGAATCGTGCAGCTGCCCTTTGGTGGCGCGGTGATGGGCGGCCGCTTCTCGGCCTTGCACAGCCAGATCGCGGAACGGATTGGCATCAGCGGGCGTCAACTTGGACAAGCCTTCAGCCATGTCGGCCGAATGCCAGAAGCTTTCCACCTTGGCGGCCTGGCGTTTGGCGCGCACTACATCCAACGCCTTGATCAGGATCACGACCCACGAAATAAGAGACATCAGCACCAGGATGCTGAACACCGCGCGGGTGACCCAGTCGCCCTGTGCCCAGACATGCATCAGGCCAAAATTGCTGTTCATTGCTCACTCACTCCAAAACAAAATTAATCGGTACGTTGAACCACATGGCCTCAGGCACGCCGTTGCGCGTGCCAGGCACATAGCGCCAGCGGTCGCGCACGGTCTCCAGTGCGACTTGATCGAGGCGGTCAAAACCGCTGGAACGCTGCACGCGCGCCTCAATCGCCCGACCATCGGTGCCGATGTGCACGCGGATGATGACGCGGCCAGATTCGCCCAAACGGCGGCTCATGGACGGATAGGCTGGTTGCGGGTTGTTCAGATAGGCTGCTTTCGATGAAGGCATCACCATCACTGGAGGGGCAGGCGGTGCGGGTGGCGCTGGTGGTGCGGGCGGCGGCGGTACAGGCTCAGGCGGTGCGGGCGGCGCTGGCGGAGTGGCTGCGACCACCGGGGCCTCAGCGGGGGCTTCTGCGACAGCCAGCGGCTGTGGTGCTGGCACAGGCCGAGGCTTGGGCGCAGGTCGTGGCTTTGGGGTCACCCGTTGCCGCACGACGGGTTTGGGGGCAGGAGCCGGTGGCGGCGGAACCGGCACAGGCGGTGCGGGCGGTGCCGCAGGAGGCGGTGGCGGAGCCACCCATTCCACCAGAATCTGGGCAGGCACGATGGCTTCCAGTGCCGGACGCAGTAGACCCTGATTCAAGGCCCACAGCGCCGCGCCGTGAAACGCTACCACGCCGCCAATGATGACGACGTTGCGGCCCAAAAGCGGGTGACGCGGGGGAGCAGACAAAGTGGAAGCAGTCATTCTTTCAGCAAATCATCGGGGGAGCAGACCGTGCACTGTGGGCCGGTTCAGCTTGAAAGAGGGTGTTTGTATTCAGTCAGAAAAATCAACGACGCAAGGCCCAGGCGGCAGCGCACATGACCAAGGCCAGCGCGCCAACGACGGCCAGCATGCTCATGGATGCGCCCTGTCAGCGGCGCTGGACACGCCCGCATGGTGCAGCGCGGCCACCGGATGGCTGGTGTTGCACTGAGCCACCAGATCGCGTGCGCACGATTCGCAGCGGCCACAGCAGGTGGCCACGCCAAGCTCAAGCTGGATGTCGTCAAAGCCCATGCCCGAGTGCGCGTGACGCACGATGTCACGGTCAGAAACCCGGTTGCATACACAAACAATCATGGTGTGGCCTAGTCGTTGGAGGTCATCAAGAACGTGGCCTGATATTAAATGAGAATGATTTTTATTGGTTGCTTTTTAAATTGAAAATATCTATTTATTTTTGATTTCAATTGATATTTTGTTTGGGTGTATGGGTCAGCAAATCCGCTCCTGCCTCAGACAACTGGCGAATGCCTGCGAGGGCCATGGCCATTTCCAGCTCGTCGCGCAGCAGACGGATCATGTGGGCCACGCCTTGCGCGCCGCCTGCGACCAGGGCATGGGCCACGGGCCGTCCGATAAGTACGCCGCTGGCACCTAGGGCGCAGGCTTTCAGTACATCGGTGCCTCGGCGGATGCCGCCATCTACCAGCAGGGGCACAGTACCGTTCAGCGCCGCAGCAATGTGGGGCAATGCCACGGCAGTTGGTGGGGTGGTGTCCAGCGTGCGGCCACCGTGGTTGCTGACGATCAAGCCGGCTATCCCGAGTTGTGCGGCTTGCAAGGCATCGGCAGGGTGCAGCACGCCTTTGAGCCACAGCGGCAGGCGGGTGTGCGCTTGCAGCCAGGCCACGTCGTCCCAGGTGGGGGCCAGGGCGGGCAAACCAGCGCAATAGGCGTGCTGATCTGTGGTGTGCGGCTGTGCGGCTGTGCCATGGGCAGCGTGCACGCCGGTGGAGGCGGGCAAAGGGTGGCGTCGCTCTTGGTCGCGCACGCCTTGTACGGGGGCATCCACGGTCAGCACCAGGGCGTCGAAGCCTGCTGCTTCAGCGCGTTGCACCAAGGTCAGATTCTGTGCGCGGTCAGGCTGCCAATACAGTTGAAACCACAGCGGCCCGCGCTGCGTATCGGCCAGCACCAGGCGGGCGATGTCTTCCATCGGAACGCTGGATTGGGTGCTGAGGACAAAACCTGCCCCTTGCGCTGCTGCTGCCAGTGCGCTGGCCACTTCGCCATCAGGGTGGGCGAGGCGCTGCAAGGCCACCGGGGCCAGAAAAATCGGGTGGGCCATGGGCCGCCCGGCCACGGTGGTGGCGGTGTGCCCGCCGCGCAGAGCGCGCAGCACACGGGGCCAGAGGGTCAGTTGTTGCCACGCTTGTGCATTGGCGCGCAGTGTGTGTTCATCGCCTGCTCCGCCGTTGTAAAGCGCGTTCAGCGCGGGGGTGAAGCGCTCCCGCGCCAGTTTGGCGTAATCGGCCAGGTTGACGGGGGTTGTGGTGTGGTTGATCGGCGTCATGTTGGCTGGGCCAACCGCTGCAATGGCGGTGTTTCGCATGATGGACGGTGTATTAAGCCACCAAGGCGCTAATCGCCGCAGAGGAACGCCAAGCAGGCCAGGCCAGGATTGCCGTGGTCGGGGTTTCCTCGGCCACGGGCGATGCCCTTTTGAGGGAGAAGGCGAAACAGCGCGCAGCGCCTAGTGCCACGGGGGTGGTCAAGTATCAGCCCACAAGCGCAGCAAACGGTGGTAAGTGTCGGACAGGCGCAGGGTTTCGTCCGATTCGCCATGTCGCTGGCGCAGTTTGAGCAAGGCCATGTCCATATCGAACAGCAGGTGGCGTTGCTCTTCGGAGCGCACCATGCTTTCAATCCAGAAAAAACTCGCCAGCCGTTCGCCGCGCGTCACGGGCGTGACCTCGTGCAGTCGGTTGCCCGGGTACAGCACCGCATCGCCCGCGGCCAGCTTGATGCTTTGCGTGCCCAGCGTGTCCTGAATAACCAACTCGCCACCGTCGTAGCTGTCTGGCTCGGCCAGAAACACGGTGCACGACAGGTCGGTGCGCACCCACTGATCGGGCCGTTGGGAATGCAGCACCGCACCGTCGATGTGCGCCCCGTAATGTTGGCCGCTGTCGCTATAGCGGTTGAACAGGGGGTTGAAGATTTTTTTGGGCAGTGCGGCGGAAAACACCAGCGGATCGCGTCCCAGCGCGTCCAGCACCAGCGCTTGCAACTCGGGCAACACTGGGCAGTTTTGCGCCAGCTGCTGGTTGTGTTTGAACGTGACCGCCTGGCTGCCTGCGCTGCGCGCGCCGTCGTGCCAGATGGCCTCCGGTGCCAGAAGTCGTGCACGGATATGCGCGACTTCTTCGGGTGCCAGCAATTGGGGCAGCGTCAGCAGCATGGTGCGTATGCCGGTTGATCAGAACACGGCCTTGACCGTGAATTGCACCCGGCGCGGCGCACCTGGGGAATAAAAGCCGCGATACAGCGAGTCGGCATACAGCTTGTCGGTCAAGTTGGTGACGTTCAGGCGCAGCGTCAGGTGGTCGTTCAGCTCGTACTCGGCCATGGCATCGTAAGTGGCAAAGCCGGACGCCTTGGCGGCGCGGTTGCCTTCGGGGTACTGACTGCTGCGGTAGTTGATGCCAAAACCCAGGCGCAAGCGCGGGATGATGCGGTAGGTGGTCCACAGGCTGCCGCTGTGTCTGGGCGTCAGGCCCGGACGGTCGCCCTCGACTTGGGCACCGCCGCCGCTGGCGGCCAGTTGCTGGTTGCTGCGGTCGATTTTGGCGCTGGGAATCCAGGTGTGGTTCCAAAACATTTCCCAGGCCGGGGTGATGCGGCCAGCAGCGTTGAATTCCATGCCTGCGGCGTGGCGCTTGCCCGACAGCAGGAACTGCGTGGCAGCGCTGTCAGGGTCGGTGTTGCGTTCGTTGTATTTTTCTGAGTAAAACACCGCCACGCCGGTACTCAGACGTTTGTCGAACAAGTCCCATTTGCCGCCAATTTCAAAGTTGCGGCTTTTCTCGGGCGGTGTGTTCGACAGGTTGGCATTGGGGCTGCCGGGTGTGAACTGGTAGGTGTCGCCCGAGGTGTTGTACGAGGTGCCGAACGACACATAGTGCGACGCCCAGTCCGTGGGCTGCCACAGCGCGCCCACGCGCGGACTCCACAGCGTGTCGCCTTGCGAGAAGTGGCGCGCCGGGTTGACCGTGCCGTTGGGGGCGGCGCTCTCATAGGTGTCGTACTTGTTTTTGAAGTGATCCATGCGCACGCCACCCACCAGCTTGATGGTCGGGGTGATGGCCACCATGTCCTGCACATACAGGCCAAAGCTGCGCGCATCAAAGGTGTTGTAGTTGGGTTCACCCCGTTCGTCGGGGCGCCAGGCGTTGTTGTTGGGGTTGTCGACGGTGGTGGTCAGCCCGCTTTGCGATCCAGCAAAGCTGTTGTTGCGGCGCGCGTCTTCGTAGGTGTAGTCGACGCCCGCCATGATCAGGTGATCCATGCCCGCAATTTTGTGCATGCCCGAATAATCGCTTTGCACCTGGGTCAGCAGGCTGCGCCCCAGCCGTCCCTTGGGCGTGCGGGTGATGATGGTGCTGTCGCCCCAGTTGTCGATGGTGGTGCGATCGCCATTGGTGGTGCCAAAGCGGATCACGCTGCTCCACAGATCGCGTGCGTAGCGGCCATGTCGCAACTGGGTTTTAAGCTGCCCGCCGTGGTCAAAGCGGTGCGTGTGCGAGATGGTGGCGTAGGCGGCCGAGGTGTCCAGTTTGTCGCTGGCCAGGCCATAGAAGTTGCGCGCGGGCAAGGTGGTGCGAATGCGGCCATTTTCAATGAACCACGGGTGGCTGTAGCTGGAGCGACCGTCGATGTCCAGGTAATACGCGCCGACCGAAATTTCATCGCGCGTGCCAATGCCCCAGCGGTAAGTGGGCGCAATGCCCAGCTTGCTTTGCTTGGCCCCCCAGTTTTTGGCGTCGTGGGCCAGCACGTTCAGGCGAAAGGCTTCGTGCAGACCTGTTTTGAAGTTGAAGTCGCCATGCAGGCGCTTTTCGTCGCCCTGGCCCAGGGTCATTTCCACCTCGTGCTGATCCAGCAAAAAGGGCTGTTTGCTGACCTGGTTGACCACGCCGCCGGTCGAGCCTTTGCCAAACAGCATGGAGGCCGAGCCTTTGATGACCTCAACCCGGTCTTCGTTGAAAGTGTCGCGCTCATACAGAGCGCTGTCGCGCAGGCCGTCGCGGTAGATGTCACCGGCCTGCCCGAGCGAAAAGCCACGCAGGCGCACGTCTTCCTCGCCCGTCTCGCCTGCCTGAAAAGTCACGCCTGCCGTGGTGCGCAACACTTCGCGGAAGTCGTCCAGGTTGCGGTCATCGATGAGCTTTTCGGTCATCACCGTCACGCTTTGCGGGATGTCGCGCAGCTCTTGCTGGCCTTTTCCAATTTCAGTCTTGGTAGCTCGGTACTGGGTGGCGCTGGTGGTGGCCCCTTCGATGGCGGTGTCTTTGACCGTGACGGTGGGCAGCGTGGTGTTTTCTTGCGCCAAAGCGCCGGCATGGATCGATCCGGCCAGCAACATGGCACCCAGGGGCAACACGGTGGGGCGGATGGCGGCGGCTGAATGCGTTGCCGAGCACGACGCATCACGGTAGACAAGCGAAGAAGTGAAAACGCCAGATGACATGGCAGACAGCCCCCTGATAAAAGACGAAGAAGAGGATGGACTGGCTACCGCCTGAGGACACGCCGAGAAGGGCGAGTCTTGAAATTCAGGCTTGGCTGGTGCAAAGAAAAGTAAAGGGAGTGTATTTGCAAATACAAATGAATTGCGATTATTCTCTGTATGACGTTGCATTTTTGTAACAATGACCGGTGCGGGAGGCACCTGTCTCTGGTGCGCCAATCGCCATGTGAATCGTCATGCGCTTTGGGTGTGGCTTTGCTAAAGTCGCCGGTTCCCTAGTTTGAATACATTTGGAGACATCTCATGCGCCGTACTGTTTTGAAGTCTTTGCTGGCCGCACCGGCGGCCGTGGCCTTGCCGGGTTTGGTTTGGGCGCAGGCCAAGCCTGAAAAATCCAAGCTCACCGTCGCTGTGGGCGGCAAGAATCTGTTTTATTACCTGCCGCTCACGGTGGCCGAGCAACTGGGCTACTTCAAGGCCGAAGGGCTGGAGGTGGAAATTCCTGACTTTGCAGGCGGCTCCAAAGCCTTGCAGGCGCTGGTGGGCGGCAGTGCTGATGTGGTGTCGGGCGCTTACGAGCACACCATCAACATGCAGGCCAAGCGCCAGCCGATTCAGTCCATCGTGCTGCAAGGCCGCGCACCGCAAATCGTGCTGGCGGCGTCCACCAAAACCATGCCAGGCTTCAAGTCAATCGCTGATTTGAAAGGCAAGAAAATTGGTGTGACCGCACCCGGCTCGTCCACCGCCATGATGGCCAGCTACGTGCTGGCCAAGGCGGGCATCAAGCCCACTGACGTGTCGTTCATCGGCGTGGGCGCGTCCAGCGGGGCCATTACGGCGGTCAAATCGGGGCAGGTGGACGCCATTGCCAACCTGGATCCGGTCATCACCATGCTGGAGCGCGATCAGCTCATCAAAATCATCTCCGACACCCGCACCCTGAAAGACACGCAGGCGGTGTACGGCGGCCCCATGCCCGCAGCTTGCCTGTACACGCCGGTCAAGTTTGTGCAGGAAAACCCAGCCACCTGCCAGGCGCTGGCCAACGTCATGGTGCGGGCGTTGCGCTGGCTGCAAAAAGCGGGGCCGTCCGAGATTGTGAAAACCGTGCCCGAGTCATTCTTGCTGGGCGACCGTTCGCTCTATCTGGCTGCCTGGGAGCGCGTGCGTGAAGCTATTTCGCCCGACGGCCTCATGCCCGAAGCTGGCCCGGCCACCGCACTGCGCGTGCTGCAAACCTTTGACGACAAGCTCAAGACCGCCAAGATTGACTTGGGCCAGACGGCGACCAACAGCTTCGCCAAGAAGGCCGCTGCCAAGTACGCCTGAATTGGGCGGCACAGCCTGCATGCATGCCCGATAGCGCTTGAGTGATTCAAAATTGATGGCTATTAGCGCTTGTATTTCTAGCGTTGAAGGCGATTTTTAATGCCAAACTCCAACCCAAAACCAGCGCTGGATTTGCAGGACATCACCTGCATTTTCACCAGCCGTGACGCCCCCGGCCAGCGCTACACGGCGGTGCAAAGCGCCAGTCTGGCAGTGGCTCCAGGCGAATTTGTCTCGGTCGTTGGCCCTACGGGCTGCGGCAAAAGCACGCTGCTGAACGTGGGCGCGGGCTTGCTGGCCCCGTCCAGCGGGCGGGTCGAGGTGTTTGGCCAGCCGCTGGAAGGGCTGAACCGCCGCGCGGGCTACATGTTTCAGACCGAATCGCTGATGCCCTGGAAAACCGCGCTGGACAACGTGACCGCCGGTTTGGTGTTCCGCGATACGCCACCTGCCGAGGCCGACCGCCTGGGCCGTGCCTGGCTGGCGCGGGTGGGGCTGGCGGGCTTTGAAGACCGTTATCCGCATCAACTGTCGGGTGGCATGCGCAAGCGCGTGGCGATGGCGCAAACGCTGATCCTCGATCCCGACATCATTTTGATGGATGAGCCGTTTTCAGCGCTCGATATTCAGACCCGCCAGTTGATGGAAAACGAGCTGCTCGACCTGTGGGCCGCCCCGTCGGCCAGCGGCTCCGATCAGGGCAGGGCGGTGCTGTTCATCACCCATGATCTGGATGAGGCGATTGCCCTGTCTGACCGCGTGGTGGTGCTGTCGGCCGGGCCTGCCACACGGCTCATTGGTGAATTTGTGATCGACCTGCCGCGCCCACGCAATGTGGCTGAAATTCGTGATCAGGCGCGCTTTGTGCAGTTGCACGCGCAAATTTGGGCTGTGCTGCGCGACGAAGTGCTCAAGGGCTACGACCAGCAAAAAAGGAAGGCCGCATGAACCCGCACACGAGCCATGGCCTGATGCGCGTGTGGCAACTGGGCCTGCTGGCGGTGATTTTGCTGGTGTGGCATTTTTCGTCCAACGCTTCCGACAACGTGGCCTTTTTCTTTGGCAAGCCACTGGAAGTGGGCGAGCGCCTGTGGCGCTGGTTCATCACCGACGCCGATATCTACAAACACCTGGGTGTGACCTTGCTGGAGACGCTGCTGGCCTTTGCCATCGGCACCTTGCTGGGCTTGGGTGTGGGCTTGTGGCTGGCGCTGACGCCATTCGCATCGGCTGTGCTCGATCCGTATCTGAAAGCGGCCAACGCCATGCCGCGCGTCATCCTGGCCCCCATCTTTGCCATGTGGTTTGGCTTGGGCATCTGGTCGAAGGTGGCGCTGGCGGTGACGCTGGTGTTTTTCATCGTGTTTTTCAACGTCTACCAGGGTGTGCGCGAAGTCAGTCCGGTGGTGCTGGCCAACGCCCGCATGCTGGGGGCCAACGCACGCCAGTTGATGCGCCATGTGTACGTGCCCAGCGCCATGAGCTGGGTGTTTTCCAGTCTGCACAGCTCGGTCGGGCTGGCTTTTGTGGGCGCGGTGGTGGGCGAATACCTAGGTTCGGCCAGCGGCGTGGGTTACCTGATCTTGCAGGCCGAAGGCAGCTTTGACATCAACACCGTGTTTGCCGGTATCGTCCTGCTGACGGTGTTTGCGCTGGTGCTGGACGGCCTGGTGGGCGTGGCTGAACGCCACCTGATGAAGTGGCGGCCCAGCAGCGGACAGACCGAAAAACTGTGAATATCTGCCACAGCCCGGCTTGGGCAGCAAGGCGGGCCAATGGTTATTTTACTACTGAATATATAGCTAATAACGCTTAGTGGGTGGGCGTTATAGGCTGATTTTACATCTTAATCCTGCTCGCCCATCTGGCTTTGCAAGTAGTTCGGCAGCCCCACTTTATCGACCAGGGCGATTTGCGTTTCCAAGTGGTCGATGTGCTCTTCAGTGTCTTGCAGAATGTCTTCCAAAAGATCGCGCGAGACGTAATCGCGCACCTTCTCGCAATGGGTGATGCCCTCTTTCAGCGTGGCTTGTGAGGCGGTTTCCAGCACCAGATCGCATTGCAAAATTTCGGCCACGTCTTCGCCAATGCGCAGCTTGCCCAGGTCTTGCAGGTTGGGCAGGCCATCGAGCATGAAAATGCGGTCCATCAGGCGATCGGCGTGCTTCATCTCGCCAATCGACTCTTTGTATTCCACCTTGGCCATGCGCTCCAGTCCCCAGTTGTCGAGCATGCGGTAGTGAACGAAATACTGATTGATCGCGGTCAGCTCGTTTTTGAGCTGGGCTTGCAAATGCTGGATAACCTGGGTATCACCTTGCATGTTTTTCTCCTTGGGGGCGGTATGTGTGATTGCGGGCGATTTTATGTAGCACCTGGGGTGAACCCAAACGTGAGGACATTAGAAATACGAGTGATTGGTTTTTTCGCAGGATTTCAATATAAAAATGCAGTCTGTACCAGTGTTGTAGGCTATATTAATAATAGCAAAATGGCTCAACCCACTCAATGCCCTCCGGCCAGCGATGCGGCTACGATGCGTTTGAACGGTGTGACGCGTTCGGCCACGCGCAGCGCGGCTTCGCGCAGCAGACGGGCGGGGGGTGATTCTGCGGTGTAAAGTTGGGCGATCAGGCGTGTGGCTTCGTACAGCGGGCGTGTGGCAAGCCGGTGCTGGCGTTGGTAGCGGGCCAGCAGGTCGGTTGTGGCGATGTCGTGGCCGCTGGCATGCGCTTGTCGCAGCAGGCCGGACAGTGTTTCTACGCCAGCCAAACCAAAGTTGAAGCCGTGTGCCGTGACCGGGTGCATGCCCACGGCGGCATCGCCCACGCAGGCCAGGCGCTGGGCCACCAGTCGGTGCGGATACACGCCCACCAGCGGGTAGGCGTGGCGTGTGCTGGCCAGTTGCATGGCCCCCAGGCGATGACCAAAGCGGCGCGCCATGTCGGCACCAAAGGCGGCTTCATCCAATGCCAGCATGGCGTCGATCTGCTGGTGCGGCAGCGTCAGCACGGCCGAGGCGCGGTGGGCACCGGTGGCCGGGTCGTCGTTCATGGGCAGCAGGGCCAGGGTTTGGCCGTGGCCAAACCATTCCCAGGCCACGTGTTCGTGGTCTGCCTCGTGCGTCATTTGGCAGACCAGCATGGTGCGGCCAAAGTCGTGTTGGCTGGCACCAATGCCCACGGCGCGCCGGGTGTTGGAAAAGCGGCTGTCGGCGGCAATCAGCAGGCGCGCGGTGTGGGCGCTGCCATCGGCCAGGGTGATGTGCGCGGCATCGGGTTGCACGCGCGCTTGGCGGACAGGCTGGCTGGTGAACCAGTGCACGTCGCCGTGGGTGCGGGTGGCCTCTTGCGCGGCGTCCCAGGCGGCGCGGCGGATCAGGTGGTTGGACACCAGCCAGCCCAGTTCGCTGCGCCGGGTCAGCGTGTGGCTGATGCGCATGGTGTGGGGCGATGCGCCGTTGAGTACCTGGGCATCGCGCAGCGGCGACAGTGCGGCGGGGTCGGTCTGCTCGATGCGCTGCCACAGCCCGAGTTGCCGCAGTGTGGCGGCTGAGCGCTGGGTGAGTGCAATCTCGCGCCCATCGAAGGCTGGCTCGCGCAGCGCAGAGTCAGGCTGCTGCTCGACCACGCCGATGGTCAAACCGTGGCCCGACAGCGCGCGAGTCATGCACAAACCGGCTGGGCCAGCCCCCAGAATCAGCAGATCGAAGTTCATGGCCCGGCAGGCTAGCAGGGGCGGGCCGATGGGTGGTTGATGACGATCAAAGTTGCGGATGGTCAGCCCCGCTGACCGGGTGATGCAGTGAACGCGCCGCTGGCTATCAAACAGGCTGTAGCGCCTGTGTGTATGGCGTATCAAGCTATTGAAATCGTAGTTTTAATGCCTTGGTGCCATGCGCCACTGAGCGCTGCCGCTGGCCGCAGTACCCACAATTTTCTTGTGGTTGAAGGTGGGTTGAAGGCGGGTTGCAGACGGATTGCGGCGGCTGTGTGACGCTGCCGTTCAGCGCCGGACGGCGGCTTTGCGTACAGTCGCTGGTATGAACGTATCAATCTGGACTTTGGGCTGGCGTAATTTGTGGCGCGATGTGCGCTCGGGCGAGTTGCGCATGTTGATGGTGGCCGTGACGCTGGCGGTGGCGGCGCTGACGGCGGTGGGCTTTTTCTCTGACCGGCTGCAAGGCGGCTTGCAGCGCGATGCGCGCCAGTTGCTGGGCGGCGATGCGGTGGTGGTCAGCGACACGCTGCCCGATCCGCAATGGGCCGAGCAGGCACGCCAGCAGGGCTTGCAAACGGCGCTGACATTGAGCTTTCCGACCATGGGCCGCGCCAGCGATGCGCAAGGCGGTGGCACGCGCCTGGTGTCGCTGAAGGCGGTGGAAGCGGGCTACCCGCTGCGCGGTCAGTTGCGGCTGGCACACAACGCGCAAGACTCTACCGGTGCGCCCACGCGCGATATTCCCGCGCCCGGCCAAGTGTGGGTCGATCCCGCCTTGCTGGAAGCGCTGGCGCTGCGTGTGGACGACACCTTGCTGCTGGGCGACAGCGCCTTGCGCATCAGCCAGTTGATTGCGCTGGAGCCTGACCGCGGGTCGGGCTTCATGAGCTTTGCGCCGCGCGTGCTGATGAACGCGGCCGATCTGCCCGCCACCGGCCTGGTGCAGCCGGCCAGCCGCATCACCTGGCGGCTGGCGGTGGCGGGCGCGCAGCCCGCCGTGGCGCGCTACACCGCGTGGGTGAAAGAGGCGCTGGACAAGCCCGGCGTGCAAGGCGTGCGGCTGGAGTCGCTGGACAGCGGCCGCCCCGAGATGCGCACCACGCTTGATCGGGCCGAGAAATTTTTGAACCTGGTAGCGCTGCTGGCGGCGCTGCTGTCGGCCGTGGCGGTAGCGCTGGCCGCGCGCGGGTTTGCTGCGCGCCATCTGGACGACTGCGCCATGCTGCGCGTGCTGGGCTTGCCGCAGCGGCGCATTGCCGCCGCCTATGCGGTTGAGTTTGTACTGGTCGGCCTGGTGGCTAGCGCTGTGGGCGTGCTGGCCGGTTATGCGGTGCACCACGTGTTTGTGTGGCTGCTGGCAGGGCTGGTGGATGCCACCTTGCCCGCCCCCAGCGTGTGGCCGGTGCTGTTTGGCTTGGGTATTGGCTTGACCTTGCTGGTGGCCTTTGGTCTGCCGCCGGTGTTGCAACTGGCGCAGGTGCCGCCGCTGCGGGTCATTCGGCGCGATGTGGGGCAGCTCAGGCCCGCCTCGCTGGCGGTGCTGGCGCTGGGTGTGGCCGGGTTTGCGGCCTTGTTGCTGGCCGTCAGCTCTGACCTGACGCTGGGGCTGATTGCCGTGGGCGGCTTTGCCGGTGCGGTGGCGCTGTTTGCGCTGCTGTCGTGGGGGGCGGTGAAAGGACTGCGCCGCCTGGTCAACGAGCAAACCGCACCGCGCTGGCTGGTGCTGGCCACGCGGCAAATGTCGGCTCGTCCGGCGTATGCGGTGGTGCAGGTCAGCAGTCTGGCGGTGGGCTTGCTGGCGCTGGTGCTGCTGGTGCTGCTGCGCACCGATCTGGTCGATAGCTGGCGCGCGGCCACCCCGCCCGATGCGCCCAACCGTTTTGTCATCAACGTCATGCCCGACCAGGGCGATGCGTTTCGCGCCGCCTTGCAAGACGCGGGCGTCACCCGGCCGGACTGGTACCCCATGTTTCGTGGGCGGTTGGTGGCCATCAACGACAAAGAAGTGGTGTTGGCCGATTACCCTGAAGGCCGCGCGCAGCGCCTGCTGGACCGCGAATTCAACCTCTCGCACGCGGCCGAGCAGCCCCCGCACAACGAGGTGGTGGCGGGCCGCTGGCAGGCCGACGAGCCAGGTGCCATCAGCATCGAAGAAGGCTTGGCCGAAGCACTCGATCTGAAGCTGGGGGACACCCTGCGCTTTGACGTGGCGGGCATGCTGGTCGAAGCACGCATCACCTCGCTGCGCAAGGTCGATTGGTCGTCGATGCGCGTCAATTTCTTCGCCATGTTTCCGCTGGCGGCCATGCCTGAGATGCCGATCACCTACATCGCCGCTTACCGTGCGCCTGAGCAGGCAGGTTTTGACCATGCGCTGGTGCGCCAGTTTCCCAACATCACCAACGTGGACATGAGCAGCACCATCGCCCAGGTGCAGCGCGTGCTCGATCAGGTGATTCGCGCGGTGGAATTTTTGTTTGGCTTTACGCTGGCGGCAGGGCTGATCGTGCTGTTTGCCGCCGTCACCGCCACACGCGAAGAGCGCGCGCGCGAATTCGCCATCATGCGCGCCGTGGGGGCGGGCAGCCGTTTGCTGGGCAGCGTGCAGCGGGTGGAACTGGCGGGCGTGGGCCTGCTGGCCGGGGTGCTGGCCAGCGTGGTGGCCATGGCCGTGGGCTGGGCCATGGCGCGCTATGCGTTCGACTTTGACTGGAGCGCCTCGCCCTGGGTGCCGCTGGTGGGGGGCGCAGCCGGTGCGGCGCTGGCGCTGGCAGCGGGCTGGTGGGGCTTGCGCGATGTGTTGCGCCGTCCGGTGGTGGACACGCTGCGCCGCGCGGCGGAGTAAGGCCAGGGCATGGCGGTATGTTCGATACAAGCTTGGTGTACGCAGGCATGGCGCTTTCAGCGACTGAACTTGCAGCGCGCCCATGTCGCTCGCATGATCCGCGCCGCACAGGGTGCTGTGATGATGGTGGCGCTGACGGCGTGCGCCCATGCACCCGCGCCTGATCTGACGCCTGAGCAAGCCCGCGCTGAAGAGCGCGATCGTGGCTACGCCGTGTATATCCGTGCCTTGCTGCTGGCGTGCACGCAGCGCTTTCCAGCGCATGCAGACAAGTTCACCGCCGAGTGGGCGCAGATCAAGCGTGATGCGATGCCATCGACCCAGCGTTATCTGAATTCGCTCGGCTTTCAGTTTGCAGACATGGCCCGCCAGGCCGCACCTGAAGACTGGTCAAGTTTCAGCCCCGCTGCGCAGGAACTGTACGAAGGCATGTGCCAAAACGTGCTGAAAGAATCGTTGACCGCTGCACCGGATGACCGGGGCGCAGCGCCATGAATCACGCGATGCAGACGTGTTGATGGGCAATGCCGCCTTGGTGTGCTGGCATTGAACAATCACTCGCGGCACCCGCTTGTGGCCGGGGTGGTTGCGGTTGTTTGGGTGGCTTGGCTAGGGAAGGTCTGCACAACCCCCGCTGCAGGGCGAGGTGACGCGTGAATGTTCACATGGCGAAACGAGCGTTGAATTTCTCATCGTTTTGCGCTGTTTTTGGTTCGCTTGACCCTGATT
>NZ_JBKEEE010000062.1:0-12843 GCF_047975795.1 Ottowia sp. | reverse complement strand
GTGGGCGCGGCCTCGGGCGGTCTGCTGCGTTGCAAATCCTCGCGATACCGCTAGGTATTGCTGCGGTTTGCGCCTTGCAGCCCATCCTGATTCGCATCCCACACCCCGCACGCTGAGACTTTGAACACGCTCTTAGTCGCATCTGATTTGCGCCAACAAACTCTGCGTGGAAGCATCCAGCCCGCTGGCATCGCCGCCGTGCAGCGCCGCTTCGATTTCGCCCGCATGGCGCTTGCCCAGCTCCACCCCCCATTGGTCAAAGCTGTTGATGCCCCACAGCGCGCCCAGCGCCAGGGTGCGGTGCTCGTACAAGGCCAGCAGCGCACCCAGACTGTGCGGCGACAGATCGGGCAGCAGCAGCACGGTGGAGGGGCGGTTACCGGGAAAGTGCCGCTCAGGCGCATCGCCGGGCTGGCCTTGCATCAACGCCCGCGCCTGGGCCAGTGCGTTGGTCAGCAGCTTGTCGTGGTGGCCGGGCAAGGTGTGGGCGGGTTGGCGCACCAGCACGAACTCAACTGGCACCACGTCGCTGCCCTGGTGCAGCATCTGGAAAAACGCGTGCTGGCCGTTGCTGCCCGCCTCGCCCCAGGTGATGGGCGCGCTGGCCACGGCCAGACGCTGGCCATGCCCGTCCACGCCCTTGCCGTTGCTTTCCATCTCCAGTTGCTGCAAATAGGCGGGCAGGCGGCGCAGGCCGTGGTGGTAAGGCGCGATGCAGCGGCTGCCCAGGTGCAGCACGTTGCGGTACCACAGGTCGATCAACGCCAGTTGCACCGGCAGGTTACGCGCCAGTGGGGCGGTGGCAAAGTGCGCATCCGTGGCGCGTGCACCACGCAGCAAGTCCTCAAAACCTGCACGCCCCACCGCGATGGCGATCGACAGGCCAATGGACGACCACAGCGAATAGCGCCCACCCACGCCCTCATCAAAAGCAAAGCAGCGCCCGGCACCAAACGCGCCCGCCGCTTCGGCGTTGGCACTGAGGGCGACGAAGTGGCGTGCCACGCCTTGCCCGCCTTGCGCCACAAACCAATCGCGCGCCGAAGCGGCGTTGCGCATGGTCTCGGCCGTGCCAAAGGTTTTAGACGCAATGATGAACAGCGTGCGCGCCGCGTTCAGTTGGGGCAGCAGCTCAGCCAGCTCATGCCCGTCCATGTTGGCCACAAAATGCACGCGCGGCCCGCCCGCCGCATGCCCGCCAGAGCGCAGCGCCTGCACCACCATGCGCGGCCCCAGATCAGAGCCGCCAATGCCGATGTTGACCACATCGGTGAACACGCCTTCGGCACGTACCGCCTCGGCAAAGTCCAGCATGTCAGACCGAATGCGGGCTGCATCAGGCGGTATGCTTGCTATTTTTTGAATAGCTTCTTGTGCTTGTTGTACCAGCGTTAAAGGCCAGTTTGATGCATCAAAACTGGATGCGTCCACGCCTGCCCAGCGCCCATGCACATGCGTGACTGCGCGTTGCTCGCTGGTGTTGATGCGCTCACCACGCAGCATGGCATCACGCAACGCCGCCACACCGCATTCGTGCGCCAGTTGGTTCAGCAAGCGCTGCGCCTCGACGTCGATCAGGTTTTTGGACAAATCGGCCCACAGCGGCGGTGCATCGAACGACCAGCGCGCAAAGCGCTGCCTGTCCTGCGTAAAGGCGCGACGCAAATCAAACGTTGGCGCAAATGTCTGCGCCAACGCTTGCGGCCCGGATGTCAGCCCTTTGAAGCGCTGTGCGGCGTGCGCTTGCAACAGCGGCCAGGCTGGCGTCTGGTCACAGCGGGGGCGGCGCTGCCAGTTCATGGTGGCGTGTGCTGTGCGCGCCTTCAGGCCGCTTGCATCAGGGTTTCGAGCTTTTCGGCGTCGGCGATGAAGGCGCGAATACCTTCGGCCAGCTTCTCAGTGGCCATCGCATCCTGATTCAGCGCCAGGCGAAAAGCCGCTTCGTCGTACTGCACCGGCTCCAGCGTCAGCGCCTTGGCCGCCTGTGCATCCAGCGCACGTGGCAAGGGCGCGTCGTTGGCGGCCAACTGGGCCAGCAAATCCGGGCTGATGGTCAGCAGATCACACCCGGCCAGCGCCGTGATTTGTCCCACGTTGCGAAAGCTGGCCCCCATCACCTCGGTGGTGATGCCAAAGTGCTTGTAATGCTCAAAAATGCGGCGCACCGACTGCACGCCGGGGTCTTGCGCGCCCGCCATGGCGGCATCGTCCCACGCGTTGCCCGCCTTGGCTTTGTACCAGTCGTAAATGCGGCCCACAAAAGGTGAGATCAATTGCACCTTGGCCTGCCCGCAAGCCACGGCCTGGCAAAAGCTGAACAGCAGCGTCAGGTTGCAATGGATGCCGCGCCGCTCAAGCCGCTCGGCGGCGCGAATGCCTTCCCAGGTGGCGGCGATCTTGATCAGCACGCGGTCAGTCGGCACGCCTGCGGCCTGGTACAGCTCAATGATGCGCTCGGCCCGCGTAAACGTGGCGCTCTCGTCAAACGACAGACGCGCATCCACCTCGGTCGACACACGCCCTGGGATGGTAGCCAGAATTTCGCAGCCAAAGCGCACCAGCAGGCGATCGACCACCTCATCCAGCGGCTGGCCACGGTACTGAGCCACGGTATCTTTAAGCAATGGTGCGTATTCAGGCTTTTGCACCGCTTTCAGGATCAGCGACGGGTTGGTGGTGGCGTCCTGCGGCTGAAACTGCGCCAGTTGCTTGAAGTCGCCCGTATCGGCGACCACGGTGGTGTACTGCTTGAGGGCGTGGAGTTGCATCATGCCTCCGATTATCTCGCCCCCTGAAAAGGCTGGTGTAGCGGTCGATGCTTGATGGCACTTATAAAGATGATGGATTTGTCGTTATGGCGGCAAAGACGCGTTTTTATGTGCCAGATAGCGTCGAACACTACTCTAGGTGGGCTACCGTCCAGTGGCTTTGCGCCGACGCAACGCTGCTGCACCCACAGCGACCCCCAACAGGATCAACGTACCTTCCGACAGTGTCGGTACCGCCGTAACTCTCGTGGTCGCTGCGGATCGATCAACCAACTGCACATGATCAAGCGCAGGGCCACAATTGCTGTTTTCTAGACTGGAAAAACTTAACGTCGTCGATGCTCCGCTGGCCGTAAACGCATAGGTTTGCGTCTCCCAGATCATGTTCATCCTGCTGTGCCCAGGCGTAGCGGTGTCGAACGTATAGTCAACCGACACTCCGCCCGTAGCTGCTACCCGCATGGTTTTTACCGCATTGCCACAATCGGAATTGCCCGACATGGCAAAAGTCACCCGATATTCATGCCCCGCTACGGTGTCAAAAGCTTGTTCTATAGTTCCCATTCGGCCCGCCCGGCCGCCGCTGAGATCCAGTGACCGGGCACCATCGGAATGCGGCATCCAATAAGTGCCGATGTAATCGATGTTGCCTGATGAGACTGTCCAGCCTGTGATGTCGCTTCCTCCGGTAACCCGTTGAAGAAACGAACCAGGATCAGTCCCAAGCTCAAAGCTGCCGTTCTGAAATGGTGCTGCCCATGCGGCACTTGCACCGGCGACGCTCAATACAAAAAAAGCCACTTGTCGCAGCCAGAACCTACCGAATAAATGCCGTGTCTTATGCATTGATACGCTCCCTTTGTAACCTGACAACCAACCGTAATGAATTTTCTTACTTAGTCAAGTATCTTTTTCGCACATTTTCAAATGGAGTAAACGCAGATTCGAGAAGCGCTACATCCTGGACAATCAGATTCCGGATGCCGAGTGGGCCGCGTGGAAGAAGTAGCCAACATGGTGCAGCCTCTACCCAGCAATGAGATCAACTTTGAGAGTGTGTTTGTTTACACTGGTTGATGCGTAGGTGTGACCCTGTGTATAGACTGATCCGGAGGTGCAAACTATGGTTTTGCCTGTTCAAGTGCGTTTGATTGACGTCGGCCCCCGCGACGGCCTGCAAAACGAAAAGCAGCCCGTTCCAGCGGACATCAAGATCGAGCTGGTGCAGCGCCTGCAACAGGCGGGCCTGAAAGAAATTGAAGTCACCAGCTATGTGTCGCCCAAGTGGGTGCCGCAAATGGCCGACAACCATGTAGTGATGAGCGGCGTGGCGCGCCAGCCGGGCGTGCGCTACAGCGTGCTGACGCCCAACATGAAGGGCTTTGAAGCGGCGCTGATCGATAAACCCGATGAAGTGGTGGTGTTTGGCGCGGCCAGCGAGGCGTTCAGCCAGAAGAACATCAACTGCTCGATTGCCGAGAGCATCGAGCGCTTTGCCCCGGTGGTGCAGGCCGCCAAGGCCGCCGGGATCGCCGTGCGGGGCGCGATGAGCTGCACCGTGGGCTGCCCGTATGAAGGCGACATTGCCCCCGCCCGCGTGGACTATCTGGCCGGATTGATGAAAGGCATTGGCATTGAGCGCGTGGACGTGGCCGACACCATTGGCGTGGGCACGCCGCGCAAGGTGCAGGCCGCGCTGGAAGCTGCGCTTAAACACTTTGACTTGGACCACGTGTCGGGCCACTTTCACGACACCTATGGTCAGGCACTGTCCAACACGCTGGCCGCGCTGGAAATGGGTGTGTGGAACCACCAGGCGTCGGTGGCGGGCCTGGGGGGTTGCCCTTATGCCAAGGGGGCCACGGGCAATGTGTCCACCGAGGATCTGGTTTACATGCTGCACGGCATGGGCATTGATACCGGCATTAACCTGGACAAGCTGATTGACGCTGGAGTGTTCATCAGCGACTTTTTGCAGCGCAAGCCGAATTCGCGCGTGGCCACGGCGGTGCTGAACAAGCGCGCTGGGTAAATTCAAAGGCAATCAAGGGCTGATATGAGCACATTACCCGAGGGCGTGCAGCGCGTGGCTGTCGCCTTGGCCGAGGCAGGACACGCGCATGCGCCGAAGATGCTGGACGATGCTGCGCGCACGGCGCAACAGGCTGCCGACGCGTTGGGCATTGGCGTGGGGCAGATCGCCAAGAGCATCATCTTCCGTCGCAAGAGCGATGATGCGGCGGTGCTGGTCATCACCAGTGGCGACCGGCGCGTGGACGAAAAGCGGGTGGCGACGTTGGTGGGCAAAATTGGCCGTGCCGATGCCGAGTTTGTGAAAGCCAAAACCGGCTTCACCATCGGCGGTGTGTCGCCCGTGGCGCATGCCGAGCCGCCGGTGACGCTGATTGACCGCGAGCTGTTCCGGTTTGACGAAATTTGGGCTGCAGCCGGGCACCCGCATGGCGTGTTCAAGCTGGCTCCGGCGGATCTGGAAAAGCTCACCGGTGCGCCGGTGGCGGATGTGGTGCAGGTGCCATCGATCCCATGATTGCTATTGATAAAGTAGCGTTATCGGCTTGTGATACAAGCGCTTCGGCCTCTCTGAATGCCGAAAACTCCAATGTGCCCATGCCTTCGCCGTGTATCGGCATCTGCCGCATGAATGCGGACACAGGATGGTGCGAAGGGTGTTGGCGCACGCTGGACGAAATCAGCGCCTGGGGCGGGCTGGGGGCGGCGGCGCAGCGCGAAGTGCTGGCCCGCGTGGCGCAGCGTCGGGCAGCAAGGGGGCAGCCATGAAGCGCATCGACTTCTGGTTCGATTTCATCTCGCCCTACGCCTGCCTGGCGTTTGAGCGCTTGCCCGTCGCGCTGCAAGGCTTGAGCTATGAGGTGCGTTACCGCCCGATATTGTTGGCCGCGTTGCTCAAGCACCATGGTCAGTTGGGGCCTGCTGAAATGGCGGGTAAGCGCGACTGGACTTACCGGCAAGTGGCCTGGCAAGCCGGGCAATTGGACGTGCCTTTGCAGTTGCCTGCGCGCCACCCGTTCAACCCGCTGGCGCTGCTGCGCCTGGCCTGGGCTTGCGAACGGCAGGGAGCGCCCAATCGTTACGTGTGCGAAACCATCTTTCGTCATGTCTGGCGTGGCGGTGCGGATGCGGAGGATGCTGGACGGCTGGCCGCGTTGACCGCGCAATTGTCGCCGCCGCAAGCGCCGGACAGTGCCGATGTGAAGCAGCGCCTGCGCGATGAAACCGATGCCGCACTGGCCGCCGGTGTGTTTGGTGTGCCGTCGTTGGAGGTTGATGGCCGCCTGTTCTGGGGGCTGGACGCATTGCCCATGCTGCGTGCCCAACTGGAGCAGCCCGCCAAGCTGGATGCAGCCTGGGCCACAGCCGCAAGCGTGGCGCAAGGCCGCACACGGTAAGTGACGGGTGGCCTGGCGCGGCAAGCGCGCTGCCTAATGCAGGGATTCTCGACTGTCGTTACAAAGGGAAGGGCCGAGAAGTTTCGAGGCCCTTTTCGCTGGGGTTTTCCCTTGAGTTTCGCCGTTGGAGATGCGCCTGTCAGACGCTTGTAAGCGCAGGAAAAAAGATGCGCAATGCGTGCACTGGAAAAGT
Organism: Ottowia sp.; assembly: GCF_047975795.1. Lineage (GTDB taxonomy): Bacteria > Pseudomonadota > Gammaproteobacteria > Burkholderiales > Burkholderiaceae_C > Ottowia. Next base: position 6,454 of record NZ_JBKEEE010000062.1, on the reverse strand, counting down.
GTGTGCCGTAGCGAAGTGGTGTGCAGCGTTGGCAGTGCCGTGCAATGCGTCAGACCGGCTTCAATCCAAATACGAGGAGATTTTTAATGTCCGGTGATTCGCAAAGTCACGCCTATTGGCGCGCCACGCTGGGGCTGTTGGCCCAGATTTTGGTGATTTGGTTTCTGGTGTCGTTTGGTGCTGGGATCGTGTTTGCTGACATGCTTGACAACATCAAGCTTGGCGGCTATCCGCTTGGGTTCTGGTTCGCACACCAGGGTTCGATTTATGTGTTCATCGTGCTGATCTTCTACTACGCGTACAAGATGGGGCAGATTGACCGTCGCTTTGACGTGCACGAGGAGTAAGGCATGGATCTGCAAACCATTACCTACATCGTCGTTGGATTGAGCTTTGCGCTTTACATCGGCATTGCCATCTGGGCCCGTGCTGGCTCGACCAGCGAGTTCTACGTTGCGGGCGGCGGGGTTCACCCCATCACCAACGGCATGGCCACGGCGGCCGACTGGATGTCGGCCGCTTCGTTCATTTCCATGGCGGGTTTGATTTCCAACATGGGCTATGGCGGCGGGTTGTTCCTGATGGGCTGGACCGGCGGCTACGTGCTGCTGGCCATGCTGCTGGCACCGTATCTGCGCAAGTTTGGCAAGTTCACCGTGCCGCAGTTCATTGGCGACCGTTTTTACAGCCAGAGCGCGCGCACGGTGGCGGTGATCTGCTTGCTGGTGGCGTCGCTGACTTACATCATCGGCCAGATGACGGGGGTGGGCGTGGCGTTCTCGCGCTTCCTGGGCGTGTCCAGCTCGAACGGCATTTACATCGGCATGGCGATTGTGTTCATGTACGCAGTGTTTGGCGGCATGAAAGGCATTACCTACACGCAGGTGGCGCAGTACGTGGTGCTGATCCTGGCTTACACCGTGCCCGCCATCTTCATCTCGCTGCAACTGACCGGCAACCCGATTCCGCAACTGGGCCTAGGTTCGGACATGGTGGGCACCGATGTGTCACTGCTGTCCAAGCTGGACCAGGTGGTGCAAGACCTGGGCTTTGACCAGTACACCACGTCGCTGCCGGGCAGCAAGCTGAACATGTTCCTGTACACCATGTCGCTGATGATCGGCACCGCTGGTCTGCCGCACGTCATCATGCGTTTCTTCACGGTGCCGACCGTGAAGGATGCGCGCCGTTCGGCCGGCTGGGCGCTGGTGTTTATCGCCATTTTGTACACCGTGGCACCTGCCGTGGCCGCCATGGCCAAGATGAACCTGATTCGTACCATCACCCCGGGCATCGTGATGCAAAACGCCAATCCCTATGGGCAGGACGTGGCCATCAAGTATGACGAACGTCCGGACTGGATGAAGCGCTGGGAAACCACCGGCTTGCTCAAGTTTGACGACAAAAACGGCGATGGCCGCATCCAGTACTACAACGAGAAGACCAAAAACCAGGAGGTGACAGCCAAGGCCGAGGCCGCAGGCTGGAAAGGCAATGAGCTGACGGTCAACCCCGACATCATGGTGATGGCCAACCCTGAAATCGCTTTGTTGCCCAACTGGGTGATCGCCTTGGTGGCCGCAGGCGGTTTGGCGGCGGCGCTGTCCACCGCGGCGGGCTTGCTGATGGCTATTTCGTCGGCGGTGTCGCACGACTTGATCAAGGGGGTGTTCAACCCGTCGATCAGTGAAAAGGGCGAGTTGATGGCGGGCAAGGTTTCGATGGCCATAGCGATCGTGGTGGCGGGCTGGCTGGGGCTTAACCCGCCAGGCTTTGCCGCAGGCACGGTGGCGCTGGCCTTTGGTATTGCCGCCAGTTCGCTGTTCCCGGCCATCATGATGGGCATTTTCAGCAAGAAGATGAACAAGGAAGGGGCTATGGCTGGCATGCTGGCGGGCCTGTTCATCACGCTGTTCTACGTGTTTGCGCACAAGGGGCTGTTCTTCATCAAGGGCACGGATTACACCCACCTGATTGGTGGCCCCAACAGCTTCTTTGGCGTGACGCCAGAGGCGTTTGGTGCCGTGGGCGCGGCGGTAAACTTCATCGTGGCCTTCCTGGTCGACAAGGTGACCAAAGAGCCGCCTGAGCACATCCAGCACATGGTTGAAGCCGTGCGCGTGCCGCGTGGCTCCAGCGCCGTGACTGGTGGAGCGCACTGACGCGCTGGCGCTGAAAACGTGTGCCTTGACCGCCGGGGTTGCATACCCCGGCGTCTTCAAGCACCATTTGAACCGCTCGCCACGCTCCATTGGGCTGGCCGGGCGGTTTCTTTTTTGTAAGGAGTCAAAGCATGGGGATGACCATCAGCATGGCGCTGACCTGGATTTTGTTTCTGGGCCTGTTTCCCATGGCGTTTTTCTGGTTGCGCCGGGCCTGGCGCATTCTGGTGCGACACGACTATTCCGAAGTGGCACTCAAAGGTGGCGAGCCGCCGCCAGAGCCACAGCGCTATGCCGGGATGGCCGGTGCCATTAACCTGATCGCTGGTGCGGCCGCTGTGATCGCCATCATCGGTGTAGTGGGTTTTCAATGGCCTTATGACACCTGGACGGCCGTGGCGGGCAGCACCATCTGGTGCAAGCTGATGGCCGATTTTGGTTTGTCACGCCACGCGCACCTCAAGGCCCGGCTGGCACGGCGGGCCAGCAGCAACCAAGAGGCTTGATCTGATGCAGGGACTGATCTGATGCCACGTCGGCCTATGACCGGTGCGCGGCCCATGTGGCTGGCTGTGTTGGTGGGCGCAGCCGGCTTGCTGGTGTGGAGTGCGCTGGTGCTGGCGATGGTGCTGTCCACCTTGCCTGCGGCCGATCGTGCCCAGGTTGTCACATGGCTGGCACCTCGGTGGCCTTTGTGGGCCTTGGGATGGCTGATTGGCTCTGGCGGTGTGTTGCTGGGCATCCGCACGCTGTGGGCCCGCCACGTGCAACCGCTGGCCCCGCTGGGCGAGCAGGTGCGGGCATGGGCCAGCACCCCGTCGCCGCAACCTTTGCCAACGCAATCGACCCCGTCGCTGAACACATTGGCCGATGCCTGCAATGCGCTGCTGGCCCAGCGCCAGGTGGCCGATGCCGAGTTGCAGGCCAAGGTGGCTGAAGTCAGCGCGCAATTGACGAGCGAACGCAACCGGCTGGCCTCGCTGCTGGCGCAGTCGTCCCAAAGCATGGTGGTGTGCAACCTGGATGGACTCATTCTTTTGTACAACCCACGGGCACGCCTGCAATTGCGCACGCTGTCCAAAGCGCCGCAACTGGCCAGTGGCACCGACGTGGTGGGCATTGGCAGATCCATTTACGGCGTGCTGCAAGAGGCCCAGGTTCAGCATGCCTTGAACCGGGTGCGGCACCAGTTGCGCCGTGGCGCTGCGCAGGCGGCGGCCCAGTTTGTCACCACTACCCACAGCGGCAGGTTGCTGCGTGTGCAACTGGCGGCGGTGCTGGACAGCGCGGTTGGTGCGCCCGAGCCGCAATGCAGCGGCTTCATGCTGACGCTGGATGACATGACCCGCGCTTACGACACAGCCGCTGATCGCGACCGGCTGCTGGGTGAGGTGGCCGAGCGCATCAGCGCGGGCGTGCAGCGTGTCCAGTGGGCCGCAACAGAAGGCCAGCAGGCAGACGATGCCCGCCGGGCGAGGGCGTTGACCACCATTCAGGGCGAGTGCTCAGACCTGCGCGATCAAAGCGCAGCCCTGATGCGGCAGGCCGCTGCCGGTATGTCCACCCGCTGGCCGCTGGAAGACATGCTGGTGGCCGATTGGCTGGTGGCGGCTGAACGCCGCCTGACTGAAGGCGAGCGACGGCGTATCGCCGTTGATCCGGTGCCCGACGGCCTGTGGGTGCGTGTGGACAGCTATTTGCTGCTGGAGGCCATGGCCATGCTGGCCGATCAGTTGTCCGATGCGTTTGCGCCGCGCTACCTGGGCCTGCGTGCCACCGTTTCAGAAGAAGGAGACGCCGCACATCTGGATTTGTATTGGGATGGCCAATCCTTCAGCACCGAAACCGTGATGACCTGGGAGCTGGAGGCCGTGGGCACGGGCGAGGCCCATGGCATGCTGACCTTGCGCGATGTGCTGGGTCGCCATCATGGTGAGCTGGCCTTTGGCCGTGACCGCTTGCGCAACCAGTCGTTTTTGCGCTTTGTGCTGCCGCTGGTGTCGGCCGATCGGGCGGATGCAGCCCTTACCGATGACGCCCAGCCTTTGGCCCCGGCTGATGGTCGGCCCGAGTTTTATGACTTTGATTTATTTCAGACACGCCCATTCCAGGGCGCGCACGATGACGAGCCGTTGACGGCGCTGACCTACACCGTGTTCGACACCGAAACCACCGGCCTCAACCCCTCGCAAGGCGATCAACTGATCCAGATCGGGGCCACCCGCATCGTCAATGGCCGTCTGCTGCGCAGCGAATCGTTTGAGCAGCTCATCGATCCAGGCCGCACCCTGAGCACCGCCAACATCGCCATCCACGGCATCAGCAACGAGGCGCTGCAAGGCCAGCCACCAGTGGCTGAAGTGCTGCCCGTGTTCCATGCCTTTGCACAAGGCACGGTGCTGGTGGCGCACAACGCGGCGTTCGACATGAAGTTTTTGCAATTGCAGGAAAAAGCCACCGGACTGGTGTTTGACCAGCCGGTTCTCGACACTCTGCTGCTGGCCGTGGCCGCCCAGCCGCAGCAAGACTCGCACCGACTGGAGGCGCTGACCGAGCGCTTTGGCATCACCGTCACCGGTCGCCACACCGCGCTGGCTGATGCCACCGCCACTGCCGAGGTATTGCTGCACCTGATCCCACTGCTGCAAGCGCAGGGCATCCGCACCCTGGGTCAGGCCAGAGCGGCGGCGCAGCAGACCTATTTGGCGCGGTTGAAGTACTGACCCCGCCTGAGTCGTTAACGCGGCGCATCTCAGTTTGTCAATGAATAATCGGCTTCGCGGCCGAAGGTGATTTCAGGTGCGGTCACGCCGCTGATCATTTCGCCAGTGTTGACAGCGCAATAAATGGATCGGGGTGGGCGGGCGAGCTCATCAACGTGGCGGCTTACCCAGCTTCTGGCTTCCATCAATTTCAACGACTGCGACAAAGCGCGGTCTGTGATCGTTTGCAGATTTCTTTTGATTTCATTGAAGTGGCGCGGTGTATGAAGGACAGTCAACACCGGAAGAGTCCATGAACGGCGCAGCAAATCCTGATCTTCATCGGCTGAAATAGCCTGAATATTGTGGGCGATGGCTGCGGCAGTGACGCCATGCGGTGTGAGGCGAAACTCAGGCCGCAGCGGATGACCATGGCCGGGGTTGCGTTCCAGCAGTCCTAGGGCAATCAGGTGTTCCATGCTTTGCGCGAAAGCCGTCCTGCTCGCGCCAGTTGCTGTCAACAGTGGTGCCTGCCGTCCCGCCACACCTGCATGCAGGTTGGAAAGTATGGGCATTGCCCAGGCTCTGGATGTAATGTTGACAAACGTAGTGATGTCCATAAAATATAGTTAGTATATTTCAAGTCAAAGGAAACCTATGTCTCTCATCTCGGTAGATAAAACCATCACCATCGCGCTGTCTGTCAAAGACCGCTATGCCAGTGCCGCTTGGTACGGCAGCATGCTGGGGTTTGAGACAACCTACCATGCCGACGAGGCAGGATGGTCAGAGCTTCAGACGAACACTCCTGGCGTCACCATGGGTCTTGGCGAACATACCGAGCCAGCGCCCGGCAATTGCGTGCCCGTGTTCGGGGTCACGGATTTGGATGCTGCTCGGCAGAAGCTGGAACAGGCGAATGTGAGGTTCGACGGCCCAACCGATGTCGTTGAGGGCATGGTCAAGACGGCAACTTTCTACGACATGGATGGCAACGCGTTGATGCTGGCGCAGGATCTGACAGGCGGGGCTCCATAATTCGTGGATGGGCTGATCTGGATCGAGTTGCTGGCTGCGCATCACCTCGTGCCTGGCGAGGTAGCAGCGTCAGTCCTTGGCAGTACCGTGGCCTGCTTGATGTAGCCTTGCTTTTCTCCGGTCGGCACCACGGCCGCCCAGTAGAACTGCCGCGTCCGGCGCAGCGGCCCGGTGATCTCGCGTTCCGGCCGCTCATCCGAGCGGACAGGCCGGTACGCCACGTCGTTGAGCCAACGGCTCACACAGCGGCAACATGGGTGTCCGGCAGGGCTGCTGTGTTGTTCTCACCCATGAACAACAGTATGGATAAATGCACAGGACTGGCCAAGGCGTAAGCCGAGCCATCGAGTCATAACGACATCGAGCGCTTGAGACACTGAGGGGAAGAATTTGCTTTGAATCGGGATGAATGACGATCTAAAGTAAAAAAGCCTAAGGAAGGTCTGCACAACCCCCGCTGCAGGGCGAGGTGACGCGTGAATGTTCACATGGCGAAACGAGCGTTGAATTTCTCATCGTTTTGCGCTGTTTTTGGTTCGCTTGACCCTGATT
>NZ_JBKEEE010000028.1:0-89480 GCF_047975795.1 Ottowia sp. | reverse complement strand
TTGGCGCGGTTCCTGGAAGATGAGGTCGATGCCTTCTACAAGAGCGGTACATCAAAGAGCCAAGTGCGCCCGCAGATGACGGGGGCGTGAGAAAAAGGCTCCAAGAGGGTCAAAAAGAGGGGCAAAAGGGCCGAAAACGATCAAAAACCAGCCAAATTTGCCCAAAAAACAGGCAGGACTGGATTTGACCTCCAGGCCGCTGGCTCGGGGCTGCAAAAACACCGGGTTTATAGAGGTGCCCAAAAATCAGTCAGTTAACGGGCAGATCTGAGACAGTCGGGCGATGATACTGGAGTATTGAAACTTCAGATCAGCGAAGTGGTTTTGTTATGCGCTGTGCGCATCAAGAGCGCGATCGGCGTGGTCAATGACAACTACCATTCAAAAGGCGTGGACGAGAACGATTTGTTCATCATCGCAGTGGCTCAGACGCATGGGGCAGAACTCATCACGAATGAGGCGCGCCAGTTTGGTGCGCAGCAAGACCCACGCAAGTTCAAGATTCCTGCCGTGTGCGATATGCCGACGGTGAGGGTCACCAGCCTGAATTTCTTCGATTACATTCAAAAGTCAAAGCAAGTGTTTTGATTGAAGCCGCCCACAGCCCTTGGTAGCGCTGTGGGCATCGAAACCAGCTTTACCCCTCTCGCCGCAACGCCGGAAACAAAATCACATCGCGGATGCTGGCCGAGTCGGTGAGCAGCATCATGAGACGGTCGATGCCGACGCCGCAGCCGCCGGTGGGGGGCATGCCGACTTCGAGCGCGCGCACGAAGTCGGCGTCGTAGAACATGGCTTCGTCGTCGCCGGCGTCCTTGGCGTTGGCCTGGGTGGCAAAGCGGGCGGCCTGGTCTTCGGCGTCGTTCAGCTCGGAAAAGCCGTTGGCCATCTCGCGGCCGGTGATGTACAGCTCGAAGCGCTCGGTCACCTCGGGCCGTGCGTCGTTGGCGCGCGCCAGTGGGCTGATCTCGGTCGGGTGCTCCATGATGAAGGTGGGCTGCCACAGGTGCTGCTCGACTTCTTCTTCAAACAGCATGACTTGCAGGCTGGCCAGGCTGCGGGTGCTCAAACGGTCTTTTTCTTCGCTCAGGCCCAGCTTCTTTAAACGGCGGGTCAGCTCGGCCGCGTCGTCCACCTGGGCGCCGAGGTCGGTGTGCGCATGCAGCGCTTCGCGGATGGTCAGGCGGGCAAAGGGCTGGCTCAGATCGACGGCACGGCCGCCGTAGCTCAGTTGCAGGCTGCCGGTGGCCTGCTGGGCGGTGTCGCGCAGCAGCGCTTCGGTGAAGTCCATCAGATCCTGGTAGTTCCAGTAGGCGGCGTAGAACTCCATCATGGTGAATTCGGGGTTGTGCCGCACGCTGATGCCTTCGTTGCGAAAGCTGCGGTTGATCTCGAACACGCGCTCGAAGCCGCCGACGATCAGGCGCTTCAAGTACAGCTCGGGCGCGATGCGCAAAAACATTTGCTGGTCGAGCGCGTTGTGGTGGGTAACGAAGGGTTTGGCGTTGGCACCGCCGGGGATGGGGTGGAGCATGGGCGTTTCCACCTCCATGAAGCCGTGGCCGCTCATGAAGGCGCGCATGGCTGATAGCGTGGCGCTGCGGGCGGCAAAGCGCTGGCGCGCGGCCTCGTCCATGATCAGGTCAACGTAGCGCTGGCGGTATTTCAGCTCCTGGTCCTGCATGCCATGGAACTTGTCGGGCAGCGGGCGCAGGCTTTTGGTGAGCAGGCGCACTTGAGTAGCGTGGATGGACAGCTCGCCCGTCTTGGTTTTGAACAAATGGCCTTCGGCGGCCACGATGTCGCCCAAGTCCCAGTGCTTGAAGGCGGCGTACGCGGCTTCGCCCACGTCGTCACGCACCACATAGATTTGCATGCGTCCGCTGGCGTCTTGTAACGTGGCAAAGCTGGCCTTGCCCATCACCCGCTTGAGCATCATGCGTCCGGCGATGCTGACGGATACCTTTTTGTCCGCCGCAATATCGGCATCGAACGCTTCTTTTTCGGTAGCATCATGCGCCTGGTGCAGTTGCGCTGCGCGGTGTTTCGGCTTGAAATCGTTGGGGAAGGCGATGGTGCCGGATTCGGCTTGCGCGGCGCGCAAGGCTTTGAGCTTGTCGCGCCGCTCGGCGATGAGCTTGTTTTCGTCTTGTTCGGGGACGGTGGCGGGCGCAGGTGCGGCAGGCTGTGTCATGGTGCTGATGGGGTATTGCTGGGGGTTCTTAGGGAAGGCTGCAAGCGCGCAAACCCCGGCGTGGATAATCCGGGCAGCCCCTGCAACGATGGGGAAAACCTGCCATTTTAGGCACCCCGCACCTGTGTATTTGCTGACTTTGTTTACTGCTGAAACTGCGTTTGAAGTGGACGTGACGGGAGCGCGGCGTTGATCGGCATCCGCACTGAATCAGCCGCGCCTGCCAAGGTGCCGCTGCGCCAGGCCGCCTTGACGCTGCTGGCTGGTGGTGCGCTGGCGCAGTTGCTGCCGTTGCTGCTGGGGCCGCTGATTGCGCGGCTGTTCACGCCCGAGGCGATGGGCGTGTTCACCCAGTTCGCCACCGTGGCGGCTACGCTGGCGGTGGCGGCCAGTTTGCGTTACGAGCAGGCTTTGCCGCTGGCACGGCATGACGCGGCGGGCGATGCCGAGGCGCACGCGCTGCTGGCTTTGTCGCTGCGTGTGCTGCTGGTGGCGGTGGCCGTCAGTGTGCCGCTGGCCTGGGCGTTGCATGTGCTGGGCTGGCTGGCTTTGCCCGCCTGGTTGCCGCTGGCGGTGGGGGTGGCGGGGGCACTGCAAGTGCTGATGCTGTGGGCCAACCGGGCCAGCCGATTCAAGGCGCTGGCCGTCAGCCGGGTGGTGCAGTACGGCGGCGCGGCGGCCCTGCAACTGGCGGGGGGCTGGGCACTGTGGCGCGGCGTGGCGGCGGGGCGCGATGCGGCCTGGACGCTGGTGGCGGCCACCGTGCTGGCGCAAGTGGCGGCGGGCGTGTGGCTGTGTCGGCCCGCGCCTGTGGGCGGCTGGTGGGCGGCGCTGAAGGTGCCCGGCCAGCGCCTGAAGGCTGTGGCGCGCGCGCACAAAGACTTTGCCTTGGTGAACACCCCGCACGCTTTTTTGGGCACGCTGCAAGACGCGCTGGCCGTGGCTTTGCTGGTGGCCTGGGCGGGCGATGCGGCGGCGGGGTTTTGGGGGCTGGCGCTGCGCTATTTAAAAGCCCCCGCCACGCTGGTGGGGCAAGCGGTGTCGCAGGCGCTGTACCCGCGCCTGGTGGCCGCCGGTGCGGCTGAAGGCCAGCGCCTGGTGCGGCAGATGATGGCGCTGTTAGGCGCGGTGGCGCTGGCCGTGATGCTGCTTTTGCTGCTGGCTGGGCCGTGGCTGTTTGAGCGCGTGTTTGGCGCGCCCTGGCGCGAGGCGGGTGAGTTGGCCCGGGCGCTGGCTCCCTACATTGCGGTGCATCTGGTGGCCTCGCCGCTGGCGGTGGTGACGATGGCCTGGCGCGCGCAGCGCTGGGCCTTCAGGCTGGCGGTGGTGGGGCAGGTTATTTTTATGGCCGCGCTGGCGCTGGGCTTGTGGCAGGGCGGGCTGATCGGCGGGGCCTGGGCGGTGTCGGCAGCGATGGTGCCGTATTTTGGCTGGTACTTCTGGCGGCTGACGCGCTGGCATCAGGTATCCGCGCCGACGACGGGGGGCAGGGCATGACCGTATGGCGCGCCGCGCTCAATCGCCTGCGCCGCCGCTTGTGGCGGTGGTTGTTCTTTCGCACCTTGTTTGGCGAAGCCAGCGGTGGCGCATTGCGCCCGGCCACACGGCTGTCGTCCACGGTGTGCATCGAGCATGAGGACCAGCTCCGTTTGGCTGACGACGTGTTCATCGGCCACTTTTGCTTTATCGAAGCCAGTGCAGGCGTGCAGGTGGGCGCGGGCACGCAGATCACCAACTTTGTCAGCATCGTCAGCCACAGCACGCACCGGGCGGTGCGGGTTGCCGCAGGCTTGTCGGGCGCTGAGCTGGATGCCGCCGTGATCCGTGCACCCATTGTGATCGGCCAGCGCTGCTTCATCGGCCCGCACAGCACCATCGAGGCGGGCACCACGCTGGGCCATGGTTGCCTGGTGGCGGCGCACAGCCGTGTGCGTGGGCCGTTCACTGACTTTGCCGTGCTGGCCGGCAGCCCGGCGCAGGTGGTCGGTGACACGCGCCAGGCGGACGAGCGCTGGCTGGACCGACACCCTGAGTTGCAGACGACCTACCGGCTCTGGCGGCAAACTCTGTCCGAGGGGCGCGGGGCTTGAGTCGCACCCCTCCCCATCTCTGCCTATTAGGCGACGCCAACAGCGTGCACGTGCAGCGCTGGGCGCGCGAGATGCTGGCGCGCGGCTGGCGTGTCTCTGTCGTCACGGTGCGCCCGCAACCCATTGAGGGCGTGGCGCAGATCGTGCTGCGTCCGGTGGCGCGTTCCAGCGACTGGCTGTGGCGTGTGGGCGAGGCGCGGCGGGCGCTGGCGCAGCTCAGGCCCGACATCGTGCACGCGCACTACGTCACCTCCTACGGCTACCTGGCCGCGCGCGCGGGTGTACAGCCGCTGGTGATGACGGCCTGGGGCAGCGATCTGCTGGTCACGCCGCGCCAAAGCGCATGGATGCGCTGGCTCACGGCCTGGAGCCTGCGTCGCGCGCGGCTCATCACCGGTGATTCACAAGATTTGTTGGCCGCCGCCCAAGCGTTGGCACCAGACGTGCCCACGCAACTGGTGCACTGGGGCGTGGATTTGCAGCGCTTTGCCCCCGTGCCTTGGGATCACAAGCCAGCCTTTGACGCCGTGAGCTTGCGCAGTTGGGAGCCGAATTACCGCATCGACACCATCGTGTGCGCCCTGGCACTGGTGCGCGCGCAGCACCCCGCAGCCCATTTGCATTTGCTGGGTGGCGGCGGTCAAGAGCCTGCTTTGCGCCAACTGGTCGCCGATTTGCAGCTACAAGATTCCGTGCAATTTCATGGCCGTCTGGACGATGCGGGCATGGCCAATGTGCTGGCTGCGGCCAAGCTGTCGATCAGCGTGCCGCAAAGCGACGCCACCTCGGTGTCGGTGCTGGAAAGCATGGCCTGCGGCCTGGCGGTAATCGGCAGTGACTTGCCCGCCAACTGCGCTTGGCTACAGCCGGATGCGCTGGTGCCCGCCGGTGACGTGACCGCGCTGGCGGCGCGCTGGTCGGCGCTGCTGCACGACAGCGCGCTGGCTGCCCATTGGGGGGCGCAAAACGCTGAACGTATCGTGCGGACAGGCGGGCGCCGCGAGCAGATGGACGCCATGGACGCCACCTACCAGCGCTTGCTGACAGAGGGTCAGGCTTGAACGCGACCGGGCAAGTTGCCGCCATGCCCGTCTTGCCCCATCTGGCGCAGCCCGGCTTGCCGCAGTGCGTCAGCATCATTGCCCCCTGCCGTAATGAGCGCGCCCACATCGACGCTTTTTGCGACTCGGTGCTGGCCCAGCAACTGCCCGCAGGCTGGCAGATGGAGGTGCTGGTGGCCGACGGTGACAGCGATGACGGCACCCGCGAGCGGCTGCAAGAACGTGCCGCGCAAGACGCACGACTGGGGTTGGTCGACAACCCCGGCCGCATCGTCTCTAGCGGCCTCAACGCTTGCCTGGCCCAAGTGCATGGCGAAGTCATCGTGCGCATGGACATCCACACCACCTTCGCGCCCGACTACGTGGCCGAATGCATCGCCGCGCTGGCATCAAGCGGTGCCGACAACGTGGGCGGGCCGTGGGTGGCGCGCGGCGACACGCCCATGAGTTGCGCCATTGCGGCGGCCTTTCAAAGCCGTTGGGTGGTGGGCGGCGCACGCTCGCGCGATGCGGCTTACGAAGGCGAGGTGGACACGGTCTACCTGGGCTGCTGGCCGCGCGCCACGCTGGCGCGCACGGGCGGCTTTGACGAAACCCTGGTGCGCAACCAGGACGACGAGCACAACCTGCGCCTGCGCTTAGGCCGTGGCCGCGTGTGGCAAAGCCCGCGCATCCGCTCGTGGTACGTGCCGCGTGGCACGCTGGGGCACTTGTTTCGGCAGCAGTTTCAGTACGGCTACTGGCGCCCCTTCGTCATGCGAAAACACGGTCAGACCGGCTCACTACGACAGCTCATCCCTATGATTTTTGTAGTTGTCTGCGCAATATCCGTGCTGGCCTGGAACTGGTTTCATGCCCCGTTGGCGTTGCTGCTGGCCGCCTATGCGGCGTATCTGGCGGCGGTGTCGGTGCAGGCGGCGCGGCAGGCCGCCGGGGTTGGGCAGGGTGGCTTTGCCGCGCTGTGCTGGCGTCTGCCCGCCGTGATTGCTGCCTACCACCTGGGCTATGGGCTGGGTAGCTGGCGTGGGCTGTGGGACTTGATGCACGGGCGGCGCGTGTCAGGGGCGTCGGCGATAATCACGCGTTAATTCCGGGTTGCGCGCTGGACCCTTCTGCGGTGCGCCGCGTGATATAGCCATGTGGTCGCTGCCCCCTCGTCTTTACCCAAGCCGATGAACGCTGCCAACTCCTTCGTCCCCTTCGCCCGTCCCGACATCGGTGAGGCTGAAATTGACGCCGTGGCGCGCGCCATGCGCTCGGGCTGGGTGACCACTGGGCCGGAGACCAAGGCGTTCGAGGCCGAGTTTGCCGCTTATCTGGGCGGGGGCGTGCAGGCCATTGCCGTCAATTCCGCCACGGCTGGACTGCATCTGGCGCTGGAGGCGCTGGGCGTTGGCCCAGGCGATGAGGTGATCGCGCCCACGCTGACCTTCACCGCCACGGTGGAGGTAGCGCGCTATCTGGGTGCGGATGCGGTGCTGGTAGATGTCGACCCGGTCACGCTCAACATCGACCCGGCGGCCATCGAGGCGGCCATTACGCCGCGCACGAAAGCCATCTTGCCGGTGCATTACGGTGGGCTGGCTTGCGACATGGCGGCTATTTTTGACATCGCCTGCCAGCGCGGCGTGCAGGTGCTGGAAGACGCGGCGCACGCGCTGCCCACCACACATGGTGGTGCGCTGGTCGGCCAGTTGCCCAGCGCCGCCAGCGTGTTCAGCTTTTACGCCAACAAGACCATGACCACGGGCGAGGGCGGCATGGTGGTCACGCGCGATGCGCAGCTTGCCGCACGCATGAAGGTGATGCGCCTGCACGGCATTAGCCGCGATGCGTTTGACCGCTTTTCAAGCCGCACGCCCGCGTGGTATTACGAAATCGTGGCCCCCGGCTTCAAATACAACATGACCGATATGGCCGCCGCGCTGGGTCGGGTGCAGCTACAGCGCTTGCCCGCGTTTGTGCAGCGCAGGCAGCAGTTGGCCGGGCGGTATATGACTGAGCTGGCCGGTTTGCCGCTGCTGCTGCCTGCCGACGCACCGGCGGGTGACGCCCATGCATGGCACTTGTTCGTGCTGCGCCTGTCTGACCAAGCCAGAATCACGCGCGATGAGGTGATTCAACGCCTGAGCGAGGCGGGCATCGGCACCAGCGTGCATTATGTACCGCTGCACCGCCAGCCATACTGGCGCGACCGTTATGGCCTGCGGCCTGAGCAGTTTCCTGTGGCCGATGCGGCGTATCAGCGCATGTTCAGTATCCCGCTGTTCACGTCCATGAGCGACGATGAGCAGACGCGGGTGATTGATGCGCTCCAGACCATCCTTGGCTGATGGCTGCTGCTGATGACGCTCTCGCATGGCCCGTGCCTGAGCTTTGTTTTGGCTGGAGCCAGCGCGCCTGGGCGCGGCCCTGGCGTGTGTTCATGACCGAGTGGCAACGGATCAACGGTGGGCAAGGTGCTGAGCGGGTGGCGCGCGCGCTGGAGCTGGGCGCTGGTGCGCAATCGTCGCTGGCACCGCTGCTGCTGCCGCTGGCGCAGCGCGTGGAATGCTCGGCCTACGACGCCGTGATGCTGCCTGCCGTTCGTACGCGTAACGCGGCGCTGTTGCCTGTCGATGAGCACGCGCGCATCGTCTACACGCGGCAAGATGCACATCAATTGCAAGGGCAGTGGGATGTGATCGTGCTCAAGTCGGTGCTGGGTGGGTTGCACCGCGTGCACCACTCAACGTTGGCCGACGTACATGCCACGCTGGTACAACTGATGCAGCACCTGTCGCCTGGTGGCTGGCTGGTCACGCTGGACAACGGCGTTAGCGCTGTGGCACCGCTGCTGGCGCGGCTGGGTGCGCGGCGCAACGGCTGGCGGCTGCTGCGCCGGGGTGATTTGCCTGCGCCTGCGTTTTACGCCAGCTATGGCGTGTTGAGCAGTTTTTCAGCCGCCACGCGACTGGGCGCGGCGGGCGCTGCGATCGACGATGCGCTGTATGTGGCCGACCGTGTGTTGACCCCGCTGGCGCGCCAGCATGCCGTGCATTTGCATGCCTACCGACAGGGAACAGTGGCGTGAGCAAGCGTGTGTTTGACGTGCTGCTGGTGCTGCTGGCGCTGCCCGTGGTGCTGCCTTTGTTGCTGGTGCTGGCGCTGTGGATCAAGCTGGATTCGCCTGGCCCGGCGCTGTTTTTGCAAGAGCGCGTAGGACGCGGCGGACGGCTGTTTCGCATCCACAAGCTGCGCACCATGCGCGTGCATGACGGAAGCGGCCCGCTCATCACACAAGCGGGCGATGCGCGCATCACCCGCGCCGGGCGCTGGCTGCGCCGCACCAAGCTGGACGAGCTGCCGCAGTGGTGGGACGTGCTGCGCGGTGCCATGAGCCTGGTTGGCCCGCGCCCCGAAGTGCCGCGCTACATGGCGCTGTACCCGCCCGAGGTGCGTGCGCGCATCCTGTCCGTGCGGCCCGGCATCACCAGCAGCGCGGCGATGGTCTTTCGTGATGAGGAACGTCTGCTGGCCGCTGCGGCCGACCCGGAACGCGTGTATATCGAGCAGGTGTTGCCCGCCAAGCAGCGCCATGATCTTCAATATGTGGATCACCACAGCCTGGGCGGCGACGTGCGCATCTTGCTGGGCACATTGAAGGTGGTGTGGGGATAATGCCCAGTTTTACAACTCAAATTGGCATTTGATGCAAGTGTGACAAGCGAAACAAGCTATGAAAATCATAGTTTTCTATTCTTTCAGATCAGGCGGCGTGGGCGGGCCATGTTGACCGCGCTGCGCCACAACCTGGTCAGCAAAAGCTGGCTGGTCGACGGGCCGCTGATCGTGCTGGCCTGGTGGGCCGCGTTCTGGCTGCGCTTTAACTTCGAGTTGCCCAGCGAGGAGCTGCGCCGCGCATTGCTGACCACGCCACTGGCACTGGGCGGTATGGCGCTGGGCCTGCTGCTGCTGCGGGTGCCGCGCCAGAGCTGGCGTTACGTCAGCCTGGCCGATCTGCGCAGGCTGGCCGTGGGCGTGGCCCTGGGCACACTGCTGACCACGGCGCTGGTGATGGGGCTGCGCGTGGACAGCTTTCCGCGCTCGGTTTTTTTGCTGGCCGGGTTGCTGGCATTGATGCTGCTGGCCGCCGCCCGCGCCGCCTGGCGCACGCTGACCGAACAGGCCAGCCACCGCAGCCGCCACACCGCAGGCACTGCACCGCAACCGCTTTTGATCGTCGGCACGCTGGACGAAGCCGATCACACCCTGCGCAACCTCAAAGGTGTGACCGGCTGGCGTGTGGCCGGTGTGGTGTCGCCGCGTGTGCAAGACCAGGGCCGCACCGTGCAAGGCGTGCCGGTGCTGGGCGTGCCCGAAGCGCTGGGCCAGATTGCTGCGGCGTGGCAGGTGGACACCGTGCTGCTGGCCAGCGCCCCCGGTGCGCCGCTGCGGCGCGAGGTGATGATGCGTTGGGCTGGCACGGGCCTGCACCTGCTTACCCTGCCCAGCGCCGACGAGCTGCTGCGCCCTGGTGCCGATGCCTCGGGCTTGGCTCCGGCTTTTTCCCCGGCTTTGCGCGAAGTGCGGCTGGAAGACCTGCTGGGCCGCGCGCCGGTGCAACTGGACGGCCAGGGGCTGTCCGGTCTGCTGCGCGGCCAGACGGTGCTGGTGACTGGCGCGGGCGGCTCCATCGGTGCCGAGTTGTGCCGTCAGGTGGCGCGCTTTGGCGTCGCCCGGCTGGTGTGCGTGGACGTGTCTGAATACGCCACCTACCGGCTGGAGCAAGAGTTGCAACGCAGCCACCCGCAGTTGCAAGCCGTGTACTACACCGCCAACGTGCGTGAGCCTGATCGCCTGCGCGTCATCGCCCGTGCGCACCGCCCCAGCGTGGTGCTGCACGCCGCCGCTTACAAGCACGTACCGTTGATGGAGCAGCACAACGAAATCGAAGCCCTGCACACCAACACGCTGGGCACGCTGCATGCTGCGCGCGTGGCCGGTGAGGTGGGCGCGGCGCGTTTTGTGCTGGTATCGACCGACAAGGCCGTCAATCCCACTAATGTCATGGGGGCCAGCAAACGCTTGGCCGAGCAGGTGGTGCAGGCTGTGGCTACCGAACATCTGGCCACGCAATACGTGTCGGTGCGGTTTGGCAACGTGCTGGGTTCTAGCGGCTCTGTCGTTCCGCTGTTTCAGGCCCAAATAGAGCAGGGTGGCCCCGTCACCGTCACCCACCCCGACATCGTGCGCTACTTCATGACCATCCCTGAAGCCGCGCAACTGGTGCTGCAAGCGGGCCTGATGGGCCGGTCAGGCCAGATTTTTGTGCTGGACATGGGCGAGGCGGTGAAGATCGTTGACTTGGCACGACTGTTGATTCGTCTGTCAGGCTGCACCGAAGCCGATGTGCCCATCAGTTTCACCGGCTTGCGTCCTGGAGAGAAGCTGTTTGAAGAACTGTTGGCTGACAACGAAACCACCGAACCCACACCCCACCCCAAACTGCGCGTGGCCAAAGTCCCCGCTGCCCCCGCCGACGCTGCCTTGGTCATCGCCGCCTGGATCGAGTCACTGGGCTGCGCGCCTGATGCTGCCGAAGTGCGTCAGGGGTTGAAGCGACGGGTGCCGGAGTATCGGGAAGCGGCTGGATAGTAGTCCAGTCCAAATATCCCGTCCGTATCTATCCCGTCCGTATCCACAGCCCAGCCGGGTAACTGACGGGTTTTTCTGTTTTTTGCACGGCACGCACTTAACCAGATCAAGCACAGAATTTGAACTTGGCGAAGCTGGTGGCGCGTGCAGTCCATTCAACCTGGATCCGGCCGTTGGACGCATCCGATGGTGCTGTGATCGGCGTGCCAGACAAGACGCGAGGACGCTGCGGGCTTTTTTGCTGCCCGCAAGGACGAGCAACGCCGCATGGCGCGGCGAGCGCAGTGCCAATGGGTGCGGTGCGCCTTGACCTCCAAGGTGAGCGTGGGAAAGGGCAGAAAGTTGTGTATTCATGCGGCTTTCAAGAAGAACTCTACGCTAGGTTCAACGCACCTGCCGGATTTCAAAAAGCTGTGCCGGATTGACGTAGGCTTGCTGCGCCTGCACCAGTTGCAGCTCGCGCTGGCCGGAGGCTTGGGTGGCGCGCAGCAGTTCATACACGCTGGCAGTGGTGCGGGCCAGGGCGTTGGCGATGTCGGGTTGTGCGTCGGGTTGTGTGCCTAAGTGAGCGATGAACAGTGCGGCAGTGACGTCGCCCGAGCCGTTCGCTTTGAATGGCAGATAAGGCGTTTGCACCAGCCAGGCACCTGTCGCGTTGGCGGCCAGCATTTCGATGGTGCCGGGCGGGCGTTCGGGTCGTTCGACACTGGTGACTAGCACGGTGCGCGGCCCCATGTCCATGACGGCATCGACGGCGGCCAGCGTGCTTTCGAGCGTGGTGGCTTCGGTGCCCGCCAGGTAGCCGAGTTCAAACTGGTTGGGGGTGATCAGATCGGCCTGTGGCACGACGCGCTCGCGCAGCAGCTCCGGAATGTCGGGGTGCACAAAGCAGCCTGATTTGGCGTTGCCCATGACCGGATCGCAGGCGTAAGTGGCCTGGGGGTTGAGCGTCTTGATGCGTGCTACGGTGTTCAAGATCACATCCGCGATCTCGGCGCTGCCCTGGTAGCCGCTGAGGACGGCGTCCACGCGCGCCAGTGCGCCACGTGCGTCCATGGCGTTGACGATGGCGGCGACTTCAGTCGCCGCAATGGCCGATCCGCCCCAGGCCCCGTAGCCTGTGTGGTTGGAGAAGTTGACGGTGTGAACAGGCCAGACCTCATGCCCCAGGCGTTGCAGCGGGAACACGGCCGCCGAGTTGCCCACATGGCCGTACGACACGTGCGATTGGATGGAAAGAATGTGCATGGCTGATGATCTTTTCGTCTTTTTTTGCTGGTGGGCTGAGTCGTCAGTGCACCCGCGTGACGACGTAACCGCGTTGGCGCAGCAGATCGGGCAGGTTGTTGGGGCCAAACATGTGCAGCGCGCCCACGCCCGTCAGCAGTGATCCGGTACGCGCTTGCAGCGCCGCCATGCGGTCGGCCAGTTGTGGGTTGCGCTCGTCCAGCAGGCGCTTGAGCTGGGCGCGCTCGGCGTCGGTGTGGGTGCATTCGCACCATTCGGTGTAGCGCGCCAGCGCGTCGCCATTGCTGCTGGCCCAGTAATCGGCCGCCTGGGCCAGCACGCGCCGGGCTGAGCCGTCAGACAAGGCCGTCAACGAGCGATCCATCAGCGCGTTGCGCTCGGCAGTGCTGGAAGGGGTGAGTGCGCGCATCTGGTCGGCGGCGCTTTCCAGCGAGAAGACGGGTTTGTTCATGGCCCGCGCGGCGTAGGCCAAGGCCAGTTCGCTGCCGTAGGTAACTTCCAGGCCGTCGCGCCGCGCGGCCAGCAGGCTCAGCATGGTGACTTGCAGCTCAGGTGAGAGGTTTTGCAAGGTGGTGGGGTCGACGCATTCAGCGGCCATGCGCGCTTGTAGTCGCATGCGCATGCGCTCGGGCAGTACATTGGCTGCTGCGCCATCGGGTTGTGCGGCGATCAGGCTGGCCTGGAGTGTGGCGTCGGACGGATCCATCTCCAGCGCCACGGCATGGGCGGATTTCAGTGCGGTGCGCAATTGCGGTCCGGCACCAAACCAGGCCAGTTTTTGCGCGTGCAAGGTGCCGTACAGGTAAGACACTTGGCCGTTTTTCTCGAACGTCCACAAAAAGCCGCGATCTGTGGCGTTGCGTGCCAGTTGTTCCAGCACCTTGGGTGCGGCCACTTCAAGCGGTGGTGGGCACGTGTCTTGCGCGGCGGTGGGCAGGCTTGGCAGAGTGGCTGCCAATGCAAAGAACAGGTGGCGCAAGGGCTGGAAAAAGCGGGGCATCGTGTGGGTGCTGAGAGGCTGGTGGGTGGACGAGTGATCTAGCGCTTTTTGTACTGCATCTTTCCGAACAGCACGTCCGCTTCGGCGGCGGTGCGGATGGGTTTTCGCAAGGGGGTCAATACTTCCACGCCCCGCTGGACGGCAGGGCGTTGCTCGATGCGGTCAAACCAGGCTTTGAGCGCCGGATAGTCGGCCCAGTCAATGCCCTGGTTTTGCCAGCTGCGCAGCCACGGAAAGATGGCGATGTCGGCCACGGTGTATTCAGCGCCCGCGATGTAGGCACCGGTGCGCTCGATCTGGCGATCCATCACACCATACAGGCGGCGGGCTTCGTTGGTGTAGCGCTGGATGGCGTAATCGACCTTCTCAGGTGCATAAATGCGAAAGTGGTGCGCCTGCCCCAGCATGGGACCAACTCCGCCCATCTGGAACATCAGCCATTGCAGTGCCTCATATTTACCACGCGCGCCCTGGGGAAGAAACTGGCCGGTTTTGCCTGCCAGGTACAGCAAGATGGCCCCTGACTCGAACACCGAGATGGGCTGGCCGTCTGGCCCGTCGCTGTCGACAATGGCCGGAATTTTGTTGTTGGGGCTGATGGCCAGAAAGTCGGCCTTGAACTGATCGCCCGCCCCAATGTTGATGGCGTGCACGCGGTAGGGCAGGTCGCACTCTTCCAGCATGATGTGGACTTTATGGCCGTTGGGGGTGGCCCAAGAGTAAAGATCGATCATCGTGGGGTTCCTGATAAAGACAAGGTTTATTTGAAGTGATGACTCCCATTGTGCCGATCTTTGCTTTCTTGTCGATGCATCTTGCAGGCACAGGGCATGCAAGGTGCGTCTGGAATGGGTAGGTGGTATCAACCTGGACTTCAACCGGCCACCGACGCAGGCCATGCACAATCGCCGCCTATGCCTTATCTGATCTTTTTCTGTGGCCATGCGGGCACCGGCAAGACCACGCTGGCCAAACACATGCTGCACCCATTGATGGCGGCCACGGGGGAGCCGTTTTGCCTGCTCGACAAAGACACGCTGTACGGGCAGTACAGCTCAGCCGTGATGGGCGTGCTGACGGGCGATGCCAATGACCGCGACAGCCCGCTGTACCTGCAACACCTGCGTGATCCCGAATACCGCGGCCTGTTGGCCACGGCGCGCGAAAACCTGGCGCTGGGCGTGAGCGTGGCGGTGGTGGGGCCGCTGTCGCGCGAGGTGCGTGCGCACCAGTTGGCTGACCGTACCTGGCTGGGTGTGGGCGATGACGTGCACGTGCACATTGTCTGGGTACACGTGGCCGAAGCCCAGGCGCGCCAGCGAATTGCCCAGCGCGCCAACCCCAACGATGCCTGGAAGCTGGCGCACTGGGACGACTATCGCACCCGCCTGTTCCAGCCGACGGCGGTGGATTACCCGGAGCTGTTCTTATTCGACAACACCGAGGCGTTGGGCACGAATGTGCAGGAGTTGTTGCGGAGATTGACCGCATCAGAGGCCAGCACCTGAGGCGTTAAACGCCGCATCACATGCGTGACGGCGCGGCCAGCGTTTGTAGCAGCAAGGCCACCAGCTCACCCTGGTGCGAAGTACCGGTTTTGCGGAACACATGGCCCAGGTGCGTGCGCGCGGTGGCAATGCCGATCTGGTGATAGCGCGCAATGTCTTTGAGCACTGCACCGCGTGCCAAGTCGGCGGCCAATGCGGCTTCTTTTTCGCTTAAGCCGAACACGGCACGAAAGCGCGCGGGGGCATCACAGGGCACGCTGGATGCACTCAGCACGCACACAATGACACAGGCGGCGCGCTCCACCGGCAGGCCCATCACCTGGGTGTGTCGCAAGGCGCTGACGTTGATTTGTGCGGCCAGCCGCCCCTGCTCGCGCAAGGCCATGTTGCCGCCCAACGCCCGCGCATGGCTGGTGTGGCAGGCGCTGCGCACCAACGCTTGCAAACGTGCATCGTCATCCGGCTCCAGCGCCATCAGCACGCCGCGCTGCACCTGCAACGGGAAACTGCTTGATTCCAGCAGCGTTTGGGCTACGCCGTTGGCATAAATCATGCACCCATCGGCGCTGATCAGCAGCACGGCGGCGTGGTGGTGTTCCAGTGCGTCAATGCGATCGCGCCAGTGGGTCTGGCCCAGCCGCAGCCGGGCGTGAATGGTTTGCTGCAGCAAGGGCAGCAGGCTTTGGAGCAAGGCTGCTTCAGCCGCCTCGAACGGGCCTTGCCGCTGACTGCGGTGCAGCACCACATAGTTGGTGGTGTCGGGCGTTTGGGCCACGTTCATGGCCATGGTGTGGTGCAAATCCTGTGTGGTGTACCAAGCGTCGTAGAACTCGGTGCGGTGGAAGTCGCGCGCGGGCATCAGCGCCTCGTCCGTCAACACCGTGCCGGGGGCCATACAGCGCAAGCGGGGCAGGAAGGGATTGGTGTCGCGCAACTGTGGATAGCTCAGAGCCAGATCCCGGTTGGCGTTGCAGACCACCAGCGGCGGTACGTCGTCGGGGTGCGATTCAAGCCGGAAGCAGTATTGAACGCCATCAAACAGCCGTTGCAGTGACCGCAGTGCCTGGGGCCATGCACCGTCGTTCCACGTGGCCTCGGCCAGTTGCTGTGCAACATTCGGCGGTGCAGATGCGGGGCTGTTCACGGTGCCTACCCTGTGGCGCGTGGTGGTGTGCGCCTGATGCAAGTAAGAGCAGTGTAAAAGTACCACTAAAGGTAGTTATGGGTGCTGGTATTAACACCTAATGATCGTACAGGGCCCCAATTCGGTGGTAGCAAACAGGCCAAGCTTTGACAGGCCCTAGTCCGCCAGATCAGCCGGGTTTTGATGGACTGTAGGCTTGGGGCCGTCGCGCCGCAATTGCCAGAACACGGCGGCTGACACCATGGTCATCAGCCCAATGACGACAAATGAGGCGCGAAACACCGCTTGCGACTGTCCGCTGTCACTGCCCGCACCCAACCATTCATTGAAGGCGTGCAGCAGCGCTGCCGCGCAGGTTACCCCCAGGCTCATGCCTAGCATTTGCACCATGGAGAACAGGCTGTTGCCGCTGGCTGCGTCCACCGGCTCCAGGTCTTTCAGCGTCACCGTGTTCATGGCCGTGAACTGGGTTGAGTTGATGGCACCAAACAAGGCCATTTGAAAGATGCGCCAGCCCAGTGGCTGCTCAGGCGTCATCAGCGCAAAGCTGGCGATCATCAGACCCAGCAGCAGTGTGTTGCCAATCAAAACCCGGCGGTAGCCGATGTGGCTGATCAGGCGGGTGATCGGCCGTTTGATGCCCATGCTGGCCAGCGCCACGGGCAGCATCAGCATGCCCGCCTCAACGGGTGAAAAACCCATCGCCAGTTGCAGCAGCAGCGGCAGCAGGTAAGGCATGGCCCCTGAACCAATGCGCGCAAACAGGTTGCCCAGAACGCCCACGCGGTAGCTGGCAATGGTGAACAGGCGGGGTGAAAAAATGGGGGCCGGGTGGCGCAGCGCATGCAGCCAGTACGCGGCCAGTGCGGCCAGCCCCATCACCAGCAGCAGGGCCACCAGGGTGCGCGCCCAGCCCAGGCCGCCCAGGCCATCCAGTGCCAGCGAAATGGCCACCATGGCCACCACCAGCATCAGATAGCCGCCCAGGTCAAACCGGCCCAGCCCGGCGTTTTGCAAATTAGGCATCAGCTTCAGTGTGGCCACGGCACCGATGATGCCAACTGGCAGGTTGATCAGAAAAATCCAGTGCCAACTGGCGTACTCCACCAGCCAGCCGCCCAGCGTGGGGCCGATCAAGGGGCCGACCAGACCGGGAATGGCCACGAAGCTCATGGCATCCAGAAACTGATCGCGCGGAAAGGCGCACAGTACCACCAGCCGCCCCACCGGCAGCAGCATGGCACCGCCCACACCTTGCAGTACCCGAGCTGCCGTCAACTGGTTCAGGTTGCCCGAGGCCGCGCAGGCAGCCGAACCCAGCGTGAACAGCCCCACCGCCAGCAAAAAAATGCGTTGCGTGCCAAAGCGGTCGGCCAGCCAGCCGGATGCTGGAATGATGGCCGCCATGGTCAGTGCATAAGACACCACCACGGCTTGCATGCGCAAGGGGCTTTCGCCCAGGCTGCGCGCCATGGCGGGCAAGGCGGTGTTGACGATGGTGGAATCCAGCGTCTGCATGAAAAAGCCAATGGCCACCAGCCACAACAGCAGGCGAGGGGAATGAATGGCGGCACTGGTGTGGTCGGCGTCGGAGGTGGGCATGCCGTCATCCTAGGGGGAAACCCCGTGGATTGAGGTATGAGTTACAGGGCGATGCGCAGATTCGCGCCAGAAGCTGTTGAGGCCAACACTGGCCGGCAAGCAAAAGCCCGCACAAAGTGCGGGCTTGGGCGGTGAGTGGATGAGCGCGCTGTTCGCGCATCTTTCAGGCAAACACGCCTGCGGTTTCGGTCATGCGATCGCTCACCTCGCCCAGGTGGTGCAGGCTGTCGCCCCAGGTCATCTCCAACTGGGTGAGCTTTTTGAAGTAGTGGCTGCCCGCATACTCGTCGGTCACGCCAATGCCGCCATGCAATTGCACGCCTTGCTGACCCACAAAGCGCGCGGATTGGCCCAGTTGCACCTTGGCGCGGGCCAGTGCCTGACGGCGCTCGGCCTCGGGTGCGCCCAGCTTGAGGCTGGCGTAGTAACTCATGCTGCGCGCCAGCTCCAGTTGCATTTTCATGTCGGCCACGCGGTGGCGAAGGGCCTGAAAGCTGGCAATGGACACGCCAAACTGTTTGCGCTGGTTCATGTATTCCACCGTCATGGCGACAAAGCGCTCCATGACGCCCACGCCTTCAGCGCAAGCGCAGGCGATGCCTGCATCCACGGCCAGCGCCAGGGCTTGCTGCCCTTCGGTGGTGATCAGCGTGGCGGGGGCGCCATCCAACTGAATATCGGCAGCGCGCGATTCGTCTTGCGTCAAATAGCCACGTGTATGCACGCCCTTTGCGCTGCGCTCCACCAAGAACAGGGCGATCTGGCCGTCCAGTTGCGCCGGGACGATGAAGGCGTCGGCCTGATCGCCTGCGGGGACGATGTTTTTAAGCGCCGTGACGGCATACCCAGCGCCAGACTTGACGGCCTTGGCTTCGCAAACATCGAGGTGGTAGCGGGCCTTGCGCTCTTGCTGGGCCAGCACCACCAGGGCTTCGCCGCTGGCTTGTTTTGGCAGCCACGCAGTTTTGACATCGGTTGGGGCGTAGTGACAGAGCACGGCGGCGCACACCAGCGTTTGCGCCAGCGGCTCCAGCACGATGGCCTTGCCCAGCTCTTCCATCACCACCATGGCTTCGACCGGGCCTAGCCCCAGGCCGCCATGCTCGTCGCTGACGTTCAGGCCCGTCAGGCCCAGCTCGGCCATCTCGCCATAGGCGGCGCGATCAAAACCGCCAGCAGCGACGATTTTCTGGCGCCGCTCGAAGCCGTAGCTTTTTTCTACCCACCTGGCAACGGCGTCGCGCAGGGCCTGTTGGTCGTCTGTGAAATTGAAATCCATGTCTCGTCTACCTTCGATTTAATGGGGCATGTCCAGTTGTGGGGGCTTTAGCCCAAAACAGTTTGCGCCACGATGTTGCGCTGCACCTCGTTGGAGCCACCGTAAATGGTGGTCTTGCGGTAGTTGAAGTAGGTGGGGGCCAGTGTGGCGTGGCCCACGTTGCCGCCCGGAAAGCCTTGCAGTGCTGCCACGGCGGCCTGGTCACCTTGCCAGCCTGCTTCCATGGCCTCGAAGATGCTGGGCAGGCTGTAGGGGCCAGCGGCCAGCATCATCAGCTCGGTGTAGCGCTGCTGGATTTCGCTGCCCTTGATTTTCAGCAGACCGGCAATGTCCAGCGGGTTCTTGCCCGATTTTTCAGCCGACAGCACGCGCAGCACCAGCATTTCGAGTGCCACCACATCGACTTCAAGCAGCGCAATCTGGTCACGAAAGCGCTGCTCGTCCCACAGCCCTTCAGCCTTGGCAATGCGCTTTAAGCGCTCCAGCTCGCGCTTGGCGCGGTTGACGTCGGCGATGTTGGTGCGCTCGTGGCTGAGCAGGTGCTTGGCATAAGTCCAGCCCTTGTTTTCTTCGCCGATCAGGTTTTCAGCAGGCACCTCGACGTTGTCGAAAAACACGTCGTTGACTTCAGGCTCGCCGTCCAGCAGCTTGATCGGGCGCACGCTGACGCCGGGCGACTTCATGTCGATCAGCAAAAAGCTGATGCCGGTTTGTGGCTTGCCTTCGGTGCTGGTGCGCACCAGGTTGAACATCCACTCGCCGTACTGGCCCAGCGTGGTCCAGGTTTTCTGGCCGTTGACGATGTATTTGTCGCCCTGGCGCTCGGCACGGGTGCGCACTGAGGCCAGATCAGAGCCAGAACCTGGTTCGCTGTAGCCCTGGCTCCACCACACTTCGCCGCTGGCGATACCGGGCAGAAAGCGCTTTTGCTGCTCGGCGTTGCCAAAGGCCATGATGACGGGGGCCACCATCACCGGGCCAAAAGGCACGATGCGCGGCGCGCCCGCCATGGCGCATTCTTCCTCGAACAGGTGCTTTTGCACCGCCGTCCAGCCGGGGCCGCCAAACTCTTTGGGCCAGCCGTAGCCCAGCCAGCCTTGTTGGCCCAGAATTTTCGACCAGCGCTGCATGTCATCGCGCGACAGGCGTTGCGCCTGGTGCACCTTGCTGGCAATGTCCTGAGGCAGGTGGTCTTTGACCCAGGCGCGCACTTCGTCGCGGAATTTGATCTCTTCAGGGGTGAATGCCAAGTCCATGTCAGTGTGTCTCCTCGGAATGCGCGGTTGTAGCATGCTCGCCACCTGCGGCCCGTCCGCCCGGCGACAGGCCCAGCTCGGCGCACAGATTGTCCAGCCGCTGGCGCAGTTCAGCGACTTCGGTTTCCAGTTGACTGATGCGGTCATCTTGGCCCCCAGCGCTTGCCGGGTCAGCGCTATCAGCCATCAAGCCAGACGCATTTGCCGCCACATCGACTGGCCCGCAGAGCAGGTGCGCCCAGCGTGCCTCGCGCTCGCTGGGCGCACGCGGCAGGTGCAGCACCAGCGGGCCGCCTTTGTCGTCGGGACGATCGGCCAGTTCGTTCAAAAAACCTTCCACCGACGAGATGTCGGCAAAGCGGTACCAGCGATCGGCGTTGGTGCGCAGTTGCGCTGCCGTTTGCGGCCCGCGCAGCAGCAGTAGGCCCAGCAACACGGCCGATTGTTCGGGCACGCCCAGCGTGCGCTGGAAGTTGTGCTCGTACTTGGCCACGCGGCTGCCGTGTGATTCGATCACCAGGCCCAGCGCTTTCAGGTCATCCAGCGCCTCTTGCGCCTGGGCTTCGGTCACGTCCATCACCGGTTCGCGGCTGGTTTTCTGGTTGCAGCCGGTCAGCACCAGATTGAGTGACAGCGGGTAGGTGTCAGGCACGGTGCGGGCTTTTTCCATCAGCGTGCCGAGCACGCGGGCTTGTACAGGGGTCAGCTCCATCGGGGGCAGGGGTTGCATGCTCATGCGGTGAGCATAGCTGCTGGATTCAGGTCACCGTCAAAGCGCCCCAAACACCTCCAGCAGCCGCTCCAGCCCGCCTTCGTCGATGCGCACGCTGGCCTGTTCGCGCACCCTGGGTTTGGCGTGGTAGGCCACCGGCAGCCCGGCAGCGGCCATCATGTCCAGATCGTTGGCACCGTCACCGACGGCGATGGCCTGTGCGGGTGTGCAACCCATCAGGCTGCACACGTCCAGCAGGGTTTGGCGCTTCATGGCACCGTCCATAATGTCGCCCCAGCTTTGCGCTACAAGCCGACCAGTGAGTTGGCCGCTCACTATTTCAAGCTGGTTGCTGCGCGCAAAGTCCAGCGCCAGCTTTTCGCGCAAGCGATCAGCAAAGTAGGTAATGACCTTGCCCTCGAAATGTGAATCCCATACCCGGTGCCTACCGCGCATGGGTGACAATGCGCGTCGTGGTCGGTGGTGTGGCTTTGCAAGGCCCGCCAACGCCTTTTGATGCTTTTTCAGTGCGCATCCTGGATGCGTTCACCCCGATCCCGTCCAATCTTGAGCCTGTTCAAAGCCGCTTCCACTGTTTCTTTGCTGACGCTGCTGTCGCGCATCACGGGGCTGGTGCGCGATTTGCTTATGGCGTCGGCTTTTGGCGTCAGCGGGCTGACTGATGCGTTCAACGTCGCGTTTCGCATTCCCAACTTGCTGCGCCGCCTGTTTGGCGAAGGGGCGTTCAGCCAGGCATTTGTGCCGGTGCTGGCCGCCAGCAAAGCACGTGATGGCGAAGAGGCCACCAAACACCTGATTGATGCTGTGGGCACGGCGCTGGCATGGGTGCTGGTGCTGACCTGCGTGGTGGGCGTGGTGGGTGCACCGGTGCTGGTGTGGGCACTGGCCAGCGGGTTGGATGCGCGCAGTTTTGATGCTGCGGTGCTGATGTCGCGCTGGATGTTTCCCTACATTGGCTGCATGTCGCTGGTGGCGTTTTCGGCCGGCATTTTGAACACCTGGAAGCACTTTGCCTTGCCCGCGGCCACGCCGGTGTTGCTGAATCTGGCCATGATTGCCGCCGCCTGGTTGGGCGCACCCTGGTTTGCGCGGCTGGGGTTGGAGCCAATTTACGCCATGGCCGCAGGCGTGATGCTGGGCGGTGTGCTGCAACTGGTGGTGCAAATTCCAGCCCTGAAGCGGCGAGGGCTGCTGCCGCGCATTGGCTTGAGCTGGAGACGCGTTCGCACGGCCTGGGCCGATGCGGGCGTGCGGCAGGTGCTCACGCTCATGCTGCCTGCCCTGCTGGGCGTGGGGGTGGCGCAACTGTCACTGCTGATCAACACGCAAATCGCCTCGCACCTGGCGGCAGGCAGCGTCACCTGGGTTTGGTACGCTGACCGGCTGATGGAGTTTCCTACCGCCTTGCTGGGTGTGGCGCTGGGCGTGGTGCTGACGCCGCAACTGGCCGCTGCCCGTGCCAGCGGTGACGAAGCGCGCTATTCGCAAATGCTTGATTGGGGTTTGCGCTTGGTGGTATTGCTGGCGCTGCCGTGCGCCGCCGCGCTGCTGACGTTTGCCGTGCCGCTGCTGGCCACGCTGTTTCACCACGGTCGCTTCAGCGCCGACGACGTGCAGCGCTCGGCGCTGGCGCTGGCCATGTACGGCATAGGGCTGGTGGGGCTGGTGGCGGTGAAGGTGCTGGCGCCGGGCTATTACGCCAGTCTGGACATTCGCACGCCGGTGCGCATTGCCATCGCCGTGCTGGTGCTGACGCAGGTTTTCAACGCCATTTTTGTGCCGTGGTTGCAGCATGCGGCGCTGACGCTGTCGATCGGCCTGGGAGCCTTGATCAACGCGCTGTGGCTGTTGGTGGGCCTGATCCGGCGCGGCAGCTACCGGCCGCAAGGCGGGTGGTGGAAGTTTGGTGCGCAGACGGTGGTGGCGACGGTGCTGATGAGCGGGTTTTTGCTGTGGTCAGCACGCCATTTCGATTGGCTGGGCTTGCCAGCGTGGCCACGCGCAGGCTTGCTGGCGTTGATGGTGGCGGGGGCGGCCGCGATTTATTTTGGTGCGTTGTTGGCAAGTGGCCTGAAACTCAGGCAATTGCTGCGCCGATGAATGCCCGGTTGACACGCTGCGTGCCACTGCCTTGAATCCTGCCCATGTCGCTTGTTCTGACCGTTCCCACGCCTTTGCAGTATTTTGCTGCGCTGGTGGCGGACGATGTGCAGTTGCCCCTGCTGGAGGCGGCGGCTTGTCTGGCGCAGGACGAACACCTTGAGCTGGACGTGCAACAGGTGCTGGGCGAAGTCGATCAACTGATGGCCCGGTTGCACCGGCGAGCCGCAGGTGTGAATGGCGTGATGGACCGGCTGCAAGTGCTGAACCAGTATTTCTTTACCGAACTGGGCTTTGCGGGCAACGTCAACGACTATTACCACCCCGACAACAGTTACCTGCACCGGGTGCTGCACACCCGCTGCGGCATCCCCATTTCGCTGGCCGTGCTGTGGCTGGAGATGGCCCAAAGCCTGAGTTTGCAGGCCGAAGGCGTGGGCTTTCCGGGGCATTTTCTAGTGCAGGTGCGTGTTGACAAAGGTGAGGGCGGTGGCGGCTGGGTGGTGATCGACCCTTTTACCGGCCAGTCGCTCGGTCGCAGTGATTTGCGCGCGCGCGTGGACGAGTTGCATCCCCGTCTGAAACCTGTGGTGGACGGCGCGGATACGGATGTGGATGCCGATGCGCTGCTGCGCCTGTTTTTGCAGCCCGCGTCGCCACGGCAGATGCTGGCGCGCATGCTGCGTAATTTGCAGGACATTCACCGCACCTCGGCGCATTGGCCGCGCCTGGTGGCGGTGCAAGACCGTTTGATCGTGCTGCTGCCGGATGCCTGGGCCGAATATCGCGAGCGTGGCCTGGCGCTGGCGCGGCTGGGCATGTCGGGCATGGCCAAGGCCGATTTGGCACTCTACTTGCGTGAAGCGGGTGATGCGCCTGACCGGCAGGCCATCAGCCGCGTGCTGGCCGAGCTGGGGCGTGCAGGTGGTTGAAATTGGCGCGGGTATTGATTGCGCCCGTCAAGCCGCCGCACAAATTCGACAAATCAAATCTCAGAGCGTGTTCAACGCCTCAGCGTGAGGGGTGTGGGATGCGGATCGGGATGGGCTGTAAGGCGCAAACCGCAGCGATACCTGGCGGTATCGCGAGGATTTGCAACGCAGCAGACCGCCCGAGGCCGCACTCACACACCCGTGCAGAGACTTTGAACGCGCTCTCAGTGGGGCGTGCCCACCTTGCCGCTGCCGTCGTGCATCCAGCGGGCGTGGGCGGGGGCTTTCTTGGTTTGATCCCATTCATTCAGCATGTCCCACTTCACGTCGTCCAGCGCCTTGTCCATTTGCGGGGTAGAGGTGTTGGCGGCCAGCTCCAGCCGGTGGCCTGAGGGGTCGAAGAAGTAAATCGATTTAAAAATGGTGTGGTCGGTGGGGCCGACGACGGCAATGCCGTCGGCTTCCAGTTTGGCTTTGACGTTCATCATGGTGTCGATTGAATCGACTTTGAGAGCCAGATGCTGCGTCCATGTGGGCGTGTTGGCGTCTGAAGGGGCGAGCATCTCGGCCTTGGTGGGCAGCTCAAAGAAAGCCAGCACGTTGCCGCCACCGGCATCTAAAAAGATGTGCATGTACGGATCTGGCTCTTTGGTTGAGGGCACTTCGTTTTCGGCAATGGCAAGAATGAAGTTCATGTCGAGGTATTTGCCGTACCACTCAACGGTTTCCTTGGCGTTCTTGCAGCGGTAAGCGACATGGTGAATTTTTTCAACAATGGCCATGATGTGATGTCTCCTGATTGTGGTGAGATGGTTTATACGCCTTGGCGCGTTATTGGCAAAACCCTGCGCGATCAAAGCTTTATGTACATCAAGCTGCCGACATAATGGCGAGCGCACCAACGGGTCAGGGTCAACGCAAAACGAACGCCAAACAGCGAGCTGCGTGTTGCAGCGAACCACTTTGAAAAGACTTTGTGAAGAATCAAAAAACACATCTGCTCGAAAACCTGTTGAATCAATTTGCACACGTGCACTGGGGCGATGACCATGCATCTGAGCGGATGCAGCTTGCCGTGGCTGATGATGGTCAACTGATGTGCCAAGTGGGCACAGCGCAGGTGCAAGGCCACGCCAGTGCGCCGCTGCTGTTCGTCACCGGCGCACTGGCTGCTTTGTACGCGCACGAGTGCGAGGGGCGCTTTGGCCACCGGGTGGATGGCCGCATCAACCGCATCTGGCCCTGCGGCATCGGCACGAATGTATCGTTGCATCGGCACGACATGGACAAAGAGGTGCGCGCCTGGGCGGCGGCGTGGCCCGGTCTGCTGTTCAGCTCGTCGCTGTATCAAGGAGTGAACACGCCGGGGCATCCGTATGACCCACGCAGCCTGGAAGGCGCGCCGCGCAGCACCAGCCTGACGGGTATCTTGAAACGCGTGGTCAAAAGCGCGGGCGACGCCGACCCGCTGGAGCGGCTGAAGGTGGCCGAGTTCATCGAAGTCCAACTGCGCAGCTGGCATTCCACCGCTGCCGACCGCATGATGGCCGTGGTGGGCAAACCCTTGATGGCGTTGGTGGCTGACCCTGAACCTGCCATTCGCGAGCTGGCGGTGCTGGCGTTGGAGACTTGCGCCAATCATTGCTGGCAAACGCGCGCTTATGGCTTATACGAGCCGCTGTACCGTGTGCTGGCGGAAGCGGGTTTCAGCGCGCACATTCAATACGTGCGATTGGCCGAAAGTGCCTACGCTGCGGGCGACCTGGCCGAAGGCGACCGGCTGTGGGCCGTGGCCACGGCAGGACAGGATTTGAAACGCCCCGTCAAGATCGGCACGGCCTTTGACGCCATTGGCGACTGGAACGATCTGCACACGCGCCTGCTGCGGCAAGCCGGTGGTGCACATGTGGCATGGTCAAGAGGTGAAGACCCCAACCCGCCACGTCATGACAAGCTGAAGAAAAAAGGGATTCAACCGCCTGACGCCAAAACGGCGGTGCGGCACCGCCAATGGGCGGCCACGTTGCTGGCGCGCGCCGCCGAGGGCGCCGATGCCCGGCTGGCGATCGACCTGCCTGCCGCTGAAGCCGGGCAAGAAGTGCCGCTGGGCCAGGGCAGCATCAACCCCAAAGAGCGCAGGCTGTTTTTGGAAGACATCTATTTTCTGCAATCTACGTTAGCCCATGTCGCCGGTGACGCACTTGAAGAGTTGCGGTTGTTGTTCAAAGCGCAGAACGTCGCCTGGCGGCTGCAAGGCGAGGCCAGCCCGCACTGGCGCTGGGGTAATGAAGACGATTTGATCGCGCTGGTCGCCCAGCACGACAACGCCACGTTGGAGCGACTGGGCGTGCCGGCCTATCTGCTGCCGTTGATTGAGCAAGCCCGCCAGGCTGCCCAGTTGGCGCAAAGCGATGCAGGGCAGGAACAGTTGTTCTGGCAACGCTTCATGCGCATGGTGCGCGAGCAGTTTCTGCGCGACAAGGATTTGGATTACAACCCACTGCCGGGTGACGATCTGGTGCCTGGCTTTGTCGTTACCCGTGCGGGCGCTCGGATGCAGATTGCGCACGCAGCGTTGGCCCAGCCGGTGGTCGGCCCGCTGTCGACGCCGGTGCTGAATGGGCTGCGCGCCTGGCACGCCACGCTGCGGGCAGCCCATGGGATGGGGGCCTGGTTTGAAACGCAGCCGTACTACAACGTGACGCTGGGCGTTGAAGACATTCCCGTGCTGGCTGCCATGGCGGCCGAGGCGTTGGCGGCGGGCGCGCAGGCTGAAGCGGTGGCGCTATACCGGTTTGCGGCGGGCACTGACCCGTTGGTTGAACCTTGGTATGGCAAAAATCCAGTGACCCCGCTGCCGTTGGAAGAAGTGCCCGAAGCTGTGCGCCAAGCCGTGGCGTGGCGCAGCCCGCTGGAAGACAGCGATGGTCACGCCAAACTTAAACCACGCGGACGGCGCATCGAGCAGCTGGCCAAGGACTTTGCGCAAAGCGTATCTGAAGGCGACGCTGTGACCGCACGCTACATCGGGCACTGCTTGCGCGATGCATGCAGCGCAGGCGGCAGCGAAATCATGCGGGCTTTAAAGTCTGGCACGCCTTTGCTGCTGGCGCTGTGGCAGCATGCTGACCGCATGGTGCGGGAAATGGCGATCTTGCCCATCTTTGATTTGCTGCACATGCGCAGCATATACGCGCATGGTATCGAAGTGGATGCGCTGATGGCCGTGGCCGAAGAAGCGGGCATTGCTGACATTGCGCACCTGCAACCCGGCTCATGGCTGGATTGAGTTGGCTGTATTGGCTTTGTGTGCGCCGCCCCTTATTTTGAAAAATTAACTTGAAGGAGAAACCTACTTGAGCACTTCGACCACCATCGCTATCGTTGTCGGCAGTTTGCGCAAAGAGTCGTGGAACCGCCAGTTTGCCCAGGCACTGGCCAAGCTGCTGCCACCTGAAGTGGCAACCACCTGGGTGCGCATTGACGATTTGCCGCTGTACAACCAGGATGACGATGCCCAGCCCGCGCCGCAGGTCACGCGCCTGCGCCAGGAAATCAAGGCCGCCAGCGGGGTGCTGTTGGTCACGCCTGAATACAACCGGTCTATCCCCGGCCCGCTGAAAAATGCCATCGACCACGCCTCGCGCCCCTGGGGCCAGAGCGTGTGGAACGGCAAACCCGCCGCCGTGTGCGGCGTGGCGGGCGGCCCCATCGGCACGGCGCTGGCGCAGCAGCATTTGCGCAATGTGCTGTCGGCACAGAGTGCCCCCACGCTGCCCACACCTGAGATGTTCATTCAATGGAAAGAAGGGCTGGTGGTGGACGGCGAAATCGGCCCGGCCAGCCGCGAATTCATGCAGAAATTTGTCGATGCCATGTTGACATGGTTTCAACGACAGGCTTGATGCGTCAAAGGGCTGGTTTGTGAATTAAATTGGCACCCAGCGCAACAACCATCGGTATGAAAAGCTATTGATTTTGTAGTTTTTCATGGGGCAAGCATCGAAAAATCATGCCTGGACCGGGAACTTGGCTGCAACTGCCACAATCTGTGTATCCAGCCCGTAGCCAAAGCGGGCTGCGTTTTGTTTGGAGATTTGTGTGCTGACCCGCTTGTTTGACCATCCCCGCCGTCTGTTCGGCCTGATTGCCGTGGTGTGCGCCGCCATGCTGGCGTTTGGCATTTTGTACCTGCAAAACGTGGTCGGGCTTGACCCATGCCCCATGTGCATCGTGCAGCGCTACTGCCTGATTGCGGTGGGCGTGTTTTGCGCGCTGGCAGCGTTTGCAAAAGGGCCGGGCGGTTGGCGGTCGTGGGGACTGCTGGCGGTGGTTTTTGGTGGATTCGGGGCTTTTACGGCGGCGCGTCAAAGCTGGCTGCAATGGAATCCGCCCGGGTTTGCCACTTGTGGGCGCGATCTGTACGGCATGATCGAATCATTTCCGCTGCAACGTGCCATTCCCATGATCTTCAAGGGCAGCGGCGATTGCAGCGCGGTGGACTGGACGTTTTTGGGCGGCACCATCGCCAATTGGTCGTTCGTATGGTTTGTGATTTTTATCGTGGTCATCCTGGCCACACTGATGCGTCAGTGGGGTCGCCGCACCGCCGCCGCTTGACGCACCACGCGCCTACAGGTGTTTGACCAACACCTGACTTTTGCGATCCCAGTTGTATTTGCGTTTGCGCGCCTCGGGCAGCCACTCGGGGTCGACTTGCTGAAAGCCGCGTTTGATGAACCAGTGCATGGTGCGCGTGGTCAGCACGAAGATGCTTTGCAGCCCCATGGCACGGGCGCGCGCTTCGACCCGTTTGAGCACTTTTTCGCCATCGCCCTGGCCCTGGCTTTGCGGTGACACGGTCAGGGCTGCCATCTCAGCCGTTTTGGCCTCGGGGCAGGGGTAGAGCGCGGCGCAGGCGAAGATAACGCCATCGTGCTCGACGATGGTGTAGTTGCCAATGTCGCGCTCGATCTCGGTGCGGCTGCGCTTGACCAAGGTGCCGTCTTTTTCAAACGGCTCAATCAGTTGCAGGATACCGGTCACGTCATCTGCGGTGGCCTCGCGCAGGCTCTCCAGCTTTTCGTCGACCACCATGGTGCCGATGCCGTCGTGCACGTACACCTCCAGCAGCAGCGCGCCATCGACGGCAAAGGGGATGATGTGGCTGCGCTCGACCCCGCGTTCGCAGGCGGTGATGCAGTGGCGCAGGTAATAGCCCACGTCCAGCGGTTGCGCAGGCGGGGGCAGGCTGGCCATCAATGCGCGTGCTTCGGCCAGGGGGATTTCGGTGTCGATCGGGTTGTCTTCGCCCTCAGGCGCAAGCGGTTGTACGCGAATACCGGGTTTTTCGGTCAGAAAGATCAGCTTGTCGGCCTGCAAGGCGGTGGCGACCGAGGTGGCGACTTCTTCCATGCCCAGGTTGAACGCCTCCCCCGTGGGTGAAAAGCCAAACGGTGAAATCAGTACCATGGCCCCGGCGTCCAGCGACCGGGTAATGCCCGCCACATCCACCTTGCGCACCATGCCGGTGTGCTGAAAATCTACCCCGTCGATGATGCCCAGCGGCCGCGCGGTGATGAAGTTGCCTGAAATAACCCGCACCGTGGATCCCGCCATGGGCGTGTTGGGCAGGCCCTGGCTGAAGGCGGCCTCAATCTCAAAACGCAACTGGCCTGCGGCTTCTTGCGCACTGTCCAGCGCCACTGAATCCGTGACCCGCACGCCGCCCACAAAGCGGCCCTGGTGCCCCTTGGTGGCCAGTTGCTCGTTCACTTGCGGGCGAAAGCCGTGTACCAGCACGATCTTGACGCCCAGGCTTTGCACCAGCGCCAGATCGGTTGCCAGATTGGCCAGCTTGCCCGCCGCAATGGCCTCGCCCACCACCCCCACCACGAAGGTTTTGCCGCGGTGCATGTGGATGTACGGCGCGACCGAGCGAAACCACGGAACAAAGGTGAAGTTGAAGACGTTGGACATGGGGCGGGGCCAAGGTTCAAAAAGCTGTCGGGCCGAGTGTAACGAGGGGCAAGGCGGCGGCGACTGTCAGTGGGCAGATCGTTGTCAAAACGCTTCAAAAAAAGGAGCTGGCAATGCTTGCCTATCAAGCACCAAGAGCGTATTTGGTATTAAAAAAGCCACCCGAAGGTGGCCTTGGCTGGATCAGGGCGTTGAATGCGCCCACGAACCGATGGGCACGCCATTCAGTTCAACGGAAATTTCTTGTTGTCCTTGTAGACATACAGCGTGATGGCGGCGTTTTTCAGCTCGCCTGTTGGCTCGAACTGGATGTTGGTGGTCACGCCCTTGTAGCTGGATTCGATCAGCTTGGGGGCATACACCTTGGGATCCCAGCTGTCGGCACGCTTCATGGCGTCGGCCAGGAGCATGGTGGCGTCATAGGTGTAAGGGCTGTAGATTTGGTACTGCTTGGGGAACTTGGTGTCGTAACGGTTTTTCCAGGCCGTGCCGCCGGGCATCTTCTGGATGGATGAGCCACCTTCGGCGCAGACCACGTTGCTGATGGTTTTGGCGCCGCCCACCAGTTTGGTGATTTCGGTTGTGCACAGGCCATCGCCGCCAAAGAATTTCATGTTGCCCATGCCCAGTTGTTCCATCTGGCGCAGCATGGGGCCAGCTTGGGCGTCCATGCCGCCAAAGAAGATGGCATCGGGTTTTTTGGACTTGATGGCCGTGAGGATGGCCATGAAATCGGTGGCCTTGTCGTTGGTGAACTGTTGGTCGACGATTTCAATGCCTTTTTTCTTGGCGGTTTCGCGGAACACTTCGGCCACGCCCTGTCCGTAAGCGGTGCGGTCGTCGATCACGGCCACTTTTTTCAGCTTCAGCGCATCGGCGGCGTAAAAGGCCAGACCCGCGCCCAAGGCGTTGTCGTTGGCAATGATGCGGAAGATTTCCTTGTAGCCTGGTTTGGTCAGATCCGGGTTGGTGGCCGCGCCCGTGATCATGGGCACGCCGCATTCGTGGTAGATCTTGGACGCGGGAATGGTGGTGCCCGAGTTCAGGTGACCTACCACACCAGAGACTTTGGCGTCGCACAGTTTTTGGGCGGCAGCGGTGCCTTGTTTGGGGTCAGAGGCATCGTCTTCAGGCACCAGCTCGAACTTGATTTTCTTGCCCGCGAGGACGATGTTCTGAGTGTTCAAGTCATCCACAGCCATGCGCGCGCCGTTTTCATTGTCTTTGCCAAAGTGCGCTTGCGGGCCTGACATGGGGGCGACGTGGCCAATCTTGACCACTTGCACGTCTTGTGCAGAAACCAGTCCGGCCAGCATGGTAGCCACCACACCCACGGTCAGTTTGACATTGGTTCGCATACAAAAATCTCCAAAAAATTAAGGTCAAGAGCCTGCGTGGCCCTAACAGGCGCGAACCATATCGCAATTGATGTGCCAGGCGAATAAGGGAAACGCTAGGGTTTGACACCCTTTGGATTAAGGGTTTTTCCCTGTATCGGTGCGCTGAATGCCCTGCGCCAGGGCTTTGGCGACGGCCTCGTGCACCACTTCGGCCACTGTTTTGCGAACGCGCGCGTTCAAGCCCAGCATTTGTTCGTGCAGCACGCGCGCAATGGCTTCGCTGATGAGGTGCTCCAGCTCGGGGCCGATTTGACGCAGCACTGCATCGGCGGTGGACAGGGGCGGGCTTTGCGGATGCGCAGCGGCGGCGACCGCTATGGCGGCTGCTGGGGCCGTCGGACTGGGTTTGTTCTCGCCCACGTCCAGTGATGGCAGCGCGGGCAGCGCATTTTCTGTCGGCGGATCGTCAGCGGCCACCACCTGGGTCAGGGTGGGGACGAAGCGCGGGGGGGCAAATCCGGGAGGGTCGTCGCTGCTCATTGGTCGGTACCAGAGCGTTCAATGTGAAGCCTTAACGTCGTGTCGCTGGATAGCGTAACCGCGATCAGCATAATGCCGCCAGCGCTGGCGTGCTTGTAAACGATCGTTTTCATTGGTGCCCACCAGTTCAATCAGGCGCTCGAAGCGTTCAAACCCTGCGGGTACGGCGTCGCCCAGGTGCAGCAGCACATCGGTGTGCGGCAACTGGGCGCTGTCGGTGGCCAGCACGAGAGGCGTTTGGGCCAGCACGTCGGGCGATGCGCTGCTCAGGCAGTGGGGCAGAAATTCCAGCGGGGCAAAGCTCCACAGCGCGCGATCCAGCTCGGTCAGCAGCGGCTCGGGGGCCAGCACGCCCACTGGGCGACCCGAAGCACTGGCTTTGCGCAGCAGGCGGCAGGCATAGCCCAGCTTGTCGGGCACGTTGAAGTGGAACATCACCTCGGTCATGGCTGCGCGCTTGGGCTGTTGATCTTGGGGCTGTTGAATCAGCAGCCGGTCAGGGTTTGCGGCGGCGTGGCTTGGCCGATTGGGTACTTTTGCGGGGTTTGTTGTTTTTGGGGCCACCTGCTTGCTCATTGGCTTGTGCGCTCAGATAGGCCATCAGCAGCCCCACGGGGCGTCCGGTTGCGCCTTTGGCCGCGCCGCTTTTCCAGGCCGTGCCCGCAATGTCCAGGTGTGCCCACGGATAAGCCTGGGTAAAGCGCTGCAAAAATTTGGCGGCGGTGATCGATCCGGCGGGTCGGCCCGCCACGTTGGCCACGTCGGCAAAGTTGGTTTTCAGGCCTTCGGCGTATTCGTCGTCCAGCGGCATGCGCCAGCAGGGATCGAGCGCGTGCTCGCCCGCCGATTGCAGCGCTGCGGCCAGGCCGTCGTCAGCAGTGAACAGGCCCGATCGCAGGTGCCCCAGGGCGATCACGCAGGCCCCCGTGAGGGTGGCGATGTCAACCAGCGCGCGGGGTTTGAAGCGCTCGGCGTAGGTCAACGCATCACACAGCACCAAGCGGCCTTCGGCGTCGATGTTGAGGATTTCGATGGTTTGCCCGCTCATGCTGGTGACCACGTCGCCAGGCTTGACGGCCCGGCCATCGGGCATGTTTTCGCAGGCGGCGATCAGCCCCACCACGTTGACGGCGGGCTTGACCTCGGCCAGCGCGCGGAACACGCCCAGCACGCTGGCCGCGCCACCCATGTCGAATTTCATCTCGTCCATCTCGGGGGCAGGTTTGAGCGAGATACCACCCGTATCAAAGGTGATGCCTTTGCCCACCAGAGCTACCGGTGCGCTGGATTTGGCCGCACCGTTGTAGCGCAGCACGATGAAACGCAGTTCCTGCTCAGAGCCTTGCGCCACGGCGCGAAAAGCGCCCATGCCCAGTTTGGCGACTTCTTTCGGACCCAACACCTCGCAGCCGATGCGGGGCAGTTTGCTCAGTGCGCGAGCGGCTTCGGCCAGCATGGTGGGCGTGGCGTGGTTGGCCGGGCGGTTGGCCCATTCGCGCGCCATCGCCACGCCCCGGGCAACGCCGACGGCCTGGGTGAATGCGGGTTGTATCGAGGCGATGTCAGAGACGGCACCGGGGACACCGATCGTTATTTGGGTCAACGGCGTGCCGTCTTTTTTGGAAGGCTTGCTCTTGGTGGTGGTGTAGGTGTAGGCGGCCTCGGCGGCCCCCTGGACGGCAGCAGCAGCCACATCAGGCGCGGGTGTTTGCGCAAAACACAGAATGGCCGACCGCGCAGGCCCGCCTTTCAAAGCGCCGACGGCGGCGGCCGCTGCCTTGCGCACCTCTGCAGGCGTGGCGCCGCCGGTGCTGGCCAGAACGACGCGCTCGGCTTTGATGCCCGCCGCGCCAAAGCTGGAAAGCAGCTGGCCCGCAGGCGTGGTCAAAAAATGACCGCTGGCCTGCGCGTGCTGGATCAGTGCAGACAAGGCGTCGTCTGCGGGAGAAAACGATGCGGGCACCAGCACCACCAGCGCTGGCGTACGGATGGTGGCGGCTTGCGCAAGGCGCAGGGGTTTGAGCTGAAAGTCCATAATCTCGGCCTGGTGATTGACGGTCTATTGACGATCAAGCAATGTTATTCGATTCCTCTTTGCGCAAGGAGCTGGGCCGCAGCTTTGGGGCGACGCTGGTGGTGCTGATTACCGTGGTCATGACGGTGATGCTGATTCGCACCCTGGGGCAGGCCACGGTGGGCCGCGTCAACCCGTCCGAGGTGGTGCTGGTCATGGGCTACACCGTGCTGGGCGTGTTGACCACCATCCTGACGCTGAGCCTGTTTGTCGCCATCACCGCCACGCTGACCCGCATGTACACCGCCAGCGAAATGGTGGTGTGGTTTTCCAGTGGGCAGGGGTTGGCGGCGTTTGTCAAACCCTTGATGCGTTTTGCCTTGCCCATATTGGTGGTGGTGGCCGTGATGGCGCTGATGGTGTCACCCTGGGCCAACCTGCAAATCCGGGAGCTGCGTGACCGCTACCAGGGGCGCGGCGATATCGAGCGGGTGGCACCTGGTCGCTTTATTGAATCGTCTGGTGGACGGCGGGTGTTCTTCATTGACCGCAATGCGTCTGACGAGCGCAGCGGATCGAACATCTTTGTGGTGTCGACCGAGCACGGCAAGGAATCAGTGATTTCAGCCAAGAGCGGCGAGATCAAGTTCATCGATGACGAGCGCTTCATTGTCCTGAACAACGGCTATCAACTGGATACGGATTTGGCCACGGGCGAAAGCCGGGTCAGCGAATTTGCCCAATACGGCCACCGCATCGATGCGCGAGAGGTGGGGCCATCAACCAATCAGTCGCCCCGCATCAAAACCACGTCGGCCTTGCTGGTCGAGCCAACGCCGCGCAATCTGGCCGAGCTGTCCTGGCGCATCGGGCAGGCGCTGATTGCCTTCAACTGCGTGCTGATTGCGCTGGCGGCCACCCGCGTCAACCCGCGCGTGGGGCGCAGCGCCAGTTTGATCTTTACCTTGCTGGCCTTTGCCGCTTATTACAACCTGATCGGCATTGGCGAGAGTTGGATCACCGATCGAAAAATTGGCGCTGCGGCCTACATGCTGCTGCTGCACGGCGGCATTTTCGCGCTGGCCATGGTGTGGCTGGTGGGGCGGCATGAGGACTGGCTGATGCGCTGGTCGCGCCGCCGCACTGGCAAGCAGGAGGCAAGCGCATGAAAACCATTCGGCGTTTGATTTACGCAGAGATTGTGCGTGCGGTGGGCTTCATCGCGGTGGCTTTTTTGCTGCTGTTCTTCTTTTTTGACCTGGTGGACGAGCTGGGCAACCTGGGGCAGGGCGCGGCGCGCGGCTACAGCCTGTCTTATGTGCTGCTGCACGTGGCTTTGCAGGTGCCCAGCCACTTGTACGAGCTGTTGCCCATTGCAGTGCTGATCGGGGCCATCTACGTCATGGCGCGTCTGGCAGAAAGCAGCGAATACACCATCTTGCGCACCAGTGGCCTGGGGCCGCGCCGCGCGCTCAATACGCTGCTGGTGCTGGGGCTGGGCTTTGTGGCATTGACTTTTGTGGTGGGCGATTACATCGCGCCTGCGGCCAACCGCGCGGCCCAGTCGATTCAGATGCGGTTTGTGTCGGACATCAGCGTGGGCCGCACGGGCGCGTGGATCAAGGACCGGCAAGGTGCCAGCAGTTATTCGGTCAACGTGGGTTCGATGAGCGCCAATGGAGTGATGAATCAGATTCGAATTTTTGAATTTGACGACGCCAGCGGCCGCCCGCTGGCCATCACCAAGGCCGCGCACGGGCGCTTTGATGCGAGCAACACCTGGGCGTTGGAGAGCGTACGCCGCACCAGCTACAACAGTGCCGATGCGGCCGAGCCAACCGTGCAGACCGAGAACCTGCCCGAATGGCGCTGGCCGAACAGCATCTCGCGCGACATGGTGGCGGCGGCCTTGCTCAGCCCCGAGCGCATGCAAACCATTGATTTGTTTCAGTACGTGCAGCACTTGCAAAGCAACGGCCAAAGCGCGCAGCGCCACCAGATCGAGTTTTGGCGCAAGGTGTTTTATCCCTTGAGTTGCCTGGTGATGATGATTCTGGCGCTGCCCTTTGCCTACCTGCACTTTCGCTCCAGCAATATCGCCGGGTACGTGTTTTTGGGCGTGCTGGTGGGCATCAGCTTCTTTTTGCTGAACAACGTGTTCGGCTTTATCGGCAACCTGCGCAACTGGGAACCGTGGATGGCCGCCGCTGCGCCGGGGTTGATTTACACCGGCTTGTCGCTGGGGGCTTTCTGGTGGTTGGTGCTGCGGCAATAGAACAGGCGAGGCCAAGTCACATCATGACCGCAATACCCCGCCACGCCATCATTTTGTTTGCGCACGGCTCGCGCGACCCCGCCTGGCGCGTGCCCATAGAGGCCGTGGCTGCTCGCATGCGCGAGCTTCAGCCGCAAGCTTTGGTGCGCTGCGCTTATCTGGAGTTGACCGCGCCCGATCTGGCCACGGTCATGCATGAGGTGCACGAGGCCGGTGCGCGCGCGGCCACCATCTGGCCGCTTTTTTTTGGCGCAGGCCGTCATGTGCGTGAAGATCTGCCACGGCTGGCAGCGCAATTGCGAACAAACTTTCCCGCGATGCGCATTTCAGTGCAAGCACCGATCGCTGAAAACGCCCAGGTGCTCGAAGTGATGGCGCGTACCGCGCTGCTGTCTGCCCAAAATCAAGAGCAGCCTGTCTAGCAGCCGTTGAGCAGCGGGCTTTGACGACCTGGCTTTTATGCCCGGCTTGTGGTCTGTCACGCGCTTGCAGTCTGTCATGCGCTTGCCAGCAAACTGGCCGTTAATTTTTCTGGTTTTGCCCAACGGTCAGCTGCTGCACCGTGTTGCCATACCGCCGCACATGCTGCCTCGAAAGCGGGCAAGCCCGCTGCCAGCCGCGCACCGATCAAACCGGCCAGCACGTCGCCCGTGCCCGCTGTGGCCAGACGGGCATTGCCGGTGGGGTTGATGTGGGGCACGACGTTGGGTGCGGCAATGATGGTGCCGGAACCTTTGAGCACGACCACGCATTCAAACCGCTCGGCCAGCGCTTGCGCGGCGTGCAGACGGTCGGCCTGTACGTCAGCGGCATTGATGCCCAGCAGGCGTGCGGCTTCCAGCGGGTGTGGGGTGAGCGCGGTGGCGTGGCCGTGTACAGCGCGGGCGCG
This sequence comes from Ottowia sp., assembly GCF_047975795.1. Lineage (GTDB taxonomy): Bacteria > Pseudomonadota > Gammaproteobacteria > Burkholderiales > Burkholderiaceae_C > Ottowia. The sequence goes on along the minus strand of NZ_JBKEEE010000028.1, from coordinate 52,659 downwards.
CAAGCGGGGTTGCAGGTCGGCCGGATCGGCGGCGATGGCGTTCAGTGCGTCGGCGTCCAGCACCAGGCGGGGTGTGGTGTGCAGCACGGCAGGCAACATGCTGGCGACCGACGTGCCGCCGCCGCAGCCGCAGACCACGGTGAGCTGGGCCAGCGGCAGGACAGTGGGAGGGCGGAACATCAGTTCAGGCTGCGCCACGTCGCACGTCAGATTGGGCTGCCCCAACAGACTGACATACACCCGGCCCGCACCGCCGTGCAGCGCCGCGCGGGCGGCCAGCAAGGCGGCACCGGCCATAGCGGTGCCGCGTGTGTGGTCGTTGTGGGCAGCATGGATTTCACCGCCGATCACGGCCACGTCGCCGTGCGTGCCTTTGTGGCTGGCGTGCAGGCGCGGCGCGGGGGAGGGTGCGCCGTTCAACCAGGCGGTGGGTACTTCATCGCCTGAATCTGCGCCCAGATCGTCGAACCAGATTTGCCCGCAGGCATCGCGCCCGTGGGCGGTGAACAGGCCGGGTTTGAGCGTGAGCAGGCTGAGGGTGTGGCGCTGGGGTGATGGGTGATTTGAGTATTTTTGGCCTTTAGCGCTGGTGTGAAAGGCACCGCCAGCTATTGATTCAGGAGTTTTTTGCGGTGATTCAGGCGTATGCCATGCACCGGTGTCGGCGTGCAGCCCGGTGGGCAAATCCACCGCCAGCAATGGGGCAGGCACCGCATGCAGCGCATGCAGCCAGTCGGCCATACGGCCTTCGGGCGGGCGGGTGGTGCCGATGCCCAGCAGGGCGTCGATACACAGGTCTTGCGCGGCCAGCTCCCCGGGGGGAGTGTCGGCAAAGCGCACACCGATGTCCATCGCACGCTGCCACGAGGCGCGGGCATCGGCTGGGGCAGCGTCGGGCGTGCCCAGCCAGGTCACCACGGGTTGCAGGCCCCAGCGCTGCAGGTGCATGGCCGCTTCCAGCCCGTCGCCACCGTTGTTGCCGGGGCCGCAGGCGATCCACACGCGGCGTGCGTGCGGTGCCAGTGCCATTGCCAGCCGTGCGATGGCCAGTCCGGCGCGCTGCATCAGCGTGTGCGGTGGCAGCGCGGCGGCCACAGCTTGCTCCATGCGGCGCGTGGCGGCGGTGTCGTAAAGAGGCAGGGCGCGGGTGATGTCCAGGGTTTGGGGCATGAACGCATTGTGCGCCGCTGGCGGCAACGCGGCCAGGATTTCAAACGGCGATCAGGGCGTTCAGGTGCTGGGCAAAGTCACCTTCTGCGCCTGCGGCGTTCATATGGTCGAAGTAGGTGTACCAGCCGCTGGCCTGAATGCCCGCCAGCAGCGCCTCGCGTGCGGCAGCGTCGGGAAAGCGCCAGATGCCCAGATAACGGTGGCCGCTGCCGTGGTCAGTGCCAAGTTCAATTTCAGTCAGGGTGAGGGCTTGCACGCCCAATTGAGCCAAGCCGCCCATGGCCTCGCCAATGGCGGCCAGAAACTGTTGACGCTGTTCGGTGCTCAGTGCGTGCCAGGCGGCGTTGGGGGTATAGAGTTCAACGAGATAGTGGCTCAAAGGGATCTCCTTTACTTGAGATTGCGCAGCGCGCGTTGGCAGATGCGGTGGGTGGCTTCGGTGGATGGGGCTTGCAACCATTGAGCGCACAGGCTGCGCACCCAGTCAGGCTGGTCTTTGGCAGCGTCGTTGAGCCAGTTGGCCACCGAATCCTGCACATAGGCGGCAGGGGCGGCACGCAGCGGGGTCAGGATGGGCAACGCCAGCTGCGGCTGGCGTTTGAGCGCTGTAATGTGGGCGCTCCACACGCCACGTGGACGCAGCGCTTCGCTGACAAAGCGGCGCAAACGCTCAGATGGCGCAGCCGTCCATGGCACCAGGTGGTCGATGGCCGCTTCCAGCTCAAGGCTCAGGTGCGGGCGCACGGCCATCCAGGCCCATTCGCGCACGCCGAAATGTGCGTCGTCGGCCAGAGGGCGTATGGCGGCCAGGCGTTCGGACAGTGTCAACACAGGCTGTGCACCGATCATGAAGCAGGCCCAGCCGCGCACCGTGTCGGCGTGGTGGGCCTGACAGGTGGCGATGCCGTCGGTGCCCAAAACTTCCAGCAACGCGGCACCGATGTGTTTCATGCGCTTGAGTACGCCCAGCGTGCAGGCGGTGTCGACGGCTTGCAGCGCTTTGGCTGGCAGTTGGGGAAAGACGGTGCGCACCAGTTGGGCTTGGTTGAGCGCCAGACATTCCGTCAAGGTAGCGCTGGCGATTTCGCCGTGCGATAGGGCGCGCAGCACGTCGGCAGGGATGTCGGCGGCGCGGCTTGCGCCTTTGCGGGCCGTGGTCATGGGGCTGCGCCTTGCAGGTTGCGGGCTACTTTGGCCAGCAAGGCCGTCAGTTGCTGGCGTTCTGGGTCGGAGAGGTTGCCGTACAGGCTGGCGATCCAGCGACTGTGCTGTGCAAACACGGTTTTGGCCATTTGCTGACCTTTGCGCGTCAACTGAATGCGCAGTGCCCGGCGGTCACCAGGGGCGGCATGTCGCTCGATCAAGGCTTCGCGCTCCAGACCGTCAAGCAAACCGGTGACGGTGGCGCGCGTGACGCCGGCTTGTTCAGCCAGCGCCGCAGGAGCCAGCCCACCTGGCGCAGCATCCAGCAAAAACAGCAGGACGAAGCGGCCTTCCGACAGGCCGTGCGGTGCCAGCAGGGTCGCGCAATCGCGGTCAATGCGGGCTGCCAGCGAGAGCGTTTGAAAACACAGGCGAATGCCTTCAATGTCAGGCAATTGGCGCTGCTGTGCCTGTTGAAGAAGCGCTTGGTATTTTTGCTCAAGAGCCATGGGTGTGTCAGCGCATGCCATTTAATGTTGCCATATAGTATGGCGGCTAATTTTATTGCAAATGTTTATTGCAAATCAACGACGCGTTGCAAATATCTGCCGGGCAATGGTGGGTTGCGTCTGCGTCGGTGCTGTGACCGGGCGGGGGCATAGATGCAGGTGTTGTGGCTTTAACTACAGCTTTGAATGGTCGAGCATGCTAAAATTCATAGGTTTTTCTGCTTCTGGTTGGAAGGTGTTGGGTAATCCAGCGGTCAACTTTGGAGTATGTGGCTGGCTTTATCGGCTGCCTTAGAGGCAAAACAAATCCCAAACCAGTCCTGACGAGGTGTCGTCACCAGCTTTTATTGCAAGCGGTTGGTGACGATGAGCGGACTGGCTTTCAGACTTAACTTCGACAAGGAAAAACCATGTCCGTGACCATGCGTGAAATGCTGGAAGCCGGTGTCCATTTTGGCCACCAGACGCGCTTTTGGAACCCCAAGATGGCCCCTTTCATCTTCGGCCATCGCAACAAGATCCACATCATCAACCTGGAAAAATCGCTGCCGATGTTCCAGGAGGCGCAAAAGTTCGCCAAACAGCTGGCGGCCAATCGCGGCACCATTTTGTTTGTGGGCACCAAGCGCCAGGCACGCGAAATCGTGGCCGAAGAAGCGCGCCGTGCGGGCATGCCGTTTGTCGATCAGCGCTGGCTGGGCGGCATGCTGACCAACTTCAAGACCGTTAAAACGTCGATCAAGCGTCTGAAAGACATGCAGGCCCAGCAAGAGGCTGGGCTGGACAGCATGAGCAAGAAAGAGCAGCTTATGTTTACCCGCGAGATGGCCAAGCTGGAGCGCGACATTGGCGGCATCCAGGACATGAATGCGTTGCCCGACGCCATCTTTATGATTGACGTGGGTTTCCACAAGATTGCCGTGGCCGAAGCGCAGAAGTTGGGCATTCCGCTGATCGGCGTGGTGGATTCCAATCACAACCCCGATGGCATCGACTACGTGATTCCGGGCAACGACGACTCGGCCAAGGCTGTAGTGCTGTACGCCCGTGGCATGGCCGATGCCGTGCTGGAAGGCAAGGCGAACGCCGTGAACGATGTCGTCAAAGCCGTGCAGGCGGCTGAAGGCGGGGACGAATTCGTCGAAGTTGAGGACGAAAGCGCCGCCTGATATCTGCCTGCATCAGCTAATGTTTACGGCTGATGTCATCGCAAAGGGGGCGCAAAGCCCCTTTTTTTCAAAAATTTTCGGCAAGCATCCCAACAAACTGATGCTTGCCATTGAACCTGACGGAGTTACACATGGCAGCAATTACCGCAAGCATGGTCGCCGAGCTGCGCGCCAAGACCGATGCCCCCATGATGGAGTGCAAAAAAGCCCTGACCGAAGCCGATGGCGACATGGTCAAGGCCGAAGAGTTGCTGCGCGTCAAGCTGGGCTCCAAGGCGGGCAAGGCCGCCAGCCGCGTGACGGCAGAAGGCGTGATCACTGCCTACATGGGCGGAAATACCGGCGCGATCATCGAAGTCAATTGCGAAACCGATTTCGTCACCAAGAACGACATGTTCCTGAACATGGCGCAGGCTGCGGCCAAGCTGGTGGCAGAAAAGAACCCAGCCGACGTGGACGCCATGGCTGCGTTGACTTACGAACAAGACGGCTACGGCCCTACGTTGGAAGATGTGCGCAAGGGCCTGATCGGCAAGATTGGCGAAAACATGAGCTTCCGCCGCTTTGTGCGCAAAACGGGTGGCGGCCAGCTGGCCAGCTACCTGCACGGCACCCGCATTGGCGTGTTGGTTGAGTACGAAGGCGACGAAGCTGCAGCCCGCGATGTGGCCATGCACGTGGCAGCCATGAAACCTGTCGCATTGACCAGCGCGGATGTGCCTGCCGACTTGATTGAAAAAGAGCGCAGCGTGGCGACTGCCAAGGCGCAAGAGTCTGGCAAGCCTGCTGACATTGCGGCCAAGATGATCGAAGGCTCGGTGCAAAAGTTCTTGAAAGAGGTGTCGCTGTTCAATCAGCCCTTCGTCAAGAACGACAAGCAATCCGTCGAGCAAATGCTGAAAGAAAAAAACACCACGGTGAAAAGCTTCACTCTGTACGTGGTGGGCGAAGGCATCGAGAAAAAGGCCGACGACTTTGCCGCTGAAGTGGCCGCACAAGTGGCGGCGGCTCAAGGCAAGGCTTGATACGCTGAACATGTGGTGCCGTGCAGGTGCATGGCACCACGGTTTGCCGAAAGGCCAATAGCGCTTGGGCCGTTAAACTTGCAGCGCTTTTTAATATCCCGACACCCTGCCGATGACCAAAGCCAAACCCGCCTATCAACGTATTCTGCTCAAGCTTTCTGGCGAGGCGTTGATGGGTGATGATGCCTTTGGCATCAACCGGGCGACGATTGAGCGCATCGTGGGCGAGGTGGCTGAAGTTACCCGCTTGGGTGTTCAGGTGGCGGTGGTGATTGGCGGCGGCAACATCTTTCGTGGCGTGGCAGGTGGCTCGGTCGGCATGGACCGCGCCACCGCTGATTACATGGGCATGCTGGCCACCGTGATGAACGCGCTGGCCCTGGCTGATGCCATGGATCAGCAAGGGCTGACGGCGCGTGTGATGTCGGCCATTGGCATCGAGCAGGTGGTTGAACCTTATGTGCGACCCAAAGCACTTCAGTACCTGGAAGAGGGCAAGGTGGTGGTGTTCGCTGCGGGCACCGGCAACCCGTTCTTTACCACCGACACTGCTGCGGCGCTGCGCGGCGCTGAAATTGGCGCTGAGATGGTGCTCAAGGCCACCAAGGTCGATGGCGTGTACACAGCCGACCCAAAGAAAGACCCCAAGGCCACGCGCTACGCCGAACTCAGCTTTGACGAAGCCATGACGCGCAATCTGGGCATCATGGATGCCACGGCTTTCGCACTGTGCCGCGACCAGAAACTGCCGATCAAGGTGTTCTCTATTTTCAAGCCTGGCGCGCTCAAAGCCGTGGTGCTGGGGGCCGACGAAGGCACCCTGGTTCACGCCTGAACATCGCCAGCACTGGAGCCACAACATGAGTATTGCCGATATCAAGAAAAACACCCAAAACAAGATGGATCAGTCCATCGCTGCTTTCAAAAACAACTTGACCAAGATTCGCACTGGCCGCGCCAACCCGGCACTGCTGGACACTATCCATGTCGAGTACTACGGCAACCACGTACCGCTGTCGCAAGTGGCCAGCGTGTCGCTGCTGGATGCGCGCACCATCAGCGTGCAGCCGTGGGAAAAAGGCATGGGGGCCAAAATAGAAAAAGCCATTCGCGAGAGCGATCTGGGTCTGAACCCGGCCAGCATGGGCGATTTGATCCGTGTGCCAATGCCGCCCATGAGCGAAGAGCGCCGCAAGGAGATGACCAAGCTCGTGCGCCAGGAGGGTGAGCAGGCCAAAATCGCTATCCGCAACCTGCGCCGCGATGCCAACGACGCGATCAAGAAACTGGTCAAAGACAAAGAGGCCACCGAAGACGATCAAAAACGCAGCGAGACCGAGATCCAAAAAGCCACCGACAACCACATTGCCGAGATCGATACGCTGGTGGCTTCCAAAGAAAAAGACATCATGGAGGTTTGAGGCGCGGTCTTTTGACCTTTGACCTCAACCGGATCGTCTGATTCGTTGCCCAAGTTCGTTGCCATGGCGAAACCGCCTGCACCAACCATTCCCGTAGTGCCGCACCACATTGCCATCGTGATGGATGGCAATGGCCGCTGGGCCAAGCGCCGCTTCATGCCGCGCGTGGCCGGGCACCGCCAAGGGGTGGAATCATTGCGACGCTGCATTCGCGCCTGTTCGGCCCGTGGGGTGCGTGTGTTGACGGTGTTTGCTTTTTCGTCGGAAAACTGGAGTCGCCCGGCAGACGAGGTCAGTGGTTTGATGGACTTGATGGGCAAGGCGTTGGCGCGCGAAGTGCCTGAATTGCGCCAAGCCGGTGTGCGGCTTTACTTTGTGGGCGAGCGGCAAACGCTGTCGCCCCGTTTGCGTGACGATCTGGTCAAAGCAGAGGCGGCCACGGCGACAGACGATGCGCGCATGGTGCTGAACGTGTGCTTCAACTACGGTGGCCGATGGGACGTGGCCCAGGCGGCGGCGCAGCTGGCGGCGCGAGGCGAACCGATTACGGAACAAACCCTTAACAACGCGCTGGCGCTGGCCCACGTGCCCGACCCCGACTTGCTGATCCGCACTGGAGGCGAGCAGCGCATCAGCAACTTCTTGCTGTGGCAGTGCGCGTACAGCGAGCTGTTTTTCAGCAACAAGCTGTGGCCTGAGTTTGATGAAGCCGCATTGGATGAAGCCTTGATGGCCTATACCAGCCGGGAGCGGCGTTTTGGTTTGACTTCCGCACAGGTGTCCGGCGCGCCAGGTGCCGCAGCGGGGTAAGGGCATGCTAAGACAACGTGTGATCACCGCACTCCTCATGTTGGCTGTGTTGGTGGCGGCGCTGGCGTCTGCATCGCCCATGCCCTTTATTGCATTGGCTATGGTGATGATGGGCGCTGCCGCCTGGGAATGGGCGCGGCTGGCAGGTGTCACCAAAAATGGTGCCGTCGCGGTGGGATGCGGGCTGTTTTTGGCCTGCATCGGCACAGGGATGGCGGGCTGGATAAGCCAGCCTTTTGGCGCTTGGTGGGTGGTGGCTGCGTTGTGGGTCACGCTGGGTGGCACGTTGATTGGCGCGGGCGTGCCTGCATGGGGCAAATTACCTAAAGCTCTGCGCTTGGTGCTGGGCTTGTTGATGCTGTGGGCTGGCTGGCTGGCGGTGGTGCAGTCGCGCCTGCTGGGGGTGAACTATTTGCTGTCGGTGCTGTCGCTGGTGGCGGCGGCCGACATTGCGGCTTATTTTGCCGGACGCGCCTTGGGCGGCAAGCTGGTGGCGCGCAAGCTGGCACCGTCGATCAGCCCCAATAAAAGCTGGGAAGGGGTGATGGGCGGCATGCTGGGCGTGCTGGTGCTGGCGGTGCTGTGGATCGCGTTGGACCGCTGGGCAGCGCCTGCAGATTGGAGCCGTAGCCTGTACACCCAGCTGCTGCAAGCCGGAGGCTGGGTGGCTTTGGTGCCGTGCGTGATGGCCTTGTCGGCACTCAGCGTGGTGGGCGATCTGGTGGAGTCGCTGGTCAAGCGCGCGGCGGGTTTCAAGGATTCCAGTCAATTGCTGCCAGGACACGGTGGTGTGCTGGACCGCATTGATGCGCAGTTGCCGACACTGCCTTTTGCCTTGGCGCTGTTGAGCTGGGTGGCACCCGCAGCAGGGGTGGGCGGATGAAGCAGCGGCTGGCGATTTTGGGTTCTACCGGGTCGATCGGCGTCAACACGCTGGATGTGGTGGCGCGACACGCCGACCGGTTTGAGGTGGTGGCGCTGACCGGGGCCACCCAGGTCGACGCGATGCTGGCGCAATGCGAGCGTTTCTGCCCACGGATAGCGGTGATGGCCAGTGCGCCGCATGCGCAACAGCTGGCTGAAAAAATCAAACAAAAACGCCTTTTGACGCAGGTTGAGTCAGGCGCATCAGCTATTGAAAGCATAGCTGGATCGACCGATGTCGATGCCGTTATGGCCGCCATCGTTGGCGCAGCGGGGTTGGCCCCCTGCCTGGCGGCGGCGCGCGCAGGCAAGCGGCTGTTGCTGGCCAACAAAGAGGCGTTGGTGGTCGGTGGCGAGGTGTTTTTGCGCGCCGTGCGCGAAGGTGGGGCGACGCTGCTGCCCATCGACAGCGAGCACTCGGCCATCTTTCAATCCCTGCCCGAGGACGCTGCCACTTGGGGCGAGCGCGTGGACAAGATATTGCTCACCTCATCAGGCGGGCCGTTTCGCACACGCGATCTGGCCACGCTGCGCGATGCCACGCCCGAACAAGCCTGCGCCCACCCCAACTTTGCGATGGGGCGCAAAATTTCGGTCGACTCGGCCACCATGATGAACAAGGCGCTGGAAGTGATCGAGGCGGGCTACCTGTTTGGCATGCCGCCTGAGCGCATCGAGGTGGTGATTCACCCGCAGCAAATCATTCATTCGATGGTGCAGTTTCGTGATGCATCGGTCATGGCGCAACTGGGTACGCCCGATATGCGCGTACCCATTGCCTACGGCCTGTCGTGGCCTGAGCGCATCGAAAGCGGCACGCCGCGGCTGGATTTCAACACCCTGGCGGCGATGACGTTCGAGGTGCCCGATCCGCAGCGTTTCCCCGGCCTGCAACTGGCCTGGGACGCCCTGCGCGCGCCGCCCGGCACCTGCGCCGTGCTGAACGCTGCCAACGAGGTGGCAGTGGCCGCGTTTTTAGAGCGGGCGATTCGCTTTGACCAGATCCATGCGGTGAACCTGATGACGCTGGAGTGTGTGCAACCTCACGCGCCAGACGGGCTGGAAGCGCTGCTGCATCTGGACGCCCGCGCCCGTGCTGCTGCGCGTGAGGTGGTGCACGGCTTGGCGTTGTGATGGCGCAGCGCCACGCCTGTCATGCCTGAACTTTTGTTGCTGTTCGATACCTGACCCCCATGCTGTTGACTTTGATTGCTTTTGTGGTGGCGCTGGGCGCGTTGATTGCCGCGCACGAATGGGGTCATTACCGCATGGCCGTGGCGTGTGGCGTCAAGGTACTGCGATTTTCGGTGGGGTTTGGAAAAACCATCGCACGCTACAAACCCAAGCGCCAGCACCCAGGCCAGGACACTGAGTTCGTGATCGGAGCTTTGCCATTTGGCGGCTACGTCAGCATGCTGGACGAGCGCGAAGCCCCAGTGCCTGCCGATCAGCGGCATCTGGCTTTTAACACCCAGCCGCTGCGATCGCGAGCGCTGATTGTGGCCGCAGGCCCGGTGGCCAATCTGGTGCTGGCGGCATTGTTGTACGCCGTCATCAACTGGGTGGGCGTGGACGAGCCGCGCGCCATCTTGTCACCGCCGGTGGCCGGATCGGTGGCTGAAAAGGTCGGCTTGCAAGGTGGCGACCTGGTGCGCCGTGCGGCTTTGACGGGCAACGATCTGGCACCTGTGGCGTCATTTGAATCCCTGCGCTGGCTGCTGACCCAAGGGGCGTTGAACGGCCAGGATGTGGTGCTGGAAGTGAGCCGGGGCGAAGATGGTCGACTGCGCGAAATCAGTTTGCCTTTGAGCGCGCTGAGTACGTCTGAGCCTGATGCGCGCCTGTTCCGCGAGATGGGCATCGTCTCGCCGCTGAGCAAACCGCGTATTGGCGAGGTGTTGCCCGGCGGTGCGGCCGAGCGCGCGGGGCTGCGCGATGGCGACATGGTGCTGCGCATGGGCAGCCACGCCGTGCAAGACGGTCAGCAATTGCGCGAGCTGATCCGCGCATCAGGCGCAGGAGGCCAGCCCGCTGCGTTGGACTGGCAGGTGCGGCGCGATGGCCGCGTGCTGTCTATCAAGGTGCAGCCCGATCGGGTGCAGGACAAAGACCAGCACGTCGGCCGCATTGGCGCGGTGGTGGGCAGTGCCCCTGAATTTGTGTTGGTGCGGCAGGGGCCATTGCAGGGACTGTGGTCGGGCGTCAAGCGCGTGTGGGAAGTGTCGGCTTTGTCAGTCAAGCTGATCGGGCGCATGGTGATGGGCGATTTGTCGCTGAAAAACTTGAGCGGCCCGATTGCGATTGCCGACTACGCTGGCAAATCGGCGTCCATGGGATGGACGTATTACCTGGGGTTTATGGCTTTTCTCAGCGTCAGTCTGGGGGTGCTGAATCTGATGCCGGTGCCGGTCTTGGATGGGGGGCACCTGATGTATTATCTTTGGGAGGCCGTGACGGGTAAGCCCGTTGCAGGCGTTTGGCTTGAGCGACTGCAATACGTTGGCGTGTCTCTGCTGGTGGCCATGATGGCCGTGGCGGTGTTCAACGATGTGGCAAGTCGGCTGGGCTAGCGCTTTTCGTGTCTTTCTTGGTGGCCCTTGCGGCCACATCTGTCCTACCTCTCTCACACGATTCATGATTTCCATCGCACAACGATTCCGCTTGCGGACTGTGGCTTCTGTGGTGTCGCTTGCACTGGCGTCGCAACTGGCCTGGGCGGTTGACCCGTTCACGGTGCGCGACATCCGCGTGGAAGGCTTGCAGCGGGTGGAGCCTGGCACCGTGTTTGCATCGCTGCCGGTGCGCGTGGGCGAGGTTTACAACGACGACAAGGGTGCGGCGGCCATTCGCGCGCTGTACAGCCTGGGTGTGTTCACTGATGTGCGCCTGCAGGTGTCGGGCGATGTGCTGGTGGTGGTGGTGCAAGAGCGCCCGACGGTAGCGGCGGTCGAGTTTGCAGGCAACAAGGAATTCACCAACGAAATTTTGCAAGGCGCGCTGCGCGACGCTGGTCTGGCCGCAGGCCGCCCTTACGACCGGGCGCTGGCCGATCGGGCCGAACAAGAGTTGAAACGCCAGTACATCAACCGCAGCTTGTATGGCGCGGAGGTGGTGACCACAGTCACACCGATGGAGCGTAACCAGGTGCGCCTGACCTTCAACATCACCGAAGGGCAGGCAGCGCGCATCAAAGACATTGAAATCATTGGCAACCAGGCGTTTTCAGAATCTGATCTGAAAGACCTGTTTGACCTGGACGACGGCAATTGGCTGTCCTGGTACACCAAAAGCGATCAGTATTCGCGCTCCAAGCTGAACGCGGCGCTGGAAACGCTGCGTTCTTACTATCTGGCGCGTGGCTATTTGGACTTCAAGATCGATTCGACCCAGGTGGCCATTTCGCCCGACAAAGAATCGATCACGCTGACCATCAACGTCACCGAGGGTGACCGCTTCGTGGTTTCTGGCGTGTCGCTGCAAGGCAATTACCTGGACAAAGACGATGAGTTCAAGTCGCTCATCACCATCAAGCCGGGCGAAGCCTACAACGCCGATCAGGTGGCCGAAACCACCAAGGCGTTCACAGACCATTTTGGCAACTACGGCTTTGCTTTTGCGTCGGTGGAAACGGTGCCTGAGATAGACCGGGCCAACAACCGCGTGGCGATGGTGCTGCGCTCTGATCCGTCACGCCGTGTGTATGTGCGGCGCATCAATGTGCTGGGCAACACGCGCACGCGCGATGAGGTGATTCGCCGTGAATTTCGCCAGTACGAATCGTCCTGGTATGACGCCGAAAAGATTCGTCTGTCGCGTGACCGAGTAGACCGTCTGGGTTACTTCACCGAGCTGTCGGTGTCCACGGCCGAGGTGCCGGGTGCGCCAGACCAGGTGGACCTGAACGTGGACGTGAAAGAAAAGCCGACCGGCAACGTGTCGATTGGCGCAGGCTACTCGTCGGCTGAAAAACTGTCGTTCACTTTCGGGCTGTCGCAGGAGAACGTATTCGGCTCTGGCAACAAGCTGGATTTGCAGTTGAACACGGGTAAGTACAACCGTACGGTGGTGGTCAGCGCCACCGACCCGTACTTCACCATCAATGGCGTGTCGCGCACGCTGGACGTGTATTACCGTACGCAAAAGCCTTATCAGGATCAAGGCGGGAACTACACCCTGGTGACGGCCGGAACGGGCTTGAAGTTTGGCGTGCCAGTGACCGAGCTGGATCGGGTGTATCTGGGTATGAACATTGAGCGCACGCGCATCAAGCCAGGCACGGCCATTCCTGCCGCATATCTGGTGTATGCCGAGCGCTTTGGCTATGTCAGCTACGGGTTTCCGTTCACCTTGGGCTGGTCGCGCGACTCACGTGACAGCGCGCTGGCCCCTACGGATGGCCGTTATCAGCGCTTGATGGGCGAGCTGAGCCTGTTTGGCGATGCGCGCTACGCCAAAGCCAATTACCAGTACCAGCAGTTTGTGCCACTGAGCAAGCAATACACACTGGCCTTCAATGGCGAAGCGGGCTGGGGCAAAGGTTTGAGCGGGCAACCGTTCCCGGTATTCAAGAACTTTTACTCTGGCGGCCTGGGTTCGGTGCGCGGTTATGAGCAAGGCACTTTGGGGCCGCGTGACGTGACCGGGGCTTTTATCGGCGGCACGCGCAAGTTCACGGTCAATACGGAATTGATGGTGCCGTTTCCAGGTGCGGGCAATGACCGTACCTTGCGGTTGTTTGGCTTTTTCGACATTGGGGCCTTGTACGGCGAAGGGCAAAGCATTGACAGCGAAGCCTTGCGTTATTCGGCCGGCGTCGGCATGAGCTGGATATCGCCATTGGGGCCACTGCGCTTTGCGCTGGCATTTCCCCTGCGCAAGAAGCCTGGCGATAGAATTCAAAAGTTGCAATTTCAAGTTGGGACATCATTTTGAGTCAGTTGATTTGGCGCACTATTTCAGGCGCAGCAGTGCTAGGCACTGCACTGTTGGTGGGGTCGTCTGCTTGGGCGCAAGAGGCGGCAGTTCGCATTGGTTTTGTGAACACCGACCGCATGTTGCGTGAGGCAGATCCTGCCAAGACGGCGCAAACCAAGCTGGAGCAAGAATTCTCGCGGCGCGAAAAAGAAATCGACGATGCGGGTGCAGCGCTGAAAACGGCATCAGAGCGCTTTGAACGTGAATCGCCGACCATGAGCGAGTCGCAGCGCGTGACGCGCCAGCGCCAGTTGATGGATCAGGATCGCGAGTTTCAGCGCAAGCGGCGCGAATTTCAGGAAGACCTGAACGCGCGTAAGCAAGAAGAGCTGCAACATATTCTTGACCGCGCCAACCGCGTGGTCAAACAGGTGGCTGAAGCCGAGAAGTACGACGTGATCCTGCAAGAGGCGGTGTACATCAATCCCCGGCTGGACATCACCGACAAGGTGCTCAAGGCTCTTAACGCCAGCAAATAAGTGCCAGACGGGTTTGACCAATGCCGTGTGCAGCGGCGGGCGAGGGCAAGACCATGACACTGCGCGCAGGTGACATTGTCGAGTCGTTGGGCGGAGAGCTTTTTGGCGACGCTGATCGCGTCATTGAGCGGCTGGCCTCTTTGGAGCGGGCGACAGACACCGATCTGAGCTACCTCGTCAACCCCAAGCTGACACATCTGCTGGGCAGCAGCCAGGCAGGTTGCGTGATTGTGGGCACTCCTATGGCTGATGCCGCGCGCAGCCGAGGCGACTGCATCGTGGCGGACAACCCGCACCTTTACTTCGCCAAGGTCACCCAGCTTTGGAAGCGTGTGCACGGGGATATGCCTCGCCCAGGCATTCATCCCAGCGCAGTCGTTGAAGACGGTGCGGTCATTGATTCCAGCGCCAGCATCGGAGCCTTGTGCTTTGTAGGCCGCAACGTGCGCATTGGGGCGGACACCGTACTGCATCCCCGTGTGACCGTCGGCGATGGCTGCGTCATCGGTGCGCGCTGTGTGATCCAAAGCGGCGCAGTGATCGGCGGCGATGGTTTTGGCTTTGCGCCTCATGACGGCATGTGGGAGAAAATTGAACAACTGGGCGCGGTGCGTCTGGGCGATGACGTCGAAATTGGTGCCAATACCTGCGTTGACCGTGGGGCGCTCGACGACACGGTGATTGAAGACGGCGTCAAGCTCGACAACCAGATCCAGATTGGCCACAACTGTCACATTGGCAAGCACACAGCCATGGCCGGATGCGTGGGCATTGCGGGCAGCGCGCACATTGGCGCTTATTGCACCGTGGGCGGCGCAGGCATGATTGCCGGTCATTTGACCATTGCCGATCATGTGCACGTCACCGCCGCGTCGGTGGTGCTGCACTCCATAGACAAACCGGGGCAGTACACCGGGTTTTTCCCCACCACTGACCACCGCACGTGGGAGAAGAACGCCGCTACGCTGCGGCACCTTCATGCTTTGCGTGACCGGGTCAAGCGGCTGGAGCGCCTGCTTCCGCGCAACGACGACGTGGCATAAAATCACACGTTTGCCGCCAGTGCAGGGGCATCAACAGCGACCAGAATAGAAGCAAATCATCGCCATGATGGACATCCACCACATCCTGACCAAGCTGCCGCACCGCTATCCCTTTTTACTGGTGGATCGTGTGCTGGATCTGGATATTGACGCCAAGACCATACGCGCGGTCAAAAACATCACTTACAACGAGCCATGTTTTACTGGCCATTTCCCAACCCGGCCGGTGTTTCCCGGCGTGCTGATGCTTGAGGCCATGGCGCAAACCTGCGCCTTGTTGTCGTTTGAAGTCACCGGCATGTCGTTGGGTGATGATTCGGTGTTTTATTTTGTCGGCATTGATGGCGCGCGCTTCAAGCGCCCGGTCGAACCGGGCGATCAGTTGATCATGCACGCTACCATGGACCGCGTGCGTGGCGGCATCTACAAGTTCCAGGCGCGCTCAGAGGTCGATGGCGAGCTGGCCAGCGAAGCCGAAATCATGTGCACCATGCGCCGCGTGGTGTGAGGTGGCAGCGCCCTTGATTCACCCCAAGGCGCTGGTCGATCCTGCGGCGCAGATCGATTCCAGCGTCAGCGTCGGCCCCTTTGCCGTGGTGGGGCCGCATGTGCGCATCGGGCGCGGCACCCAGATTGGTCCCCACTGCGTGATCGACGGGCACACCACCATCGGCGAAGACAACTGCATCTTCCAGTTCGCCAGCATTGGCGCGGCCCCGCAGGACAAGAAATACGCAGGCGAGCCGACGCGGCTTGAAATCGGCAACGGCAACACGGTGCGTGAGTTCGTCACCATCAACACTGGCACGGCGCAAGACGAAGGCGTCACCCGGCTGGGCGACGACAACTGGATCATGGCGTATGTGCATATTGCGCACGACTGCCGCATCGGCTGCCACACCATTTTGGCCAACGCTGTGCAACTGGCGGGCCATGTGCATTTGGGTGACTGGGCTTTTTTGGGCGGCTTGACCGGCGTGCACCAGTTTGTGCGCGTGGGCGCGCACGCCATGGCAGCTTTTCAGACCCGTTTGACGCAGGACTTGCCACCGTTCGTCACGGCGGGCGGCAACCCAGCCGAAGCACAAAGCATCAACGCCGAAGGACTGCGTCGGCGCGGCTATTCGGCCGAGCGCATCACCTTGATCAAGCAGATGTACCGACTGCTGTACCGCAAGGGCCTGACGCTGGAAGCCGCCAGCCAGCAAATCGACGCCCTGCGTGGCGAAGTGGCCGAGGCTGATGCCGATATCGCCCTGATGCAAACGTTTCTGTCCACTGCGGCGCGCGGCATTGTCCGCTAGCGCCCAGTCAAACCCTGTGACGCAACGTTTTGCCCTGGTGGCTGGCGAAGCCTCTGGCGATTTGCTGGCCGGGCATTTGCTGGCAGACATGCGCAGCCGCTGGCCGGAACTGTCGGCGGTGGGTATTGGCGGGGCGCACATGGTGGAGCAGGGCTTTCAGCCCTGGTGGCCGGTCGAAAAGCTGTCTGTACGTGGCTATCTGGAGGTGCTACCGCGCCTGCCTGAGTTGCTGCGCATTCGCCGCCAGTTGGGTGATCGCCTGCTCACCCAGCGACCTGACTTGTTCATTGGCGTGGATGCCCCGGACTTCAACTTTGACCTCGAAGCGCGCCTGAAAAGCGCAGGAGTCAAAACGCTGCATTTCGTCAGCCCCTCGTTCTGGGCCTGGCGCTCGGAAAAACTGCGCAAGCTCAAGACGGCGGCCGATCATGTGCTGTGCCTGTTCCCGTTTGAGCCGGATCTGCTGGCGGGTGCAGGCATCGCTGCCACTTATGTGGGACATCCGCTGGCCAGCGCCATCCCCCTGATGCCTGATCGGGTCGCTGCGCGGCGCGCTTTAGGCTTGCAAGACGGCGACACCGTGGTGGCTTTGTTACCGGGCAGTCGCGCGGCTGAAGTCAAACACCTTGGTCCGAGATTTTTTCAGGCGGCAGCGCAGATCCAGAAAGCACAGCCAGCTATTAAATTCATAGTTCCCGCCGTGCCTTATCTGCTGCCGCAAGTGCAGACATTGGCCCGTGCCAGCAGTTTGGGTGATGCGGTGCAGGTGCTGGCCGGACAGTCGCACACCGCATTGGCTGCGTGCGATGTGACGCTGATCGCCAGTGGCACCGCCACGCTGGAAGCTGCGCTGTTCAAGCGCCCCATGGTGGTGGCCTACGCCATGCCTGCGCTCAGCTTCAGGCTGATGTTTGCCAAGCGCCAGTTGCCCTGGGTTGGTTTGCCCAATATTTTGTGCGCACCGCGCGAATGGCTGCACCGCCCAGCCCACCTGACGGGCCACCAGATGTCTGACCGCAAAGATGCACCTTTTGTCGTGCCCGAGCTGCTGCAAGACGCCGCCACGCCCCAGGCGCTGGCCCAGGCCGTGCTGGGCTGGCTGGACGCGCCTGAGAAAATAACGGCTGCGCAAGCGCGCTTTACCGCGCTGCACCACGAACTTCAGCGCGACACCGCGCGCTTAGCCACCGATGCGATCCAAGCCTTACTCGAGCGTTGAGCAAACCCGTTTGAACTGGGACGTGCCCGGCCTGCTGGCGGGCGTCGACGAGGCAGGCCGTGGCCCGCTGGCTGGCCCTGTGGTGGCTGCGGCGGTCATTCTTGATCCACGCCAACCCATCGCCGGACTGGCAGATTCCAAAAAACTCACCGCCTTGCGGCGCGAGAAGCTGTACGACCAGATTCGTGCCAAGGCCCTGTGCTGCTCGGTGGCTGAGGCATCGGTGCAAGAGATCGACCAACTCAACATTTTGCAGGCCACGCTGCTGGCCATGCAGCGCGCGGTGGCCGGGCTGCGCCTGCCACCGGCTTTGGTGCTGGTCGATGGCAACCGCCTGCCCAAGTTGGCCGTGCGTGCCGAGGCCGTGGTGGGCGGTGATGCCAAGGTGGCTGAGATATCCGCCGCCTCCATCCTCGCCAAGGTGCACCGTGACCGCTGGTGCGCAGAAGTGGGTGCCGCTTGGCCGCAGTACGGTTTTGCGACGCACAAAGGCTACGGCACAGCGGCGCACCTGGCGGCGCTGCGTGGGCACGGGCCGTGCGAGCACCACCGGCGCACGTTTGGCCCGGTGGCGGCGCTGCTGGCCGCAAAGGGGGCGGCACCATGACCGCGCGCCGTCAAAACCTGCGTCAACGGCAATCCCCAAAGTCCACAGACGCTCCAAGTCGCGGCGCAGGCCAGACCATGACCCCCGTGGTCGGGGTTTCCCAGGCCAGTGGGGAGGATCCCTTGCAGGGGAGGGGAGAAACATCGCGCAGCGAGTGGGGCCTGGGGGTGGTCCACATCACTTCGCGCGACAACGCGCTGGTGAAAGATCTCAAGCGGTTGGCGCAAGACAGCCATGCATGGCGCAAGCAAGGCCGCATCTGGGTCGAGGGCGATCACCTGTGCCGCGCCGCACTGGCCCGTGGTCAGCGCCCGCAGATGGCGGTTTTTTCTGAATCGTTTGGGCCTTTGGCGCAAAGCGAGCTTGCGCAAGCAGCGCTCAAAAACATCGTTGTTAGCGATGCGCTGATGGCTCACATCAGCGAATTGCCATCGTCTGCACCGATGGCGTTTGTGCTGGATACGCCGCCTGCGCCATCCCTACAAGCCCATGCACCCACAGTGTTGCTCGATCGTGTGCAAGACGCGGGCAACGTCGGCTCTATTTTGCGCAGCGCCGCCGCCTTTGGCTTTGCGCAGGTGCTGGCCTTGCAAGGCACGGCGCTGCTGTGGTCGCCCAAGGTGTTGCGTGCAGGCATGGGCGCGCACTTTGGCCTGCACCTGATCGAGGGGCTGGTGCCCGCCGATCTGAACGCACTGCAAATACCGCTGCTGGTGACCAGCTCGCACCAAGGCCAATTGCTGCACCGCACCTCCTTGCCCTGGCCTTGTGCCTGGGTCATGGGGCACGAAGGGCAGGGCGTGTCGCCCGAAATCGAAGCCCAGGCCACCTTGCGTGTGCGCATCACCCAGCCGGGAGGGCAAGAGTCGCTTAATGTGGCTGCCGCTGCGGCTGTTTGCCTGCATGCCAGCGCCGCAGGGCAAGGCGGATAGCAGAGAAAGCGTGGTGAATTTTGTGGCTACGACGCTTGTGGGGGATTCAACGCATTTGCCGAAATTAAAACGTACCCATCCAGGTAATTTAGGGTGCTGCCCTTGATGACGTCCTCGGCTGTGCGCAGCCGAAAAACACCCGCAGACAAATCTTTCTGCGCGACCTGCGTCCAGCGCAAAACCGTGCGGGCGTACGTTTTTGATAGGTCGGCAAAGGTCAGCCCCTGAAGCATCAATTCCTGAAGCTCAGCAGCAGAAAGAGGAATTTCCTCAAAGTTCAGCTCACGATATTCGCCCTCAATGACGCCACAAGCACGCAAAAATCGTTTGGCCTGAGGCAGATTACCCATAGCACCAGCCAGCGCCATGATGACCTGGGGAAAACGCAAGAGTTTTTGTGAAGGACGGATGTTCAGCGCGAGAAAGTCGCTGTTGGCGGGGTCGTTGGGTTTGCTGTAAGCGCCAATGTAGCGGTAAAAGTCGTAAAGCCGCTTAAGATCGGCCCATACAGAAAGTGCGGGCAACGCAGCACTGGAAAGCGAATGGGCCAACTTGCAAGCGTCATCAGCGCCGAAGCGGGCGAGAGGCGCATCGGTCAGCCGCAGCGACGGCCACGTCTCATAAAGTGCAAACGGCAATTCGCGTAAAAGCCAGGCCGGTGCGTCATAACCGCTGGTGACCGCAAGGTAGAGGCTGACCTCGTAGAAGCTGGCTTCGTCTTCACCACTTTGTTCACAAAGGTCGATATCAACGCATTCGATCAGATAGGGGCAGCGGCTTGAAGGGCGGTCAAAGCATTCGCCTTCTTCAGAAGAAAACGGCGCTGTCCGGTTGGAGGCGAGAAATCCTTGATGGAGCAACCATTGCGTGATGTCGCGGCGAAATTTTGCGCCTTCAGACATGGTGTGAGTCAGTGCAGGTGATGATGCATGCGTCCATCGTTATCGACAACCCAACCAGTGCGATGAAGAGTTCTCGGTTCATATTGATTCTTTGCATTAATGCGGTGCCGAGAGAGTGTAGGCGATGGGCTTGATGCGAGAAGCCGGGCACGGCACGGGCGCAGTGCACGCAGGGCACCTGTTAGAGGCGGTTTCGGCGTTCATCTCGGTGTGGCTGACGGTTATACTTAGCGGCTTTTCTCGCAACCGCGTCGCCCTGACCGCAGCCGAAGCACATTTCTTCTTCAAACCGCCGCTCGCGACTTGCTAGTTGCGGATTTGCGCGCACGGGCGACCGAAACCAAACCGGAGAACCCTGTGCTTTCGTCTCTCGAGGGGAAATTCCCGCCCGCCATCCTGGCCCTCGCCGACGGCAGCGTCTTTATTGGCCAGTCGATTGGCGCTGTAGGCACCACCGTTGGCGAGGTGGTGTTCAACACCTCGATGACGGGCTATCAGGAAATCCTGACCGACCCCAGCTATTGCCAGCAAATCGTCACCCTGACGTACCCGCATATCGGCAATTACGGCATCAATGATGAAGACGTGGAGTCGGCCAAGGTGCAGGCGGCAGGCCTGATCGTCAAAGACCTGCCGCTGCTGCAAAGTAATTTCCGCAGCCAGCAGACGCTGAGTGACTACCTCAAGGCATCCCAAACCACCGCCATTGCGGATATCGACACCCGTCGGTTGACCCGCATTTTGCGCACCCAGGGCGCGCAAAACGGTGCCATTGTGGGCCTGGCCGAAGGTGAGGCGGTGACGCAGGCGCATATAGACGCGGCTTTGTCTGCGGCCCGCGCCGCGCCTTTGATGGTGGGGCTGGATCTGGCCAAGGTGGTGAGCGTGCCACAGCCCTATGCATGGACGCAGACCGAATGGCAATTGGGCACCGGCTACGGCAGCCAAGAAGCGCCCAGGTTTCATGTGGTGGCCTATGACTTTGGCGTCAAGCACAACATCTTGCGCATGCTGGCCGAACGGGGTTGCAAAGTCACTGTGGTGCCTGCGCAAACGCCCGCGGCGGAGGTGCTCAAGCACACGCCTGACGGCGTGTTTTTGTCCAACGGCCCGGGCGATCCCGAGCCTTGTGACTACGCCATTGCGGCAGCCCGCACCTTGATCGACAGCGGCTTGCCCGTGTTTGGCATCTGCCTGGGTCATCAGATCATGGCGCTGGCCGCAGGCGCTCAAACCTTCAAGATGAAATTTGGCCACCACGGTGCCAATCATCCGGTGAAAGACCTGGACAGTGGCCGCGTGTCGATCACCAGCCAGAACCACGGCTTTGCCGTGGATGAAAAAACGCTGCCCGCCAACGTGCGCGCCACCCACGTCAGCCTGTTTGACGGCACGCTGCAAGGGCTGGCTTATGTGGACAAACCCGCGTTCTGCTTTCAGGGCCACCCCGAGGCATCGCCCGGCCCGCACGATATTGGCTACTTGTTCGACAGGTTTGTGCAGTTGATGCAAACCACCCAGGGAGAAAACTGAATGAAACTCTACGCCTTTCCCCAAGCCGCTTTGGAAAAAGCCATTGCCAAGCGCATGCTGTCTTTGCAGCCGCCACACAAAGAATGGTTTGCCGACCGCTGGTCGCAAAAACCGTATAAAAAATCGTTCATGGAGCACAAAGCCATGCCGCTGATCACGCTGCTGGCCAAAGGCAAGACCTGGACTGATGAGGAGTTCAATGGCGAATTGGCTGCCTGGGCCGTCAAGTTTTACGACGCCGAGGCCCAAGTGCTGCGCCCCATGATCGAGGGCGATGGCCTGGTGCAGTTGATGCAAAAGAACATGCCCGCCGAGCGTGCTGCCGCCTTGTTGGCCAAGCTGGATGAGCGGCATGATTGATGATCGGTGTATCCAGACTGCTTGCAAAGTGTGCGCGTTCAGGAGCACTTTTTGAATCTGAGTGCTATGCGAACAGGCGTCGGGGCCGTGGCAGCGCCTGCGGTGGTGGCCCTGGTATCCGGCTGTGTGCGCCTGCCAGCCGCTGAGTTGCTGGCCGCTCAGGAGAATCGCTTTGCCGATGCTTACATGCAATTGCTGCCCGTGGGGCCGGTGATGGACGCGGCGGCTGAACAGGACTCTCGCTGGCCGCTCGATAAGCGCTCGGCGCTGGTCAGCACGCGGCAACTCAATTGCGTGCGCAGCGGACTCACATCGGCCCAGATCACACCACGCCAGCGTCAGTCTGCACTGGCCTATGCCAAAGCGCATCCTGATACCCTGATGGGCGACCTGCGCGTGCTTGAAAGCGGCGCTGCGCGATTGTTTGGCCAATCGGTGATGCAAGGCGCAGGCGTCGGCCCGGAACCTGTGGCCGCCACATCGCAAGAAAAAGCGGCCATCACTGCGCTGTCCACTGCGCCTGAGTTTGCGCCACTGCGCCGTTTTACAGGCATCGACCAACTGGTCGATGGCGCGGCCCAGGATGCAGGGCAGCGTGGCCGCCAGTTTGGTCAGCGCCTGCTCGTTCCTTACTTAACTGACGCTTTCGTGCGTTGTCATATTCCGGTCAAGCTGCTTTTCTGATTTTTTCGCCATGCCTAAACGTACCGACCTTAAAAGCATCCTCATCATCGGCGCTGGCCCCATCGTCATCGGCCAGGCTTGCGAATTCGACTATTCCGGTGTGCAAGCCTGCAAGGCGCTGCGCGAGGAGGGCTACCGCGTCATCCTGATCAACAGCAACCCGGCCACGATCATGACCGACCCGGCCACGGCGGACGTGACCTACATCGAGCCGATTACCTGGCAGACGGTGGAAAAGATCATCGCCAAGGAGCGGCCCGACGCTATTTTGCCCACCATGGGTGGACAGACGGCGCTGAACTGTGCGCTCGACCTGTGGCGCCACGGCGTGCTGGCCAAACACAACGTCGAGCTGATCGGTGCCACGCCCGAGGCCATCGACAAGGCCGAAGATCGTCTGAAGTTCAAGGACGCGATGACGCGCATTGGTTTGGGCAGCGCCCGCTCGGGCATTGCCCACAGCATGGACGAAGCCTGGGGCGTGCAAAAACACGTCGGCTTTCCGACCGTGATTCGCCCCAGCTTCACCCTGGGCGGCACTGGCGGCGGCATCGCCTACAACCCGGAAGAGTTCGAGACCATCTGCAAGCGCGGCCTGGAAGCCTCGCCCACCAACGAGCTGTTGATCGAAGAATCGCTGCTCGGCTGGAAAGAGTACGAAATGGAGGTGGTGCGCGATAAGGCCGACAACTGCATCATCATCTGTTCGATCGAAAACCTCGATCCAATGGGTGTGCACACTGGCGACTCGATCACCGTGGCCCCGGCGCAGACGCTGACCGACAAGGAGTATCAGTTGATGCGCGACGCCAGCATTGCGGTGCTGCGCGAGATTGGCGTGGACACCGGTGGCTCCAACGTGCAATTTTCGGTCAACCCGAAAGACGGGCGCATGATCGTGATCGAGATGAACCCGCGCGTGTCGCGCTCCTCGGCATTGGCGTCCAAAGCCACAGGTTTTCCGATCGCCAAGGTGGCAGCCAAGCTGGCCGTGGGCTACACGCTGGACGAGTTGCGCAACGAAATTACCGGCGGTGCCACGCCAGCGTCGTTCGAGCCTTCGATTGACTACGTGGTGACCAAGATTCCACGCTTCGCGTTCGAAAAATTTCCCGCCGCCGACAACCGCTTGACCACGCAGATGAAGAGCGTGGGCGAAGTGATGGCCATTGGCCGTACTTTTCAGGAAAGTTTTCAGAAAGCCTTGCGCGGGCTGGAAGTCGGCGTTGACGGCATGAACGAGAAAACGCAAGACCGCGAATGGCTCGAAAAAGAGCTGGGCGAGCCGGGGCCAGACCGCATTTGGTTCGTGGGGGACGCTTTCGCTGCGGGCTGGTCACTGGACGAGGTGCACCAAATCACCAAGATCGACAAGTGGTTTCTGGTGCAGATTGAGCAGATCATCCAGATCGAGCTGGATATTGATCGCCACACCGAGCAGCATGGAGGCGAGGCGCTGGCCAAGCTGTCCAAAGACGAGCTGCTGGCGCTGAAGAAAAAAGGCTTTTCCGACCGCCGCTTGGCCAAGCTGCTGCGCACCACTGACAAGGCCGTGCGCGAAGCACGGCGTGCGCAGGGTGTGCGCCCGGTGTTCAAGCGCGTGGATACCTGCGCCGCCGAGTTCGCCACCAACACCGCCTACATGTACTCCACTTACGAGGAGGAGTGCGAGGCCGAGCCTACGCAGAAGCAAAAAATCATGGTGCTGGGCGGTGGCCCCAACCGCATCGGCCAGGGCATCGAGTTCGACTACTGCTGCGTGCACGCGGCGCTGGCCATGCGCGAGGATGGTTACGAGACCATCATGGTCAACTGCAACCCGGAGACGGTGTCGACCGACTACGACACCTCAGACCGCCTGTACTTCGAGCCACTGACGCTGGAAGACGTGCTGGAAATCGTCGACAAGGAAAAGCCCACCGGCGTCATCGTCCAGTACGGCGGCCAGACACCGCTGAAGCTGGCGCTGGGGCTGGAAGCCGAAGGCGTGCCCATCATCGGCACCAGCCCCGACATGATCGATGCGGCCGAAGACCGTGAGCGTTTTCAGAAGCTGCTGCACGAGCTGAAACTGCTGCAACCGCCCAATGCGACGGCGCGCACCGAAAGCGATGCCCTTGAAAAAGCCGAGGCGCTGGGTTACCCGCTGGTGGTGCGCCCCAGCTACGTGTTGGGTGGCCGCGCCATGGAAATTGTGCACGAGCAGCGCGATCTGGAGCGCTACATGCGCGAAGCCGTGAAAGTCAGCAACGACTCGCCGGTACTGCTGGACCGCTTTCTGTCTGACGCGATCGAATGCGACGTAGATGCGGTGCGTGACACCTCAGGCCGGGTGCTGATCGGCGGGGTGATGGAGCACATCGAGCAAGCGGGCGTGCACTCCGGCGATTCAGGCTGTTCGCTGCCGCCGTATTACCTGAAGGCTGCCACGGTGGATGCGCTGAAGCGCCAGACGGCGGCCATGGCCCAGGCACTCAACGTGGTGGGCCTGATGAACGTGCAGTTCGCCATTCAGGAAGGCAAGGGCGGCACTGACGACACCATCTACGTGCTGGAAGTCAATCCGCGTGCCAGCCGCACCGTGCCTTTTGTCAGCAAGGCCACTGGGGTGCCGCTGGCCAAAGTGGCCGCGCGCTGCATGGCCGGGCAAACGCTGGACGCGCAAGGCATTCAAGGTGAAGTCACGCCGCCGTATTTCAGCGTCAAAGAAGCGGTGTTCCCGTTCGTCAAGTTCCCCGGTGTGGACACCATTCTCGGCCCCGAGATGAAATCCACCGGTGAAGTCATGGGGGTGGGAAAGACTTTTGGCGAGGCCTACATCAAGGCCCAGATGGGCGCGGGCGAGCGCCTGCCGCGCCCGCTCAAAGCCGACGGCACGCCCAGCGGCAAAGTGTTCCTCACGGTCAAAAACACCGACAAACCGCAGGCGGTGCACATTGCGCGCGAGCTGGTGACGATGGGTTTTCGGCTGGTGGCCACACGCGGCACGGCTACAGCCATTGAAGCGGCGGGTGTACCTTGCGAAACCGTTAACAAAGTGACCGAAGGTCGCCCGCACATTGTCGACGCGCTGAAAAACGGCGAGATCGCCATGGTCATCAACACCGTCGAAGAGCGCCGCAACGCCATTGCCGACAGCCGCGCCATCCGCACCAGTTCGCTGCTGGCGCGGGTGCCCACCATCACCACCATTGCGGGTGCTGAAGCGGCGGTGGAGGGCATGAAATTCATGGACAAGCTGGGCGTGATATCGGTGCAGGAAATGCACGCGGCCTTGTCCTGACCTGACGTTGGTTGCGCTGTAGCAACAAGCGTGGCTTTGCAGGCCGCTTTACAGCGGCAGCATAGGGAGCACGTTGCAAATTTGTCTTAAACTTTAATGGTTTTAATTCTTATTTGCATAATTAATCATGCTACCCCATACTGACAAGTTTTCGTTGCGCGCGGGTTTCGACCTGTTTCGCTTGCATTCATTGGCGTTGGCCAGCACTTGCATGCTGATGGCGATCAGCACATCGGCCTCGGGACAGACCACTGATGCCACATCGGCCTCATTGCCTGAAGTTACGGTCAAAAGCCAAGCCGAGTCGCTGTCCGACTTGCCGCCTGCCGTACCAGGGGGCAAGGTGGCTACCGGAGCGCGATTAGGCATCATGGGCAATGTGGACGTGATGGATGCGCCGTTCAACATCACGTCCTACACGGCTGAAGCCATCGAGGATGAGCAAGCCCAAACCCTGGCCGATGTGCTGCGCAAAGACCCATCCGTGCGCACGATGACCAACGAGGGGCATTTGGTTGAGAACTTCATCATCCGCGGCTTTCCCTTGAATTCGGAATCCATCGCCATCAACGGCATGTATGGTCTGGCACCGCTGCAAAGCGTGCCGACTGAAATGTTCGAGCGCATCGAGCTGCTCAAAGGCCCCGGTGCCATGTTGATGGGCGTGCCACCGACAGGTGATGTGGGTGGTGCCATCAATTTGGTGCCCAAGCGGGCAGGACGCCAACCCATCACGCGTCTGACCACCAGCTATTCCAGCAAGTCGTCGTATGAACTGCACGCTGATCTGGCGCGCCGGTTTGGTGAAGAACAGCGCCTGGGCATTCGTTTCAATGGCGCTTATGGTGACGGCGGCACAGCGCTGGATCACCAAAAGGTTCGGCGCACGATCGGCGCTTTGGCCATGGATTACCAGGGCAACAACTGGAAGGTGGCGATGGATGCTTATTCGCTGACCACCAAGGCCCGCGACGGGGTGGTGATGCAGCCGATTTTTCAAGGGGCATGGACAAGCCTTCCTGACGCACCTGATGGATCCACCAATTTCTTCCATGGCGATGACGTGTTCACCAACATGCGCACACGCGGGGTGATCGTGCGTGGTGAAGCCAAGCTGACCTCGCAATGGACGGCGTTTGCCGGCGCAGGCACGGCGCGCCAGTCTTACGACGGTTTTATCTACGGCACGCGCCCGGTATGGAATGCCGCCAATGCGGATACGGGAGCCGCCACCGGCACGGTCTACAACTCGTGGGGCAAGCAGCGCGCGTATGCGTACGAGTTGGGTGTGCGCGGAGAGTTCAGCACAGGTGCCGTGAAGCACGCGTTGACACTGTCGGCCAATCAGGAGCGTCGCCACGGCGGCATTCGTGGCAATGGCACCTGGTCAATCACGGACAGCAACATCTACAACCCCACCATGGTGCAAATGCCTGTGGGCGCTGATGCATCTACTTATCGCGAAACCACCAAGGACGTGAGTTCTGCCCTGTCGGTGGTGGATACCCTCAGCATGCTGGATGACCGCTTGCGCCTGACCTTGGGCGTGCGCCATCAGAAAGTACGCCAGAAGATGGCGGGCTACGATGAATCGGCCGTCACGCCCATGGTGGGCGTTGTGGCCAAGCCCTGGGGCGACGACATCTCTTTGTACGCCAACTACATCCAGGGCTTGAGCGCCGGGCAAGTGGTCAGCGCGCCGTACATCAACGAAGGCGAAACCCTGGCCCCGTACAAAAGCAAGCAGGGCGAGCTGGGCATCAAATGGCGCTGGAATGAGCTGACACAAACCGTCAGCCTGTTCCAGATCACCAAACCCGCCGTCATCACCACCGCCGACAACGCGCAGCAAGCCGATGGCGAGCAGCGCAACCGGGGTGTCGAGTGGAATGTGTTCGGCAAGCTCACGCGCGATGTTGGTGTGCAAGGCGGCGTCACTTACACCAAGGCTGAACACACCAAAACGCAAGGCGGTACCAACCAGGGCAATACCCAATATGGCGTACCCAAGTGGCTGGCCAACCTGGGCGTGGACTGGGCCATTCCTGCCGTCCAGGGGCTGACGCTGAGTGGCCGGGTCAACTACACCGGATCGATGTGGCTGACCACCGACAACCAGGTCAAGCTGCCGTCCTGGACCACCGTGGATCTGGGTGTGCGCTATGCGACTAAAGTCGCCGGGCAGCCAGTGGTATTGCGCGGCTTGGTCACCAACGTGGCCAACAAAAAATACTGGGAAGGGCTGTGGGGCGGCGGACGCGCCAATCTGGGCGCACCGCGCACTTACCACGTGTCGGCCACGTTTGACTTTTGAGTGGCTGTGGGCGATGCAGCCATCGGATGGTCAAACCTTGGCCGCCACAGGCAGTGCCTCAAGCAAGGCTTGAGCCACCAGCGCGGAGGACTGCGGGTTTTGGCCGGTCACTAACTGCCCATCACGGATGGCAAACGGCTGCCAGTTGGCCGCGCCTTCAAAACGCCCGCCCAGATCGCGCAGGCGCGTCTCCAGCATGAAGGGCACCACCTTGTCCAGACCGACAGCGACCTCTTCCGCATCGGTGAAAGCGTTGACGCGCAAGTCCTTGACGATAGATTGACCATCGGGCCGCTTGGCGCTGACTAGGCCCGATGCGCCGTGGCAGACCGAGGCGATCAGTTTGCCCGCAGCAAAGGCGCGCTCAACCGCGCGGGTCACACCGACATCATTTGGCAAGTCCCACATGGTGCCGTGACCACCGGGGAAAAACACCGCATCAAATTGCGCGCCATCCAGATTGGACGCCTTGCGTGTGACGGCCATCCGGGCTTGCAGTTGCTCGTCGGCCAACAGGCGCTCGACGACAGGGTCATTTTCGCCGCGGGGTTTGAGGCTGCCTGGGTCAACTGGTGCAGGACCGCCAGCAGGGGAGGCCAGTGTGATGTCCACACCTGCATCGATCAGTGCGTAATAAGGCACCGCCAACTCTTCAGCCCACAGACCCGTGGGCTTGTCGGCGTTGCCCATGCGGGCGTTGGAGGTGACGATCATCAGGACTTGGGGTTTCATGCGATTTTCCTTTCGTGAACCAAACGCGCCATACAACGCGATGGAAAGGACTTTATTCATTCTTGAAATACAAATAAACTCCAAATATTGAAAATCTTTAATTACATAAAGGAATAAATGAGTCGAGCTTTTGATTCCGTCCAGTTGGGCAGCATTGAATTGTTTTGCAAAGCGGCCGAGCTGGGCGGCTTTACGGCTGCGGCTGAAACCCTGGGGCTGACGCCGGCAGCGGTCAGCCGCTCCGTGGCGCGGCTTGAAGAGCGCTTGGGCGTGCGCCTGTTCACACGCACCACCCGCAGTGTGCGCCTGACCAGCGATGGGCAGCTGTACCACGCGCAATGCCAACAGGCGCTGGAGCAGATTGCCGAAGCCGAGCGCGCCGTGACCGGGCAGCAAAGCGTGCCCAAGGGCGTGTTGAGGGTGAGTGTGGGCACGGTGTACGGCCACCATCGCCTGGTGCCTTTGCTGCCCGGATTTATGGCGGCTTTCCGGGAAGTCGAGGTGGAGATGAACGTGTCCAACCGCAACATCGACTTCGTGGCAGACGACTACGATCTGGCCATCCGGCTGGGTGAGCCGCGCGATTCACGGCTGGTGGCGCGCAAGCTGGAAGACGCCACGCTGGGCGTCTTTGCCTCGCCTGCCTATCTGGCACGCCAGGGACAGCCTCAGACATTGGATGATTTACAGCACCATGACCTGATTCAGTTCGTGCGCCCCAGTACCGGGCGGCCCATGCCGTGGGTGTTTCGCGGCAGCCAGGGCGAGGACATCCCATTCAATTTCAACAGCCGACAGCGCATTCACGAAGACGTGCTGGCGGGCCTGGGCTGGGCCGTAGCAGGCGGCGGGTTGTTTCAGATCTACCACTTTGTGGCTGCGCAAGCGGTGCAAGCGGGGCATCTGGTGGAAGTGCTGCCCTCGCTGGGTGGCAGCACGCGGCCTTTTTATGCGCTGTATCCCACGCGGCAGCATTTGTCAGCGCGGGTGCGCGTTTTTGTGGATCATTTGTTGAACGCGACAGGACCAGAAAATCGCCATTAATCACTATTGTATTGATAGCTTTATACGCTTTATGGTATTGCACCAAGCCCCAAAATGATCCAGATCAAAACGTCTGTTTGTCAAAGTGGCCCAGGGTGTGAGGAACAGTATTGGGTCATAGATCGGCTTGACAGAATGCGGCGGGTCATAGATTGCCTTTTGCTGATCAGCACCTCAGCGGGCGGCAGCGTTTGTGCCCGCAGCCGCGCCAGTGCGTTTTGCGCCAGCGTGCCCCCGCCAAACACCTGCAAGCCCTTGTCCACACCGCCCATGCGATTGCCGCGGCCAACAGTCAGCAGCAGGGCGGTGATAGACGCATTCGCGTGAACGTGTTTCATGCGTCGAGTATGTGCGCTGCATCGTCGGCACGACACATGCGATACAACGCGTGCGGCCTTAAAGGGTGGCCGGGCGGCAGTGCTGGGTGCTCGAATTCACCGTCGTAGCGCATACCCAAGCGGCGCATCACAGCTTGTGAGGGCGTATTGCCTAAGGCGGTGAAGGCCACAACTTCGGGCAAGGCCAGCGATTCGAAGGCATAGCGGAGGGCGCAGCGTGCAGCCTCGCTCGCCAGGCCCTCGCCCCAGTAGGGACGAGCCAAGTGCCAGCCGACTTCAGTCGCAGGGGAAAAAGGCAAGGCATTGTCGACTTGATGCAAGCCGGTAAATCCGATGAAGGTGCCAGTCGCGCGCAACTCCAGCGCCCAAAATCCCCATCCGTGTTGCGTCAGCAAAGCCTGAAGATGATCGGCCAAGATGTTGCTCTCAATGCGGCTGAGCGGGAATGGAAAATAGGCCATCATCTCGGGGTCGGCGTTGAGGGCGGCAAATGGTGCACGGTCCTGCGGCAGCCACGGACGCAGCCGCAGACGGTGTGTACTCAGTTCGACAGGAACGCTCATGTCGGACAGTGCACCCGCATGGCCTTACCCCCCGATATAACTCATTTCCACCCGCCGCATGCCTTCGGTGGCTTCGGGCGGCAGACTGGCGCGCAGTTCGCTGTAGTGGTCGGTGCGGCCTTGCCAGATGGCGGCAATGGCCGCTTCAATGTCTGCATCGGTGGCGGGGGGGCGGCCACCATCGCTGCCGCGCAGCAGCGCCCGCAGGTCGTAACCCTGGCCGGCAAACAGGCACAGAAACAGTTTGCCGTCCATCGACAGGCGGGCGCGGTTGCAGTCGCCGCAAAAAGCCTGGGTGACGCTGCTGATGACGCCGATTTCGCCCAATGCGGGATCGTGCAAGCCGTCGGCACCTGCATAGCTCCAGCGCTCGGCGGTTTCACCGGGGGCGCTGGCTTGCAGGGGCACCAAGGAGAACTTGGTTTGCAGCAAGCGGATGACGTCGGCTGAGGGCAGCACCTCGTCCATGCGCCAGCCGTTGGTGGCCCCGACGTCCATGTATTCGATAAAGCGCAGCACCACGCCGCTGCCGCGAAAGTGCCGCGCCATGGGCAAGATCTGTGCGTCGTTGGTGCCGCGCTTGACCACCATGTTGACTTTGATCGGCGTCAGCCCCGCTGTTTGCGCCGCTTCGATGCCCGCCAGCACTTGGGCCACGGGAAAGTCGACGTCGTTCATGCGGCGGAACACCGTGTCATCCAGCCCATCCAGGCTGACGGTGACACGGTTCAATCCCGCGTCTTTTAAAGCCTGTGCCTTGCGCGTCAGCAGCGCAGCATTGGTGGTCAGGGTGATTTCCGGCGGTTGACCATCGGCGGTGCGCAGTGCGGCCAATTGCTCAATCAGCGTCTCGATGTCTTTGCGCAGCAGTGGCTCGCCACCGGTCAGGCGCAGTTTGCGCACACCGTGCGCCATGAACAGGCGCGCCAGCCGGGCGATTTCTTCAAATCGCAACAGTGCGCTGTGGGGCAGGTAAGCGTATTGGCTGTCGAACACCTCTTTGGGCATGCAGTAGCTGCAACGGAAGTTGCAGCGGTCGGTGACGCTGATGCGCAAGTCGCGCAGCGGGCGTCCGCGTGCATCGACCAGAGTGCCCGCAGGTGAGGGCACTGCCGCGTGCGGTGTGGGCAGCGCTGCGGTGCGGTGGTCCACCAGGGGGATGATGCGTTGGGCCATGGGGGGCAAGCTGATGATTACAAGCCCTTGTTTAGCTTGCAGGTGCTTGCAAAATTATAGCTCTCAACGCAAGTATGACAGGCGTTATGAGTTGATTTGATTGAGAATTAAACGCAACGTGCTCCATCCACCTCGATGCATATGCCGCTGATGAAGGCGGCTTCGTCGCTGGCCAGGTAGAGCGCGGCGTTGGCGACGTCGAGCGCTGTGGAGAAGCGCCCGAGCGGGATGGTGGCGAGGAACTTGGCACGGCGTGCATCGTCCACCGGGCCGCCGGCAAACTCGGCTGACAGGCCAGTGTCGGGGTTGAACACCGGGTTGATGCAGTTGACGCGGATGTTGTCAGGCCCCAGCTCGGCCGCCATGGATTTGCTGGTGACGATGACCGCCGCCTTGCTGCCGTTGTACCAGGTCAGCCCAGGGCGCGGACGCACCCCTGCGGTCGAGGCGATATTGATGAAGCTGCCGCCTGAGTGGTCTGGATTGGCACGCATGACCGGTACGGCGTGCACGGCGCTCCAGTAAATGCTTTTCATATTGACGGCGTAGACCTTGTCGAAATCGGCCTCGGTCACTTCCAGCATGGGGCGATTGCGGTGCGTCCAGCCAGCGTTGTTGACCACCACGTCCAGCCTGCCGCTGCTAAAGTCTTGCGCGGCTTGCACCAGCCGTGCCCAGTCGGCCCCTTGGGTCACGTCGCCCGCTGCAAACTGTGCCTGGCCACCGGCGGCGTTGATGGCCGCTGTGACTTGCTCGCCCAACGTGGGGTTGATGTCGTTCACAAGCACCCGCGCGCCTTCGGTGGCCAGCCGCTGGGCAATGCCTTGGCCAATGCCGCTGCCTGCGCCGGTGACGAGAATGGATTTGTTGGGGATGCGCATGGGGTGAGCTTTGTTCAAAAATGAAACGATGAATGGCTCCAGTTTAGGGTGCTCCGCTGTAGATAGATGGAACTACAAAACGATCCAGTCGGTCACAAAGGGCACGGGGCGCCGAAAGCTGTCGTTCAGCAACTGATCGGGAAAGATATCGAGCGAGTAACCAAGCCCTGGCAGGGGCTGTTGGAACCATTGTTCATACAGCTGCCGTGCTTGGCCCTGGCGGAAAAGATTGTTCATACTGTTAATCACCAGTGTCTGAAGTTCTGGTGAGTTTTTGGGTACCACCACAGACAGCGGCTCAATTGACAAGCGTGGGCCGACTACCTTTAACTGGCCGCGCGAAGCCTTGGCTTGCTCATAAAGCCTGAGGTCATTGGATACAAACGCATCCGCCCGTCCACTCAGGACGGCCTGAGCGCCTTCGACTGTGTTGGGTACGGTGACAATGGTGAAATGATCTCCCGCTTTATTGCGGCGCTGGACAATGATCTGGGCGGTGGAGCCGTTTTCTACAGCGATACGCTGACCTTCCATTTCTGACATTAATTTACGAGGATCATTTTTTTTTACCATCATCTTGGCGCTGGCGTAGTAGTAAGCCAACCCAAAAGCCACGCGTGCACGCCGTTGTTTTGAATTGGTGGTGTCTGCGCATTCCATTTGGATACGACCATCCATGATGCGCTGCAATCCCTCTTCGGCTGTGACGGGCACAAAGTTAGCGTGCAGGACATCCAGTTGCAGATGGCCTTTAATGGAAGAGACAACAGCCCGGCACAGATCAGTGGCATAGCCCAAGGCTTGACCATCTTGACTGCGGTATGACAAAGGCGCTGCTGTGGGGCGGTAACCTATCCAGATAACGCCAGATTGCTGGATCTTGGTCAGTGCAGGATCCAGTGCGATCGCAGGCGTTGCGAATGTCAGGATGGTGCTCAGAAGGCTGATGGAAATAATGTGATGAAGCAAAACAGTTGTTAGTGACGCCGCTGGGGCTGCACTGCGAGGAAAAGGTGGTGTATATAAAGTGTTTTAAGCGTATCAGATAGTAGCCAACTCATCGTAGGTGAGCAGCAGCACCTGGTCATTGCCAGAGCTGTTGTCTAGCCAAACGGGGTTGAGGGCAGGGAAGGCCGCTTCAAAGTGTGGGCACTCGTGGCCGATTTCCAGTACCAGCACGGCATGTTCGGCCATGACGGCAGGGGCGTTTTTGAGCAGGTGGCGCACAAAGTCCATACCGTCATGGCCACCGGCCAGTGCCAGCGTGGGTTCGGCGCGGAACTCAGGCGGTAGCGTGGCCATGCTGGCGGCATTGACGTAAGGTGGGTTGCACAGGATCAAATCGTAGGGGCCGGGGCAGTGCGCCAGACCGTCGCTTTCGATCAGGTGAATGCGGCCAGCCAAGCCATGTTGATTGACGTTGATGCGGGCCACGGCCAGCGCGTCAACGCTCAGGTCGGCGGCATCCACCTGCACTTCAGGCCAGGCCAGAGCGGCCAGCACGGCCAGGCTGCCGTTGCCGGTGCATAAATCCAGCACGCGCCGAGTGCGCCCGGTTAACCACGGATCGATGCCGCCATCGGCCAGTATTTCGGCGATGAGGCTGCGGGGGATGATCGTGCGCTGATCGACATAAAACGGCACGCCTTGCAACCAAGCCTGGTGTGTGAGATAGGCCAGCGGTTGGCGTGAGGTGATGCGCGCTTGCAAAAGCGCGGCTGCCTGCTTCTTTTGAGCCTGCGTCAGAGGCTGGTTGGCGACATCATCTAAAGCCGTATCCAGCGGCAAACCGAGTGCGTGCAGCACCAGCCAGGCGGCTTCGTCGTGGGCGTTGGTGGTGCCGTGACCAAAGCTGACGCCCGCATCTGTCAGCGCTTGCTGGGTGTGCTGCACCAGTTCTTGCAGGGTCACGGCGAGATGAGGATGAATTTACCGCACAGCGGCAGCGGCCAGATTTTCCAGCACGCGGCGGTAGATGTTTTTGAGCGGCTCGATGTCGGCCAGCGCAATGTGTTCGTCGATCTTGTGGATGCTGGCGTTGGGTGGCCCCAACTCGATCACCTGGGGACAAATCTGGGCAATAAAACGGCCGTCGCTGGTGCCGCCGGTGGTGGACAGTTCCGTTTGCAGCCCGGTTTCGGCATGGATGGCCGCCTGCGCCGCTGTCACCAGATCACCAGGTGGGGTAAGAAAGGGCAGGC
Organism: Ottowia sp.; assembly: GCF_047975795.1. GTDB lineage: Bacteria > Pseudomonadota > Gammaproteobacteria > Burkholderiales > Burkholderiaceae_C > Ottowia. Next base: position 17,919 of record NZ_JBKEEE010000028.1, on the reverse strand, counting down.
CGCTCAGCGTCCACTTCAACTCGTAATCGAGTTGGTGTTTTTGCAGCACAGCTTCGACGCGCGATTGCAGCGACGCTGGGCTGGATTCGGTGGAAAAGCGAAAGTTGAAATCAACCACCACCTGTCCCGGAATGATGTTGCTGGCCCCGGTGCCGCCGTGGATGTTGCTGGTCTGCCAACTGGTCGGCGGGAAGAAATCGTTGCCGTGATCCCACTCCATGGCCGTCAGCTCGGCCAGCGCGGGAGCCAACTGGTGGATGGGGTTGCGCGCCAGATGCGGGTAGGCGATGTGGCCTTGAATGCCGCGCACCGTGAGCTGGCCCGATAGGCTGCCGCGGCGGCCGTTTTTCACCATGTCGCCCGTGCGTTCAACGGCGGTGGGTTCGCCGACGATGCAGTAGTCGAGCCGCTCGCCACGGGTTTTCAGCGCCTTGCACACCACCACCGTGCCGTCGGTGGCCGGGCCTTCCTCGTCGCTGGTGAGCAAGAAGGCGATGTTCAGCGGTGCTTTTGGATAGGTGGCCAGAAACTCCTGCACCGCCACCACGAAGGCGGCGATGGAGGTTTTCATGTCGCTGCTGCCGCGGCCGTAGAGCTTGCCGTCGCGCTCGGTCGGGGTGAACGGATCGCTGGCCCATTCGGCCAGCGGACCGGTGGGCACCACGTCGGTGTGGCCTGCAAAAACTATGGTTTTAATAGCTTTTTGTACAGGTGTATCAAGCGTTGCAAGCCGTTTTGACCATAAATTTTGCACCCGGAAATCGCCCGGGCCACTGTCGATGCGTTCGCTCACGAAACCCAATGGAGCCAAATGTTCGGCAATCAGATCAAGGCAACCCGCGTCTTGTGGCGTGACCGAGGCGCGGGCAATCAGGGCTTCGGCCAGGCGGCGTGTGGGGGACATGGGTGCTGTCAGAGATCGCCCACGCGCGAATCAGCCATGCTGCCGACTTTGGATTCTGTGAAGCTCGAATTTCTAAAGCCGCTATGGCCAAATTTTGAACTGCCAAAGCCGCTTTGGTGCACGTCGAGCGAAATTTCGGTAAATGATGCCTCGTCTGTTGCGACTCCTTCGTCGCTGATTTGTCCTTTGTTGTCGGCTTTATAGCGTGTTACATCATTTTGCAAACGCCACAGCAAGTTGGTGGGCGAATCGGCATGGGTCAAACCCTCGTTGCGCTCGATCTGACCAGCGACGATCAGGCGTGCCAGATCTTCCTCAAAGGTTTGCGAGCCTTCGGCGATGGAGTTGTCCATGGCGTCTTTCACGCCAGTGAAATCGCTTTTCTCGATCAACTCAGCCACCAGCTTGGTGTTGAGCATCACCTCGACAGCGGGGACACGCCCGCCATCCACAGTGCGCACCAGGCGCTGCGACACGATGGCTTTCAGCGCGGACGACAAGTCGCCCAGCAGGGTGGGGCGCACTTCTACCGGGTAGAAGCTCAGTACGCGGTTGAGTGCCTGATAGCTGTTGTTGGCATGCAGCGTGGCCAGGCACAGGTGACCCGACTGGGCGTAGGCGATGGCGGCGGTCATGGTCTCGCGGTCGCGTATTTCGCCAATCATGATGACGTCGGGGGCCTGGCGCAGGGCGTTTTTCAGGCCTACCGCCAAGGTGTTGGTGTCGGAGCCGACTTCGCGCTGGTTGATCACCGATTTGCGGTTGGTGAACACGTATTCGATCGGGTCCTCAATCGTCAGGATGTGGCCGGTGGCGTTGTGGTTGCGATGGTCCAGCATGGACGCCAGTGTGGTCGATTTGCCCGCACCGGTGGCACCCACCATCAAAATCAAACCGCGCTTTTCCATCACCAGCCGGGTCAAGATGGAGGGCAGGTGCAGCGTATCGAGTGTGGGGATGTCCGGGCTGATGAAGCGAATCACTGCCGCATACGTGCCGCGCTGGCGCATGGCTGACAGGCGGAAGTTGCCCACGCCGTACATGGGCAAGGCCATGTTCAGCTCGCCGGTTTCCTTCAACTCCTCGATGCGGTTGGGCGGCAGCATGTCTTCGAGCAGATTGAGCGTGGCATCAGGCGGCAGCGGCTGGTTGTTGATGGGGAAATACTGCCCGTTGATCTTGATGGTGGCCGGCGCATGGGCCGACAAATAGACGTCAGAGGCTTTTTTGTCGGCCATCAGGCGCAGCATGCGCTCGAGCATGGATGCGGGCAAAGCGGCGGGTCTGGTGGTGGTCATGGCATTGATCCGTCAAGTCAAATGAGGGCGGGCTGAGGGCTGTTCAGGGGCGCAGCAAATCGTTGATGCTGGTTTTAGAGCGCGTTTGTGCGTCCACGGTTTTCACGATGACGGCGCAGTACAGGCTATACGGTTGGCCATTGGCGGCGGTTTTGGGCAAGTTGCCGCTGACCACCACACTGCCCGCAGGCACGCGGCCAAAGCTGGTTTCGCCCGTGGCGCGGTTGAAGATGGGGGTGCTCTGGCCGATGTAAACACCCATACCCAGCACCGAGTTTTCTTCCACGATCACGCCCTCAACCACTTCGGAGCGTGCGCCGATGAAGCAGTTGTCTTCAATGATGGTGGGGTTGGCCTGCAACGGCTCCAGCACGCCGCCCAAGCCCACGCCACCCGACAGGTGTACGTTCTTGCCCACTTGTGCGCAACTGCCCACGGTGGCCCATGTGTCGACCATGGTGCCTTCGTCCACATAGGCACCGATGTTGACGTAGCTGGGCATCAGCACTGCGCCTTTGCCAATAAAGCTGCCATGTCGCGCCACGGCAGGCGGCACCACACGCACGCCACTGGCGCGCATGGTGTCGTCGTCCAGTTGGGCGAATTTGGTGGGGACTTTGTCAAAAAAACCCAGATCGCCAGCGCGGATAAATTCGTTGTCTTTCAGGCGGAACGACAGCAGCACCGCTTTCTTGATCCACTGATGCACTGTCCATTGACCTATGCCTTCGCGCGTGGCCACGCGTAGGCGACCTGCGTTCAGATCTGCAATCACGTGCTCTACGGCGTCGGCCACTTCCTTTGGGGCGGCGGTGGTGGAAATGCTGGCGCGGTTGTCCCAGGCGGTGTCGATGATGTGTTGCAGTTGCTGGCTCATGGGTGTTTTAAAAATGATCAGAAAAATCAGGAGGTGAATTGGATGAACTGGACGATGCGCTGGGCGGCTTGCACACACTCCGCAGGCTCGGCCACCAGGGCCATGCGCACCCGGCCCTGACCGGGGTTGGCACCGCCTGCCTCGCGCGCCAGATAGCTGCCGGGCAAAACCGAGACATTGTATTGAGCCAGTAACTCGCGTGCGAAGTCGGTGTCGCTGCCATTGCACACTTTGGGCACGCCAGCCCAAAGGTAAAAAGCCGCATCGGGCAGCCTGACGTCCATCACCGGCTCCAGCAAAGGGATGACTTTGCTGAATTTTTCACGGTAAAGCTGGCGGCTGTGTTCCACGTGCGCCTCATCGCCCCAGGCAGCGATGCTGGCGGCTTGCACGACCGGACTCATGGCGCTGCCGTGGTAAGTGCGGTAATGCAAAAAGGGCTGAATCAAATCGGCATCGCCCGCCACAAAGCCCGATCGCATGCCCGGCACGTTGCTGCGCTTGGACAGGCTGGTCAGCATGATGAGCCTCTTGAAGTCGCTGCGCCCCAGTTGGGCTGCAGCTTCCAGGCCGCCCAGTGGCGGCTCGTCACGGAAATAAATTTCGCTGTAGCACTCGTCCGAGGCGATGACGAAGCCGTAGCGGTCGCTTAATTCAAACAGCAGTTGCCATTCGGCCAGCGGCATCACCGCGCCGGTGGGATTGCCGGGCGAACACACATACACCAGTTGCGTGCGCTGCCACACGCCGTCAGGCACCTGATCCCAGCGCGGTGCAAAGTTGCGCGCCGGATCGCTGGCCACGTAGTGTGTTTGTGCACCCGCCAGCAAAGCCGCGCCTTCATAGATTTGATAGAACGGGTTGGGGCAGACCACGGTGGCACCCGCGCGCGTAGGGTCAATCACGGTTTGGGCCAGCGCAAACAAGGCTTCGCGCGTTCCCAGTACAGGCAGCACCTGGGTGCTGGGGTTGAGCATGACGCCGTAGCGCCGTGTCAGCCAGTCGGCGCAGGCTTGGCGCAACTGGGGCGATCCCGCTGTGGGCGGGTAACCCGCCAGTCCGGTTGGTAACTCGGCCGCCAGTGCGTCTTGAATGAACTGGGGTGTAGGGTGCCTGGGTTCGCCAATGCCCAAACTGATGGGGCGTAACTGGGGATTGGGCGTGACGTTTTCCACCAGCTTGCGCAGGCGCTCGAACGGGTAAGGGTGGAGCTTGGACAGCAGGGGATTCATGGGGCCAAATTATCGCGTGCGGGCGCTAAGAAGTACGGGCGAGGTGGGTATCGTGGACAACAACCGCCACCTGCGTCACGTATTGCACGCCAAAGCTACTACGTGACGACGCATGAATACGCAGGCGACCATGACGACTATGCATGCTTGGGGAAATGAACTGCTGGTGGGGCTGCGAGTGCTGCTTAACGTGGCGGACAATTGAGGCATGGGTTCAGCGTGATGGCGCTGCAGATTTCACGCGTCTTTTGCACGAGCGATTGCCAGGGCGACCGCAGCCAGCAGCTCAGTTACCACGGCCAAAAGGATGCCGGGACCGACGTGTCCAGCCCACAACTCACCCAGGCCCAGCGTGGCCAGAACGAGGCAAAACAGGACCACGCCGTTGATGATGGCTTGCCGACTGGCCGATGGCGTAGTGCAAACCGTTTCAAAACGAAGCGTCATGAATAGAAAGAAGAGCAGTTTCTTGGGTGAATCAGCAGGCTTTGGCGCGACGGTTCTCAGTTGTCAACACGGGTGATTGAACATCACCGGTTGATTTAGCGTCGCGCGATTTGTCTGAGCGTGACGAACTCTTCCGCACTGGTGGGATGCACGCCGATGGTGGCGTCAAACTGCGCTTTGGTCGCGCCGCATTGCAAGGCCACGGCAAAGCCTTGCACGATTTCGCCCGCATCGGCTCCCACCATGTGCAGGCCAACCACGCGCTCAGAGGCGTCGTCCACGATCAGCTTGACCAAGGTGCGTTCGGTGCTGCCGGACAAGGTGTGCTTGAGCGGTTTGAAGTCACTGCGATAGACGCGGATGGCTCCAAAGCGCTCGCGCGCCTGGCCTTCAGTCAGCCCCACGGTGCCCACGGGCGGGTGGGTGAACACGGCGGTGGGGATGTGGTCGTAATGCATTTGCCGGGCCTGCTCGCCGGGTGCGGGGCCGAACAGGTGATCGACCAGCGCCATGGCTTCGGCCAGCGCCACGGGGGTAAGTTCTTTGCGGCCCACCACGTCGCCCAGGGCGTAAACGCCGGGCACGCTGGTGGCAAAGTGTTGGTTGATTTCAATGGTGCCGTTTTTGCCTTGCCGAATGCCCACGTCGGCCAGCCCCAGATCGGCCACGTTCGGCTGACGGCCCGTGGCGTACAGCACCACGTTGGCGCTCAAGGTGTGGCCGTCGCTCAAGTGCACGCGGCGGTCAGAGCCGTCGGCTTCAATATGGGCTACATCAGTGCGAACACGCACGTCCAGGCCGTGCTTGCGCAGTTCATCAGCCACGAAATCGCGCACCTCGTCGTCAAAGCCGCGCAGAATTTGCTCGCCGCGGTAAACCAGTGTGACCTCAGCGCCCAGCCCTTGGAAGATGCTGGCCATTTCGCAGCCGATGTAGCCGCCGCCCACCACCACCAGGCGGCGCGGAAATTCAGGCAGGTCGAACATGTCATCCGACGTGACCACCAGTTCGCGTCCCGCGACTTCGGGCACAAACGGTCGCCCGCCCGTGGCGATCAGCACATGGCGTGCACTCAGGCGCTGCTGCTGGCCGTCAGACGCGGTGACTTGCACCGTGCGCGTGTCCAGCAGGCGGCCATGACCGTGCAAGCGTGTGACCTGGGCGCTACTCATCAACCCCTCATAAATGCCGTTCAGGCGGCTGATTTCCTGCGCGCGGGCGGTTTTCAGGGCAGGCCAGTTGAGTGTGGGCGTGTCCACCAGTTGCCAGCCAAAGCCCCGGCTTTCATCAAAGCCTTCTGCGTAATGGGCGGCGGTGCTGTACAGCTTTTTGGGGATGCAGCCGACGTTGACGCAGGTGCCGCCCATGGCACTGCTTTCCACCAGCGCCACGCGTGCGCCGCGTTGGGCCGCAAAGCGTGCAGCACGCACACCGCCTGAGCCGCCGCCAATAACGCAAAGGTCAAAATCGTGGGTGGACATGCTTGATCTGCGCGGTGATGGGCTGGGTTGGACTGGTGGGCTGGAGTATTTCAGCCCTTGATATGTTCTGCCGCTTCAATGGTGTTGACCAGCAGCATGGCGCGGGTCATGGGGCCGACGCCGCCAGGCACGGGGGCGATCCAGCCAGCGATGGCTTTGACGCCTTCAAAATCGACGTCGCCGCACAGTTTGCCCGCGCCTTCTTCGCCTTCAGGGATGCGGTTCATGCCCACGTCGATCACCACCGCACCGGGTTTCACCATGTCGGCCGTGAGCACCTTGCGCTTGCCCACGGCAGCAACCACCACATCGGCTTGCAGGGTTTGCGCCTTCAAGTCGCGCGTGCCGCTGTGGCAGACGGTGACGGTGGCGTTGGCTGCCAGCATCATCATGGCCATGGGCTTGCCGACGATGTTGCTGCGGCCAATGACGACGGCGTGCAGGCCTTTCAGATCGCCCCAGCCGATGGATTCGAGCATTTTCATGCAGCCGTAGGGCGTGCAGGGGCGAAAGCCGGGCTGGCCGGTCATCAGCGCGCCAGCACTGGCGACGTGAAAGCCGTCCACGTCTTTTTCAGGCGCAATGGTTTCGATGACGCGGCTGCTGTCCATGTGCTGCGGCAGCGGCAGTTGCACCAGAATGCCGTGTACGCTGGCATCGGTGTTGAGCTGGGCGATGCGGGCCAGCAACGTGGCTTCAGTCATGTCCGCCGGGTAACGCTCCAGCGTGGCTTTGAGGCCGGTTTGCTCGCTGTCGGCGACTTTGTTGCGCACATAAACCTGGCTGGCCGGGTCTTCGCCCACCAGAATCACGGCCAAGTGCGGTTCAATGCCGCGGGCTTTCAGCGCCTGCACGCGGTGGGCCACGTCGGCACGTACCTGGCGGGCTAGGGCGTTGCCGTCGATCAGTTGGGCTGTCATGAGTTTTGTGACTAAAAAGTGGCGTTAACGCAGATCCATCAAGCGCTAACAGCTATTAAAAGGTGAGCTTCAGGATTTTGGAGCGTGTTCAAAGTCTCAGCGTGAGGGGAGTGGGATGCGGATCGGGATGGGCTGCAAGGCGCAAACCGCAGCGATACCTGGCGGTATCGCGAGGATTTGCAACGCAGCAGACCGCCCGGGGCCGCGCCCACACACCCACGCAGAGACTTTGAACACGCTCTTAGGCCGCAGCATTTCAAAGTGGCGAAGCTGCCGTGTCTTGCGGGGCGTTCTGGCCCAGGGCAATCTTCAGCAGATCGGCCACGGTGTTGGCACCCAGTTTTTCCATGATGTTGGCGCGGTGGGCCTCCACCGTTTTGATGCTGATGCCCAGATCGTCGGCAATCTGCTTGTTCAGGCGGCCCGCCACAATGCGGCCCAGCACCTGGGTTTCGCGGGCAGTGAGCTTGGCCAGTAGCGCATCGCGGCTGGCCGCTTGCTGGGCGTCGGCAAAGCTGGTGCGCGCCTGCTCCAGCATGCGCTCGACCAGGGGCACGAGCTGCTCTTCCTTGAATGGTTTTTGGATGAAATCCATCGCGCCTTTTTTCATGGTGCTGACGGCCAGGGGCACTTCGCCATGGCCGGTGATGAAGGCGATTGGCAGCAGGGACTTTTGTTCGATCAGCTTGTCTTGCAGCTCCAGCCCGCTCATGCCGTCCATGCGGATGTCGACGATCATGCAAGCGACTTCGCGCGGGTCGTAGCGCGACAAAAAAGCCTCGGCCGATTCAAAGCAACGCACGCGAAAGTCTTGGCCTTCAAGCAGCCACTGAAGGGAGTCGCGCACGGCTTCGTCGTCGTCAACCACGTAGATCGTGCCGCGCTTAGGGATCAGGCTCATGGGTTTGCTACCTTGCTGCTGTGGTCTGACTTGTCGTCATCCGTGTTGATACTGGGGCCGACTGGAATCCAGAAGCTGAACCGGCAGCCAACCACGCTGTCGGCATTGTAAAGATTGTCGGCTTCGATGCGCCCCTGGTGCGCTTCGACGATGGATCGGCACAGGTTCAGACCAATGCCCAGCCCTTCGTTTTTGGTGGAGAAAAAGGCTTCGTAAAGGCGGCGCTGCACTTCGGGCGGCAGGCCGCGGCCGGTGTCGGTGACGGCGAACTGAACCGCAGGCATGCCATCAATATCGCGCTGGGTTACGCGCAGATCGACGGTGCGGTTGCCGGGCGCACGCCGGGCAGTGTCGATCGATTCGGCGCTGTTTTTGATCAGGTTGATCAGCACTTGCTCGATCAGGATGGGATCGACGTGCAGGGCGGGCAAGTCGCGTGCGAGATGGTGGGTCAGCCGCACCTGACGGCGGCGCAGCTCGATGTCGGCCAGCTCCAGCACCTGCTCGACGATGACGGCAATGTCGGCCCATTCGCGGCGCGGCTCGCTGCGCCGCACAAAGCTGCGGATGTGCTGCACCACTTGTCCGGCTCGTTGCGCCTGGCGGGCGGTTTTTTCCAGTGCGCCCAGCAAAGCATCCTCGCTGATCTGGCCACTGCGAATGCGCGAGATCATGCCGGTGCAGTAATTGCTGATGGCTGTCAGCGGCTGGTTCAGCTCGTGCGCGACGCTGGAGGCCATCTCGCCCATGGTGATCAGGCGGCTGACGGTCTGGGCACGCTCGGCCTGGGCAGCGGCCATTTCCTGCGCCTGATGGCGCGCGGTGATGTCAGTGGCAATCACCATTTGGGCCAGGCGACCGTCGACCCAGTTGAGGTAGCGCGAGCGCACTTCCAGCCATTTGCCCAGGCGCTCTATGTAGACCTCGGACTGGTCGGCTGCCAGCGTGCTGGACAGGCTGTCCAGCGGCAGCCCCGCGAATGAGTCGATGGTGTCCAGGCTTTCGTCTGAAGCTGCCACTTCCAGCGTGCCCGCGCGCGCCACCAGCTTCAGGTGGCCATCGGTGGTGCCCCCAAACCATTGGCGGTACAGCCGGTTGGCGAACAGCAGTTCGATGCTGCCTAAAGGGGCCACCGACACCGAGGCGTCCAGCGCTTCCAGCACGGTGGTAAATCGTTCGTACGAGGCTGACAGTTGCTGGCGCACGCGGTTGGGTTCGGTGATGTCGGTCATCGATGCCATCCAGCCGCTTTGCTTGCCGGTGGCGTCGATCAAGGGCGAAACGTACAGGCGCGCATCAAACAAAGTGCCGTCTTTGCGCTTGACCCGCATCTGAAAGCCGGTGGGGTCGGCAGCGCCGCCCAGCTCTTCATTCAGGCGGGTGGACAGCTCGTCGCGGTCTTCGGCAGGCCAGTACGTAAAGGGTTCGGACTGGCCCAGAAGTTCGGCCTCGCTCCAGCCTGTCATCTGGCAGAACGCGGGGTTGACGTAGCTGATGCGGCCTTTCAAATCCAGTGCCCGCATGCCGGTGAGGACCGAATTTTCCATCGCGCGGCGAAAACTGGTTTCGGTCTGCAAGGCCAATTGGGCTTGCTGGCGGCGCTGGGTCTGGCGCCAGTTGGCCATCAGCATCCAGCCGGTCATGACGGCCAGCACGACCACCAGCCAGATCAGCGTGCTGCCCAGCACGCCTTGCGATGTGCGCCACGCCTGCGCGCGCAGGATCAAACCATTGCCAACCGGAGAAACGGGGGCATCGAACGTGTTGACCTTGTCGGCCCAGGCCAGTTGCGCGGTCAGGCCGATGCGCTCAGGAATGGTTTGGCCAGCCAGCAGTTGCCCCTTGCTGTCGAGCAGTGCCGTAGCGTACTTGGCCAGAATTTCAGCCGGTACGCCATAGCGCAGTAAAGCGTCTATCGAATATTCGGCCAGCAACTCACCGGCAAATTTGCCTTGCAGCACGATAGGCACATGCAGTTGCAGGCGCGGATCTGTGTTTTTGACGGCAATGGGTTGGGAATACACGGGCTGCAAAAGATCGCTGGCCAAGCGGTAACCGGCCTCTAGGTCATTGGCGTTCAATGCCTGGCTGTTGACCCATTCGGGTTGCGGGTAAGTCGCCGGTGAAGCTTCGGCAGCGAGCACGTGGCGCTGCATGTCGATCCATCCCAGAGCCTGAAGCTCGGGGTATTGCGCCACCATGGTTTCGGCTCGCACTCGAAATTGGCCAGTGCCTACGTCCTGATTGGCAATGTCGCGCGCCAGACGCATCAGTTGTTCTTGCCGCTCCAGCAAACGCAGGCGCAGGCGCTGCTGGCTGTACTCCACATCGCGCTTGACGGCTTCTTGCTCGCGGCGCACCTCTTCCATGCGCAGATAAGCAAACGCCGCCACGATGGCCGCCAGAAACAGCGCAACAGCTGCCAGCGGGGCCAGATGTACCCACCGCTCGCGCCCTGACGTCGGCAACGCACCACCCAACAAAGGGTGCTGCTGCGGATTGGAAACTGTGCTCTCGGTCAAAGGAAATACAAAGCCCACGGATAAAAGACCGAGTGTAGAACGGGGGCAGATAACGCGTGCGCGCGCCGTGCATGCGGCGTGGTTCAATCAAAATGGCAGGTGATTAAAATTCATAATACAAAAAATTAAATCATTATTTGAAATAAATGACATTCTGTGGGATGATGCACAGTGATCGGTCACAATGGCCTTCATTACTAAACCAAGAGGAGACAAAAAAGATGTCCGCAGAGTCGCAAATACCGGCCAGTCCTGATGTCGATGCGCAGGAAACCCGCGAATGGAAAGATGCACTGGCCGCCGTGATTCAAAACGAAGGCCCCGAGCGTGCGCATTACCTGCTTGAACAGTTGCTGGAACACGCCCGCCAGCATTCCATTGATCTGCCGTTTTCAGCTACCACCGGCTACGTGAACACGCTGGAGCCTGACCAGGAAGAGCGCTGCCCTGGCAATATCGAGATGGAAGAGCGTCTGCGCGCTTACATGCGCTGGAACGCCATGGCCATGGTGGTCAAGGCCAACCGCCTCAATCCTGATGACGGTGGTGATCTGGGGGGACACATTGGCTCATTTGCCTCGCTGGCGCACATGTTTGGCGCGGGTTTCAACCACTTCTGGCACGCCGAGAGCGAGAACCACGGCGGTGACTGCCTCTACATTCAAGGCCACAGCGCGCCCGGCGTGTATGCGCGTGCTTATCTGGAAGGCCGTTTGACCGAAGAGCAGTTGCTCAACTTCCGGCAAGAGGTCGATGGCAAGGGCATTTCCAGCTACCCGCACCCCAAGCTGATGCCCGAGTTTTGGCAGTTTCCCACCGTGTCGATGGGCCTGGGGCCGCTGATGGCGATTTACCAGGCGCGCTTTCTCAAATACCTGCATGCGCGTGGCCTTGCCGACACCAGCCGCCGCAAGGTCTGGGCCTTCATGGGCGATGGCGAAATGGACGAACCCGAGTCGCTGGGGGCCATCAGCCTGGCCGCACGTGAAGGGCTGGACAACCTGATCTTCGTCATCAACTGCAACTTGCAGCGCCTGGACGGCCCGGTGCGCGGCAACGGCAAGATCGTGCAGGAGCTGGAGGGCGAGTTTCGCGGCTCTGGCTGGAACGTGCTGAAAGTGCTGTGGGGCAGCAACTGGGATCCGCTGTTGGCGCGCGACAAAGACGGCGCGCTGCGCGATCTGATGATGAACACGCTGGACGGCGACTACCAGAGCTTCAAGGCTAACGATGGCGCTTACGTGCGCGAGCATTTCTTTGGCCGCGACCCACGCACGCGCGAGATGGTTGCCAAGATGAGCGACGACGACATCTGGGCGCTGCGCCGCGGCGGGCATGATCCACAAAAGGTCTATGCGGCCTACCACGCAGCCGTTAACCATAAAGGCCAGCCCACGGTACTGCTGATCAAGACCATCAAGGGCTTTGGCATGGGCAAGGCGGGGCAGGGCAAGATGGCCGTGCACCAGACCAAGAAACTTGCCGATGAGGACATCAAGGAGTTTCGCGACCGCTTCAATATCCCCATTCCCGACAGCGAGTTGTCCAAGCTGCCTTTTTACAAGCCTGCCGACGACACGCCGGAGATGAAATACCTGCACGAGCGCCGCAAAGCGCTGGGTGGCTATTTGCCGCAGCGCCGCACCAAGGCGGACGAGCACTTCACCATCCCCTCGCTCGACACCTTCAAGGCCGTGCTGGAACCCACCGCCGAAGGGCGCGAAATCAGCACCACCCAGGCGTTCGTGCGCTTTCTGACGCAACTGCTGCGCGACAAGGCGTTTGGTCCGCGCGTGGTACCCATTTTGGTGGACGAAGCGCGCACTTTCGGCATGGAAGGGCTGTTCCGCCAGATCGGCATTTACAACCCCAAGGGCCAGCTTTACACCCCGGTCGATAAAGACCAGGTGATGTACTACAAGGAAGACAAGGCCGGGCAAATCCTGCAAGAAGGCATCAACGAAGCCGGCGGCATGGCCAGCTGGATTGCGGCGGCCACCAGCTACAGCACGAACAACCGCATCATGATGCCGTTTTACGTGTACTACTCCATGTTCGGCTTTCAGCGCTTTGGCGATCTGGCCTGGGCGGCGGGTGATTTGCAGGCGCGCGGCTTCTTGCTGGGCGGCACTTCGGGGCGCACCACGCTCAATGGCGAGGGCTTGCAGCACGAAGACGGCCACAGCCAGGTGCTGGCAGCCACCATTCCCAACTGCGTCAGCTACGACCCCAGCTTTGCGCATGAAATTGGCGTCATCCTGCACCACGGGCTGAAACGCATGGTGGAAAAGCAGGAAAACGTCTTCTACTACATCACGCTGCTGAACGAGAACTACCCCATGCCGGGCCTGAAAGCCGGTACCGAAGAGCAGATCATCAAAGGCATGTACCTGTGCCAGCCCGCCGACAAAACGGCCAAGGATGGCTTGCGCGTGCAACTGCTCGGCTCAGGTGTGATCTTGCGCGAATCGCTGGCCGCACAAGCGTTGTTGGCCAAAGACTGGGGCGTGCAGGCCGATGTGTGGAGCTGCCCCAGTTTTAACGAACTGGCGCGTGACGGGCAGGACGCAGACCGCTGGAATTTGCTGCACCCGACCGAAACGCCGCGCGTGCCGTTCGTGGCGCAGCAACTGGCGGGCCACGACGGCCCGGTGATTGCGTCCACTGACTACATGAAGTCGTTTGCCGAACAGGTTCGCCCCTTTGTGCCCAAAGAGCGCACCTACCGCGTGCTGGGCACCGACGGTTTTGGCCGCTCGGACTTCCGCACCAAGCTGCGCGAGCACTTCGAGGTCAATCGCCACTACATCGTGCTGGCCGCGCTGCGTTCGCTGGCCGACGAAGGCAAGCTGCCAACGGCCAAGGTGGCCGAGGCGATTGCCAAATACGGCATCAAAACCGACAAAATCAACCCGCTGTACGCCTGACGGGAGGAGACACACATGGCATTGGTAGAAGTCAAAGTCCCGGACATCGGCGACTTTTCAGAAGTGGCGGTGATCGAGGTGCTGGTCAAACCCGGCGATACCGTCAAGGTGGAACAAAGCCTGATCACGGTTGAAAGCGACAAGGCCAGCATGGAGATTCCCTCCAGTACCGCTGGCGTGGTCAAGGAACTCAAGGTCAAGCTGGGCGACAAGGTCAGCGAAGGCACGCTGGTGCTGATGCTGGAGGCAGACGGCGCTGCCGCTTCTTCTTCAACATCAAATGCGGCTCCAGCGCAGTCCACACCTGCACCATCAGCTCCCAATACTGAAGCTAAAGCGGCCCCGGAAGCTGTTGGCGCGGCTGGCCCAGTGAAGGTGCTGGTTCCCGATATCGGCGACTTCAAGGACGTCGCGGTGATTGAGGTGTTCGTCCAGCCAGGCGATGCCGTCAAAGTCGAACAAAGCCTGATCACGGTCGAAAGCGACAAGGCCAGCATGGAAATCCCGTCCAGCCACGCGGGCGTGGTCAAGGAGATGAAGGTCAAGCTGGGCGACAAGGTGAACATGGGTGATCTGCTGGCCGTGCTGGAAGGGGCGGCTGGTGCGGCCCCTGCTGCCACATCGGCTTCTGCTCCAGCCGCTCCGGCCCCTGCGCCGACCACAGCGCCCGCCAGCGCACCAGCGGCTTCCGGCACGGCCTCTGCCGCCGCGCCGCACGACCCGACCAAACCCCCAGTCGGTCTGCCCCACGCCAGCCCCTCGGTGCGCAAGTTCGCGCGCGAGCTGGGCGTGCCGCTTGATGAGGTCAAGGGCAGCGGCTCAAAAGGCCGTATCACGCAGGAAGACGTGCAGAACTTCACCAAGGCGGTGATGAGCGGCACGGCACGCACCAAAGCCCAGGGCGCAGGCGGCGTGGGCGGTGGCGTCACCGGCGGCGGCGAGCTGAACCTGATTCCGTGGCCCAAGGTGGACTTTGCCAAGTTTGGTCCCATCGAGCGCAAGGAACTCAGCCGCATCAAGAAAATCAGCGGTGCCAACCTGATGCGCAACGCGGTGATGATTCCGGCCGTCACCAACCACGACGATGCCGACATCACCGACCTGGAAGCCTTCCGCGTGGCCACCAACAAAGAGAATGAAAAGAGCGGCGTCAAGGTCACCATGCTGGCCTTTTTGATCAAGGCCAGCGTACACGCGCTGAAGAAATTCCCCGAGTTCAACAGCAGCCTGGACGGCGACGCCCTGGTCTACAAGCAGTACTGGCACATCGGCTTCGCCGCCGACACGCCCAATGGCCTGGTGGTGCCGGTGATCAAAGATGCCGACAAAAAAGGCGTGATCCAGATCAGCCAGGAAATGGGCGAGCTGGCCAAAAAAGCGCGCGACGGCAAGCTGGGCCCCGCTGACATGAGCGGTGCCACCTTCACCATCAGCAGCTTAGGGGGAATCGGCGGGCGTTACTTCACGCCGATCATCAACGCGCCTGAGGTGTCGATTCTGGGCGTGTGCCGCTCGGCCATTGAGCCGGTGTGGGACGGCAAGGCATTCCAGCCGCGCCTGATGCTGCCGCTGTCGCTGACGTGGGACCATCGCGTGATAGACGGTGCCGCTGCGGCGCGCTTCAATGCCTACCTGGGCCAATTGCTGGCGGACTTCCGCCGCGTGTTGCTGTAAACGGAGGGCTTTCAAAGATGAGTGAAGTGCAAGTCAAGGTGCCCGACATTGGCGACTTTTCCGATGTGGCCGTGATTGAGCTGCTGGTCAAACCCGGCGACACGGTGGCGGTGGAACAAAGCCTGATGACGGTTGAAAGTGACAAGGCGTCGATGGAAATCCCGTCCAGCCACGCGGGCAAGGTCAAGTCGCTGGCGATCAAGCTGGGCGACAAGGTGAGCGAAGGCTCGCTGATCCTGGTGCTGGAGGCCGCTGCCGCTGCCGCCGCTGGTTCTGAATCAAAACCTGCGCCAGCGCAGGCACAGCAAGCGCCATCAGCGCCTGTTTCAGCAGCGCAAACCGCGGCCCATGCAGCCACAGCACCGGGCAGCAGCTACACCGGCGCGTCCGATCTGGATTGCGACGTGCTGGTGCTGGGCGGCGGCCCCGGTGGTTATTCGGCCGCCTTCCGCGCCGCCGATCTGGGACTGAAGGTGGTGCTGGTCGAGCGCTACGCCACGTTGGGTGGTGTGTGCTTGAATGTGGGTTGTATCCCGTCCAAGGCGCTGCTGCACGTGGCAGCGGTGATGGACGAGGTCAGCCACATGGCCGCGCTGGGCGTCGACTTTGGCGCGCCTAAGGTTGATATTGGCAAGCTGCGTGCGCATAAAGAAAAAGTGGTCGGCAAACTGACCGGCGGCTTGGGCAGCATGGCCAAAATGCGCAAGGTCGCCACCGTGCGCGGGGTCGGCAGCTTTGTCGGCACGCACCACTTGGCGGTGGAAGAAACCAGCGGCACCGGCCAGGAAAAGACGGGCGGCAAGAAAGTGGTGCAGTTCAAGCACTGCATCATCGCTGCCGGCTCGCAGGCGGTGCGCCTGCCGTTCATGCCGGATGACCCGCGCGTGGTCGACTCCACCGGCGCGCTGGCGCTCAAAGCCGTGCCCAAGAAGATGCTGATCCTGGGCGGCGGCATCATCGGTCTGGAGATGGGCACCGTCTACAGCACGCTGGGTGCACGGCTGGACGTGGTTGAGATGCTCGACGGCTTGATGCAGGGGGCCGATCGCGATCTGGTCAAAGTGTGGCAAAAGATGAACGCACCGCGCTTTGACAACATCATGCTTAAAACCAAGACCGTGGGTGCCAAGGCCACACCGCAGGGCATCGAAGTCAGCTTTGAAGGCGAGGGCGCACCGCCGCCTCAGGCATACGACCTGGTTCTACAAGCTGTCGGCCGTAGCCCCAACGGCAACAAGATCGGTGCCGACTTGGCGGGCGTAGCCGTCACTGAGCGCGGTTTCATCAACGTCGACGTGCAGATGCGCACCAACGTGCCGCACATCTTTGCTATTGGCGACATTGTTGGCCAGCCCATGCTGGCGCACAAAGCCGTGCATGAGGCGCACGTCGCCGCTGAAGTGATTGCCGGCGAGCTGCAAGGCAATGCCGAGCTGGCGACCGCTGCCTTCAACGCCCGCGTGATCCCCAGTGTGGCCTACACCGACCCCGAAGTTGCTTGGGTGGGCCTGACCGAAGACCAGGCCAAGGCGCAGGGCATCAAGATTAAAAAAGGCGTGTTCCCGTGGTCGGCCTCAGGCCGTGCCATCGCCAATGGCCGCGACGAAGGCGTGACCAAACTGCTGTTTGACGATTCGCCAGAAGCACATGGTCACGGCAAGATTTTGGGCGGCGGCATCGTCGGCACCCACGCAGGCGACATGATCGGTGAAGTGGCCCTGGCCATTGAAATGGGTGCCGATGAAATCGACATCGGCAAAACCATCCACCCCCACCCCACGCTGGGCGAAAGCATTGGTATGACAGCGGAAGTGGCGCACGGTAGCTGCACCGATATGCCGCCGCAGCGCAAGAAGTAAAACGCTTTTTAAAGTGCTATAAAAAGGGCGGTCTCAACTCTGAAGTGCACCACCGCTGGTTGAAATTAAGAGTTAGCGGAAGTGCTGATCAGTGAATGGTAGCCTTTTGCTGCTGCCCGATGATCTGCATTGTTGGAACCGATTCAAAACTGATCAGGCGGGCCGGTTCAATTTTGACCAGGAGCCAGCACCGGTTTTTTATTTGACGATGATGCTTCTTGGCGGTCAGCTCAGGGACCAGTTTCACCAGTTCTTCAATGCTCCAAACATGATCCGTCACGTCTGCGTCCATAGCTGGCGTCACACGCAGTGACTTGTGAATACGGTAGAAGTTGTAATGCATGCAGTGCAGCGACACCGCATGTTCCAGGTTTCCCACCTTCTTGCTGAACCCGTTGGTCAGGCGCGTGAAACCCTGCTTGACCGCGAGCTGTTCATCGACGCGCTGCGCCACATGATTGAGGAGGATTTGCGCTACCTCAACCGTATGGTGGTGGAGCGGCTGAACCTGCTCATCCAGGCCAAGAGCACGGTGGCACTGGTGCAGTTTGCCGAGGGCGACCGGGTGCAGTTCACCACGTCGGAGGGCGTGGTCAAGCGTGGCGTGGTGCTGCAGCTGAACAAGAAGACCGTCAGCCTGCGCACCGAAGAAGGTCAGCACTGGAAGGTGTCGCCGGGGCTGCTGTGCAAGACGCCCGGTCAATGAGCTGCGCCGGCATGGGGCAGTAGGTTGGTCGCAGCGTTAATGGAATATACTATTAGGGAAGGTCTGCACAACCCCCGCTGCAGGGCGAGGTGACGCGTGAATGTTCACATGGCGAAACGAGCGTTGAATTTCTCATCGTTTTGCGCTGTTTTTGGTTCGCTTGACCCTGAT
>NZ_JBKEEE010000081.1:0-6188 GCF_047975795.1 Ottowia sp. | reverse complement strand
TGGGCGCGGCCCCGGGCGGTCTGCTGCGTTGCAAATCCTCGCGATACCGCCAGGTATCGCTGCGGTTTGCGCCTTGCAGCGCATCCCGATCCGCATCCCACACCCCTCACGCTGAGACGTTGAACACGCTCTTGGCGCTATCAATTTTTTAAAAATCAATCGGCCACAACCACCGGCACACGCAGCGCCAGCGCGCACATCAGCTCATAACCCACGGTGCCAGCGGCCTGGGCCACCTCATCAATGGGCAGCACCGCACCGTTGCTGGCGCGGCCCCACAAAGTGACCTCGCTGCCCAGCCGCGCTGGCGGCACAGGCGTCAGATCAACCACCACCATGTCCATGCTGACGCGGCCCAGCGTGCGGGTGCGCACACCGTCCACCAGCACGGGCGTGCCCGTGGGCGCGTGGCGCGGGTAGCCATCGGCATAACCGCAGGCCGCCACGCCCACGCGCATCGCCGCATCAGCCACAAAAGTGGAGCCATAACCCACCGTATCGCCAGGGTGCAGCTCACTGACCGCAATCAACCGGGCCGCCAGCGTCATGGCGGGCTGCAACCGCCAGTGCGCGGCATCATGTAGCGGAAAGTCGGGCGCTGAGCCATACACCGCAATGCCGGGGCGTACCCAGTCTCCACGCACCGCCGCATCGCGGCCGTGGCGCAAAGTGGCAGCGCTGTTGGCGGCGGTGCGCTCGCCCGGCAGCCCTTGGGCGGCACGTTCAAAAATCGCCATTTGGTGCGCGATGCCGCGCGGGCCATCGGCATCGGCAAAGTGGGTCATGTGGGTGATTTCGTCCACCTGCGGCAAAGCGGCTAGGCGGGCATAGGCGCTGCGGTAACGTTCAGGCGAAAAGCCTAGCCGGTTCATGCCGGAATTGAGTTTGAGAAACACCCGTTGCGGCTGCTGCGTCTTGTGCGCGGCCAGCCAGTCGATTTGCGCGTCATCATGCACGGTGTGCCACAAGCCCAGGCGCGAGCACAGCTCCAGATCGCGCGCTTCAAACACCCCTTCCAGCAACAAAATGGGGCCGCGCCAGCCCAGGGTGCGCACCCGTTCGGCCTCGGCCAAATCCAGCAGCGCAAAACCATCAGCACCACGCAAGCCCTCAAATACCCGCTCAATCCCATGACCATAGGCATTGGCCTTGACGATGGCCCACACGCGCGCATCGGGTGCGGCCTGGCGCAATTGCGTCAGGTTGTGGCGCAACGCGGCGACGTGGATGGTGGCTTGAATGGGGCGCGGCATGGCAGCAATCGGCAAAGCCAAAGATGAGGCCATTCTGTCACCAAGCGCTGCGCACTCTCTTTGCCCGCAGTGGCATGCCGCCGTGCTATAACTTCAGCGCACCAATCATTACAGCCCTTCGATTGTCCTTGTCTCTTTGGGGCGCACTTGCGCCTCCCCCCACCCCATGAAGCGCGGTTTTTACACCATCATGGCCGCGCAGTTTTTCAGCTCGCTGGCCGATAACGCGCTGTTCGTAGCCGCGGTGGCGCTGTTGCGGGACAGCGGCACGGCGGAGTGGCAAAGCGCGGCGCTGGTGCCCATGTTTGCGCTGTTTTATGTGGTGCTGGCTCCCTGGGTGGGCGCGTTTGCCGATTCGCGCCCCAAGGGCTGGGTCATGTTCATCAGCAACGCCATCAAAATTGTCGGCTGCCTGATGATGCTGCTGGGCGGCCATCCCCTGCTGGCCTACGCCGTGGTCGGCCTGGGGGCGGCGGCGTATTCGCCGGCCAAGTACGGCATCCTGACCGAGCTGCTGCCGCCTTCGCAACTGGTCAAGGCCAATGGCTGGATCGAAGGGCTGACGATTGCCTCCATCATCCTCGGCGTGGTGCTGGGCGGCATCTTGCTGGGCGAGCAAGTTTCGGCCCTGTTGCTGTCACTGGACTGGCCAGCCATCAACACCCCGATTGATACGGCCGCCGAGGCAGCCATTGCGTCCATGGTGCTGGTGTATGCGCTGGCCGCCGCCATCAACCTGCGCATTCCGAACACAGGGGTTGAGTTGCGCCCGCTGCCCGCCAACAAGCTGTCGCTGCTGGGCGACTTCTGGCGCTGCAACAACCGGCTGTGGCAAGACCGGTTGGGACAGATTTCGCTGGCCGCCACCACGCTGTTTTGGGGCGTGTCGGGCAATATGCGCTACATCGTGCTGGCCTGGGCGGGCGCGGCGCTGGGCTATTCAACGATGAAGGCGGCCAGCCTGGTGGGCGTGGTGGCCATTGGCACCGCCGTCGGTGCGGTGGTGGCGTCGATGCGCATGCGGCTCGACCGTGCCACTTCAGTCATGCCACTGGGCGTGCTGATGGGCGCTTGCCTGATCGTCATGGTGTGGGTTGACCAGCTTTGGCTGGCCGTGCCGTTTCTGATTTTTTTGGGTGGACTGGGCGGCTACATCGTGGTGCCCATGAACGCACTGCTGCAACACCGGGGTCATAACCTGATGGGCGCAGGCCGCTCGATTGCAGTGCAAAACTTCAACGAGCAAACCTGCATCCTGGGTCTGGGCCTGTTGTATACCGCCGCCACGGGTGCGGGTCTGTCGGCTTTTGGCGCAGTGGCACTGTTTGGTGCCACCGTGGTACTGGCCATGCTGGGCATCCAGGTGTGGCACCGCCATAACCTGCGCCATCACACGGCAGAAGTCGAGCACCTGCTGGACATAGCACGCAGCGACCCCGGTCACCACTGACGCCATTTCCAGATCAACAGTGCACTTTGTCGGCTCAGCTTGCCGTACGCCACCAGTACTGTCTGCGCTTCGCCTTCGCGCTCACTATTGAGCTGGAAATGGAGTGAGAGCGTGTTCAATGGCGTTGCAATGGCGCTGCAAGCCACATTGGTGCAAGAAACTGGTTGCCGAACTTCAACGCGACGGGCGCAGCCCTTGCTTGGCAAAAAAAGCCGCCAGCCGTTCACGGTTGAGCGGTGCGGCCATCCAGGTGCAGCCCAGCATACGCGCGCGCAGCCGGTCGACCATCGAGTCGTGCCGCGCAATGACGGCCAGCTTGGGCGCAGGGGCAGCGCCCGTTTTCAGCGCATGGAGCGTGCGCACCAGCGGCATGAGTTGATCGCCCAGCGATGCCTGATCTAAAAACACGCACGGCACCGTGCGTGTTTGCAAGAGTTGTTCAGCGCGCTCGCCGCCTTCAACCACGCGCACCCGGTAACCCATGCGGCGCAAGCCTTGCGACAAGGTGTAGCGCCTGGTGCCGTGCGCGCCCATCACCACCATCACGTCGGCGTCTTCGCCTTCGGGCAGATTGGCAAAATCCTGGGCCGTGGCTTCAGGTGTGCTGGCAGGTTCAACGGGCGCAGGCGATTCGGCCGTGCGCCAGGTGACCCGCGCCGACACGCTGTCGCTGTCCGTCGAAATAGCTGGCGCGGCCGGTGCCATGGCTGAGGCCAGCCCCGACATCATCTCCAGCGGTGCGGTGGCGGTGGTGGGGGCAAAGGCGGCGGGATCAGCCGCCGCAGATAGTGAGGCGGGGATCGACATCGTCTCGCTGGGCAGCATGGTGGGCACTGCCGATGGCGGCATGGTCGGCGGCGATGACGACAGCAGGCTGGACGGATTGAACGTGCCGCTGAAATCGCTGGGCAACTGGCTGTCCAGGGCTTGCTCGGGCCACTCCAGGGCGCTTAACACGCGCACCACGCCGGCCATGTCGAGCGGACGACGCAACACCGGCAAGTGCTGCAAATTCGCTTCGCGCGGGCGGCCCACCAGCACCAGCAGCGCTCGCGGATTGATCTGGCGCAGTCGCTCCACCGCTGCGGCATCGTCGCCATTGACGATCAGCAAGTGCGCGTCTTCGGGCTTGCGCACCGGCCGCAAGTCATCGCCTTCGGCCGCATCCAGCTCAAAAATGGACGCCAGCAGCGCGCGTTCGCTGGGCGTCAGTCCGACAAAGGCGTAGGTGTAAGCCACGTGGGTTGGGCGACGAATCGTCGTGGAGTCTTAAGGGATGTAAAAATTCAAACCGGCTGTATTGTTCGCGCGCGTGGTGGGGTTGTCGAGATCGGCACCGCCCAAACCACCGCCAGATTCGGCGAGCAGTCCAAATGCTGCGCCAAAGCGTCGTGCCAGCGCCGCACTGGCGTGATTTATTAACGCCCAATTTTGACCATCATGCCCCAACCTGTTTCACCACCACCCTGGACTTTACACACGCTGGACAACCAAACTCTGCGCTGGGGCGATTTGCATCACAACGTGGTGCTGGTGGTCAACACGGCCAGCGCCTGCGGCTTCACCCCGCAACTGGCGGGCCTGCAAGAGTTGCACACACGCTATGCCGAACGCGGTCTGGTGGTGCTGGGTTTTCCGTGCAACCAGTTTGGCCGACAAGAGCCGGGCGATGCCGCTGAAATCAGCACCTTTTGCCAGCGCAACTACGGCGTGGATTTTCAGATGATGGCCAAGATCGAAGTCAATGGCCCCAATGCCTTGCCTTTGTTCGACTGGCTCAAACAACAAGCGCCGGGCCTGCTGGGCAGCACCGCCATCAAATGGAACTTCACCAAGTTTTTGGTGGGGCGTGGCGGGCAAGTGGTGCGCCGCTATGCACCGAACACCCCGCCGAAAGCACTGATCGCCGACATCGAGGCTGCACTGGCCGTCAGCGCGCCAGATTAAGTCTCAAAATCAAGCGCCAGATCAGGCTTTGAAGCCGCACGTGCAGGCTTTAAAAGCTATGTTTTTTGAAGCGCCTCATCCAGCACCTCGACCCAGTGCCGCACCGGCACATCGGTGCCGGTTTGCAGGTGGTTGATACAGCCCATGTTGGCCGACAGGATGGCCGTGGGGTGCTCGGCCGTGCGCTCGCCCAGCAGGTGCCCGAGCTTGCGTTCACGCAATTGCGCAGACAACGCTGGCTGCAACACCGAATACGTGCCTGCCGAGCCACAGCACAGGTGCGCTTCTTGCGCAGCAGAGCGCAGGTCAAAGCCCAGTGCACCCAGATATTTTTCAACGCTGCCGCGCAATTGCATGCCGTTTCGCATGCCGTGTTGCAGGCTGCACGGCGGGTGCCAGGCCATCACACCCGCCGGTGGGCGCACACGGCCTTGCAGCGCCTGGGCAATGTCGGGCAATAACTCGCTCAAATCACGCGCCAGTTCGCTGACGCGCACGGCCTTGTCGGCATAAGCCGGATCGGCATGCAGCCAATGGCCATATTCCTTGACCGTGGCCCCGCAGCCTGAGGCGTTGATGACCACCGCCTCCACCTCGGCACGCTCGATGTAAGGCCACCAGGCGTCGATGTTGGCGCGCATCTGCGCCAACCCGCCTGCGTGATCGGCCAGGTGGGCCTTGACCGCGCCGCAGCAGCCCTGCCCGCGCGGGCGCACCACCTGAATGCCCGCTGCATCCAGCACCCGCGCCGTGGCGGTGTTGATGTTGGGGGCCATCGAGGGCTGCACACAACCTTCCAGCAGCAGCACCTTGCGCGTGTGCTGGCGCGTGGGCCACTGCCCGGGCGGGTGTCGCGCAGGTACTTTGGCGCGCAAGGCCGCGGGCAGCAAACCACGCACCGCCTGGCCCATGCGCATGGCCGGGCCGAACAGGGGTGAGCTGAGGCCGCGTCGCAGCCAGTCGCGCTGGCGCTGTTCAGCCGCCGGACGCGGCACGCGCTGCTCCACCACCTGCCGCCCCAGATCGACCAGCCGCCCATACTGCACGCCACTGGGGCAGGTGGTTTCGCAATTGCGGCAGGTCAGGCAACGGTCAAGGTGCAGTTGGGTATCGCGCGTGGGCGTAGCCCCTTCCAGCACCTGCTTGATGAGGTAAATACGCCCGCGCGGGCCGTCCAGCTCATCGCCCAACAGTTGATAAGTGGGACAGGTGGCGGTACAAAAACCGCAGTGCACGCACTTGCGCAAAATGGCCTCGGCTTCGCGGCCCAGCGGCGTGTCTTGAAATTCAGGGGCGAGTTGGGTTTGCATCGGCTTAAAAGCAGCGCGGTAAGACGGGCACTAGTGTCCTGAATTGCAAATTCGTTGAACAAATCCACCGAGAATCGGCACCATGCGGCGTTGCAAAGCCTCGCGAGACCGCCCGGTATCGCTGCGTTTTGCGCCTTGCCTAGTACCGATTTCGGCAGATTTCTCATTTCAACGAACTTACAACCCAGGACACTAGCACGCCATGATGGCACAAGCGGGCAAGCGCAC
>NZ_JBKEEE010000007.1:0-13357 GCF_047975795.1 Ottowia sp. | reverse complement strand
GCCTGGTTGGACAGATGACTGCTCGGGTTGCATCTGCTCGATCAGCCCTCGCATCACGTCTCGGGCCATGAACAGTGCAATGCGTCTAGTATCTATCCAATCGTCCGGGATGCGACAGCTATGCATGCGGGCATCGTTTCTTCGGCACGGCTTGAATGACATCTGCGCAGTCAGCGATCAAATGAAAAGATCGCGGTCGCCGTGAAACCAAGCCGCATCAGCGCTGCTGCATGCCACGCGGGCGGGGCCGCTGGGCGGGCGTGACGTTGGCCTGCACTTGTTCGCCCCGGCGCTGCACCAGAAAAGGTGCGGCCTGACCGGGTGTGAGAGCGGCGATGCGGGCCAACAGTTCGGACACGGTGCGCACGGGCTGACCATCGACTTGCACGATCACGTCACCGGGGCGGATGCCCGCGTTGGCCGCAGGCCCGTTATTGAGCACACCGGTGACTATCACGCCGGTGATGTCCTCGCCCCGCTCGGGCTGAACGCCAAAGGTTTGCGCCAACTCGGGCGTCAGCTCGCCGGGTTCTACGCCGATCCAGCCGCGCACCACCTGGCCGTGCTGCACGATGCTGTCGAGCACCTGCCGGGCGGTGGAAACGGGGATGGCAAAGCCAATGCCCATGCTGCCGCCTGAGCGCGAGTAGATGGCGGTGTTGATGCCCAGCAGGTTGCCCTGGGTGTCGGTCAGCGCGCCGCCCGAATTGCCCGGGTTGATGGCGGCGTCGGTCTGGATGAAGTTTTCAAACGTGTTGATGCCGAGCTGGTTGCGCCCCAGCGCGCTGACGATGCCGCTGGTCACGGTTTGACCGACACCGAACGGATTGCCAATGGCCAGCACCTGGTCGCCCACTTGCAGCGCGTCAGAGCTGCCCAGCGTCATCACCGGCAATTGGTCGAGCGTGATTTTCAACACCGCCAAATCGGATTCGGGGTCGGTGCCGATGACTTGGGCGGTGGTGCGGCGGGCATCGGTCAGCACCACCTCGATTTCGTCGGCGCTTTCCACCACATGGTTGTTGGTCAGCACGTAACCGTCGGCGCTCATGATGACGCCCGAACCCAGGCCTGTCTGCTGTTGCGCGCCCTGATCGCCAAAGAAGAAGCGGAACCACGGGTCGTTACCTGCCGGGTGCCGTGCTGTGGTGCTGGTGTTGATGCTGACCACCGCCGGGGCGGCCTTGCGTACTGCGGCGCTCAGGCTGCCGGGTGGGGCAGTGCCTGATGCGCCGGACGGTGTGGTTGGCGCTTCACGCACGACCGCCGTGCTGGGGGCGGTGGCCTGGTCGGGGCCGCGATCCAGCCATTGCGGTTTGAGGGTGAGCACGACGAACCACGCTGCCAGCAGCACGGTGACGGTTTGGGCAAACAGCAACCAGAGGCGTTTCATGAAAATCAGTGGGGGCGAACAAGGAATGGTTGAAATTGTAGGATCGGCGGCATGACCGCATCCAGCCCACACACTTCTTTACCTGCGGGTGCACCTGCGAGTGCTTCAACCGCAGGTGTTGAGCGCGCCGCGCTGGTGGCCGCTTTCGATGCCCAGATGCAGCCCGAGCGATTCAAGGACTATGGCCCCAATGGTTTGCAGGTGGAAGGCACGTCGTGCGTGCGCAAGATGGTCAGCGGTGTGACGGCCAGCCGTGCGCTGATCGACGCGGCCATTGACGCTGGTGCTGACACGATTTTTGTGCACCATGGCCTGTTCTGGCGCGGCCAGGATGGGCGGGTGACGGGCTGGATGAAAGAGCGCCTCAAGCGCCTGCTGGCGCACGACATCAACCTGCTGGCCTACCACTTGCCGTTGGACGCGCACCCCAGCCTGGGCAACAACGCACAACTGGGCCAGCGGCTGGGGCTGGTGGCCGACGGGCGCTTTGGCGAGCAGGATCTGGGCTTTATCGGCGCGCCTGCCGATCCCGCTGCTTCTGCGTTGGTCAGTCTGGAGGCTCTGGCCAATCATGTGCAGCAAGTGTTGGGTCGCCCGGTGGTGCAGGTGGGTTTGACCGTTGGCCCGATCAAGCGTGTGGCTTGGTGCACCGGCGGCGCACAAGGCTATTTTGAGGCCGCCATCGCTGCCGGGGCGCAAGCTTTCATCACTGGCGAGATATCCGAGCCGCAGGCGCATCTGGCACGTGAATGCGGCGTGGCGTTTTTGGCCTGCGGGCACCATGCCACCGAGCGCTACGGTGCGCCAGCCATGGCTGCGCACGTGGCGGCGCAACTGGGGGTGACGCACCAGTTCATTGATATTGACAACCCTGCGTGAGGCCGTAGCCCAAAGTCTATGTGCTCCTGTATGGATAGCTGCTTGTGCTTTATACATATGCGTTGGAGGCCATTTCAATGGTGAATGATGCAACGCTTGCCCCCATCGCCATTACCCAGGGTGATGCGGCAGGCATTGGGCCAGAGATCATCGTCAAGACTTTCCGCGATGTGCCTGATTTGACGCGCGGCTGTCTGGTGGTGGGCGATGTGGCCACGCTGCGCCGCGCCGCTGGTTTTGTGCGGGGTGAAGGTGGTGTGGCGATGCCCGTGGCCGAGTTGCAGGCGGCGGACGAAGCATGGACGGTGCCGCCGCGCTGCGTGCCGGTGCTGCCGGTCGCCTCACCTTCATCGCTGGTGCCGGTGGGGCAGGTCAGCGCTGCCGCAGGCCGTCTGGCGGGTGACTGCGTGGTGTGGGCCGCACATGCCTGCCTGCGGGGGGAGCTGGCCGCCATGGTCACCGCGCCACTGCATAAACAGGCGCTGGCCGCTGCGGGCGCGCCGTATGACGCTTACCCCGGTCACACCGAGTTGTTGCAAGCCGAATGTGCCCGCCATCTGCAACGCCCGGTGGTCGAAGTGCCGGTGCGCATGATGCTGGCCAACGACGAGTTGCGTGTGGTGCTGGTGACCATTCATCTCGGGCTGCGGCAGGCCATTGAGCAGATCACCCAGGCCAATGTGTTGAGCACCTTGCGCATTACGCACCAGTCTGTTGGGCGGGCGCTACACCGTACGCCGCGCATTGCGGTGGCCGGGCTGAACCCGCATGCGGGTGAGGGCGGCCTGTTTGGGCGTGAAGAGATGGACATCATTGCCCCCGCCATGGCCCAGGCGCATGCCGAAGGCATTGACGCGCACGGCCCCTATGCGCCGGATACGGTGTTCATGCGCGCGCGCCATACGGCCCAGCGTCCGGGCGAATTTGACGTGGTGGTGGCCATGACCCACGACCACGGGCTGATTCCAGTGAAATACCTGGGCGTAGAGCAGGGCGTGAATGTGACGCTGGGTTTGCCCCTGGTGCGCACCAGCCCCGATCACGGCACCGCGTTTGACATGGCAGGCACCGGGCAGGCCGATGCGTCGAGCTTGCTGGCGGCTATTCGCATGGCGCGCAGCCTGAGTGCTTGACGTAGTATAAAAAAACGCCCGTATCGCAAACCATACGGGCGTTTTACGCTACTTATTAAATAGCTTAAGGCGATGTAATTGTCAGCGCTTCAGGCTGTCTCGGATTTCGCGCAGCAGTTGCACGTCTTCCGGCGGTGTCTCAGGGGCCGGGGCGGGTTCTTCCTTCTTCAGGCGGTTGATCTGCTTGACCATCATGAAGATGACGAAGGTCAGGATGAGGAAGTTGACCAAGATGGTGATGAAGTTGCCGTAGGCGAACACGGCACCGGCTTTTTTGGCTTCCGCCAGTGTTAACCCAGCGGCCTGGCCCGCCAGCGGGATGTAGTGATTGGCAAAGTCCAGA
Source organism: Ottowia sp. (assembly GCF_047975795.1). GTDB lineage: Bacteria > Pseudomonadota > Gammaproteobacteria > Burkholderiales > Burkholderiaceae_C > Ottowia. The sequence continues at coordinate 9,609 of NZ_JBKEEE010000007.1, read as the reverse complement.
CCGCCAAAAATCTTACCCACGATGGGCATGATCAGATCACCCACGATGGAGTCGACAATTTTGCCGAACGCGCCGCCAATGATCACGCCCACCGCCAGATCCATGGCGTTGCCCTTGACCGCAAACTCTTTGAACTCTTGCATCATGCCCATAGGAAGTACCTGTTTTCAGGAAAAAGTTATGACGGGCGTCAGTATTGCTGCGGATTGACGGTTGTCAATCCCTGCGCATTCGTGCAGTCGATGGGGCTTTTTGTGGCGTAGGCTCCGCTACAATCGCTCGTTGACCCGCGAAGACATACAAGACACATCTGCGCGAAAAGTAAAACATGTCAGAGGACCGCCATGAGTGATGCATCCCCCAGCAACTTCACGCCTGTGCCATTGGACAGCAGCAAACGTACGTGGCTTTTAGCCTCAGGATGCGCGGGCGCTGTCGGTGCTGCTGCCCTGGCCACCCCGTTTGTGAGCAGCTTCAGCCCGTCAGAGCGCGCCAAGGCCGCGGGCGCTGCCGTGGAAGTGGATATTGGCTCCCTCCAGCCGGGCGAGAAGAAAGTGGTGGAGTGGCGCGGCAAGCCCGTGTGGATCTTGCGTCGCACGCCGGAGATGATGGCGTCACTGAAAAAAGTCGAATCCGAAGTGGCCGACCCGATGTCTGAACGCACGGCCTATCCCACACCCGAATACGCACGCAATGAAGAGCGCGCGCGCGCAGACCACAAGGAAGTGCTGGTGGTGGTGGGCATTTGCACCCACCTGGGTTGTTCGCCGGTGGATAAATTCCAGACTGGGGCGCAGCCTTCGTTGCCCGACAACTGGGACGGCGGCTTTTTCTGTCCCTGCCACGGTTCCACCTTTGACCTGGCCGGACGCGTGTTCAAGAACAAGCCGGCACCCGATAACCTGGAGGTGCCGCCGTACGTGTATTTGTCCGAGACCAAATTGCTGATCGGCGAAGATCAAAAGGCTTAAGAAAAAAGAGGCGGGTCCCACATGGCTGAATTCAAGGAAATCTCTCCCAACGCCCCTTTGGGGGCGAAGGTTGGCAACTGGTTCAACAACCGGTTTCCGACGGCGCTTGCCGAATACCGCAAGCACATGTCGGAGTACTACGCGCCGAAGAACTTCAACTTCTGGTACTTTTTTGGCTCGCTGGCGCTGCTGGTGCTGGTGATTCAGATCGTGACCGGCATTTTTCTGGTCATGCACTACAAGCCGGATGCGGCCAAGGCGTTCGAGTCGGTTGAGTACATCATGCGCGACGTGCCGGGTGGCTGGTTCATCCGCTACATGCACTCTACGGGGGCGTCGGCTTTCTTCATCGTGGTGTATCTGCACATGTTCCGCGGGCTGCTGTACGGCAGCTATCGCAAACCGCGCGAGCTGGTGTGGATTTTTGGCTGCGCCATCTTCCTGTGTCTGATGGCCGAGGCTTTCATGGGTTATTTGCTGCCCTGGGGCCAGATGTCTTACTGGGGGGCGCAGGTGATCGTGAACCTGTTTGCTGCCATTCCTTTTATTGGCCCTGATCTGGCGCTGCTGATTCGCGGCGACTATGTGGTGGGCGATGCGACGTTAAACCGCTTTTTCAGCTTCCACGTCATTGCCGTGCCGCTGGTGCTGATTGGCCTGGTGGTGGCGCACTTGCTGGCGCTGCACGATGTGGGATCCAACAACCCCGACGGCATCGAAATCAAAAAAGGCCCCAAAGGCAACCGCTGGTCGCCCGATGCGCCTGCCGATGGCATTCCGTTTCACCCCTACTACTCAGTACATGACATCGTAGGTGTGGGCGTGTTTCTGATGCTTTATTTCGCCGTGGTGTACTTCGCCCCGGAAGGTGGCGGCTACTTCCTGGAATACAACAATTTCATCCCCGCTGATCCGCTGGTCACGCCAGCGCACATCGCGCCAGTGTGGTATTTCACGCCGTTCTATTCGATGCTGCGTGCCACCACCGAAACCATGGTTCTGGTGCTCAGCCTGATCGTGCTGGCGGCAGTGGTGCTGGCCATTGCCAAGGGGGTGTTTGCGGGCATCTGGCGTGGTTTTGCTGTGGGTGCTGCCGTGGTCACAGTGGCTTTGCTGGGCGGCTGGAAGGCAATGCTGGGTTGGGTGGGTGTGAAGCTGCCCAACCTGTGGTTCATCAGCGGTTTTGACGCCAAGTTCTGGGGCGTGGTGGTGATGGGCGGTGCGGTCATCATCTTGTTCTTCCTGCCGTGGCTCGACCGCAGCCCGGTCAAGTCCATCCGCTATCGGCCTGACTGGCACAAATGGGTGCTGGCGGTGTTCGTGGTGTGGTTTGTGATTTTGATGGTACTGGGCATCATGGTGCCTGGCCCGATTTTCAGCAGCCCGTCGCTGGCCTGGCTGACCAATGAGTTGGTGGCCATGGTGGGCACGCTGTTCTATTTTGGTTTTTTCCTGCTGATGCCGTGGTGGAGCCAGTTGGGCACACCCAAGGCGGTGCCGGATCGCGTGACTTTCAAGCCGCACTGAAGCCAAGCAGGAGCAAACAACATGAATTTCCTGAAAAAACTGATTCTGGGCGTGGCATTGGGCGTGAGCTTGGGTGGCGGCGCTCATGCCGCTTCGGGCGGCATTGCATGGGACAAAGCCCCGGTGGACACCACCAATCTGGCTTCTTTGCAAAACGGTGCCAAGATCTTTGTCAACTACTGTCTGAGCTGCCATTCAGCGGCGTTCATGCGCTTTAACCGCTTGACCGATTTGGGGCTGACCGAGCAGCAGATCAAGGACAATTTGCTGTTTACCACCGACAAGGTGGGCAACACCATGAAGGCGTCGATTGATCCGATTCAGGCCAAGGCTTGGTTCGGTGCCAATCCGCCGGATCTGACGCTGATCGCGCGTTCACGCGCGGGTGCGGGCGGCACGGGTGCCGATTACATCTACACCCTGATGCGCACCTATTACCGCGATCCATCGCGTCCTACCGGGTGGAACAATCTGGCGTTTCCCAACATTGGCATGCCCAACCCCTTGTGGCAATTGCAGGGGGAGCGCGAGCCGGTGTTTGAAACCCGCGAAGAGCATGGACATGAAGCCCATGTGTTCACTGGTCAGTGGAAAGACGTGACAGCAGGCACCATGCCGCAGCAGGATTTTGACGAGACGGTGGGCGATCTGGTCAACTACCTACAATGGATGGGCGAGCCGACGCAGAATAAACGTGTCAAGATTGGCGTCGGCGTGATGCTGTTCCTGCTGTTTTTCACCTTCATTGCCTGGCGGTTGAACGCAGCGTACTGGAAAGACATCAAATAATTCATCATTGCTGTCTGACCCATCATCGGGTCAGGCGGTTGCAGAGTGGGGGTCAGCCACAGGTTTGGCGCGCTTCCCACTCTTTTCGTTTTTAAGGAGCTTTCCACCATGATGGTGCTGTATTCCGGGACGACGTGCCCGTTTTCTCATCGTTGCCGCTTTGTGCTGTTTGAAAAGGGCATGGATTTCGAGATTCGGGATGTCGACCTTTACAACAAGCCCGAAGACATTGGCGTGATGAATCCGTATGCGCAGGTACCGATTCTGGTCGAGCGTGATTTGATTTTGTACGAATCGAACATCATCAATGAATACATTGACGAGCGTTTTCCGCATCCTCAGTTGATGCCGGGCGACCCGGTGGATCGCGCGCGCGTGCGTTTGTTTTTGCTCAATTTTGAGAAAGAACTGTTCACGCACGTCAGCACGCTGGAAAGCCGCACCAAGGCCAATGAGAAAGCACTGGAAAAAGCGCGCGCCAACATCCGTGACCGATTGACCCAGATGGCCCCGGTGTTTTTGAAGAACAAGTTCATTCTGGGCGACAACTTTTCCATGCTCGACGTGGCCTTGGCCCCGCTGCTGTGGCGCCTGGACTATTACGGCATTGACCTGTCAAAGAATGCGGCACCGTTGCTGAAGTACGCTGAACGTATCTTCTCGCGCCCGGCCTATATCGAAGCACTCACGCCTTCTGAAAAAGTGATGCGCAAATAAGCGCGGTGAGGTCAACAAGGTTCTTGCCATGATGAATGCGCTTGAAACGGCGTCGACACGCCCGTACCTGATCCGGGCGCTGCACGAATGGTGTTCCGATGCTGGATTGACGCCTTATATTGCGGTATTGGCTGACGACACAGTGCAGGTGCCGCGCGAATATGTACAAAACGGCGAAATCGTATTGAACGTCAGCCTGGATGCCACCAGTGCGCTTGAGTTGGGCAATGACTTGATTTCATTCAAGGCGCGTTTTGGGGGCGTTCCACGCGACATCATGGTGCCTGTCGATCGCGTTATCGCCATCTACGCCCGTGAAAGTGGGCAAGGCATGGCGTTTCCGATGGTCGTGTCACCCCCTACTTCGGATCAGGACGCGACGGATGCGCCAAGCGATGCAGCGCTGCAAGCGGCCGGGCCACGCAGTGGCGTACAACTGGTGTCTGCGGCAGCTTCTGCCGAAGATGGCGAGCCTGAGCCACCATCACCGGCGCGCAAGCGTCCGTCGCTCAAAATAGTGAAATAACTGCGCATTCAAACAGCGTTTCAGGTTAGAGGCCGCGTTAGAATGCGCGACCGGAAGCCGCCTTAGCTCAGTTGGTAGAGCACCCGCCTTGTAAGCGGTAGGTCGTCAGTTCGAATCCGACAGGCGGCACCACATATATATCCTGAATTTGAATCAACCCGCAGGCCCCACAAGCCACAGCGGGTTTTCTTTTGGCCGACGCGGCAAGTTCATGCTTCAATCAGCGTCTACGCAGAGGATGTCAAGGTATGTGGGCGGCTGCGTCGGCTTTTATAATTCAAGGTTTTTCGTGTTCTCTGCCTAGCGCGCTTTTCAGCCATGCCTATTTATGCTTACAAGTGCAGCGCCTGCGGCTTTGCCAAGGATGTGCTGCAAAAGATGTCGGATGCGCCACTCACGGGGTGTCCTCAATGTGGACAAGCGGCTTTTGCCAAACAGGTGACGGCGGCGGGTTTTCAGCTCAAAGGTTCGGGCTGGTATGTGACCGACTTCAGGGATGGGCATAAAAGCAAGAGCGGTGCAGCCGCGCCCGGTGATGCTGCGTCTGGTGACACAGCGCCTGAGGGCAATGGCAATACCTCGGCTGACGCAGGTGTACCGGCAGCCAGTCCCGCACCTGCCGCAGCACCGGTGTCGGCCCCCGTCCCGACACCAGCAAGCAACAGCAAGCCAGAAAAGCAGACCTAACCAACGACTGTCGTCACCATGATGTCGCGCCTGCGCCAATACTTCATTACCGGCTTGCTGGTGTGGCTGCCCATGGGCGTCACGGTATGGGTGCTGTTATGGCTGATGGGCATTCTGGACAGCATTTTTCTGGGCGTGCTGGCTGCGCTGGAAGCGGTGCTGCCGGGTTTGGGCGGTGTGGCTGAACAGTTGCGCAACGTGCCTGGTCTGGGCGTGATTTTGGTGGCGGTGATGGTGCTCGTGACGGGCCTGGCGGTGGCCAACTTTGCCGGGCAGTGGTGGCTGCGGCAATGGGACAGGCTGATCACGCGCATCCCCGTGGTGCGCAGCATTTATTCCAGCGTGAAGCAGGTGTCTGACACACTATTTTCGGGTTCTGGACAAGCCTTTTCAAAAGCGTTGTTGATCCAGTATCCCCGCCAGGGTGCGTGGACGATTGCTTTTCTGACCGGCCAACCCGGTGGTGAAGTGGCGCAGCATCTGCAAGGCGATTTCATCAGCGTGTATGTGCCTACCACGCCTAACCCGACTTCAGGCTTTTTCCTGATGGTGCCGCGCGCGGATGTGGTGGAGCTGAAAATGAGCGTGGACGAAGCGCTCAAGTATGTGATCTCGATGGGAGTGGTCGTCCCTTCAGTGCGTGAACCTCGTTCAGGTGCGCTGCCGCCTGGTACTCAAGATCGCCTTCATGTGCCCTCAGTGGCAGGCGTGGCCGATGCGGCACTGGCCGCGCATCAGCACGGCCAGACACGCCCAGAGTCTTGAGTACTCTTTTCTTCTGTTTGTTTAAAAGTTATTTGCCATGTCCATGCGTACTCACTATTGCGGCCTTGTTACCGAAGCGCTGATCGGCCAAACCGTGACCTTGTGTGGCTGGGTCAACCGCCGACGCGATCACGGCGGGGTGATTTTTGTTGATCTGCGTGATCGCGAAGGTTATGTGCAGGTGGTGTGCGATCCTGATCGGCCTGAAATGTTCAAGGTGGCGGAAGACCTGCGCAACGAGTTTTGTATTCAAACTCAAGGCGTGGTGCGCGCGCGCCCTGAGGGCACCACCAACGACACACTCAAAAGCGGCAAGATCGAGGTGTTGTGTCATGAACTGAAGGTGCTCAACCCTTCGGTCACGCCGCCGTTTCAACTGGACGATGAAAACCTGTCCGAGACCACGCGCCTGACGCACCGCGTGCTGGATTTGCGCCGTCCCGCCATGCAGCACAACCTGATGCTGCGCTACCGCGTGGCGATGGAGGTGCGTCAATTTCTCGACGAGCATGGCTTCATCGATATTGAAACACCCATGCTGACCAAAAGCACGCCCGAGGGTGCGCGCGACTATCTGGTGCCCAGCCGAGTGCACGACGGTCACTTTTTTGCATTGCCGCAGTCGCCCCAGTTGTTCAAGCAGTTGCTGATGGTGGCCGGTTATGACCGCTATTACCAGATCACCAAGTGTTTTCGTGACGAAGACTTGCGTGCCGACCGTCAGCCTGAGTTCACGCAAATCGACATCGAAACCTCGTTCCTGGGCGAGCAGGAAATCCGCGATCTGTTCCAAAGCATGATCAAACACGTGTTCGCCAAGACCATGGACGTGGATCTGGGCGACTTTCCTGTTATGCCCTACGCCGAGGCCATGCACCAATACGGCTCAGACAAGCCCGATTTGCGCGTCAAGCTGGCTTTTACCGAGTTGACCGATGTGATGAAAGACGTCGACTTCAAGGTTTTCAGTGGCCCCGCCACCACCCCTGGTGGCCGTGTGGTGGCGCTGCGCGTGCCCGGCGGCGGCGAGATCAGCCGTGGCGAGATTGATGGTTATACCGATTTCGTGAAGATCTATGGTGCCAAAGGTCTGGCCTGGATCAAGGTCAATGATGCGGGCAAAGGCCGCGACGGCCTGCAATCGCCCATCGTCAAGAATTTGCACGACGCGGCCATCGCCGCCATTTTGGAGCGCACTGGCGCGCAAAACGGCGACATTCTGTTCTTCGGTGCCGACAAGAAAAAAGTAGTGAACGACGCCATCGGCGCACTGCGCCTGAAGATTGGGCACAGCGACTTTGCCAAAAAGTCGGGCTTGTTTGAAGACCGCTGGGCACCACTGTGGATTGTGGATTTCCCCATGTTCGAGTACGACGACGAAGCCCAGCGCTGGAACGCCGTGCACCACCCGTTCACCGCACCCAAGGACGGCCACGAGGACTATATGGACACCGACCCCGGCCAGTGTGTGGCCAAGGCGTATGACATGGTGCTCAACGGCTGGGAGCTGGGCGGTGGCTCGGTGCGTATCCACCGCGCCGAAGTGCAAAGCAAGGTGTTCAGTGCGCTCAAAATCGGGCCTGAAGAAGCGCAGGCCAAGTTCGGCTTTCTGCTCGATGCATTGCAATACGGCGCACCGCCGCACGGTGGACTGGCCTTTGGCCTGGACCGGTTGGTCACCCTGATGACCCGTGCCGAGTCGATTCGTGATGTGATCGCTTTCCCCAAGACGCAGCGTGCGCAAGACCTGCTGACGCAGGCCCCCAGTCTGGTGGATGAAAAGCAGTTGCGCGAGCTGCATATCCGCTTGCGCAATCCGGCGGCTGTTTGATCAAAGGGGCTTGTCGGCGGCACGTTGGTGTCCCAAGATTGGGCTTGGCGCTGCAAGGCAGCATCCGGCGCATGGCTGGATAGGGTCTCTGCTACGATGAGTTTTAACTTTAAAAGGACAACCCATGAACACTTCTGATTTCACTGAAACAGCGGTTGAAACCAAAGAACAGCTGGTGGCCAACCTGCGCCGCGTGATCGCGGATGCTGAAGATCTACTGGCCGCTACGGCAGGCCAGACCGACAGCAAAATGGCCGACCTGCGCGCTCGTGCCAAAGAAAATCTGGCCGTAGCGCGTGAAAAACTGGCCGAAGTGCGCGCTGCCGGGCGTGACCGTGCCATTCAGGCGGCTGAAGCCACCGATCAATACGTGCACGACAACCCCTGGTCGTCCATTGGCGCGGCCGCTGCGGTGGGCATGCTGATTGGCGTGCTGCTGGGTCGCCGTTGAAGGCGGTGGTGCTGCCCCGGCACGCCTTCTGATTCTTTGCACTGATTTTTCCGATGCCGTCTGCCGACAGCACCACAGCGCGCGTCAAAGGCTTGTTCGCCGATGTGTTCGAGCTGGCGCAGGTGCGCCTGGAGCTGTTCACGGTTGAAGCGCAACAAGAAGCATCGCGCCTGACCTGGCTGGCCGTGACGGCGGCACTGGCGGTGGTGTTCGTCAGCTTCGGGCTGATTTTCCTGGCCGTGTTCATGACCGTACTGCTGTGGGAGTCGCAACGCCTGCTGGCTTTGGGCGTATTCACGGCTTTGTTTCTGGGCGGTGGGGCTGTGCTGGCTGTTATGGCGCTGTACCGCGCGCGCCAGGCGGCCAACATGTTTTCAGCCACCCGTGATGAATTGCGCCGTGACCAGGAAAGGCTGCGCACATGAAGCCTGGTGACACCTTGAGCCTGGTGGCACGGCGCGAGCAGTTGCGCTTGCGTTCGGCTCAGTTGCGTGAACAGATTGCCGCGCGCACCAGCGTGCTGCAACCGGGGCTGCGGGCGGTTGATCGTGTGCGCCAGGGCGTGAGCACGGCACGCGATTTGCGCCACAACCATGCGCTGATTCTGCTGGGCGTGGCGGCGCTGGCGGGTGCCACGCTGGCTAGGCCCCGCGCCATGGTCAATCTGGGCTTGCGTGCCTGGTCGGGCTGGCAGGTGTTTCGCCGGGTGCAGCCGGTGCTGAACAGTTTTTTACGCGGATTGGGATAAGGTTGCGGCGCGTCAGGCGCGCATTCTGTCGCACCATGATGGCTGCACGATGACGATTGCCCCTTTACCTTCCAACGCTTTCAAAGTGCCGCAGTCGGTACTGGTGGTGATTCATACCGCTGCGCTGGACGTGCTGCTGATCCGCCGTGCAGATACAGAGGCTGATTTTTGGCAATCGGTCACTGGCAGCAAAGACACTCCGGACGAGCCGTTTGCGTTGACCGCTGCGCGCGAAGTGCTGGAAGAAACGGGCATCGACGCCAGCGCCCACGACTGCGCACTGACCGACTGGCAGATTGAAAACGTGTACGACATTTATCCGCGCTGGCGATGGCGCTACGCCCCCGGCGTGGTGCGCAATACCGAGCGCGTTTTTGGACTGCGGGTACCTGCCGCAACGGCGGTGCGCCTGAACCCACGCGAGCACACGCAATGGGGCTGGTGGCCCTGGCGCGAGGCGGCCGACCGCTGCTATTTGTCGCATCCCGGACGATTGGATAGATACTAGACGCATTGCACTGTTCATGGCCCGAGACGTGATGCGAGGGCTGATCGAGCAGATGCAACCCGAGCAGTCATCTGTCCAACCAGGCCCAT
>NZ_JBKEEE010000059.1:0-82648 GCF_047975795.1 Ottowia sp. | reverse complement strand
TGTTAGAGCGTGTTCAAAGTCTCTGCGCGGGTGTGTGGGCGCGGCCTCGGGCGGTCTGCTGCGTTGCAAATCCTCGCGATACCGCCAGGTATCGCTGCGGTTTGCGCCTTGCAGCCCATCCCAATCCGCATCCCACACCCATCACCCTGAGACTTTGAACACGCTCTTATTGTCTGCGTACCGATGAAACAAATTTTTTGAGATCCCCTCGGTTTTCTGAGCCAGTCAAAAGTAGAAGTTGAAGCATTGTTTCACACGGTATTCGACGGGTTATCGTCGTTGTAGGCCCACGCCTTCGGCTGATGGGCGCTGCTGGTTCGGTTGTCCACCGCCTCGTAGCTGTACTGTTCCAGTGGCAGCCCAAGGGGCTGCAGGGCGTTGCCTGGCGTGGCTTGAGTTAAGCGATCCAGCTGGTCGTAGCCGTAGGCGGTTTTGCCGAGGTCGGTTTTAATTGGCCTCCCAGAATTGGCCGTCCAGAGGCTGCGACAATCGGGCGCATGAGCTTCGCCCCCTTAAAAAACGACACCTTTGTGCGCGCCTGCCTGGGTCAGGCCACCGATTACACCCCCGTCTGGCTGATGCGCCAGGCCGGGCGCTACCTGCCTGAATACTGCGCCACGCGCGCGCAGGCGGGCAGCTTCATGGGGCTGGCCACCAACGTGGATTACGCCACCGAAGTGACCTTGCAGCCGCTGGCGCGCTACCCGCTGGACGCGGCCATTTTGTTCAGCGACATCCTCACCGTGCCCGACGCCATGGGGCTGGGGCTGTCATTCCAGCAAGGCGAAGGGCCGAAGTTTGAGCGCGTGGTGCGCGATGAAGCCGCTGTGGCCAGCCTGGCGGTGCCCGACATGGCCAAGCTGCGCTACGTGTTCGATGCCGTCACCAGCATCCGCCGCGCGCTGGCTGGTCGAGTGCCGCTGATCGGCTTTTCCGGCAGCCCCTGGACGCTGGCCTGCTACATGGTCGAAGGCGGTGGCAGCAGCGATTACCGCCACGTCAAGACGCTGATGTACGCCCGCCCTGACTTGATGCACCGCGTGCTGGCCGTCAACGCCGACGCCGTGGCCCAGTATCTGAATGCGCAAATCGATGCCGGTGCGCAGGCCGTGATGATGTTCGACAGTTGGGGCGGCGTGCTGGCCGATGGGGCTTTCCAGACCTTCAGCCTGGCCTACACCGCGCGCGTGCTGGCACAGCTCAAGCGCACCGGGGCTGACGGTGCGGTGGTGCCGCGCATCGTCTTTACCAAGGGCGGCGGACTGTGGCTGCCCGAGATGCGCGCGCTTGATTGCGAAGTGCTGGGCCTGGACTGGACGATGGATCTGGGTCGCGCCCGCGCCATCGTCACTGCGGCTGAAAATGCCGACGCAACAAACGCCAAAGCCCTGCAAGGCAACATTGACCCGAACATGCTGTTCGCCCCGCCGGAAGCCATCCGCGCCGAAGTGCGACGAGTGCTGGACGCCTTTGGTCGTCCGCACACCGACACCGCCCCGCGCGGCAGCACCCACATCTTCAACCTGGGCCACGGCATTAGCCAGTTCACCCCGCCCGACCACGTGGCCCATCTGGTGGACGAGGTGCACCGCTATTCGCGGCAATTGCGTGCACGCTGACGGTTGATGCGTTGCGATGTGGCGGTGCACCTCGTCAACGCCACCTTGTCAAGCACTTGTGGCAGAAAAAAAATACAGTTTTTTTCTTGCAGGGCTTGACTTATGCACAAAACTCCAGAACCGGCACCATTCGGCCCTCCTCAAGACCACATCCGTTGCACCACACCTTCAATTAATCTAACTTGTTGATTTATATATATTTTTATTTTTGCCCTTTTCACAAGCAGACTAAGCAAAGCCTTCATCTGCAAGGTTTCCAGACGGGCTGCACCGACTTTTCAACAAAGTTATCCACAAATTTGAAGGACAACCTGGAAATTCAGTGCTTATCAATGACTTAGCGTCCAAAGTGCAAGTACAAACACACCTTTTCCAGCAAGCTCTGTGTAGCTTCCCATGCAGCCGTCTTCTGATGCATCCCAGGTTTTTGTCGTGACCAAAAGCAGACCATGACTTACTGGCTGGCCGTCGCCGTGCCCACGCCTGCCCACAGCAACCTGGGCGAACCGCTGACCTACGCCAGCGATGCCGCCTTGCCGCCCGGCAGCATCGTGCGGGTGCCACTGGGCCAGCGCGAAGTGCTGGGTGTGGTTTGGAATGCAGCCGATCATCCAGCCGACGACTGGCGCGCCAAAGTGCGGCCCATTGCGGGCCACTTCGACGGGCTGCCGCCCCTGTCTGGTCACTGGCAACAGTTGATCGCCTTCACTGCCCGCTATTACCAACGCGCGCTGGGCGAAGTAGCCCTGGCCGCCCTGCCGCCGCAGTTGCGCACGCTCAGCACCATGCAAATGGCACGTCGCCTCAAGCGTTCGCCTGCATCAAAAACCGATGCAGCGGCTACGCTGCAACCCGCGCAAGTGCTGTCGCCCGGGCAAGCTCTGGCCCTGGAGCAGATTGAACAACAATCCGGGCCGTTTTTACTGTTTGGTACCACTGGCAGCGGCAAGACCGAGGTCTACATGCAAGCCACCGCCCGGCTGCTGGCGCACCAGCCGGATGCGCAGGCGCTGGTGTTGGTGCCCGAAATCAACCTCACCCCGCAACTGGAGGCGCGCTTTGCCGCCCGCTTTGGCCAGACCACCTGCGTGTCGCTGCACAGCGGGCTAACCCCCGCGCAGCGCCTGAAAAGCTGGCTGGCCGCACACACCGGTGCGGCGCGCATCGTGCTGGGCACGCGGGTGGCCGTACTGGCCTCCATGCCCAATCTGAAGCTCATCGTGGTCGATGAAGAGCACGACCCCAGCTACAAGCAGCAAGAAGGCGCGCGTTATTCCGCCCGCGATCTGGCGCTGTACCGCGGCAAGCTCACCGGGGCCAAAGTTGTTCTCGGTTCGGCCACGCCCTCGCTGGAAAGCTGGCACGCCAGCACCCCGGCAGCCGACGGCGGCCCAGGCCGTTATCAGCGCCTGGCCATGCCGCGTCGCATCGGTGCCAGCGGGCCAGCCGATGATGCCGGACTGCCCCGCGTGCGCCGCATCGACATGACGCGCCAGCCCAAGGGCACGCTGATCGCCCCGCCGCTGCTGGCCGCCATGGCCGAGCGCGTAGCGCGTGGTGAACAAACCCTGCTGCTGCTCAACCGGCGCGGCTGGGCACCCGTGCTGCACTGCGCCGACTGCGGCTGGAAAAGCGAATGCCCGCATTGCAGCGCCTTTCGCGTGTTCCACAAAATCGACCGCACGCTGCGCTGCCACCATTGCGGCTTGACCCAGCGCGTGCCACGCGCCTGCCCCGAGTGCGGCAACCTCGACATCGGCACCATCGGGCGCGGCACCGAGCAACTGCAAGAGCACCTGGCCGAGCTGCTGACCGAAGTGCGCCGCCCCGACGGCAGTCCGGCCCGCATCACCCGCATCGACGCCGATTCCACACGCGGCAAAGGCCAGCTTGAGGCACAACTGGCCCAGGTGCACGCGGGCGATGTGGACGTGCTGGTGGGCACCCAGATGATCGCCAAGGGCCACGATTTTCGCCGCGTCACCCTGGTAGCCGCCGTGCAACCTGATGCGGCGCTGTTTTCCAGCGACTTCCGCGCGCCCGAGCGGCTGTTTGCCCTGCTCATGCAAGCCGCAGGCCGCGCCGGACGTGATGCCGCCACCAGCACCCGCAGCGAAATGTGGGTGCAAACCCACCACCCGCAACACCCGCTGTACGAAGCGCTTAAAAAACACGACTACTTCGCCTTTGCCACGCGCCAGTTGCAAGAGCGCGCTCAGGCCGGACTGCCCCCTTTCAGCCACCTTGCGTTGCTGCGCGCCGAAGGCCGCAGCCAAGCCGTTGCGCAGAATTTTTTAACGGCTTTGGCCCACACCGCGCAGCAGCAACTGACCGCGCCCGAGCACCCGCTGGCGGCAGCCATGCGCCAAATCCACTGGTATCCCGCCGTCCCTCTGGCGGTGCAACGGGTAGCGAATATCGAGCGCGCCCAAATGCTGCTGGAAAGCCCTTCCCGCGTCGCCCTGCAAGCCGTGCTGGCCGCTTGCCAAAACCTGTTGCACGATTTGCGCGCGCAGCCTGAACACCGCGCCTTGCTGCGCTGGGCCATCGACGTTGACCCGCTGGCGGTGTGATCCCCTCATCTGCCCCACAACTGAGCCGATAATGACGCCTTTCAATGGCGTTTTAGCGCAACCAAACCGCCACACTCTGATAAGAAAGCATTCATCTTTATGTCCACCATCTTGCAATCCCTGCCCGCTGGCCAAAAAGTCGGCATCGCTTTTTCGGGCGGCCTGGACACCAGCGCTGCCCTGCTGTGGATGCGCCAAAACGGTGCCGTGCCCTACGCCTACACCGCCAACCTGGGCCAGCCAGATGAGTCCGATTACGATGCCATCCCGCGCAAGGCGATGGAATACGGCGCCGAAAAGGCGCGCCTGATCGACTGTCGCCTGCAACTGGCGCACGAGGGCATCGCAGCGCTGCAATGCGGTGCCTTTCACATCAGTACCGGCGGCACCACCTACTTCAACACCACGCCACTGGGCCGGGCCGTGACCGGCACCATGCTGGTGACAGCGATGAAGGAAGATGACGTCAACATCTGGGGCGATGGCAGCACGTTCAAGGGCAATGACATCGAGCGCTTTTACCGCTACGGTTTGCTGGCCAACCCGAGTCTGAAGATCTACAAGCCCTGGCTGGATCAGCGCTTCATCGACGAGCTGGGCGGCCGCAAGGAAATGTCGGAATTCATGCAGAAGGCCGGCTTTGACTACAAGATGTCGACCGAAAAGGCCTATTCGACCGATTCCAACATGCTGGGCGCGACCCACGAGGCCAAGGACCTGGAGGAGCTGAACAGCGGCATCCGCATCGTCAACCCGATCATGGGCGTGGCGTTCTGGAAGCCTGAGGTCGAGGTCAAACCCGAAGAAGTACGGGTGCGCTTTGAAGAAGGCCAGCCGGTGGCGCTCAATGGCAAAGAGTTTGCTGATCCGGTCGAGCTGTTTCTGGAGGCCAACCGCATCGGTGGCCGTCATGGCTTAGGGATGAGCGACCAGATCGAAAACCGCATCATCGAAGCCAAAAGCCGCGGCATCTACGAAGCGCCCGGCATGGCCTTGCTGCACATCGCCTACGAACGGCTGGTGACCGGCATCCACAACGAAGACACCATCGAGCAGTACCGCATCAATGGCCTGCGTCTGGGCCGACTGCTGTACCAGGGCCGCTGGTTCGACCCGCAGGCCATCATGCTGCGCGAAACCGCCCAGCGCTGGGTGGCGAACGCCATCACCGGCGAGGTGACGCTGGAGATGCGCCGCGGCAACGACTACAGCCTGCTCAACACTGAGTCGCCCAACCTGACCTACGCGCCCGAGCGGCTGTCGATGGAGAAGGTCGAGAACGCGCCCTTCAGCCCGCTGGACCGCATCGGCCAGCTGACCATGCGCAACCTGGACATCACCGACACGCGCGGCAAACTGGCCGTGTACAGCCAGAGCGGCCTGCTGCGGCTGGGCGAGGGGTCAGTGCTGCCGCAGTTGGGGCACGACAGTGACAAACCTGCCCGAAAACGTTGAAATCAGCCATTCACTTGGGGCAATCCCGAATAGGCCGCCCCCAGCCGCACCGCTATAGTCAACCCACTCAGTTCCCTTGGTCTGCATGACCAAGGCAAGGGCCGAGGAGACAGCATCTGTAAAAAACCATCACACTCATAACCGATCGGCTGTAGCACCGACTCCATAAAAACTTTTTTGAAGGCACCTCTGGTGCCTTTTTTCTTGGCTGATGGGCCAGACGCCATCACTCAGCGATAATCCAGTTCAAATTGGATACTGGTGCCTTTATATTCGGCGTTTATAGCTACCATAATAATAGCAAAAAAAAGAAACTGACATGGATTTGCTGATCGTCTCGGCCGCCTCCTTGATGGCGGGCATGGTGGACTCGATCGTGGGCGGCGGCGGTCTGATTTTGATTCCCGCGCTGTTTGCCACCTTTCCGGCGGCTACGCCCGCCACCTTGTTTGGCACCAACAAAAGCGCCTCGGTCTGGGGCACCAGCATCGCCACCGCACAATTCAGCCGCCGCGTGCGCATGCGCTGGCCGGTGCTGCTGCCCGCCACCGGAGCGGCGCTGATTGGCTCATTCATCGGCGCGTGGGTGGTCACGCTGATTGATCCTGGTTTTCTGCGCCGACTGCTGCCTTTCATCCTGCTCGCCGTGCTGCTGTACACGGTGATGAAAAAAGACCTGGGGCGCACCCACGCCCCGCGCCACAGCCAGCGAAAAGAAACTGCACTGGCCTGCTTGATCGGCCTGGTGATCGGCTGGTACGACGGTTTTTTTGGTCCCGGTACCGGCAGCTTCTTTATTTTTTTATTCGTACGACTGCTGGGTTACGACTTTCTCAACGCCTCGGCCTCGGCCAAGCTGCTCAACGTGGCCACCAACGTATCAGCCATTGCGCTGTTTGCCATGAAAGGCCATGTGTGGTGGCACATTGGCCTGACCATGGCCGTGGCCAACGTGGTGGGCAGTCTGATCGGCACCCGCCTGGCACTCAAGCACGGCGCAGGCTTTGTGCGCGGCGTATTCATCGTGGTAGTGGGTGCACTGATCTTGAAAACCGGGTGCGACGCTTTTTTGGCATGAGCCTATGTGAGCTGCTTGAATAAACGCCTGGCCTCAGGCGCAGCGTGCGCTTGCCCAAACGACAGGCTGAAGGTCAATGACCCTAGTGTCCTGAATTGCAAATTCGTTGAACAAATCCACCGAAGATCGGGCACCATGCGGCGTTGCTCCGTTCTTGCGGGCAGAAAGCCCGCAGCGTCCTCGCGTCTTACCTGGCACGCCGATCACAGCACCATCGGATGCGTCCAACTGCCGGATCCAGGATGACATCTGGAACGTCCGCGGCAACCCTATGTACATCGCCTTGCAGGCATACATTAACTCTCAAAAGCGTTGTGAAAATGTGCTGAGTGCAGACCATCACGCTACCACCGGCTGCCGCACCCAGTCAATGAACGCCTGCAAACCCGCCGATTGCAGGCGACGACTGGGGTAATACAGGTACAACTGCTCCGGTGGTGGCGTCCAGTCAGCCAGCACCTGCACCAACCGCCCGGCGGCCAGTTCCGGAGCGACCAATGCGGCGTGCACATAGGCCAGGCCCAGACCAGCCCTGGCCGCCGCCACGCCCTGAGCACCATCGCTCAACGTCAGTTGGCCTTGCACCTGTACCTGCACCGTCTTGGCCCCGCGGGCCAATTGCCAGGCGTAGACCCGGCCACTGGGAAAACGCTGGCGAATACAGCGATGGCGTGCCAATTCGTCCGGCGTGGTCGGCACGCCATGCGCAGCCAGATAGGCGGGCGCGGCCACAATGGCAAAGCCCTGTGGCGTACCTATAGGCAGCGCCACCATGTCGGCTTGCAGGCTTTCGCCAAAACGCACCCCGGCGTCAAACCCTGTGGCCACAATGTCCACCAGCGCATCGTCACCCGCCATCTCCACGGCCATGCGTGGATGGGCTTGCAAAAAACCCGTCACCAGCGGCTGCAGCACCAGCTCAGTCGCCGCGCGCGGCGCACTCAAGCGCAGCAAACCCTGGGGTGTGCTGGCCTGCGATACAGCATCGTCTATGGCGTGCCGAATTTCGGCCAGTGCAGGTGCCAGCACCGCCAGTACATGTGCGCCCGCTTCCGTAGGGGCCACGCTGCGCGTGGTGCGGTGCAGCAAGCGCAGATTCAAGCGCACTTCCAGCGCCCGCACGCTGTGACTCAACGCCGAGGGCGTTACCCCAAGCCGCTCGGCTGCCTGCCGGAAACTGCGCGCCTGAGCCACCGCTGCAAAAGCTTGTAGTTCAGGCAAAGGCAGCGCGACTATCGGTTTATTCATGAACATGACTCACCAGTACATTGAATGCTTGAGCCATTATCAATTGATGCGCTTTTATCTAAACTGCACGCCATGACTTCAAGCACTGCACACGGGCTTCTATCCATGACGACTTCAGCACCACGCGCTCTGGGCACAACCCTGCCGCCTGTCTTTCCCATTGGCTTGGGCTGCATGGGCATGAGCGAGTTTTACGGCGCAAGCAACGACACCGAATCGCTGGCCACTTTGGCACATGCGCTGGATTTGGGCGTGGCGCTGTTCGACACCGCCGACACCTACGGCCTGGGTGCCAATGAGGCGTTGCTGGGCCGCTTTATCGCCGATGGTGGTCCTGATCGGCGCGCACGCATGGTGCTGGCCACCAAGTTCGGCATCGTGCGCCAAGCGGGACAGTACGAGCGGCGCATCGACAACTCGCCCGCCTACATTCGCAGCGCTTGCGAGGCGTCGCTCAAGCGCCTGGGGGTGGATGAAATTGACCTGTACTACTGCCACCGGCGTGACCCGGCCGTGCCGATTGAAGACGTGGTGGGGGCCATGGCCGCGCTGGTGCGCGCAGGCAAAGTGCGCGCGCTGGGCCTGTCGGAAGTTAGCGCCAACACCTTGCGTCGCGCCCACGCCGTGCACCCCATCGCCGCGCTGCAAACCGAATACTCGCTCTGGAGCCGCGAACCTGAAGACCAGTTGCTGCCCCTGTGTGCCAAGCAAGATACCGCCTTCGTGGCCTATAGCCCGCTGGGCCGCGCCTTTCTTACCGGCCAGCTTGACCCCGCCGCTTTGAGCACACAAGACTTTCGCGCCCACAACCCGCGCTTTCAAGGCACCGCCGCCGCCGCCAACGCGCAGTTGGTCGAGCGCCTGAGTGCGCTGGCGAAAAGCTGGGGCGTCACCAATGCCCAACTGGCGCTGGCCTGGTTGCTGATCAAACAACCCCACGCCATCGCCATCCCTGGCACGCGCCGCATCGCCCGGCTGGAAGAAAACATCGGTGCCGCCCGTGTGACGCTGAGTCCTGAGCAAATGACCCAGATCGAAGCCGTGTTTGCACCCGCTGCAGTGCAAGGCAAACGTTATCCCCAAGCAGGATGGGCAGGAATTGAGACAGCCACGCAAGACCGATAAACGGGCATTTGCAGTCAACCTCCAGATAGGGTCACGTGTGTCATGGCATCTTCCACACAAAAGCCACACATTAAAAAACCGCACACATCGCTGTGCGCGGTTGTGAATCAGGTGGGGCGCAACCCGTGCCCCATCCGATCAGCGCTGATTACGGCGCATACGTCGCCAGCCAAACATGCCCAGCAAGCCACTCATCAACAACATGGCCCATTGGCTCATTGTGGGCACAGCGGTTACGCCACCAGCCGCTGTGATGGACGGGTCTGCCACCAGCATCACCACAACTCGGCCCGAGGACCCTGCAGTACCTGCGGTGGCTGCGTCTGGCCCGCCTGTGCCACCCGCACCGCCCGCAGCCGATGCGCTGGCCGTGCCATAAAACGTGTTGCTGCCACTGGTGTAATAGCAAGAGCCGCCGCCGAAGCCGCCACCGGCCACCTGTGCAGCCGGAGGCGGTACCGCGCCATCAATGCCGTACGCGCCGCCCGCACCCACTGCTCCGGTGTAGCCGCCGCCACCGCCGCCACCACCACCGCCATCTGCATCTACCCCAACACCAGCAAGGGCGCTGGTATATACCTCTCCTGCACCACCCACATCGGCCGTCAAACACGTTGAGGCAGTGCCTAATGTGGTCGAACCAGAATGGCCAGCCTCACCATCCAGACTGGGCAGCGCCCCTGTATCATTGCCGCTGCCACCGCCGCCACCGCCGCCGCCGCCAGCAACCACCACCGCTGTACCTACGGTGACGCGCGAAGCGCCGCCGCCGCCGCCGCCGCCGCCGCCTGCGTAGTCATCCCCTGAATTGCCGCCAGCGCCGCCCGCGCCAGAGCCTGCACCACCCGCACCACCCAAACCGGGGCCAGGGCTGACAGCTGCGTTGCGGTCATTGTACGTACCGCCCCCACCAGCCAAACCGATATCCGCAGTGATCACGTCACCCGCCAGCACCCTGATGGTGGCCGTGACACGAGCGCCAGCACCACCTGCGCCGCCAGTGCCATTCACCGGGGGAACGCAAGTAAGACAGCCGTCATAACCGCCACCGCCGCCGCCTGCCCCATCAACGACCACGCTGACCCACCCGTCAGCGGCGACGGTATAAGGTCCCACAAGCGCAGGATCATTGGTGTCAATCACTTGCGCCTGAACAGCACCCGTCAAAGCCATCAAACCAGCTGCGGCCACGGCTGTCATCGTTTTCTTCATGAGGCATCTCCCTGAAAACAAAATGCATTAAAAATCAAACTGCCACATGCATTCTCGTGCACAAAAAGCACATTTGATGTGAGTGTTTACCTTTCATTGCATTTTGCTGACCGATGGCATGGTCTGACAGACAGCCGGTGCAACGAACATCCCGCAGTGGCGGTTTGAGCATATGCGCCTGCATTCACTGAAGCCGGTCGCTTGCACTGAACAAACCGGTCAGTTGCGTTATGCAGTGCAATATCAACGGTCACTGGCCGTGATTTTTTACAAAATTTTGACTAAACAGGCATCCAGATGATCGGAAGGCAGATGGCGAAATCCTGAGCGGGCAAACCGCTGCAAACGCCCCACCACAAAGGCCGTCAATACCGATGCCGTCACTTGCGCATCAGCATCGGGCGTGAGTGTGCCACTGCCTGCCATGTCGTTGCGCAGGCTTTGGCGCAGCGCCGCATCGACTTTGTCGAACAACTGGTTCATGCGCTGCTGAAGGCGTTCATGCTCGAACACCAGGGCATCGCCCACCATCACACGGGTCATACCGGGGTTTTTCTCGCCAAACTGCAACACCATGCGCACGATGTGCGCCGCTTTGGCTGATCCAGTCTCGTCACGCTCGGCAATCTGGTTGATCATGCCGAACACGCTGGTTTCGATGAAGTCGATCAGCGCCCCAAACATTTGCGCCTTACTGGCAAAGTGACGGTACAGGGCCGCTTCACTCACTGCCAGGCGCGCGGCCAATGCGGCGGTGGTCACTCGGTCAGCGCCGGGCTGCTCCAGCATTTGCGCCAGCGTTTGCAGAATCTGCTCCCGGCGCTCTCCGGGCTTTGGGCGCTTACGGGTGCCTGCGGACGCGGCAGTCTCCTCCGGGTCGGGCATGTTCTTGGTTCGGTCGTCGGCAGAATCCATGACTTACGCGAATGTTTCCAAATGATTCTCGCACAAGGCTGGCCAGACACCCGTCATTCATGCGCCGCAAGCGCCCCTTTCGGTCAATTGCAGCGCCTGTTTAGGGGGGGTGCCGCCGCCTACCCGTACCCAAACTATTGGGATGCCGCAGCTTGGACACCAGCGCCTTGACCATGATTGCATCAGTACATCAGTGCGAGCGGATCATGGTGCCAAACGCCTGGTCGGTCAGCACTTCAAGCAGCATCGCGTGCGGCACGCGCCCATCGATGATGTGCACGGCATGCACGCCACTTTTGGCCGCATCCAGCGCGCCGCTGATCTTGGGGATCATGCCTCCAGAGATGGTGCCGTCGGCCACCAATTCGTCAATGCGGCGCGGCGTCAGCTCGGGCAGCAGTTGGCCGTTTTGATCCAGCACGCCGGGAATATTGGTCAACATCAACAGTTTTTCAGCTTGCAGCACCGTGGCCAGCTTGGCGGCCACCACATCAGCATTGATGTTGTAGCTTTCATTTTGCTCGCCAAAGCCAATCGGGCTGACCACCGGAATGAACTGGTCATCCTGCAAAGCGCTGACCACCGCCGGGTCAATTTGAACAATATCGCCCACCTGGCCCACGTCGTGTTCAAGACTGGGGTCTTTTTGATCAACCATTTTCAGCTTACGCGCACGCATTAGTCCGCCATCACGCCCGGTCAGCCCCACCGCCTTGCCACCCGCCTGGCTGATCATGCCCACGATGTCTTGCTGCACCTCGCCGGCCAGCACCCATTCGACCACTTCCATCGTCTCGGCATCGGTCACGCGCATGCCCTGGATGAACTTCCCTTGCTTGCCCAGACGTTTGAGCGCTGTTTCGATCTGCGGGCCGCCGCCATGCACCACCACCGGGTTGATGCCCACCAGCTTCAGCAACACCACATCCTCGGCAAAAGCCGCTTGCAGCGCAGGCTCGGTCATGGCATTGCCGCCGTATTTGATGACCATGGTCTTGCCGTGAAACTTGCGGATGTACGGCAGTGCCTGAGCCAGGATGTGGGCCTTGTCGTACGGACCCAGATGGGACAAATCAGTGCTCATGGATGGTCAAGCCTTGCTCAAGAAATAGGTGACAAACTTAAAACTGCCGATGATAAAACTCAGTAGCGCGACGGCTGAAACATCCGCGGCACTTTAAAGCGCACCAGCATCAAATAAGCCCCCACGTAACTGATCACAAACAGCAGGCAAAACACCATCAGCACACCGGTGTAACGCCAAAAAAGAAGTGCTGGCACCACCGTCAGCACCACAAAGCTCCACAAATACGGCGCAGTGCGGTTGTTGCGCGCCAGCATGTTTTTGGCCTCGTCTTCATGCAACACGCTGCGCACCAGACGCCGGTACACCAACTGGTGCAAATGCAGTGCATCGGCCATGCCCGGTGACACCCCGCGCCAGAGCTTGCGGTAAATCGAAAACAGCGTCTCCCAGATGGGGTAGATCAGCAACAGCACCGGAAACCACGGCGACACCACAGGATGGCGCTGCACCAGCAGCAAGCTGACGGAGGCAATCACCAGCCCCCACAGGTACGCCCCCGCATCGCCTGCAAAAATCAGCCCGCGCGGATAGTTCCACACCAAAAAACCGGCTGTTGCTGCGGCCAAGGCCACGGATATCGCGGCCAATTCGCGGTCTCCCACCTGCAAGGCCACGTGTGCCAGGGCCAAGCACACCACCAGCGCCACCATGCCCGCCAGGCCGTTGTAGCCATCAATGATGTTGAACGCGTGTGGCAGACCCGACACCGCCAGCACCGCCAGCGCCACCCCCAGCCAGGGCGCGGCGCTCCAGTACTGGTCCAGCCACGCGAACCCCAGATGCGTGACCGAAGCCCCCAGCAGGCTGCAAGCCAGCACACCGGAAGTCAGCGTCAGCAGCAAACGCCAACGCACCGTCATGCGCTGGGTCATGTCTTCCAGCACGCCGCCGGCAAATGCGGGCAACAGCATCAGCAGCCACATCGGCAGCTGCAGCCGCGCGCTGTCGATATTGCCTGCCATGTGCGCCCATTGCAGCAAGGGCAGCGCGGCCAACGCCAGCCCCCAGCCCAGCAACAGGCCCAGCCCGCCCATGCGCGAGGTATGCCCAAAGTGAAAGCGTTGGGGCGCGTCATCGGCATAGGCTCCGGCATACCGAAGAAGAACGCGGCGCACCCACAAAGTGAGCACCAAAGACACCACAAACGCCAGCAGCGCCAAAGAAATCATTCAGGGACACAACCTCATGCGAGTCAACCCTCTGCCATGCATCACAAAGCCTCTTCAAGCCCCGCTTTGAACGGCATGCGCCAACACGTGCAAGCACTTGTCAACGCTCGTTTTTATAGGAAGCTGCATGGTAGCATTCAAGACCACTTTCACATGGGCCGCATCAGCCGAATCCGGCGCTTTTGTCACCCTTGGTTTCATGTCTGCCACGCCACCCGCCTTGCATGTTTACGCCCGCGAAATCCGGGCGGACGAACGAACCTCCCTGTCCTTGCTCGCCAGCCACATCACGGCTGGTGCGCGCGTGCTGGACTTGGGCTGCGGCAGCGGCGCGCTGGGGCGTTTTATTGCCGAGCGCGATGGTGCCCACGCAGGCCCCATCGACGGCTTGACCATCAGCGCCGACGAGGCGCAACTGGCCCAAACGCATTACCGCCGCGTTGAAGTCGCCAATCTGGATCAGGTGCAACTGACCGACGTGTTCGCGCGTGGCAGCTACGACTTCATCGTTTGCGCCGACGTGCTGGAACACATTGTTCACAGCGCCCAGGTAATGGCCGCCTGCAAAACGCTGCTGGCACCGCAGGGGCGCGTGCTGCTGTCCATTCCCAACGTGGGCTACAGCGGCCTGGTGGCCGAGCTGATGGCGGGCGAATTTCGCTACCGCCCTGAAGGGCTGCTGGACGAAACCCATGTGCGCTTTTTCACCCGACGCACGCTGATGCGCTTTTTAAGCGACAACGGCTGGGCCGCCGAGCAGGTGGACACCGTGCAGCGGCCCCTGCCCGACTCGGAATTTCAAGTCGCCTTTGACGCCCTGGCTGAACCTGTGGCGCGCCACTTGCTGGCCCTGCCCGACAGCCTGACCTACCAATTCATCGTGGTTGGCCGTGCGCTGCATGAAGGCGAGCAACCCGCCACCCCACTGCCTGCCGATGCCCCACTGCCCGCGCAAGCCTTGTTCATCACTCAACTTTATCTGGGGCAAAACGGCAGTTTTGACGAAGGCCGCAAACTCACCCAAACCGGCGTGATTGGCAATCTGCACCAAACCGTGCGCTTTGCCCTCCCAACAGACGCCCCGCTGTCCGGGCTGCGCCTTGACCCCGCCGATCGAAACGGTTACGTGCATTTGCATGCAATCCGCCTGCTGGATCACAGGCAGCAACCGCTGTGGCACTGGACACCGCACGACGTGGCCGCCATGGCGCAAACCCCCATGGACGGTATCGTGGCGCAGCCGCCGGGCCTTGCAGGTGCGCCGTATGCCCTGCTGCTGCATGGCAAAGACCCATGGATCAAGCTACCCATCCCCAAAGCGGCCCTTGCGCATGCCCAAGGCGGTGCACTTGAAGTCACTTTGGGCTGGCCCATGTCGGCCGATTACCTGGCTTTGGCTGGCCACACCGAATTGCGTGTGGCCCAAGCCCGGCTTGCCGCCGACCAGGCCCGTTTGGCCCAAGATGCTCTCCAACTGCAACTGAATACCCAAACGAAACAAGCACACATGGAGCGGGACACACGCCAAAGTCTGGAACAGCAAAGCGAGCACCTGCGCAGCCAAAAACAAGCGCTTCTGGCGCAAATCCAGACCCTCAGCCGCGAACGTGACGACGCCACCCAACTGGTTCACGACATCGAAAACTCCACCGTATTTCGCGCCACCCGCCCCATCGTGAACATGAAGATGCGCATCGACCGCCTGCTGGGCGTCGGCTCAGCCCGCCCCAAAGTCGAGGCACAGCGCCCCCCCTCGCAACCACTGGCACCGGCCGATCTTCCGGTGGACATCATCGTGCCGGTTTACAAAGGGCTTGAAGACACCCGCCGCTGCCTTGAGTCCGTCCTGGCCTCCACGCCCGCCACCGAATGGCGCTTGATCGTCATCAACGACGCCAGCCCTGAGTCAGAAGTCACCGAATGGCTGCGCGCTTTTGCGCCCCGCGATCCGCGCATCGTGCTGCTCGAAAACGAAGAGAACCTCGGGTTTGTCGGCACCGTTAATCGTGGCATGGCGCATTCGCGCCAGCACGACGTGTTGCTGCTCAACAGCGACACCGAAGTGGCCAGCACCTGGCTGGATCGCATCCGCGCCGCCGCCTACAGCGACCAGAAAGTGGCCTCCGTCACGCCGTTTTCCAACAACGCCACCATTTGCAGCTACCCGCTGTTTTGCAAAGACAATGCCCTGCCCCCAGGCTGGAGCACGGCGCAACTTGATACCCTGTTTGCCCGCGCCAATGCAGGCCAAGTGGTGGACGTGCCCACTGGCGTCGGTTTTTGCATGTACATCCGCCGCGCGGCGCTGGAGCAGGTGGGCCTGTTCGACGTCGACAACTTTGGCAAAGGCTACGGCGAAGAAAACGACTTTTGCATCCGCGCCGCCCGCGCCGGATGGCGCAACCTGCACGTGCTCGACACCTTTGTGCGCCACTTTGGCGGCGTGAGTTTTGGCGATAGCAAAAGCCCGCGCGAGCGCGCAGCCATGGACACGCTGCGCCGCCTGCATCCCCACTACGAACGCGATGTACTGCGCTTTGTGCGCGATGATCCCGCGCGCTTGGCACGCGCCGCAGTGGACATTGCCCGTATTCAAAATACCAACCGCCCGGTCATCCTGGCCGTCATGCACGACCGCGCTGGCGGCACTGAGCGCCACGTCTTTGAGCTGGCCGAGTTGCTGCACGACCGCGCGCAATTTCTGGTGCTGCGCCCACAGCCCGGCAAATGCCTGAGTCTGCGCCTGCCGGGGGCTGGTGAAGGTTTCGAGCTGGTCTTCAGCCTGCCCGCCCAGGGCGACCAACTGCTGGCGCTGCTGCGCCAGTTGGGCGTATGCCATGTGCACTTTCACCACCTGCTGGGTCATGGCAAGTTTGTTGAGCAGTTACCCGCCCGCCTGGGCATCAGCCACGACTTCACCGCGCACGACTTTTACTTTGCCGACCCCGACATTACGCTTACCGACCGCAGCGGCAACTACTGCGCAGCCAATGATCCCTTGGTGCACCCGGTCAGCCACGACCCCGATTTAGTGGCCTGGCGGCAGCACCACGCCAGCCTTTTGAACAGCGCGCGCTACGTCCTCTCGCCCTCGCGCGACATGCTCACGCGGCTGCTGGCCGTGGTGCCGGGCGCGCCGCTGCGGCTGGTGCCGCACACCGATATCGATCCGGCACTGGCACAGCCCGTGCCTCAACCGGCACAACTACTCAACGACCGTCCTCTGCGCGTGGCCGTCATCGGTGCGCTCAGCACCATCAAAGGCGCAGACATCCTCGAAAGCGCCGCCATCGCCGCCCGCAAGCAAAACGCGCCGGTAGAGTTCCACTTGCTGGGTTACGGCTATCGCACCTTGCAAACCCAGCCACATGCCCGACTCACAGTGCATGGCCGTTACGACGAACGCGACTTGCCCGAACTGCTGCACTGGCTGCAACCTGATCTGGTGTGGTTTCCCGCCCAATGGCCCGAAAGCTACAGCTACACCCTGTCGGCCTGCCTGCTGGGCGGCTGGCCGGTGGTGGTGCCTGATCTGGGGGCCTTTGCCGAGCGCCTGGCCGGGCGCCATTGGAGCTGGGTACAACCCTGGAGCCAGACCCCGCAGCAATGGCTGGACTTTTTTACCCTGGTGCGCAGCCAAAATTTCGCCATCGCCCAAAGCCCCGAACCCATCGCGCCATGGACCAGCGACACCAAGCTAACATCCACGCGCGCCTTTGAGGCACAGCCCTCAAACTGGTATGCCGACACTTACCTGAACCCACTGCCTGCGCTGGCCCCACAAAGCATCTCAGCCGAAACGCTCGCACCCTTCTTGCCCGCCGCAGACACTGGCTTAGCCACCGGCCTCAAAGGCCAAGCACTGGAAATGCTAGCCCGCCTGCGCGCCGCCCCCGCACTCGGCCCCATCGCCCGCGCCATTCCCCTGCATTGGCAAACCCGGGTCAAAAGCTGGCTGCGGCATTGATTTGGCCGCGCCTGAGCGCAACACCGCCATTCGTTGCGCCCAAGTCAACAAAGACCCCATCTGCGTTGTGTTATTTCACAGTTGGCGGCACATCAACAAAAAAACGCGGCGCTTCACCCCAGAAATGCCATTGCACGCCGTCTTCTTGCAGCGCCCGTTCAAGCCATACAAACACCTGCGGCAGCAGTTCAGACACGCTGGCACACACCGGCAGGCGGTGTATTCGCAAAAACCTGTGCCCATCGGACAGTCGGATACCCGTCAGATAAACCACCACCGGCAATTGCTGGTCAACAGCCAGCCGCAGCATGCCCTGGGCCATTCGCGTGCGCATGCCCAGCAAACTCACCTCATGGCTGACATCCACCTCATCGGCCGGGATGTCAACCACCGCCAGCACCGGCGATCCATCTCGCAATGCCCTGATTACAGGTCGCAGCGAAGCACTCACATCAAAGGTAGGGCGACGCAACGCGCGCGCCACCTCTCGCGTTCGCGCAATCGCATAACGGTGCATCACCGTGCGCCGGACAAAATGCGCCCCCTCGGTTGCCGCCACCAGGGCATGCGCATGGATACCGCTGCGCGCCGCATGCCGCAACCCCCACATGCCCGCACCCCAGTGAAAGGTGCATAAAAGGGTGGCCCCAGACTCTGGCCACGCGCCTTCCACACTCAGATGTTGGTCCATCCAGCGATCTGAGCGCCAATGCCCAAGGTAATAGTCCGCATGGTCAACCAAAGTCACCAGCCGACGCTCCATCAGCCACCGCTTTGCATCGCCCACGTCAATTCGTGTGGCCGCTTCTCGCAACGCCCGATCGCAAGATTCGCGGTATAGCCAGTGGCAGTGCGCGGCCAGCCAGCGGTACAAGCGAAAGCACCATCGCCACGGCAGCACAGCCGCCAGTCCTGGCACCAACACCAGCTCGATCACATCGCGCAACTCATTTTTTGTGCGCATGCGCAATTTCTGCCAGCTTGTCAGATCAGTCGTCACGCTTCATGCCCAATGGTGAGGCAACCGCACCAGCCCTGGCACCATACTGGCATAGCGCCACTTGAATGACTGGTTGTGCATCCATTGGTCATAAATCACCAATCCTTGCGCATCAAAAAGATAAACACTCAACACATATTCACCGCTGTGCAGTGGCAAGTCCGGGAAGGTCAGCACCGACTGCCAAACGCCGGCTTTTACCCGTTGCGGCACGACGTTATCGGCATGCGTGGTGACTGAAGTAATACCCACCCCATTCACCTGCTCCAGCATAATCCCGATGCTGGGCGGCGGCTCATCATCCGGTGCGCGCACCTGCACAGTCAATTGCAAATCCGGCCCTGGCAGCCAAGGCACCTCTGCCTCCTTTGCGGCATTTTGAAGCCCCGTCACAGCCAAAGCCAGAATTTCGCCACGTCCTTTGGCAACAACTGCGTCGGCATTATTTTCAGTCGCTGTCTTGGCTTGCTGCTGTGCCTTCATCGTCTCGTCATGCACACCTGAGGGCATCTGGAGCTTGCGCACATAAGCTTCATACGCGGCCAGCACATCGTCCGTTTCCCCCAGCGCTTGCACTTGCCCCTGATCCAGCCAAAGGCTGGCATCGCACAAATGCCGCACGTGATAAAGGCTGTGCGAACAAAACAGGACGGTACACCCTGCTTGCCGAAACGCGGCAATTCGCGCCACGCATTTTTTCTGAAAATGCTGGTCTCCCACCGCCAGCGCTTCATCAATAATCAGCAAATCTGGCTGCACTGCCGTCACCATGGCAAACGCCAGCCGCACCACCATGCCAGATGAATAGGTCTTCACGGGCCGGTCAATCGCCTCGCCAATCTCTGCAAAGGCCAGTACCTCAGGCTCCAGCCGGGCCATCTCTTCATGCTCGATACCGATCAGGCTGCCGCCAAAATACAAGTTCTGCCGCCCCGTGAAATCCGGGTGAAAGCCCGCCCCCAACTCCAAAATGGCCGTAATTCGCCCTTGTCGTTGCACCACGCCCTGGCTAGGCTGAAGCGTGCCCGTGATCAATTTCAGCAGGGTGCTTTTGCCCGCACCGTTACTGCCCACCACGCCCAGGCACTGCCCACGTGGCAACTCAAACGACACGTCGCGCAGCGCCCAATGGCTGCGGTGCTGTGCATGCCCCGTCAGCAACGCCCGCAACCGTGCGCGTGGCGAATCGTAGATTTTGTATTCCTTGCCCACCCCTTCCAGGCGCAACGGCATCGCACCAACAGCGTGCTCTGATGGCAAAGCAGTCCCACTCACAGCCAGTCCACCAACTGGTCGCGGCTGCGCACCAAGGCCACAGACAACAAAGCTGCCAGCAAAGCCACCCATGCCCCAATGGCCAGCCACACATCCCACGAAGGCCAGGCCCCTTGCAACAAAGCAGACTGGTAACCCAGCACCAGCGCGGTCATCGGGTTCAGCCACAACAGCCAGCGCCACGCTTGCGGAAACAAATCGACCGGAAACAGCACCGGCGACAAAAACACCCCCAAAGACAGCAATACGCCCACCACCTGCATCACATCGCGCAGGGCAGCGGCCAATATGGCCAATAAATAGGCCAATAGAAATGTCAACATGCCCTGACAAAGCAAAAGCACAGGCACCGCCCACACCCCCGGCGTAAAGCGGTGCGCACCAGCGTACAGCAGCATCAACACCAGCAGCAAAGGCGCATAAACCAGCAGGCTGGCCAACACGGCGCGCGCCGGAAACAAGCCCGGCGGCAGCGGGTTTTTTTGCAACAAGCCTCCCGCTTCGATCAGGCTGTTCATACCCCGCTGCGTGGCATCGGCAAAAGCCATCCAGGCCAGCATGCCGACAATCAGATAAGTGCCCACGCGCGCCGTGGGCGCTTGCCCGCCCAGGCGCATGCCAAACACCACATCAAAAACCAGGTAATACGCCGCCACCGTCAAAAGCGGCGGCAGCCACACCCATAACAAACCACCAGCAGACCCCGCAAAGCGCGCCACCAGTTCACGCCGCGTCAGCACTCCCAGCAATGCCCGCAGCCGCCACAGTTGGGCACATTCGGCACCCAGCGCAGACCTGATCATGGTGTGTTTTGATGTGGGCCTGGGTTTGTTTTTCTCTCAATCAGGCCCTTGGGCTGCATCAGTTGATCTGTGCCCGGTTTTGCAACCAGCTTTTAATGCCCGCTTCATCCACCTGGGCACCAGCCTCACCTTTTTCCCATGCCGAGCGACGCGCGCGGGTATCCACTTTGTGCAATTGTTCTGCACGCAGCTCAGGCAGCGCCTGCTCGAATGTTTTGACCTCACCTAGCTTGCGTTCACGCAACTCGATGATGTGATAGCCAAACTTGGTTTTGACAGGCGCACTCAAATCTCCCACCTGTTTCAAGGCAAACGCCGCAGACTCAAACTCGGGCAGCATTTTGCCTTTGGCAAAAAAACCAATATCGCCCCCGCGTTGTGCGCTGCCGCGGTCTACCGAGCGTGCTTTGGCCAGCGCGGCAAAATCAGCGCCGTTTTTCAACTGCCCGATCAATGCCTGCGCATCGGCCTTGACCGCTGCATCGTTGCTGCCGTCAGGGGCCACCGGCAGCAAAATATGCCGCACGCGCACTTCTTCCGGGCTGGTGAATTGCTCCGGATGGGCGCGGTACTCGGATTGCGCCATGCGATCCAGCGCCGCCGCATCGGGCGTTGCGGCCGTCACCCTTTGCTGCAGCAACAAATCTGTCAGCACCTGGTCTTGCTTCAGGCGCAGTTGCGTGGCAGCTTGCGGCGTTTTGTCCAGGCCCTCGCGCACGGCTTCTTGCGCCAGCGCCCGGCGTGTGTACAAGCCGCGCGCCATGTTGATCACCGCATCGGGCGAGCGCCAAAAACGCGCCTGATCCTCGGGTGGCACCAAATCCGGCACCACCATTTCCAGCTCAGCGCGGGTCACACGTCCGGCGGGGCCAGAAACCAGCACGTCTTCCGGCGCAAACGACTGCACCGCACTGACCTGTGCGGCATTGGCGGCTTGCGCCTGCCCCACGTTGGTTTGCCCTATTGCAACGCTGCTGGCCGCCACCAGCGTTGCCGCCAACACCCCCAAAGCGCGCCAGTGGCGCGCCACCAAAACGTGAACACCAACTTTACTCAACTTGCTACTCCAATCAAAG
Organism: Ottowia sp.; assembly: GCF_047975795.1. Classification (GTDB taxonomy): domain Bacteria; phylum Pseudomonadota; class Gammaproteobacteria; order Burkholderiales; family Burkholderiaceae_C; genus Ottowia. The sequence goes on along the minus strand of NZ_JBKEEE010000059.1, from coordinate 61,046 downwards.
CACGGGCAACCATCATCGTGCGGTGCACATCAAGCCCCCATTACGCCATCAACGCCGCCGCATACGGCTTGGCGATGATACTAAAAGAACCCGGTTTGACCGGCGCAAAGCTTAAAGAGTTCAACGCCAACCGTGTGTCGGCTTGTCACAAAGCCTGCCATATCAAAACGCATCTGGGCCGAAGCAAACGCACACGGCCCATCGTGATCGCGCGTGCGTTGCATACAAAAAAAGGGCGGGAAATTCATCCCGCCCTTTTACAGGTGTTTTGAATGCATTGCCCAGATCAGGCAATGCGACTCATATCAACCTATCAGTTGCTGCCCCAACGGTGTGGCAGGGTCATGCCGTAGTTGCCATTGGTGCTGGTGTGGCCAGAGGCGGCGAAACCGACCATCGGCAAAGCTGTACCAGCGGTAGGCAGTGCCAGACGCGCCCAGCCGTATTCGCCCACAGGCGTCACGGTACGGTTGGTCAGGTTGGGGCGCAGCACTTTCGTGGCACCAAAGCTGACGGTGAACACCTCGCCGCAGTACGGGCTGGTCACACCAGGAGAGAAGCTGCCGCCCAGCGTCGTGAAGGTTTCTTCACGGTCAGCCGACGAGAACGCCACACCCAGGCACAGCATGGGGCCATTGGCCAGCGCCGTGTTCAGGTTCAGGCTGCTGTACAGACCGGTTGCGGTTGTCACAGAAGTATCGGCCGTACCCACAACTGCGGCAGAGTGGTCCACATACACAGGCACAGAGCTTGCAGCCGTTGTGCCATAGGCCACTGCAGCATGGTAGCGACGGGTAGGTTGTGACACCACCCAGTCCGTTTGCAGCGCCAGGGCAGCGCCAGAAGCCGTGGCCATGTAATCGTTGTAGATCTGGCCTTTGGCCAGCGTGGCCGACAGGCGATCAGCCTGCAGACCTGGGTGCGCATACGTCGACGTCAGCGGCGTCGACATGTCGGGCAGGTCATACCACAGCGGCGTGATGCCAGAGATGGCGATACCAGTGGTCGTCAACAGCGGATCGGCCGTATTGGCATCCACCACGGCTTGCGTAGCGGTCAAGCCCACTTGCGGCGCAAAGGCAATGTAGCCGTAGCCGCTGGTGGTGGTGCCGGATGCAACATCCACAGCGCTGGAAGCCGTGATGGCCGTCATGTTGCCGCTGAACATGGCGATCTGGGTGTGATCAACGATACCCCAAGTACCCATCAGGCCGCCCGAAGGTGCTGCCAGGCCGTGAGCCGAAGCATTGGTCGCATCATCTACGGTCGTGCTCAGCATGTCGGCGTAAGGAATGCTGCTGCAAGGTGCCTCACCATTCACGTGTTTGATGCCTTTGTACAGCGATCCCGTCACGGTGCTTGGCGGAATGTCGGCCATGTTCAACACTTCGATATAGCCTTCGCGCGTGTTGGCGGCGGCCACGTCGCTGCTCAGGAAGCCACCCAGACGGTTGGCACTGAACACGCCAGGCCAGTCGGCGGCCACGGGGATCGTGCAGGAATTGTCTTCGGTAGTGATCACGGCGTGGTTGGTGTTACCGTCGCGCGCCACGCTGCCGGTCCACACGTCGCCAGGCGACAGGAACACGGTAAAGTCCAGCACGTCGTCCGAGTTGGCCGCGCCGCGGAAGCGCACCTTCACGGCCTTGCCGTTGGTTTCGTCGGTGTTGGTGATGGCGATCAGCGTGTTCATGCTCTCGTTGGCCGTGAAGTACGGCGCAAACAAGAAGTGACCGATCGAACCAGGGTTCTGCACAACGTCGGTAGCAGCAACCAGAGGCGAACGTGGCGTAGCAGCAACATCACCAAACAAAACAACGGCTTGGGCCGAACCGGCAAAGCCAAGACCGCCAACGACGGCTGCAGCACCGATCGCCAGAATGCTCTTTTTCATAGCTATGACTCCATTAGGAAAAAAGTGGTTGCAAGACCCAAGCGAATCTTGGAAATGCCCTCGGATGCTACCACGGCGCTGACGGGCATTTCAATCAGTCGGCACCTGAGCGGTTGTGAAATATGTGCGGCCTGTTGCGAATTAGTGACAACCGGGCGACCCAATGCGGGGCGGCCCAATGCCTGGGGCACGGTTAAAAACTTTGGTAGAACCACCATTGGCTGTCTTCGCGCACCCACACTTCGTCGATGGCGGTAGACACTTCTTGGTTGCGAAACGGCGGCATCAGCATGCGCGTGGTCAGGCGGATGCGCACCTTGCAGCGCTCGGCCTCGCACTCGACCGAATGCACCTGGATGCCGCGCCATTGCGCTGCCGAGCCAAACTGTTTGCGGTAGTCGGCCTGCTTGACCGCGCCGCGGTAGGCCGGCTGGGTGTATTCCCAGGCTTTTTCAAAGTTACCGGCAATCAGCGCGTCCCAGCGCTGCTCAACGCGCTGGGTCACCACTTCTTCAGGGGTGCGGCCGATGTTGGCGCAGCCTGCCAGCGCCAGAGCGGCCAGCAGTGCCAGCGCCAGGCGGCGGGGGGCGGCAGAAATTTGCAGGGTGTTCATGGGGTTTGCTTACTCCTGGTTGGTAGAAATGGGGGGCGTGCGCAGCCCCGATGCGGTGAGGCCGCGCATGCGTTCGCGCAGCTCGCGGCTGACGGCGCGGGCGTCCTCGTCGGAGCGCACCACGCGCGGGGTCAGCACCACCAGCAGTTCGGTGCGGGCCGATGCTTGTTCGGTGGAGCCAAACAGCGCGCCGATGCCGGGCAGTTGCGACAGCAAAGGCACGCCGGATTTGCCGCGCGATGAATTGTCTTTGATCAAGCCGCCCAGCACCATGGTTTCGCCCGAGCGCACGGCCACCTTGGAGGTGATTTGCCGCTGCATGAAGGTGGGGTAGCCATCGGTCTTCCCCGAGGTAGAGTCCGGCCCCAGATCGGTCACCATTTGATTGACGTCCAGCGTGATCAAGTCGCCCGCGCTGATGGATGGCGTGACGTCCAGCATGACGCCCGTGTCTTTGTATTGAATGGATGTGGAGCTGGTAATGCCCGTGGTGCTGCCGCTGACGGTGGTGGTGCCGATGTTGACCGGCTCCTGGTTGCCCACCTGAATGGCGGCGGTGTGGTTGTCCATGACCATCAGCGAGGGGCTGGAGATGACTTTGACCAGCGACTTTTGCGCCAGCGCCCTCAACACCGCCCGGATGCCAGTGGCGCTGCTCAAGGTGTAGGTAAACCCGCCCGAACCTGCGCCGGTGGCGGCCAGCGCCCCGGCCGCGGCGCTGCCAATGACGCCAGAGCCGGTATGGCTGCTGCCCACGCTGTTGTTGAAGCTCCATTCCAGCCCGTATTCCAGGCCGTCGCTCAAGGTGACTTCGACAATCGACGCTTCGATCAGCACCTGCGCGCGCTGAATGTCCAGGCGCTTGAGCGTGGCCTCGATGCGCTGGTATTCGCCCGGCGTGGCATACACCAGCAGGGTGTTGTTGATTTTGTCGGCCATCACGCGCACGTTCTGGTCCAGCGACACCGACGTGACATTCCCCCCGGCCTGCTGCGCGTTGCGCTGCGCCAGCGTGTTGTTGCCCAGACGGTTGTTGATCGAGCTGCTGCCCATGGAACTGCCCAGGCTGCTCAGGCCGGTGGACGACGACGATGTAGACCCCAGGGACGAACGGTTGGCACCAATGCCACTTCCAGTGCTGCCGGTGGAAGCGCTCAGGCCCGGTGCCACGCCGGTGGCGGCGGGCTGGGCGGATGTGGTGCCGCCATAAATGCCGTTGATCAGCTCCGCCAGATGGCTGGCCGAGCTGTTCTGGATTTTGTAGACGAACAATTGCGGCTCGCCGCTTTTCAGGTTGGGGCGGTCAAACTGCTCGATCCAGTAACGCACCTCATCCAGATACGCCGCGCGCGGGGTGACCACCATCACGGCGTTGATGCGCTCGATGGGCATGACGCGCAGCGCGCCAAACAGGGGGCTGGATGCGCCCAGCCCTGCCGCACCGGCAGCGCCCGCTTGCGCCCCACTGCCCACCGCCGTGCTGGCGTTGCCCGCTGCCGAGCGCGCCGTGCCCGACGACGCGACACCCGGCTGTCCGCGCCCGCCCGCGCCCGCCACGGCGCTGGCCGCACCGGCCGATGCCGCACCGCCCGACATCATCTGCAAGGCGGCTTCGACATCTGCCGCCGTGGTGTGTTTGAGCGGGAACACGCCCACCGACATGCCGCGCAGCAGGTTGACGTCGAACGTGCTGACCAGATCCAGCCAGCCTTCGGCCTCGGCGCGGGTGCCGCGCATGACGAGGATGTTGCGCATGGTGTCCACGCGCAAGATGGCGTCGCCCGACACCAGCGGCTGCAAGATGTTGGCCATCTCGCCCGCGCCCAGGTACTGCAAGGGGATGATGACCGCGCCATAACCCGGCGGCAGGGGTTTGCCAGCTTCAGCCAGCACGGGCGCGCTGACGATGCCGCGCAGGGTTTCGGGCGTGCCCACGTGGTAGGTGCCCCGGCTGTCGCGCGCCATGACGATGCCATTGGCCTGCAAAGCGGCTTCCAGCAGCAGCAGGGCGCGGTCGGCATTCACCGTTTGGCGCGTGGTCAGCGTGACTGCGCCATTCAATGGCGGGTGTACCACGTAATCGACTTTGAGCAGGTCATTGAGCATGACCTTGACCACCTCGCCCACTGGCGCGCCTTCAAATTGCAGACGGCTGACAGCACCGCGGGCAGGCGCATTGCCCGAGGGGCGCTGCGCGGCCACCACGCGGTCGGTGCCGCGGATGACCATAGGTTCGATGTTGGTGGCGTCTTGGTCGCTGGATGCCGCTGCCAGCGGGGCCGACGCGGGCAACACAGGGGCCACGGGCGGGGCAGAAGGCGACGCAGCCGCTGGCACCGCTGGTGTGGCCGCTTCAGCCGCCATGTCGACCGGTTGATCGGCAGGGGCGATACCGGGCTGGGCGCAGCCCGCCAGCAAAGCCGCCAGAGCCGATGCCAACGCGGGCGCGAGAAGCGATGGATAAGTACGGGGTTGGGACATAAATGCGTCGATTAAGCGTCGATTAAAGGCGTCGGCTTGGATGCTGGGCGTCAAAAGGTCGTCGTGCGATCAACGGGTGGCCTGGGATGCCGCAACGGCGGGCCGTCTGCCGCCGCCGAATCCGCCACCCCCGAAGCCGCCCTGCCCAGGCGCGGACGCGGACGGGCTGGCGACGGTGGCCGGGCGTTGGACAGGGGCAGAGGCGGTCACGGCAGGTGGCGCAGGCGGCTGGGCACGGGCCGGGGGATTTGCGGGCCGGGCAGGAGCCGTGGGACGGGCGGGAGGGGCAGGCGCAGCGGGTTGGGCAGCACCTTGTTCCTGATCCCCCGACAACTGGGGAAGTTCAATGTCCTTGGTCTGCCCACGGCGGGCAAAAGTGGCTTTGCGGCCCTGAATACTTTGCAGCGTCCAGTCGCCCACTTGTTCGCCCAGTTTGACAAAGCGGGCTTGCTCACCCTTTGCGCCTTCTTCGACCAGCACGCCATTGAGCGCGGGGCCGTCGATCAGCCCGCGCAGCTTCATCTGCTCGATGGCGGTGGTCGGGACAGCTACCGCTGCGCTGGCGGCGCTGGCAGCAGCCTGGGGGCGGCGTGCGGGACTCATCAGCGGGCGTTCCAGCACCACGGGGTAGGCGGCGACGGCAGCCGGGTTGGCGACCAGTGCGGCGGCCTGTACGTCGTCCAGGTTGGGCGCTTGCGTGGGCGGCGCTTGCCATTGTCGCCAGGTGGCGAGCGAGCTGGGCGCGAGCCACAGCCCGGCCAAGGCCAGCGCCATGACGGCAATGGCGGCCAGCAGTGCAGGAGAAACGCGCTGGCTCATGGGCGGCGCTCCTTGAGCACATAAAGGTCAAAAAAGCCGAACACCTTTTGCCCCGTCTGCGCGCCCGAATACACCGAGCCGATTTGCAGGTTGCCGTATTGCACCAGCGGGCGTTGCCGGGCCAGATCGCCCAGCAGCGCCACCAGTTGGGGCCACTCGCCTTCGACCCGCAGGTTCAGGCCGATGCGGTCAAAGCCCTGCTCTTCGCGCGGCGGCGTCACCTGACTGCTGGTCACGCGCAGGCCGTGTTTGGTGGCCATGTCGCGCACTTGCTGCAAGGCGGTGTTGCCGGTTTGGTTGGCGTCCTCGGTGGCGGCGTAAACATATTCGGTTAAATTGGTCTTGACCGCGCTTTCAGCCTGCGTAAGCAGCTCTTGATTTTGAAGCAAACCGGCCAAACGGGCGTGGCGCGGCTCAATGTCGGCCAGGCGCTCGCGGGCCTGTTGGTATTTGGCCCAGGCAAACCCGCCCGCCCACACCGCCGCCACCAGCAGCGCGGCGGCAACCAGCCCGATCCACAGCACCTCGGGGCGCTGACGCAGGGTGCGCCCGGTCATGAGGTGGCCTCCGCCGTTTTGGGGGTGCTTTCGGGTGCTGTTGCAGGCACTGCGCCAGATGCTGCTGCCTCAGGTGCAGTTTTGGATGCGGTTTTAGGCGCTGCCACGCCGTAGCGCGCCGCGTCCAGGTTCATTTCAATGATGAAGCTCTCCTTGCTGGCCCCGGCACCACGCGTGGCGGGCGATGCCAGCCGCACGTCGTGCGCGCCGGGCTGGCCGGACAGGCGCTGCACCAGCGCCGCTGCGTCATCAGCCTGGCCGTTGAGCACCAGTTTGGCCTCTTCGACACGGATGGATGTCAGCCACGCCCCGTCGGGCAAGGCGCGGGTCAGCATATCGAGCGCCGGGGGCATGGCCAACTGGCGGCCCAGCATCTCGCCCAGCACGCGCTGGCGCTCCAGGTTTTCGGTCAACGCTTCGCGCTGCGCCAGTTGGGGCGCGGCCTGCCCGCGCAAGGCGTCAAACGCCTGCTGGGCCTGCTGCGCGCGCAGCCGCGCCAAGGCCGCTGGCGTGACCACCAGCGCGCCCAGCAGCGCCAGCGCCAGCAGCAGCCAGGCCAGGCGCTGGGCAATGCCCCGGCGCACCTGCGCCTGCCGCGTGGCTTCGCCATAGCCTTGCATCACGATGGGCCGGATGACGGATGGCCGTTGTGGGCCACTGGCGGGGATGCCCGCCCAGACTTCGGGCTGCGCTTGCCCGCCGCCCGCACTGTCTTCCCCAGCGGCGCGCAGCGCTTCATCGACCTGCTGGCGCGAGGTGATGGCCACGTCCACCTTGGCAGCCCCACCCGCGCCCGCGCCCGGATGCACGGCGTAGCCAAACACGGTTTGATCGGGCGCAAACGGGCTGGCCGCGCCCACATCCAGTTGCACCGCGCGTGCCAGATCGCCAGGCGACAACGGCGGCAGTGTCAGGTGGCGCTCCAGCACGCGGTCAGGGGCCAGCTCGATGGCCTGCGCGTGCGCGCCCTTCAAGGCCTGTTCAGACGGTAAGGCCAGATCGCGCTGCATCAGCCAGCCGCTGACGCCACCATCGGCGCGGTGCAGCTTCAGCGGCACTTGCGGCACCAGCCAGCGCAACCCGCGCGAGGACAGCAGCAGCGCGCCTGCGGCCTGCCAGTCGCGGCGCACCTGGCTCAAGTCCAGGCCGAAAAAGCGGGGGGATTCTTCAGGGGTGATGTTCATGCGTGCCAGCGGCCACGTTTTTAGCCGGAAAGCGCCACGATTTGCCGATCGGTGCGCAAAACGCGCCAAGGTGCGGTGCGCGAATAAATGCTGCCGACCGCCACATCGCGGGTCAATCGCAGTATTTTGCCTGCATCCAGCGGCACTTTGACCTGCAATCGGTACAAATTGGCACCACTTGTGCCCACAAACGCCTGATTGAAACCAGTGGTATCGGCACCGGGCTGGCCGCTGCCGCGCTGGTCGACATACTGCGCCACACGGCCTTCATGGCCTTGCGCCAGCACCGCCAGCACCTCGGGCGGGGCAGCAGCGGGGTTGACGCGGCTGACGCCCGCCAAATCGGCGCTGACCAGCGGGGCGATGCGCGCGTACAGCGCGTAATCCATGCCCGGCACCAGCAGCAAATCCTCAGGGGCCTCGAAGCGGCGCGGCTGCTGGGTGGCCGCGCCATCGCCGTCCGAGCGGGCATCGCGCCACGCCACCAGCTCATCTGCCAGCGCCTGCGCCTGGCCCGAAGCCAGCCCGCCTGTGGTTTGCAGCAAGGCGGCGAACAAGGCGGCGTCGGCCCCGTTGAGCGAGATCAGGCCATCCAGCGGGGCCACTTCCACATCCATCGGCACACCTGCGTATTCCACCTGCACCGTGGTCAGCCCTTCGACACGCTCATTCGCCTTGGCTTGCATTTGCTGCAACACCAGGGCCACGGCGGCTTCGCCCAGCGCCAGGCCGGTGGCCTGATCACGCTGCGTGCCCACCACCTGAATGTGCTGGCGCACGGTGGCGGTCAAGCCGGTGACCATGATGCTGAGCGCGGCCACGATCCACAGCACGGCAATCAGCGCCATGCCTGCGGCACGACGCTGCGGCATCAAAGGGGCAATGGGTGCAGCAGCGCCCATCAACCTACCGCCCACCACCAAAAGTGGTGCCCATGGCCGACGAATCGCTGGCGCGCGTGGGTGCCAGCGCCACCACCAGCGGAGGCCAGGCCGTTTCTGGCCCGTCCAGCAGCACCTCGATGGCCTCCGGCAGCAGCGTGGGCGGCAAATCGGCCGCTGCCATGCCCGCAGGCGGCCACGCCGCGCTCCACTGGCCGCTGGCAGGCTCCTGATAGCGCAGCGACAAGGTGTTGACCGGCGCGGCCAGCACTTGTCCGGCCGCGCTGCCCCAGTCGGCGAACGTGGCGGCACCCGTCCACGGCGCATAACGCAGCACCAACTGTCCACCTTGCGCCGAAGGCTCCACACTCAGGCGCAGGTAATGCCGCCCACCCAGGCCGTAGCGCGCGGGCATGATGCCCACCCAGGCCACGGCGTCTGGTTTTGCATCAAAAAAAGGAGCATCCTGTGCAGATCCTGATTGCGTCAAACGGTATTTTCGTGCCGAAACCCGACTCATCACACCGCTTAAAAAATCCACCGCGCTGCGGTAATCGTCGGCCACCGCCACGCGCTGCTCCACGCGCTCTTCGGTCTGGCCCATGGAGCTGATGGCGCTGGTGAGCATGAGCATCAGCAGCGACAGCAGCACCAGGGATATCAGCACCTCCATCAGCGTGAAACCGTGAGAAACGCTCTTGCGCAGCTTCATGGCGCTCGGCCCCCTTGCGGCGGGCGGCGTTCGGGCCGCAGGCTGGTCAATTGAAAGCTGCGCACATCGCTGCCATCCAACCACTCGACGTGGGCTTGCAATTCATGCAGCGACGGCGCTTGCAGCACGCCATCAGCCGGTGTCGGGTAAGGCTGGCTGCGCACGTGCCAGGCAAACCCCGCACCTTGCGCCTGCGCGTCCACGCCTTGGGCGGGCACGGTGTCGTAGGCGGCCAGCAGCGATTCGGCCAGCATCATGGCGCGTTCGCGCTGGCCCAGCCCGCCCACCTGCCGCGCGTTGTTGCCCATCACCTGGTACAGCAAACCGATGGACAGTGCAGCGATGGAAAAGGCCACCAGCACTTCCAGCAGCGAAAAGCCGCGTTGAAGGGGACGCTGAAGGCGGCACTGAAAGCAACGCTGACGGCAACGGACCAGGGTCATGGCGCAATCGGCTCCTGCTCCACGCGGCCCGTGAACCAGTCCACCCGCAGGCGCACGCCGTCGCCCGAAGGGCGCAGCACATCCACACTGCCACCGCTGGCGCCGCCGCGCGGCAAAAAGCGGATCGCCATGCTGCCATCACTGCCCGACTCTTGCGCGGCCATGGTGGCACGCAGCGCCAACGGCTCGGGCACCTCATGTTGCGTGCCGCCTTCGATGCCAAAACGCCGCTCGGCCAGGTGCACGGCAAAGCGCGCTTCGCGCCCCTGACTTTGCGCCTGATGGCGCGCCGCGCGCATGTCGATCAGCACGGCGTGCACCGTGTCGCGGTACTGCGCCGATTCAAGCAGGCGACCAAACGCCAGCGGCACCAGCCCGACGATCAACGCCACGATGGCAAACACCACCAGCAGCTCCACCAGGGTAAAGCCGCGCACGGCACGCCACGGGGCGGTGCACTGTCGCCCCTGCCTTGGCCAGACCGTTGCAGGCCAGGCAGCCAGCCGCCTGCGGGTCATGTTCATGCTTTATTTGGTGTTGCGCAAATCGGCGTTTTCACCCTCGCCACCGGGGGCGTTGTCAGCCCCGAGCGAGAGGATCTCGATGCCGCCGTTGGGGCCGGGGTTAGCGTAGCGGTAGGCGTTGCCCCAGGGGTCTTCAGGTAAACCGCCTTTGAGGTACGAGCCGTTCCAGCCGTTGGCCGCACCGGGCTTGGTGACCAGCGCCTGCAACCCTTCAGCATTGGTGGGGTAGCGGCCCACGTCGAGCTTGTACAAATCCATCGCCCGATCCAGGTCGCTGATCTGGATTTTGGCGGTTTTGCTCTTGGCACCGTCAAACTGCTTGAGCACCGCCGGGCCGACCAGGCCCGCCAGCAGGCCAATGATGGCAATCACCACCAGCAGCTCGATCAGCGTAAAGCCGCGCGTGGCGTGGCGGGGCAGGGTGTGCGCCAAGTGGCGCGCCAGCAGGCGGTTCATCACATGTTCCTTTTTTTCAAAAACCACAGAACGATACGACCCGCTTGTTCTCAGCGCGCCAGATCGTTGACAGACAGGATGCCGAGCAAGATGGACACGATGATGCCCGCAATCAGCACGCCCAGCACCAGAATCATCACCGGCTCCAGCAGCGTCAGGGCGCGTTTGATGCCGGTTTCGACGTCGCGGTCCAGCACCTCGGCCAGCTCGATCATCATGGGGCCGATGCGCCCCGTTTCTTCCCCTACTCTGACCAGATTGATGGCCAAAGGTTCAAACACCTGCGTGGCGTCCATGGCACGCACCATGCGCGCGCCTTCCTTGACCATGGGGGCCATCTTGGCCAGCGCCGCGCGCAGGTTCATGTTGCCCACGGTTTCGGTGGCAATGTGCAAACCGGTCAGCAAAGGCACGCCATTGCCCAGCAACGTGCCCAATGAGCGCGCAAACAAAGTCAACTCATATTTATAGAGCAAACTTCCCAGTATCGGTAAGCGCAAAACTCTGTTTTGCCACCAGACTTTTCCACCCGGCGTGCGCAGCCAGCGCCACAGCAGCCAGCCCCCCAGCACCGCGCCTATGCCCAGCGCCAAACCGTAGCTTTGAAAGCCCTGCCCCAGCGCCATGATGATGCGCGTGGGCAGCGGCAGCGCATCACCCATGTCCTTGAACAGCTTTTCAAACTGCGGCACCACAAAGCCCAGCATGATGACCAGCGACAGCAGCGCCACCACCAGCAAGATGGCCGGGTACAGCGCCGCAGACACCACGCTTTCGCGCAGCGCGCGCAGGCGCTCCATGTGGGCCACCAGACGCTCCAGCACTTGCGACATTTGGCCGCTGGCCTCGCCCGAACGCGCCATGTTGATGTAGAAGTCGCCAAACAACGCGCGCCGCGTGGTCAGGGCGCGGCTGAAGGGCGCGCCGCCTTTGACGTCCTCCAGCACGCTCTCCAGCATCTGGCGCACGCTGGGCTTGGCGCTCATCTCGATCAACACGCGCAAGGCGTTGTCCAGCGCCAGTCCGGCGCGCAGCATGATGGACAACTCAGAGGTGAGCGCCAGCACGTCGGCCCGATTGACTGGCCCGCGCAGCGCCCGCCGATTGCGACGCGCCACACCCAGCGCCCCCGCACCGCTGGCACCGGCCAGCGCGGCGTCTTCCACCTTGATGGGCGTCAAACCGCGCTCGCGCAAATGGCGCAGCACGGCATCGGGCGTCAGCGCTTCAAAGCGGCCTTCCACCAGTTGCCCGTCCAGTTGGGCCGCGCGCCAGGTGAAATCAGGCATGGCTTTGCTCCTGCATCACGTCTGATCCTGCGTCACGCGCAGCACCTCATCCAGCGTGGTCACGCCTGCGGCCACCTTGCGCAGGCCGTCGTCGTACAGCGTGTACATCCCGGCCTGGATGGCGGCGGCGTGCAAGGCGCTGGCATCGGCCCCTTGCAAGATGGCGCTGCGCAATGTCTCGTCCACCACCAGCAGCTCATGAATGCCGGTGCGGCCCTGGTAACCGGTGCCGCGGCAATGGTCGCAGCCCCGGCTTTCGTAAATGGTGGCACCGGGCTGCACAAACCGGCCTAGGCCCGAGGTTTGCAGCACATCAGCCGAAGGTTGCACCGGGTTTTTGCAGTGCGCGCACAAACGGCGCACCAGGCGCTGGGCCAGCACGCCATTGACGGTGGAGGTGATCAGGTAGCGCTCTACCCCCATGTCCTGCATGCGCACCACGGCGCTGGCAGCGGTGTTGGTGTGCAGCGTGGACAGCACCAGATGGCCCGTCAATGAAGACTGCACGGCAATCTGCGCGGTTTCACCGTCGCGCATTTCACCGATCATGATGATGTCCGGGTCTTGCCGCAGGATGGAGCGCAGGGCGTTGGCAAACGTCAGGTTGATTTGCGTATGCACCTGAATCTGGTTGATGCCTTCCAACTGGTATTCCACCGGGTCTTCAACGGTGATGATTTTCTGCGTGGCCGAATCCAGCTTGGCCAGCGCCGCGTACAGCGTGGTGGTCTTGCCCGAGCCGGTGGGGCCGGTGACCAGCAAGATGCCATGCGGGCGGGCAATCAACTGGTTGAAGCGCGCCAGCGTGTCTTTTTCAAACCCCATGTCTTCCAGGCTGAAGCGCACGCTGGCGCGGTCCAGCACGCGCATCACCACGCTTTCGCCGTACACCGTGGGCACGGTGGACACGCGCAAATCCAGCTCGCGCCCTTTCACCCGCGTTTTGATGCGCCCGTCTTGCGGCAGGCGCCGCTCGGCAATGTCCAGATGCGCCAGCAACTTGACGCGCGAGCTGACGGCCGCGCCCTGACTGGCGGACACCCCCTCGCCGGGCAGCAGCACGCCATCGACCCGGTAGCGCACGTGCAAGCCGTCGTCGAACGGCTCCAGATGAATGTCGGACGCGCGCAGCTCGATCACGCGGCCAATGATCTGGTTGACCAGCCGGATCACCGGCGCTTCGCTGGCCAGATCGCGCAGGTGCTCGACAAAATCGCCCGCATCGCCGTCGGCACTGGCGATATCGCCATCTGCATCGCCCTCAGCCTCGGCCTCGTCCAGATAGCGTTGCAGCGCCTGGTCGATCTCGCTGCCCAGGCCCACCACAGCCTGCGGCTCAAGCCCCGTGGTCAGGCGCAGCGCTTTCAGCACAAAGGCATCCTGCGGGGCCTTCATGACCACTTGCAGCGCGCCGCCCTCGGTCCGCAGTGGCAGCACATGGTGGGCCTTTAAAAAATCGGGCAGCAAACCTGCCGCATCGGCGAACGTGGCCGGGTAATCATCTGCCGCCAAAAACGGCAGGCCCAGATGATCGGCCAGCACCCGCGCCGCATCCGGCTCGGACACCAGCCCCAGATTGACCAGCACCGCATCCAACGCGCCGCCCATCTCGCGCTGCGCCGCCAGCGCGCGCTCCAGATCGCGCGGCGACAGCTTGCCTGAAGCCACCAGCAGTTCGCCATAAGCGGGCCAACGAACGTCTGCCAGGCGCACATCGACACCTGTGGAGATCGCAGAAGATTGAACGAGGGTTTCAGACATGGATGATGTAGACAAAGCCGCAGCACACCGAACCTTGACAGAGCCGTCGGCGCTTAAAAAGTGCCCTGATTTTAGGTGGGCGCAGTTTAAAACGACCCGCCCACGCTGAACGGCCCCACCTGCACCTGACGCGTAAAGCGATCGCGCTAATTTAGAAATGGGGGGGGGGTAAACACCATGAAGCACGACTGCCAACACCATCGGCACTGCCACCGGTCACAACAGCACGGTACCCCAGCCAGACGCGCACGATGACAGCCAGGACAACATCAGCAGAGCACCCAACCAAGGTGATCATGATCAGGGGCGGGGCATGTGCGCAGAGCGACTGGTTTTCTGTTGACGCTGCCGCCACGCCCGCCACACGGATGAGCGCCACAGCCGCCACAGGCTGCCCACGTGCCACCCAAAGTGCCGCAGATCGCGCCTGCTGGCGCGGCGGCCGGTGTGTTCGACCACCGCGCCATTGCAACGCTTGATCTGCCAGCCCGCCAGTTGCAGGCGCAGACACAAATCGACGTCTTCGCCATACATGTAATACGCCTCGTCAAAGCCCTGAATGTCGGCAAACGCTTGCCTGCGCAGCAGCATGAAAGCGCCGTTGACCCAATCTGGCTGCTCGCCCTCGGCCACCTCTTGCCGCTGCCCGCCCGGTCTGTAGCGCGCCCACAGGCGGGCCGGGGTAGGCACCAGGCGCTCATGGTCTTGTCGGCGCCCATCAGTGCCAAGCTGCACCGGGTAAATCAAGCCTGCTTGCGGTGCGCCAGCGCTTTCTTCTTGCATGGGCCGAAACGGGCTTTGCTGCCAGCGGATGTCCGGGTTGAGCACGGCAAACAGCGCGCTGGCGCCCAACTGTCCATCGCGGGCGAAGGCCCGGTTGTGGTTGGCTCCAAAACCGATGGGACGATCGTTGTCGATCCACACCAGATCGAAAGGCCAGTCCACCAGCCCGGCTGCGCCGCGCTTGTCTGGCTCGGGCACATTGCGCGTGACGATCACCCGTCGAGGCACCCCCTGTTTCAAGTCGGCCAGGCGCAATAACAACTCGTCTACATCCGCGCCATGCCCGTGGCTGACCACCGAGACCGTGATATCCAAGGGCATTACGCCGCCTTCGCCCCTGTCAAACGTCCACCAAGTCCCACATCAGGCCAACACCTCGGCGCGCGCCAGCGGCACGCCCGCACGGTCTTTGTCGGACAGCAGTGGCTCAGTGATACCGTGGGCGGCCAGCGGCCATTCGATGCCGATGGTGGGGTCGTCCCAGGCGATGCTGCGTTCGAACTCGGGCGCGTAGTAATCGGTGGTTTTGTACAAAAAATCAGCGCTGTCGCTCAGCACCACAAACCCGTGCGCCATGCCAGCGGGCACCCACAACTGGCGATGGTTGTCGGCCGTCAACTCCACCCCCACCCAGCGGCCAAACGTGGGCGAGCTGCGCCGCACGTCCACCGCCACGTCAAACACTGCGCCCTGCGTCACCCGCACCAGCTTGCCTTGCGGTTGCTGGATTTGGTAATGCAGGCCACGCAACACGCCTTGGCGGCTGCGGCTGTGGTTGTCTTGCACGAAATCAATGTCCAGTCCGGTGGCCTGTCCAAAGGCACGGCGGTTGTAGCTTTCCATGAAAAAACCACGGGCGTCGCCAAACACTTTCGGCTCCAGCACCAGCACGCCATCAATGGCCGTGGTTTGCGCGTTCATGCGTGGCCTTCCGTGCGCTGCTGGCGCAGCATGCCCAGCAAATACGCGCCATAGCCGCTTTTGGCCAGCGGCGTGGCCAGGCGCTCAAGTTGTGCGTCGTCAATAAAGCCTTTGCGCCAGGCAACTTCTTCGGGACAGGCGATTTTCAAACCCTGCCTTCGCTCCAGCGTGGCAATGAACTGGCCCGCATCCAGCAAGCTGTCGTGCGTGCCGGTGTCCAGCCAGGCGTAGCCGCGCTGCATGATTTGCACATTGAGCTGGCCTTGCTGCAAATACGCTTCGTTGACGGCGGTGATTTCCAGCTCGCCACGCGCGCTGGGTTTGACGGCCTTGGCGATGTCCACCACCTGGGCATCGTAAAAGTACAGACCCGTGACGGCGTAATGGCTCTTGGGGATTTGGGGTTTTTCTTCGATGCTGATGGCGCGGCCACTGGCGTCGAATTCGACCACGCCGTAGCGTTCAGGGTCGTGCACGCGGTAGGCGAACACGGTGGCCCCTTGGCTGCGCGCGTCGGCGTCGGCGTCGGCCAGCAGGGACTCGAAGTCGTGACCATAAAAAATGTTGTCGCCCAACACCAGCGCACTGGGCGCGCCGCCGACAAACTGCTCGCCGATGATGAAGGCTTGCGCCAGCCCATCAGGGCTGGGCTGCACGGCGTATTGCAGATTGACGCCCCAGTGCGCGCCATCGCCCAGCAGTTGCTCAAAGCGCGGCGTGTCCTGCGGTGTGCTAATGATGAGAATGTCGCGCATGCCCGCCAGCATCAGCGTGGACAGCGGGTAATAAATCATCGGCTTGTCGTACACCGGCAGCAGTTGCTTGCTCAGCGCCAGCGTGGCCGGGTGCAGGCGGGTGCCGGAGCCGCCGGCGAGGATGATGCCTTTGCGTGGTTTCATGGTCGGATGCATCTCTTCGCTGTCAAAGAATCTCGGCCATCATGCGCCGCACCCCGTCTTGCCAGGGCGGCAGGCGCAGGCCGAACGTGGATTGCAGCTTGCGCGTGTCCAGGCGCGAATTGTGCGGTCGCTTGGCAGGCGTGGGATAGTCCTTGGTGGCCATAGGCAGTACTTCTTTTGCTTTTAATGGAACAGCTGTGTGCGCTTGTTGCGCCTGCGCCAGAGCGTATTTTGCATATTCAAACCAGGTGGTTACACCGGCTGCCGCCAAGTGGTAGGTACCGCCGCATTCAGGCCGCGCGCGCCACTGGCGCAGCGCGTGGGCGGTGACATCGGCAATCAGGTCAGCGCCCGTGGGCGCGCCCCACTGGTCGTTGATAACCGTCAGGCGTTCGCGCTCTTGCGCCAGCCGCAGCATGGTCTTGACAAAGTTGCCGCCGCGCGCGGCATACACCCAACTGGTGCGCAAAACCAAATGCTGCGCCGCACTCTGGCCAATGGCCTGCTCGCCCGCCAGCTTGGTCTGGCCGTACACGCTTAAAGGGCCGGTGGCATCGCCCTCGCGCCAGGGCTGTTCGCCACGGCCGTCGAACACATAGTCGGTGCTGTAGTGCACCAGCAGCGCGCCGCTGGTGGCGGCTTCACGGGCCAGCACGGCAGGAGCGTCAGCGTTGATGCACCGGGCCAGATCGGGTTCGGACTCGGCTTTGTCCACCGCCGTATACGCTGCGGCATTGACGATGATTTGCGGGCGTACGGCGCGCACGGTGGCGGCCAGTCCGTCCAGATCGGCCAAATCACCCGCCAAAGGCCCCGACAGCCCATCGGTGCCGTGCCGATCCAGCGCCACCAGCTCGCCCAAAGGGGCCAGGCTGCGTTGCAGCTCCCAGCCGAGCTGGCCGTTTTTGCCCAGCAGCAAAATCCTCATGCGGCCCGCCCTGAATCATCCGCCACGCCCGCAGCGCCATATTGCGTGGCGACCCAGTCACGGTAAGCACCGCTTTGCACATGGCGCACCCAGTCGGGGTGGGCCAGATACCAGGTCACGGTTTTACGAATGCCGGTTTCAAAGGTTTCGGTGGGTCGCCAGCCCAACTCGCGCTCGATCTTGCCAGCGTCGATGGCGTAACGACGGTCGTGCCCCGGGCGGTCGGTGACGTGGGCGATTTGCTGGCGGTAGCTCTGGCCATCGGCGCGCGGCGACAGCTCGTCCAGCAAGTCGCAAATGGTGTGCACGATGGTGAGGTTGGTTTTCTCATTCCAGCCGCCCACGTTGTAGGTCTGCCCGGGCTGGCCCGCTTGCAGCACGCGGCGGATGGCGCTGCAATGGTCGACAACGTACAGCCAGTCGCGCACCTGCTGACCGTCTCCATACACCGGCAACGGCTTGCCCGCCAGGGCGTTGACGATCATCAGCGGAATCAGCTTTTCAGGAAAGTGGTACGGCCCGTAGTTGTTGGAGCAGTTGGTGGTCAGCACCGGCAGCCCGTAGGTGTGGTGCCAGGCGCGCACCAGGTGGTCGCTGGCGGCTTTGCTGGCGCTGTAAGGGCTGTTTGGCTCGAACACATGGTTTTCCGTAAACGCCGCCGCATCAGGCGTCAGTGAGCCGTACACCTCATCGGTGGACACATGCAAAAAGCGAAACGCCGCTTGCTGCGCCTGAGCCAGCCCAGCAAAGTAGCCGCGGGTTGATTCCAGCAGGTTGAACGTGCCCACCACGTTGGTGGCGATGAATTCGCCCGCACCATGAATGGAGCGATCCACATGGCTTTCAGCGGCAAAGTTGACGATGGCGCGCGGGCGGTGCTCGGCCAGCAGGCGCTGCACCAGCGGCGCATCGCCAATGTCGCCTTGCACGAACACATGCCGTGCGTCGCCTTGCAGTGCAGCCAGATTGGCCAGGTTACCTGCGTAGGTGAGCTTGTCCAGGTTCAACACCGGCTCGTCGCTGTCCGCCAGCCAGTCCAGTACAAAATTGCTGCCAATGAAACCGGCCCCGCCGGTGACCAAAATCATGCGCACCCCTTTTTGCTGCGCGCCGCATTGTCATGGCAGCGCAAAGCTGGGAATTATTTCATGGGCGGCATTCAGCAACTTGCAGCACCAGCCAGAGCGCGTACAGTCGGGGCTGCACGTTTTTTTACACCTCCGTCCGCCAATTCTTACTGTTTGTTCTCGCCCAAGGAGACCGCGCCATGACCACCAAGCCGCGCCACCCCGCTAACGCTGCCGCTGCCGCCCCCACTGTTGACGACCACGCTGCCGCCGGTCACGCCTCGCCCACCAACGTCTGGCTGGCGGGCATGGGCGCGCTGGCCAATGCACAGGCCGAGGGCAACAAAGCCTTTGAAGCCCTGGTCAAGCAAGGCATGGCCATCCAGCAAAAAACCCAGACCATGGCCCGCGCGCGCATGGCTGAGGCCACCCAACAAATGGAAGCCATGGCGCATCAGGCCACGGCCGGTGCGGCCCCGTGGAACCGCCTGGGCGGCATTTTTGAAGACCGCGTGGCCCAGGCCCTGCACAGCATGGGCATGCCCACGGCGCAGGATCTGGCCGCGCTGACCGCGCGCGTAGAAGCGCTGGAGCAGCAACTGACCGCCACCCGCACCAAAGCCGGCTCCAGCACGCCCACAAAGACCGTCACGCCAAAAACAGCGGCACGCAAACCCACCCCCGCGACACGGAAAAAAGCCTAATCGGCAGCGCCCCGGCGCAAGCAGTGAACCAACTTTCTCGCACAAGCTCAAACCGCTCTTTCCAGCCTGGATTGCGGCCTTGGTTTCACGGCATCTCACCGCAACCCTACCGATCTTGAACCCCTCCTTGTCTTGGCCGCCCCTTGTGGCAGCGCCCCGCCGCCCCTTGTGGGCCGTCACCGTGTTGGTAGTGACCGTCCACGCCGCCCTGCTGTGGGGCTGGCCGCGCATGGATGCCAGCAGCCGCGCCAGCCTGGACGGCAGCGCCTTCATGACCCGGCTGGTCGCCGCACCGGCTGCGCCCATGCCCAGCCCCAAACCGGCACCCACACCACCTGCGCCGCCCATCGAGCGGTCAAAGCCCCGGCCCAAACCACCTCAACGCAAGCCGCAACCGGCCACGCAGTCTGCGGCTGAAAAAGCCACGCCAGAGCCGCCGCCCGAGGTCAGCACAACCACCAACGCCGCACCATTGCCCCCGCAAAGCAGTGGCGGCATCGCTGCCGCCAACTTGCTCAGGCCCAAGCCTGCGGTCGGTTTTGGCGGCACTTCGGCCCCCCAACCCATTGAGCTGACACTGAACGCCGCCACTGGCGAGGCTGCACTCAGAGCCACACAACCACCGCATCCAGACACCCTGCCGGTCAACGCACCACGTTCGGCCGTTCTGACCTACATGGCCAGCGGCACCATCGGCGGGCAGGCTTTCGAGCGCATTCCCAGCCCGCTCAACTGGCGCCAGGATGGCCGCCTGTACGACGCCCGCTGGGCGCTGTACAGCCCGCACATTGGCGAACACACCCGCACCAGCACCGGCTTGCTGGCCCCGCAAGGATTGATCCCCATCACCGCCAGCTTGCGCACGCCTGAGCTGCAAACCACCCACTTCGATTACGCCACCGAGCGCGTGCGCTTTGACCGCGATGGTGACAACGGCGACGCCGATATGCCGCTGCCCGCTGGTGCACTGGACCGGGTGGGCGCGCTGATCCAACTGGGCGCGCTGCTGTCTGCCGACCCCGAGCGCACCGTGGCCGGACAGGTCATCAAACTGCCCGCCGCGCGTAACGCCACGGTGGGTCTGTGGCGCTTTACGGTCGAGGGCGAAGAAAACCTGCCCGCGCTGCAAACCGAGCAGGTGCCCACCGTCCACCTGATCCACTTGCCGCAAGACGCGCAAGACGCCCGCATCGACGTCTGGTTGGGGCGAACCCTTGATTTTTTGCCGGTTCGGCTGCGCATCAACGAGCCAAATGGCGATACAGTGGAGTACAACGTACAGACGGCTTATACGCAGCAGGTGCCCACGGCCACACCACCGCCGACCACCACCATGCCCACGACGCCTGAACCGTCTGAACAACAATAGACCACCAAGGGCCACCAAGCCCTAAAAGAATGAGGAGACCATGGTCAAGAAAGCGCCCCGACGCACCGCCGAGCGCATTCTGAACACCACGCTGGAGCTGTTCAACCGCTTTGGCGAGCCGAACGTGTCCACCACCATGATCTCGGCCGAGCTGAACATCAGCCCCGGCAACCTGTACTACCACTTTCCATCCAAGGACGAGCTGGTCAACACCTTGTTCGACCAATACGAAGGCCGCCTGTACACCCTGCTGGCCGCCAGCGAAGACGTGCTGGACGTAGAAGACGCTTGGTTCTTCCTGCACTCATTATTCGAGCTGATCTGGCAATACCGTTTTCTGTACCGCGACCTGAACCACCTGCTGTCGCGCAACCGCAGGCTGGAAACGCACTTTCCCGCCATCTTGCTGCGCAAGCGCGCCGCCTTCCGTCAGTTGCTCGACATCCTCTACCCCGACCCCACCACCCAGTCCAGCGACGAACGCGAGCGCGAAGCCATGGCCGCCAGCATGGTGGTGCTGCTGACCTACTGGCTCAGCTACGAATACGTACTGCAACCGCGCAGCGCCATGGAACCCGAAAACGCCCAGGACGCCCTGCTGCGCGGTGCTTATCACGTACTGGGCCTGCTGGCCCCTTACCTGGCTGATCAGCCCCGGCAGCATCTGCTGGCCCTGATCGACGCCTACCACCGGCCCTCGCCCTGAAGGCCCACCCATGAGTGACTGGTTACCCTGCCCCTACAGTTCCAGCTACCGCTTTGGCGTCAAAAAAGTGCGCGCCCAATGGGACGTGCTGCACGCGCTGGATGCCGAGCCTTTGCCCGAAAACGAGGCCGTTTTGCACGCCTGGGCCTTGTTCCACAGCGGCAAATTCGAGGCCGCCGAAGCCGCTGGTTTGGCTGCCGGTTCTGCGGGAATGTCGGTTGCCAACCGGGCCACCGCCGCTTACGCCACGCTGCTCGAGCCGCACGAAAAAACGCGACTCGATCTGTACCAGCGCATCCTGCAACGCGCCCTGCAAGACACCGCCTTGCACCCCACGCGCGCCAGCGCCTGGTACTGGCAAGGCTACGCACTGGGCCGTTATGCACAAGGCATTCATGTCGCGCGCGCGCTGGCCCAAGGCATTGGCGCTCAGATCCGCTTTGCGCTGGAAACCACCTTGCAGCTGGCACCCAACCACGCCTTTGCCCATGCCTCGCTGGGCGGCTTTCATGCCGAGGTGATCGACAAAGTGGGGCCGCTGGTGGCCGCCATGACCTACGGCGCACGCGCCGACATTGCCCGGCGTCACTTGCGCGAAGCACTGCAACTGGCCCCCGATTCGGCCGCCATCCATTGGGATTACGCCAGCGCCCTGCTGATGATGAACGGTACCGCACATCTGGACGAAGCCACGCGCCTGCAAGAGCAGGCCACGCAAATCAAGCCGCGCGATGCCGTCGAGCGGCTGTGGGTCGAGCTGGCCCGCACACATCTTTCGTTGTAAAGCGCACCGCAAGCGTTCGCACACCCTGTTTCACTTTTTTCCTCAACCCCAAAAGAAAGACCCCTGCTGCATGTCCGAACTGAAGTCCCGTTTCGAGCAAGCCGTTGCCAGCACCAGCTTGGTGACCCAGCGCCCCAGCAACACCACGCTGCTCAAGCTCTACGCTTTTTACAAGCAGGCCACCGAAGGCGACAACGAAGTGGCCAAACCCGGCTTCGGCGACATGGTGGCCCGCGCCAAGTGGGACGCCTGGAAGAAGCTGGAAGGCACCAGCGCCGATGAGGCCATGCAGCAGTACGTGGCATTGATGACCGAGCTGATCGAGGCCTAATCTTGACACATAAAACAGCCTCTTTCGCTTGATGCACAAGCGACAATAGCTATTATTTAAATAGCGACCACAACTGGCTGACAGCAGGTGCCGCCTTTGCACGCGCCGCCAACGATTTCAGTTGCGCCTGGCGTTCATCATGCGGCTGCTGCGCCAGCGTGCGCACTGCCGCATGAAAACGCGGCCAATCGCCACCTTCGCGTGCAAACAGTGCCTCAAAGCCAGGCACCAGCGCGTCGTACGCCGCCTGCACGCCAAATGCTGCGTTGTTGGCTGCCGCCACCCAGGCGTCATAGCCGTCATACGGCGCGCCTGCGGCAGCCCATTGCGCTTTGAGGGCGGCATAGTCGTGGCGAAAGCGCGCCATCACCTCGGCCTTGGCGGCCAGCATGGCTTGCGCACCCCTGTTTGCATCCATGCCCGCGTCAGCTTTACGGGCATACACAATGTGCAGCGCATCGCGTGTCTGCCGCGTCAGCGCGCGGAAAGCTTGTCTGCGCTGATCCAGCCGCGCATAGCCCTGCCGCGCGGCATCGTCCGCCTGTGTGGTCAGCCAGTGGCGCACACCCAGGCGCTCTACTGCGGTGGCGTACGATTCGTTGAACATGGTGTCGTCGTCCACGTACACCACCTGATGCGCCAGTTCATGAAAAATCATGCGCGCCAGCTCGCCCTCGGGGTAGTGGATAAAGGTGGACAGCAGCGGATCACCCCCGACCCAGTTCAGCCAGCCCAGGGTGGAATACGCAGGCACGCCGTACACCCGCACTTCCAGCCCTTCGCCCTGCTGCAACTGGGCGGCCAATGCACGGGCGTCGGCCTCATCGTAATAGCCGCGGTAGCCGACGCAGCCCAGCACCGCAAAACACCAGCGCTTGAGCGTCAACGCGTCGGGCGGCGCAGCGGCCACATTCCACACCGCCGCGCGGCGCTTCAAGTCGCTGTAGCGGTGGTAACTGGCGTTGTCGGGCAAGGCCAGATCGGTCACGGCAAAGGCGCGGATGCGTTGGGCCAGCAGCAGCCGCTGCCGCAAATCGTCCGCCGTGGCCGGATCGGCCAGCACGTCTGGCACCGGGCGGGCGACCGTCATCACACCAATATGGCCGCGCACCGATTGCGCGTAATACCCGACCGTGCTGCACCCCACGCTGCCCCACACGCCACCGACGATGACGATCAGCAGCGCCATGATCCAGCGCCACCGGTGCGTCCTGCCCCTGATGCCTGACGCCTTCATGCTGGCAAGGCAGGCACGTCAAAACTGGCGGGCGGCAAACCCTGGCGCTGGCGGACGCACAGGGTGTACAAGGCACTTTCCAGGTGGCGCGTAAAGCGCTCAGTGTCGAACAAGGGGCTGCTCAAGCGGCCAGCGGCCAAGCGCTCGCGCAAGCCGCGCAGGCGATCTGGCTCCGTGGCCAATTGCACCGCCAGCGTTTCGTACTCAGCTTCAGAATGCGTCACCAGCTCGGGCAGACCCACTGCGTGCAGCAAGCTGGCGGCCATGCGCCCGGCAAAGCGGTTGCCCATCTGGCAAAGCACCGGCAGGCCCGCCCACAGCGCATCGCTGGCGGTGGTGCCGGCGTTGAACGGCAAGGTGTCCAAAAACAAATCGGCCTGCCGGTATTGCGCCAGATACTGCGCATACGATGTGCGCCGTGCAAACACTAGCCGCTCAGGGGCCACCCCCCGCGCCTGAGCCTGGGCGCGCAGCCGCGCCTGCACCGCCGGGGTTTCGCCCAGCAGCCACAGCACGCTGCCGGGCACGGCGCGCAGCACGCGCATCCACACGTCAAACGAGTGCGGCAACACCTTGTACGAATTGTTCAGGCAGCAAAACACAAAACCTGACTCAGGCAACCCCAAGCTGCTGCGCGTGGGCGTGTGTTTGGCAATCTGGCGTTGGCGGTCGTTAGCCTGAAACACCTCGGGCAGGCGCACCACCTGCTCAGAAAACTCATGCTCGCTGCCCGGCGGGCAAACCCAACGGTCGCCCACGATGTAGTCCACCTCGTCCATGCCGCTGGTGCCCGGAAAACCCAGGTACGCCACGTGCAACGGCGCGGGCCGCGCCAGCAATATGCCCGGCTGAACATGGCCCGTGGCCCCTTGCAGGTCAATCAGCACATCCAGTTGCAGCGCCCGAATGCGCGCGGCAATGTCTTCTGCCGCTTGTGTGCCGCACTCCTCAAACTGGTCAAACGCCGCCACCACGCGGCGGCGCAAGGCCGTGTCCGGTACCGCCTTGGGGCAAATGTCGATGCCGATGATTTCAAAGCGCGTGCGGTCATGCGCCTCAAACACCCCGGCCATCAAATAACTGACGGCATGGTCTGTCAAATCGCCCGACAGATAGCCCACACGCAGCCGCCTGCCCAATAGTCCATCGCCCGGCGCAGGCGGTGTGGAGTTTGGTTGGCATTGGGTGCCTTGCGTTTGCTGACGCAGCTTAGCGCGCGCATCGTTGACGCAGGCGCGCGCGCCGCGCAACAACTCCTGCGCGCTGGCCCACGGGTGCGACAGCATGGCAAATGGCGCATCAGCGCTGGTGTGCCGAGCCACCTGCGCCTGCACCTGCGGCCACAAGGACGGCAGTTTGTCCCACCATGCCCACTTTTGCGCCTGCCGCATCAGCTCTAGCTGAAACTGCACGTTGTCGGGTGCCAGCGCCACCGCGCGCTCCAGCGCAGGCATGGCCTCTTCCTGTTGATTCAGCGCTATCAGGGCGCGCGCCAGACCTGCCCAGGCCTGCGCCAGATGGGGGTTGAGCGCGATCGCGCGGCGGTAACTGTCAGCCGCCTGCGCGTCCAGCGACTGCTCCATGTCGCGCAAGATGTTGCCGCGGTTAAGCCATGCCTCGGCGTACTGCGGTTGCAAGGCCAGCGCGCGCTCGACGCTGGCCAGCGCCTCTTGCCAGCGGTGCGCGCCATGCAGCACCTTGGCGTGGTCGTACCACAGCCGGGGCTGCGCAGACTCCAGCGCCAGCGCCCGGTTCAAGCTGGCGATGGCCTCGTCGTGCCGTCCAAGCTCGGACTGCGCCGCGCCCAGCGCCCACCAACTGCGCCCATCATTGGCGTTCAACTCGATCGCTTTTTCCAGCGCTTGCACCGCCTCATCAAACGCGCCCGCCATCAACTGCGCCTGCCCGAGCAGTTGCCAGCCCGCCCCCAGTTCAGGCTGCTGATCGAGCACGGCGCGCAGCTCGGCAATGGCTTGCGGGATGCGACCTTGCCCCAGCCATTGAGCCGCCTGCTGCAAAGAAGGAGTGGTCATGCGGTGGCGGGCAACACGAATGTGGGGCCGCCAGGATTTGAAGCAGCCACCGGTTGAATACACACCATCTTCGTCTGAATACTCATTATTTAATAGCTACATTCGCCTTGCATAAAAGCGCCAGACCGATTTTATGGGAAGCCTTGATGGTTTCAGGTGGACAGTCTCTCCACCCCCGGCAGCTCACAGGCATAGACAGCGTTGCGCAACGCCGCAATCGCTTCATAGCGTGTAAAGCTGCGCCGCCAGACCAGCACCACACGGCGCGTGGGCGGGGCATTTTGCTCGTCCCGAATCGGCAGGTAACGGATCAGCGAGGGCAGCGCATCCTTGGCTTGCTCTGAAGGCGTGGTCAGCAAATGGCCAGGCACGGCCAGGCGCGGCACCAGGGTCACGCCCATGCCTGCGGCCACCATGTGCTGGATGGTTTCCAGTGACGAGCCTTCAAAGCTCTTGCGTATGCCCTCAGTGTCGCTGGCAAAGCGCACAAACTCAGGGCAGACCTGGAGTACGTGGTCACGAAAACAGTGGCCGGAGCCAAGCAACAGCATGTGCTCTTCTTTAAGCTTCTCGGTGGTCACCGCCTCGCCCCGCGCCAGCGGATGTTGGGCGGGTACGGCAGCCATGAAGGGTTCGTCGTACAGCGCGGCCACGGCCAGGCCGGTGTCAGGAAAAGGCTCGGCCAAAATGGCCGCGTCAATCTCGCCGGTGCGCAGCATCTCCAGCAGGCGCACGGTAAAGCTCTCTTGCAAGATCAGCGGCATTTGCGGCGTCAGCGCAATGTTCTGCCGCACCAGATCGGGCAGCAGATAAGGGCCGATGGTGTAGATCACCCCCAGCTTGAGCGGGCCGCTCAAAGGGTCTTTGCCGCGCTTGGCAATTTCCCTGATCTCGGCGGCCTGCTCCAGCACGCTTTGCGCCTGGCGCACCACCTCTTCGCCCAGTGGCGTCACGGCCACTTCGCCCGCGCTGCGCTCAAACAGCTTCAAATCCAGCTCGTCTTCCAGCTTTTTGACGGCCACCGACAGCGTGGGCTGCGAGACAAAACACGCTTCTGCGGCCTTGCCAAAATGCTTTTCCCTGGCGACCGCCACAATGTATTTCAACTCGGTCAGCGTCATCTTCGGTCACTCCGTCATGCGTCCATGTGCCATGGGTTAGGTTCCCTATTTTTGATTTTTCTGCCACTCGCCCACCCATGCGCCGATCATCCGTTCCCGCATTACAGCGCTTAGCGCAGCCTTCAAAATACACCCGCATCAAAGGGGTACGTTGAAAAAATCTGAGGCATTTACTCGACATTTCAATCGACACCGCCTTCGGCAGGGGCAAGAATACCCGTTCGCTGCCCGCCACCGCAAACCCTTCTTTGTTGCTGACCCCTATGCCGCGCACTCCTTCTGATTGCATCACCCCGTTGGTTTCATGGTGCCTTAGGACATGGGCGTTATGGGCACTGATAAGCACAGCACCTGCGTTCGCGCAAACCATGGGTTCAGCCATCGACCCAGCAGCAGATCCGACGACCAATGCGATCACCGCCATTGCACCTGCGGCCAACACGCCGACATCGCTCAGCACCCAGATCGACAGCCTGACGGCCCAGGTGGCCGCCTCTGAGCTGACGGACGAGCAAAAAACACAAGCCCAGGACGCGCTTAAATCGGCCAGCGCCGCCCTCGCCAGCGCCGCCACCATGCGCGATCAGGCCACCACCTTGCGCAGCCAGACCCGGCAAACCAACAGCCAAAGCCCCGTTGCACCCGCAGACCCCACCGACGTGGCCGAGCAATTTGCGCAGTGGCAAACCCGCATGCACCACGAAACCAGCATCGCCACCTTAGAGCGCCTGCTGGCGGACGAACGCAACGCCAGCACCCAGTTGCGCCAGCAGGTTGACCAGCTGTCAGCCAGCCTGTCTGCACTGCTGACGCAGCCCGCCCAAATCAGCGATACCCTGGTTACCTTGCAGCAGCGCTCCGATCAACTGGTCAACCCCGAACCTGCCGCATCGCCCACTGCCGCCAGCCCACCGCTGGTGCAGCGTGCCCAGGATGTGCAGCGCGAAGCAGAGAAAGTGCAGGTCAATGCCGAAATCAACCTGCGCCGCACCCAGCAGGACACGGCAGGAGCGCGCCAAAATGCATTGCAAGCGCAATTGCAGACGCTGCAACAAGCGCTGGCGCACCGGGAGCCACGGGCCGCCTGGCTCAACCAGCGCATCGCCCAACTCAGCCGCCAAAAACTGGTCGATCAGGCCGCTGCCGCACAAGCTGCGGCAGAGCAACTGGGCAAGCAGGGGCCGCCTGCGCTGGCCGATCTGGCACGCTCTAACGCCCAACTGGCCCAGCAGGTCATGGACGACAGCGCCGCGCTGACCAGCGACCGCGAACAACTCACCAGCGATGAGCAGTCGCGCGAGCAAATCAGCGCCGTGCTGCGCGATGCCCAGGCACGCTTGAACCTCAGCGGCAACAGCGCCGTCCTTGGCCACTGGCTGTGGCAAAAGCGTCTGGAAATGCCCTCTTTGCGCGCCTTGGAACGCAAGCGCCACCACCTGCTGGCGCAATTGTCCGATTTGCGACTGCGCCAATATGCGTTGGCCGACTTGCGCCGAGCCAGCGTCAGTGCCACCACATCAGTGCCAGACGTTGACAGCAACGTCACCGCCATCGAATGGGCACCGTTGCGCAACCAGCAAAGCCAGTTGAGCACGCAGCTCACACCGCTGCTGTCCCAGCGCGTGGCTATCCTGGAACAGCGTGACCGCATGCTGTCCACCATGATCGACCGGGGTAACCAGTTGCGCACCTTGATGGACCGCGAACTGCTGTGGATACCCAGCCACCCCCCCATTAACCTGAAGTGGCTGCACACCTTGCCGCAGCAGCTAGTCGCTGGGCTAAAAGGCATTGAACTTGCTGCTGCAGGGCGAACCGTAGCGTCCGATGCCCGCCAGCGGCCCTTGCGATACATCGCCTATGCGCTGTTACTGGTTGCGCTGTGGCGTTTGCGTCGCCATGCGCTGCAACGCCTTCGCGTCCTGGCAGAGCGCACACGCGATGTGCTGCACGACAGCTTTGCCCACACTTCCCAAGCGTTTGCATGGTCTTGCGCCGTGTCGCTGCCTTGGCCATGTGCTTTTTTGGGCGCAGGTTTTTTGCTGCGCAGCCTGAACGAAGGCCATACCCATGACGTAGAGACCTTTGGTGAAACCTTGATATTTCTCAGCGTCATGGGTCTGGTGCTGGCCTTGCTGCATGCCTTGATACGCCCTGACGGGTTGGCCGAAGCACATTTGCGCTGGGGCGCTGCGCGCCTGAACCACATCCGTCGTACCTGGTTGATTACCACCTGTCTCCTGGTGCCTGCCAGCTTCATGACCGTCTGGCCGCTTCGGCGCGGCGTGGACATCGCCATTGACGCGCATGCACGACTGTCCGCCATTCTGATCGGGGTCGGTATCGGCATATCGGTCATCTGGCTGCTGCGGCGCGAACGCCTGTGGCCCAACATGCCAGACTGGCTGCACAGGATTTTGTTATTCACCATTCCTGCGGGCTATTTTTTCTGCGCCCTGGCCGCCATGGTGGGCTATGTGTTTTCATCGGTCGTACTGATCGAGGCGCTGCTGAAATCGGCCATGGTGGTGGTGCTGGCCCAAACCGCCTACGGCATGCTGGACCGCTGGCTGCTGCTCAGTGAACGCGCCCTTGCCCTGAAAGCGCGCCAGCGCGCGCACCAGCATGGCGGCGATGTGGTTGACCAGGAGTCTGGTGCCGCCACGCGCGCCGATGACAGTGCGGCACTGGAGCTGGTCACCGTCAGCGAGCAAGGCCGACGCCTGCTGAAAGTGGTACGTATCTGCCTGATGCTGGTGGGCCTGATCTGGGCCTGGGGCGAAGTGGCCCCTGCGCTAATGCGCTTTGACGCCATCAACCTCTGGCACTTCAGCGACAAAGGTGCTGACGGCAAAGCCATCATAGGCACCGTCACTGCCAGCGATTTGATGCTGGCCCTGCTGATCAGCGCGCTCACTTTCAGCCTGGTGCGCAATATTCCCGGCCTGGTGGAGCTGGCGCTGTCAGCTTCGCGCCGCATCACGGCGTCCACCCGTTACACCACCACCATGCTGCTGCGCTACAGCACGGTCATGCTGGGCACCATCAGCGCGCTGGGGCTGCTGGGCATACGCTGGTCACAACTGCAATGGATGGCCGCTGCGCTGACGGTGGGACTGGGTTTTGGCTTGCAGGAAATCTTTGCCAACTTTGTCTCGGGCCTGATCCTGCTGGTTGAGCGCCCTTTCCGCGTCGGCGACACCATCACCATCGACACCATCTCCGGCACCGTCACGCGCATCCGCACCCGCGCCACCGTGGTGCAGGACTTCGACAACAAAGAAAACATCATCCCCAACAAGACCTTCATTACCGGGCAAGTCATCAACTGGACGCTGTCCGACGAGGTCACGCGCGTCACCCTGCCGATTGGGGTGGCCTACGGCAGCCCGGTGCCGCGCGTGCACGAGCTGCTGCAACAAATCGCCTTGGAACAGCCCGTTGTGCTGAAAGAGCCGCCACCACAAAGCTGGTTCATGGCCTTTGGGGCCAGCTCGCTTGACTTTGAGCTGCGCATCTACGTCGATGGGCCAGGCAACCGCCTGCCAGTGCAAAACGCCATTCTGGGCCGCATTGCCGAGCTGTTTGCCGCCGAAGGCATTGAAATCGCCTTCCCGCAAATGGACGTGCACGTGCGCGACTGGCCGGGTGACACGGCCCCGCCTGTCATACCCTCAGCGCCGCCGCCGTACCCCGCCCAGCCCAGCGTCTGAGCGGCTGGGTTATTGACCCAGGATTTCGGAAGGCGACGGTTGTTGCTGCGGTAAAGGTGCAGGCGCAGATGCGGGTGCCGCCACCGATCCTGATTCCGAATCCGAATCCGAATCCGAATCTGGCATGGGCGTCGTGACCGCTTCATCGTCTGCATTGGCGCGGCGCACGCGCGCAGTGGGCGGGGCGAAGTAAATTGCTGTCCAATCCGGCTCCACCTTGAAGCGATGTTCTTGCGAATACAGCCTGAATTCGCCTTTGGGCGTGATACCGCCCAGCAGCAGCCAGTCAGCCGCACTGGCATCCAGGCGCTCTTTCATGGTCGTCCAGCGGTGCTGCTCGCTGACTTTGGTGTACTGAATAGCCCAGCCTTCAGCAATGCGGCGATTCAGCAGCGTAAAGTTGGCTTCAGGCGAAAAAGCGAAGTAGCCACGCATATCAATCGACAGGCGTTTGAATTCCTGGTCGGCTGCGCTGTGCGCCGAAGTCTGAAACGTGCGGTGATGGCCAAACTGCCGCCCCGCACCTTTACATACCAGTGCGTTGTAAAAGTCATTTTCCGTGGCAGCCAACAGATGGTTCAGGTTCTTGGCGTTCAGGGTGTGCTCGGTTTCTTCAGACAGCACCTCCCCATAGTGCACCGGTACTCCGGCCATGCGCGCCTCTTTCAGGTGCGTCCAGGCACCGTCGGCAATCTTGACTTCCACCTCCAGCCTGCGCAGCGCCATCGCCAGCGCCGTCGAAAAAGGCGAGCCGCCCACGATCAGCAGGCCATTGGGTTCGCCCGCCGACAGCTTCAGCCGCTTGGCCAAAGGCCCCAGCGTCAAGCCATGCACCAGCACCGTGGTCATGATGACCAAAAACACAATCGGCAACAGCCGCTCGGCATCCGGGTAACCGGCTTCCACCAGCGCCGGGCCAAACAAGCTGGCCGTAGCGGCCGCCACAATACCGCGCGGTGCAATCCAGGCCAGCATCCAGCGCGTTTCGCGCGGCACGGGCGATCCCAGCATGGCCGTCATCACCGACAGCGGGCGCACCCACAGCAGCAAGGCCAGCACAAACAGGATGGCACGCCAGTCGATCTGCGCCAGATGCTGCGGCCCCAGTTGCGCCGGAATGACGATGAACAAAATCGACAGCAGCACCACCGTCAGATTTTCCTTGAAGGTTTGCAGAGCCTGGCGCTCGACGATGGACATATTGCCAATCACCATGCCCATCACCGTCACCGACAACAAACCCGCCTCGTGCTGCACCAGATTGGAAAGCCAGTACGCGACCAGCACGAACACCATCAGGATCGGGGCCTTCAGGTGCATGGGCACCGCCCCGCGGCGGTACAGCCAGCCGGTCAGCCAGCCGCCACCGCCGCCCACCACCAGCCCCACCAACAGCGACAGCCCCAGGTCTTGCAGGCTTTCAGTCAGCGTCATCGCCTGCCCGCTGGTGAAGTACTGAAAGCTGATCACCGCCAGCAACACGCCCAGCGGATCGTTGACGATGCCCTCCCACTTGAACAGCGAAGCGGTATCGCGGTTTAAACGCGCCTGACGCAGCAGCGGCAAAATAACCGTCGGGCCGGTCACCACCAAAATGGCGGCCAGCACAATCGCCACCGGCCAGCTCAAGCCCGCCACGTAGTGCGCAGCCACCGCACCCAGCCCCCAGGCCAGCGGCGCGCCGACAAACACCAAACGCCCCACGCCGCTGCGGGTATGCCGCAGTTCGCGCAGCTTCAAATCCATGCCGCCTTCAAACAAGATGATGGCCACACCCAGGCCAATCATGGCGTTGAACGCCTCAGGCGAATCGCTGGGCGCAATCACTCCTGTGATTGGCCCCAGAATCAAGCCCATGCCAATCAGGATCACGATAGCGGGCAGCTTGAGCTGCCACGCCAGCCACTGGCTGGCCAGCCCGGCGCACAAAACGATTAAGAACAGCGTTGCCATAAACAGTGTGTTTTAAAAATCAAGCGCAGTCAGCCGGATAGCTCGTTTGCCGTCCAGGCGCTTTGTGGGTCTTACAGGGCGGCCATCCTAATGCACAGCCCCAAGATGACGCTGCGGCCTAGCGACGGCGCGTCCGCGCCGCGTCGTACAGCGGCATGACTTTAGGAATCGCCGCACGCAATGCCGCCATGCGGTCAGCCGGGGCAGGGTGGGTCGACAGCAAACTGGGGCCATTGCCGCCACCTTGCTGGGCCATTTTTTCCCACAGCGTGACGGCGGCTTGGGGGTTGTAGCCCGCGCGCGCCGACAGCTCCAGCCCGTACAAATCGGCTTCGCTCTCCATGCTGCGTGAAAACGGCAAGTCCAAAGCCAGTTGCTTGCCCATGTTGGCAATCTGCATCGTGCTCTGGCCTGCACCCAGCAGCGCGCCGCCAATCGACACGGCCAAGTTGCCCGCCGCCGCCTGCGACATTTTTTCGCGCGTGTGCTCACGCAGGGCGTGGGCAATTTCGTGCCCCATCACGGCGGCAATCTCATCATCACTGAGCTTCAACTGGCGTACCAGGCCGGTGTAAAAGGTGATCTTGCCGCCTGCCATCACATGGGCGTTCACTGTGTCTTCATCAATCAGCACCAGTTGCCACGGCCAACGCCCCGCATCGGGCCGAAAAGCCGCCACCTGCGGAATCAGACGCTGCATGATGGCGTTCACGCGCTGCCATTCGGCACCGCTGGTCAACAATGTGCCCTCGCCCTTGGCCTCTTGGTTTTGCTGGTTGTAATACTGCAACGATTGCTGCATCACCGTATCGGATGACACCAGCAGCAGTTGCGAGCGGCCTTCGCCCCCTGTGGTCACGCTGCCTGTGGTGGTGCTGGCACAAGCTGCCAGCAGCAGCGCACCCGCCAGCGCCACACTGGCCGTGCGCAGGTGCCCAGACGCCTTTTTGAAAGAATTCAAAAACAAATCAAGCATGGCGCTATTGTGCCTTGATCGTGCCTTGGTCGTGCCCTGATCGCAGCCTGATGACCCGTCTCCAACTCGGCCCGCACCCTCAACCTGCACCCCAGCGCATCGGCACCTTTTGCCGTCAGCGCGCTGGCTCCAGACAAAGCCGCCACGCCCGCTCCTGGCTGGCTGACCCGTCTCGCGTCAGTGCCCCAGCGTCTCAGCGCTCGTACAGCGCCGTCAGCCTGGCCTCAGCCAGCTTGGCAAAGTGAATGTTGAAGCCCACATAGGCCGCCGTGCAGTCGGCAGGCACGTCCAGCTTGTCGGTCTTGAGCGCATACAGCGTGAACACATAGCGATGCGGCCCGTGGCCAGGCGGCGGTGCAGCGCCGCCGTATTCGGCGCTGCCGAAATCGGTGCGGCCCATTTTCGCCCCCGCTGGCAGCGCCTTGCCGCCCGCAGCACCCGCACCCAGCGGCAAACTGGTCGCCTCAGCGGGAATGTCGTACACCACCCAATGCCACCAGCCCGAGCCGGTGGGCGCATCCGGGTCGTACATCATCAA
Source organism: Ottowia sp. (assembly GCF_047975795.1). Taxonomy (GTDB): domain Bacteria; phylum Pseudomonadota; class Gammaproteobacteria; order Burkholderiales; family Burkholderiaceae_C; genus Ottowia. The sequence continues at coordinate 27,369 of NZ_JBKEEE010000059.1, read as the reverse complement.
CGCGAAACTGCGCGTGCCTTCCGGCGCGCCAGACCAGATCAACTCAGGCGACAGGTTGTCGCCACCAGCGTCCATGGCGTGGTGGACGAACTGTTTTGGCAGCGTGTCTTGGTCGGTGAAGCTGCGGCTGCGGAGGGTGAAACTCATGGCGGGGTTCCTTGTGGCTGCAGGGGCAATTCGGGTTAAACCATCATAACCAGTTTGATATCTCAGTCGCTGCGACAGACCACGTCTTTTCGCCCACGATAGGCGGCACTCAAAAACAGGATCAGACGCATCACGGTAATAGCCAAAGGCTGGTTGGTCACCCCGCCATGGGCACGAAGCAACTCAATCAGCTCGTCAACAAGCGCACCGGCCTGATTGGCCGTGAGGCGAGGGCTGTCGTAAAACGCCTCCCAGACGGCCATCAATTCAGGATAAGAAGATGCCTATTTCTGTGCCAGCAAGAACAAGTATTCTTCATGGTGGCCAATGTGTTCATGCACTCCATTGGCATACATATCAAAACTCACGCCTTGCTCCTCCGTTCAAGGAACACTACTGATCAACGGGCCGTAGCCGCCTGCTCCACTGCATCCACAAACAGCGCAGGCACATCGCATCCCGTCTGATCCAGAATCTCCCTGAAGCATGTGGGGCTGGTGACGTTGATTTCGGTCACCTTGGTGCCGATGATGTCCAGGCCGATCAGCAGCAGCCCGCGCGGGGCCAGGGCTTGGCCGATGGCGGTGGCGGTGGCCCGGTCGGCATCGGTCAGCGGTTGGGCCACGCCTTTGCCGCCAGCGGCCAGGTTGCCGCGCACTTCGCCGCCCTGGGGGATGCGGGCCAGGCAGTAGGGCACGGGTTGACCACCGATGATGAGCACGCGCTTGTCGCCTGCCACGATGTCGGGCAGGTACTTCTGCACCATCACGGTTTGCGCGCCGTGCTGGTTCAGCGTTTCGATGATGCTGCCTAAATTCAGCCCGTCACTTTTGACGCGGAAGATGCCCATGCCGCCCATGCCGTCCAATGGCTTCAAGATGATGTCGTGGTGCTGGGTGTGAAAGTCGCGGATGGCTTGCGCCTCGCGCGTGACCAAGGTGGGGCCAATGAACTGCGGCCATTCCATAATGGCAAGTTTTTCAGGGTGCGCGCGCAGGGCGCTGGGTTTGTTGAACACGCGCGCGCCATCGCGTTCGGCCTGGGTGAGCAGGTGGGTGGCGTAAATGAATTCGGCGTCGAACGGCGGGTCTTTGCGCATCAGCACGGCGTCAAAGTCTTTCAGCGCGGTTTCGCGCGCCGCATCTTCGGTGAACCAGTCGCCTTCGCGGCCCGTCAACTGGATGGGGCGCACCTGCGCCGTCACCGGCTGGCCGGTTTGCCAGCGCAGGTGGCGCGGCTCGCAGGCAGCCAGTTGATGGCCGCGGCGTGCAGCCTCGCGCATCATGGTGTAAGTGCTGTCTTTGTAGGTTTTGAAAGATTCGAGCGGGTCGGCAACAAAAAGCAGTTTCATGGCGGCAAAAGAAAAACACCCTCTGCGGGCACAGCGTGTACTGTGGCACAAACGGGCAGCCATCACTGCATCAAGCCTTTGGCACCTTTATTCGCTTCTGAATTGATAGCCTTGAACGCATGCAAACATTGCGCCGAATGGCAAAATGGTGTCGTAAAAATTTGCCATTCGTCTTCAGGAGACCTGCTCCATGACCACCATCGATCGTTTGCCACACACGCCTGCTGCCGGCACCATCCCGCCCGCAACCCCCGCCGCACTGGCAGGCGTGCGTGTGATCGAGATGGGCCAATTGATCGCCGGGCCGTTTTGCGGCAAGACGCTGGGCGAGTTTGGTGCCGATGTGGTCAAAATCGAGCCGCCGGGTGCGGGCGATCCGCTGCGCAACTGGCGACTGCTGAAAAACGGCACCTCGGTGTGGTGGCAGGTGCAGTCGCGCAACAAGCGCTCGGTGGCCATCGATCTGCGGCAGGCCGAAGGGCAAGCGCTGGCGCGGCAGTTGATTGCCGAGGCGGACGTGCTGATCGAGAACTTTCGCCCCGGTACGCTGGAAGGCTGGGGCATGTCGCCTGCCGAGCTGCACGCGCTGAACCCACGTTTGATCATCGCGCGCATTTCGGGCTACGGCCAGACCGGACCGTACCGCGATCTGCCTGGCTTTGGCGTGATTGGCGAGGCCATGGGAGGCTTGCGCCACTTGACGGCCGAGCCGGGCCGCGTGCCGGTGCGCGTAGGCGTGAGCATTGGCGACACGCTGGCCGCACTGCACGCCACCATCGGTATTCTGGTGGCGCTGCGCCACCGCGAGGTCAATGGCGGCCAGGGCCAGGTGATTGACGTGGCCTTGCACGAAGCGGTGTTCAACGTGATGGAAAGTCTGCTGCCTGAATACAGCGCTTTTGGCACAGTGCGCGAAGCCGCAGGCAGCGCGCTGCCCGGCATTGCGCCGTCCAACGCCTACCCGTGCCAAGACGGCTGGGTGCTGGTGGCGGGCAATGGCGACAGCATTTTCAAACGCCTGATGGCGGTGATTGGCCGGGGCGATTTGGGGCAAGCCCCCGATCTGGCTGACAACGCCGGTCGTGTGGCCCGCATTACCGAAATTGACACCGCCATTGGCCGCTGGACGCAGCCACAAACCGTGCAGGCAGTGATGGACGCCTTGAGCGCCGCGCGCGTGCCCGCAGGCAAGGTCTATACCGCCAAAGACATCGCCGCCGACCCGCATTACCGCGCGCGCGAGATGATCCTGACGCAGCACACCCGCGATGGCTATGCGCTGGAGGTGCCGGGCATCGTGCCCAAGCTGTCGGTCACGCCGGGCACCGCGCGCGCCAGCGCTCCACACGTGGGCGACGACACCGATACCGTGCTGCGCGGCATGGGCTTGAGCAATGAGCAGATCGCCAGCTTGCGCGCCAAAGCCATCGTGCAGTGATGGGCGCAGTGCCCGATTAAATCTCCACCTTTGATCCCAGCTCGACCACCGCATTGCTCGGCAGGTTCAAAAACTCAGCCGCTGCGGTAGCGCTGTGGTGCATTTGCGCAAACAGCTTTTCGCGCCACAGCATCATGCCCGAGCCGATGGTGGGCGTGACGATGTCGCGCGAGAGAAAGTAGCTGGTGGTCATCGGGTCCAGATCGATCCCGCGCCCGCTTAAACGCGACAGCGCCTTGGGCAGGTTGGGGTCGTTCTTGAAGCCGTAATTGACGATGACCTGCCAGCAGTCGTGCCCCAGCGACTCGAACTTCACGCGCTCTTCCGCCCCGATCCACGGCACTTCGTGGTTGACCACGGTCACGAACAGGTTGTGTTCGTGCAGCACCTTGTTGTGCTTGAGGTTGTGCAGCATGGCGTTGGGCACGATGCCGGGCTGGGCGGTCAAAAACACCGCGGTGCCTGTCACGCGTGCAGGAGGTGCCACAAACACCGAATCAAGGAAGTCACTCAGGTTCAAGGCTGAATCGCGCAAGGCGTTGCGCAGCAGCTCGCGGCCATCTTTCCAGGTCTTCATCAGCATGAAAATCACCCCGCCAATCAGCAGCGGAAACCAGCCACCTTTGAGCAGTTTGAGCAGGTTCGAGGCAAAAAACGTGATGTCGATGACAAAGAAAAACCCGGTGGCGACCGCGCACAGCCACAGCGGATAACCCCAGCCGTAGCGAATGACGAAGAAGGTGAGCACGGTGGTGATGGTCATGTCCAGCGTGACGGCAATGCCGTAGGCCGCAGCCAGATTGCTGGACGAGCGGAACATCACCACCGCCAGCACAATCATCACGAACAGCCCCCAGTTGACGAACGGCATGTAGATCTGCCCCGTGTCTTTGGTGCTGGTGTGCCGCACTTGCAGGCGCGGCAGATAGCCCAGTTGAATGACTTGCTTGGTGACGCTGAAAGCCCCGGTAATCAACGCTTGCGAGGCAATCACCGTGGCCATGGTGGCCAGGCCCACCAACGGCAGCGTGGCCCAGGCCGGGGCCATGTGGAAAAACGGGTTGCTGACCGCATCAGGCTCGGCCAGCAGCAAAGCGCCTTGTCCAAAATAATTGAGCGTCAGACATGGCATGACCACCGCAAACCAGGCGATGCGAATGGGCTTTTTGCCAAAGTGGCCCAGGTCGGCATACAGCGCCTCAGCCCCGGTAACCGACAGCACCACCGCCCCCAAAATGACAAAAGTAACGTGCGGGTTGTACCAGATAAAGCGCAGGGCATGGTGTGGGCTGAGCGCGCCCAGAATCTCAGGGTGGTCAATGATGTGCACCACCCCCAGTCCGGCAATGCTGATGAACCACACCAGCGTGATGGGGCCAAAAAACTTGCCAATGCCGCCGGTGCCGCGCTTTTGCACCCAGAACAGCACCAGCAAAATTACCAGCGTGAGCGGGATCACATAACGTTTGAACGCGGGTGACACCACTTCCAGCCCTTCCACCGCCGACAGCACCGAGATGGCCGGTGTAATGACGCCATCGCCATAGAACAAACAAGTGCCAAAGATCCCGATCAGCAGCATGCCGTTGCGCAGCGCGGGGGCTTTGTCCTTGACCGAGCGCGAGGCCAGCGCCAGCATGGCAACCAAGCCACCTTCGCCGTTGTTGTCCGCGCGCAGCACCAGCGTCACGTATTTCAGGGAAACAATGAGGGTCAGCGTCCAGAAGATGATGGACAGCACACCGTACACGTTGTCATGCGTGAATGGGACATGGCCCATGCCAAAGGTTTCCTTGACGGCGTACAGCACGCTGGTGCCGATGTCGCCGTAAACAACGCCAATCGCGCCCAGGGTGAGCGCGCCCAGAGAAGATTTGCTGGCTGCAGACACAAATGTTGCGACACCCTTGGTCGGTGGCACGTCCGGCTTCGGGTTGTCGCTGAAGTCAATCAGGCGGCTATTGTGCGCCCGCAACGACGGCTTGGAACAGGCGATCAACGCAAAAAAGCGCAACCGGCCATCGCGTGTGGTGGCGTGGATACATCAAGCGCCATACAGCGCTGCGCCGCTTGGCGCAGACTGGGGCAATAAGCAACCCAAGCTCAATCCATCGCCTGCAGCTCAGGATCGGTCACTTCCAGCTCGTAGCTGGCAGCCACCAGGGCCAGTCTGCCAATCACGCCATACATATAAAAACGGTTCGGAGCACTGGCACCAGCAGCAGCGCTGGTCTGCGGCAGTTGCGGGGCACCGGCAAATGCCAACGGTACAAACTTGGTGCCAGGCGCGTTCAGGTTCTCGTCCACCCCGCGTTCGGCATGCACGCGGTAAAAGCCACCCACCACATAGCGGTCGATCAGATAAACCACCGGCTCGGCGGCAGCATCGTGAATGCGCTCGTGCGTCAGCACCCCTTCCTGAATGATGACTTCGCCGCGCGGAATGTCTGCACCAGCAGTTGGCTCGCGCCTTGATTGATCGGTCAACCGGTCAAGGTCTTTGACGTCGCGCACTGTCATCATGCCCATGCCGCGCCCACCCTGGTCGGCCTTGACAACCACGAACGGTTTTTCCTTGATACCGTATTCCTTGTATTTGCGGCGGATCTTGGTCAAAAGCGCATCGACGTTGGTGCGCAGGCACTCGCCGCCCCGGGGCTCATGAATATCGATTTCACCGCAGGTCAAGTACAGCGGGTTGATGAGCCAGGGGTCGACACCAATCAGCTTGCCAAAACGCTTGCTCACTTCTTCATAGCATTTGAAGTGACGGCTCTTGCGGCGTACCGTCCAACCCGCCTGCAAAGGCGGCAGCAGATATTGCTCGTACAGCTCTTCCAGAATGCCCGGCGGGCCAGCGGCCAGATCGTTGTTGAGCATGATGGTGCAGGGGTCGAAGTGCTTCACACCCACGCGGTGGCGCACGCGCTGCGCAGGTTCGAGCACCAGTTGGCTGCCATCGGGCAACGCCAGCGTGGTGCTGCGCTTGACGGCCGGGTCGATGGAGCCAAAGCGCACGTTCAGCCCCGCCATGCGGAAGATTTGTTCCAGCCGTTGCAGGCTGGCCAGATAAAAACTCGAGGGTTGGCCGTTTTCCGGCACGATCAACAGATTGCGCGCTTCAGGACAAATCTTTTCGATCGCGGCCTGCGCAGCCTGCACAGCCAAAGGCAGCGTGGCGGCAGCCAGGTTGTGCCAGCCGCCGGGATGCAGGTTGGTATCGACCGGTGCCAGCTTGAAGCCCGCGTTGCGGATATCGACCGAGCCATACAGCGGCGGTGTGTGCTCCATCCATTCCAGACGAAACCAGCGCTCGATGACAGGTGTGGCGTCAAGCAGGCGCTGCTCCAGCTCGTTGAGGGGGCCAGACAATGCGGTGACGAGGTGAGGAACCATGGCTTTTAAAAGGTGCGCTGGTGAGCGGCACGCCTGCTGCGGCAAACGCAGGCCATTCTAGGGCTTAGGCGGCTGAGTTTCGACGGCGGCATGCGTCGCGGCAAGTGGCGCGCCGCAGTGCAGGCAAAACCTGGCCTCTGGTACATGGCCTGCGGCGTGACAGGCAGCGCAGGTGCGCGTGGTCATCACAGGCGGGTGGCCACTGCGGGCCATTTCGGTGGTGACGATACCCGTGGGCACTGCCAGCGTGCCCCAGCCCATCAGCATCATGACCGAGGCCAGAAAGCGACCAAAGTCAGTGTGTGGCGTAATGTCGCCAAAACCTACGGTGGTCATGGTGGTGATGGCCCAGTACACGCCGATGGGGATGCTGGTAAAGCCGTTTTCAGGCCCTTCCACCACGTACATCAGCGTGCCGATGACCAGCACCGCCAGCACCACCACCGACAGAAAAATCATGATTTTGTGGCGGCTGGCCCTGAGCGCCTGGCCCAGCATCTGGTATTCGGTGACGTAAGCCGTGAGTTTGAAGATGCGAAACACCCGCAGCAGGCGCAGCACGCGCACGTCCACCAGCAGGTGGATACCCGGCACCAGCCACGCCAGATAAGTGGGCAGCACGGCCAGCAAATCGATCACGCCCCAAAAGCTGCTGGCGTAGCGCAGCGGACGGCGCACGCATATCAGGCGCGCCAGATATTCCAGCGTGAAAAACGCGGTAAAGCCCCACTCCAGCGCATCGAACACCCCACCCCAGCGCTGGTTGAGGGACTGCACGCTGTCGGCCACCACCACCGCCACGCTGAGCACGATCAACGCAAACAGCCACTGGTCAAACCGCGCCCCGGCGGGCGTATCGGCTTCAAAGATGATGGTGTAAATCTTGAGTCGCCAGCCTGAGTGCGGCCGCCCCAGACGGGCGGCCTGCTCGCGCGCCCAGGTAGGTGGCGTGGGCGATGTGGATAGCGGCGGTGGCGCGGCGCTCACGGTCACATGCTTTGGACGTGAGGGCGTTCAGCCGCCGCGCACTTCGCCCTCGCCCAGAACCACCCATTTGAGCGAGGTCAGCCCCTCGATACCTACCGGGCCACGGGCGTGGAACTTGTCGGTGCTGATGCCGATTTCGGCACCCAGACCAAACTCGAAGCCATCGGCAAAGCGGGTGCTGGCGTTGACCATCACGCTGGCCGAATCCACTTCACGCAAAAACCGCTGGGCATGCCGGTGGTCGGTGGTCAGGATGGCGTCGGTGTGGTGGCTGCCGTAGCGGTTGATGTGGACAATGGCTTCGTCCAGCCCGGCCACCACCTTGATGGCGATGATGGGGGCCAGGTATTCCTCAAACCAGTCCTGCTCAGTGGCCAGCGCCAATTTTGCTTCACTATTTATAGCGCTTGATGTTTTCCCATCAAGCGCTGAATGTGATTTCTGTTTGAGAAGTTCAAGCGCTTCGGCATCGCCGCGCATCTCCACCCCCTTGGCAGCAAACACCGCACCGATGCGGGGCAGAAAGTCGCGCGCCACGCCGCGCGCCACCAGCAGGCTTTCGGTCGCGTTGCAGGGGCTGTACTTCTGCGTCTTGGCGTTGTCGGCCACCTTCACGGCCAGGTCCATGTCGCACGGGTCGTCGACATAGGTGTGGCAATTGCCGTCCAGGTGCTTGATGACGGGCACCTTGGCCTCGGCGCTGATGCGCTCGATCAGTCCTTTGCCGCCGCGCGGGATGATGACATCCACAAACTCGGGCATGGCAATCAACTGGCCGACGGCGGCGCGATCGGTGGTGGGCACCAGTTGCACGGCCTCGGGCGGCAAACCGGCTGCAACCAGCGCCTGCTGCACCAGCGCGGCCAGCGCTTTGTTGGAGTCAATCGCCTCGCTGCCGCCGCGCAAAATGCAGGCGTTGCCGCTTTTGATGCTCAGGCTGGCCGCTTCGATGGTGACGTTGGGGCGGCTTTCGTAAATCATGCCGAACACGCCAATGGGCACGCGCATCTGGCCCACGCGGATGCCGCTGGGTTGCTGTTTCAGGCCCACGATGTCGCCAATCACGTCAGGCATGGCAGCCAATTGCTCGCAGCCCTGGGCCACGGTTTCGATCACGGCGGGCGTCAGCTTGAGGCGATCGACCATCGGCTCGGCCAGACCGGCGGCGCGCGCACGCGCCAGATCGCGCTGGTTGTCGGCTTGCAGTGGCTCAATTTGTGCGCGCAGCAGACGCGCCAGCGCGCGCAGCGCCTGGTTGCGCTGGGCTGTGCCCGCGCGCGCCATGGCGCGCGATGCCTGGCGCGCTTGCAGGCCCAGCGCCTGCATCAGCTCAGTGACATTAATGGCATTCATACCCGCGATTTTCGCACGCAGACTGCGCGCGCGCTGGTCGGTTTGAAGGGGCGGCAAAACCGCCAACCTGAACTTCAGCGCGCTTGCCCCGATGGGCCGCCGCAGGCCCCGCACAGGCTTTGCGCCAGCCGGTGCAAGGCCAGCCACGGCTGCTGCGGCCAGCCGGGGTGCTTCAGTCCTTTGACGATGCCGTCGACCTGGTGGGCGGCGTGCAGCAGGTTGTTCAAATGGTTGTCGCTCAGGCGCGGCAACACGCGCTCGAACAAGCGCTCGCGCAGGCCCCAGATACGCTGCTCTCGCAAGGCCATGGGCAGCGGCTTGCCTGCGGCCACCGCGTCTTTGACGCGCTTGAGGGCGCGAATATCTTCGGCCAGGGCGTAGTGCACCAGCACCTCGGCCTCGCCCTCGGCTTGCAGGCCATCGAGCATGCGCTGCACGCGTGCGCGCTGGCCGCCCAGCACGGCCTCAGACAGTTTGAACACGTCGTAGCGGGCCACGTTCAGCACCGATGCCTCGACCTGCTCGCGGCTGAGTTCGCCTTCGGGGTACAGCAGGCCCAGCTTGGTGATTTCCTGGTGGGCGGCCAGCAGGTTGCCTTCGACCCGGTCGGCAAAAAAGGCCAGGGTGCGCTGGCCTTCTTCGCCCGCCTGCACGCGCTGGCTCTGCGCCAGCAGGCGCTGGGCAATCCATTGGGGCAACGCGGTGCGCTCCACCGGGTCGATCTGCACGGTGGCCCCAGCGCCTTGCAGCGCGCCGAACCAAGCGCTGGATTTGGCGGCCTTGTCCAGCCGCGGCAGCAGCACCAGGGTCAGCGTGCTGTTGTCAGCGGCGACACTATTTGCCGCACTACTCGTCGCACTGCTGGCCAGTTGCTGCAACGCCGCCGCGCCATCCTTGCCGGGCTTGCCTGAAGGGATACGCACTTCCACCAGTTGCTTGTCAGCAAACAGGCTCAGCGATGCGCCTGCGGCCAGCACGGCACCCCAATCGAAGTGGGCACCTTGTACGGTGTGAACGGTGCGTTCGGTGTGGCCCTGCGCGCGCGCGGCAGCGCGAATGGCGTCGGCCGCTTCGCCCGCCAGCAGCGCCTCATCGCCATGCACGGTGTACAGCGCGCGCAACGGCCCCTTGGACACATGGGCGCTGAGCTGGGCGGCGGCAATCTGCATGGGGCGGTGTGCGCGAATATCCGGTCTGGACGGTGATCAAAGCTGGATGGTCGACAGCCTGCGGATCACCTGCTGGGCAATGTCACCCTGCATGTTTTTGTACAGCATCAGCGCCTCGGTTTCTTTGGACAACGCGGCTGTTTCGCTGTAGCTTTGGTCCATCTGGCGCAGGATTTCGGTGCTGGGCAGCACCTCGTTGCCGTCCGCCGCTTGCAGCCGGAACGCAAAGCGGATGCGCAACTGGTATTCGCGCACTTCGCCCGAGGCGTTGCGCCCGACCACGGTGCGCTCGCGCTGCTCGCCCGCGCTGTGCAACACGATCTGGGCGCGAGCGGTGTCTGGCACTACCTCGATGCCCTCAATGCCTTCGAGCTGGCGGCGCAGCTCCAGCGCCAAAGAGGTGGCGGGCATGGCCAGCGCAATGCGCTGAAAGTTCAGGTGCGGCGCTTGCCGCAACTGAAAGCCGCAGCCTGCCAGCAGTGCAGCGGCACCCAGACCATAAATCAGGTGGCGTCGCTGTGCATGTAGGTGGGCGTGCATGGCTTTTAGCCTACCACCACGTTCACCAGCCGACCAGGCACCACGATCACGCGTTTGATGGCCGCGCCTTCGGCGTGTTTGGCCAGGGCTTCACTGGCCAGCGCGGTCTGCTCGATCGCTTCTTTGCTGGCATCGGCGGGCACGCGCAGCGCGCCACGCAGCTTGCCGTTGATTTGCAGCATCAGCTCGATCTCGTCTTGCTTGAGCGCCTCAGGATCGACCTGGGGCCAGGGCGCATCCAGCAAATCGCCCTGCACGGCAGCAAAGCCCAGCGCCTGCCACAGCGCGTGCGTGATGTGCGGCGTGACGGGGTAAAGGCTGCGCAGCAGCAGCGATGCGCCTTCGCACAGCACGGCCTGGTCGCCTGCATCGCCTGTCCATTTGAAATCCTCCAGTGCGTTGAGCATCTTCATGCAGCCCGACACCACGGTGTTGTACTGCAAGCGCTCGTAGTCGTAGCTGACTTGCTTAAGGACGAGGTGCAGTTCTCGGCGCAACGCCGCAGCCTCTGGGCGAATGGCTTGCGCGCTGAGGTCAGCGCCCGTGGCGGCCAGCAACTCGGCTTCATGCTTGCAGGCAAAGTTGTATACCCGGCGCAAGAAGCGGTAGCTGCCCTCGACGGCGGCGTCGTTCCATTCCAGCGTGGCCTCGGGCGGGGCGGTGAACATGGTGTACAGGCGCGCGGTGTCGGCACCGTACTTTTCGATCAGCGCCTGCGGATCGACCCCGTTGTTCTTGGACTTGGACATGGTGCCCACGCCATCGTAGTCGATCAGCGTGCCTGCGGGCAACGTGCCCACCGTCTTGTTCAACTTGGCGCCGACCTGCTTGCCGTCAGCGTCAATCACTGGATCGACATCGTGTGGCCAGAAGTATTCGATACCACCCTTGTCGTTGCGGCGCGAATAGATGTGGTTGAGCACCATGCCTTGAGTGAGCAGGCGTGTAAACGGTTCGTCGATGTTGACCAGCCCAAGATCACGCATCACTTTGGTCCAAAAGCGCGCGTACAGCAGGTGCAAGATGGCGTGCTCGATGCCGCCGATGTACTGGTCCATCGGCATCCAATACTTCGTTCCACCGGCGACCATGCGTTCGGCATCGGTCGGGTCGCAATAGCGCATGAAGTACCAGGACGAATCGATGAAGGTGTCCATGGTGTCGGTTTCACGCCGGGCGGGTTTTCCGCAGCAGGGACAATCGACTTTCAAGAACGCTTCGCATTTGTTCAGCGGATTGCCGCTGCCATCGGGCACCAGATCTTGCGGCAGCACCACGGGCAAATCTTCTTCAGGCACGGGCACGGTGCCGCAGGCGTCGCAATGGATCATGGGCACCGGCGTGCCCCAGTAGCGTTGGCGGCTGATGCCCCAATCGCGCAGCCGCCAGGTGGTTTTCTTCTCGCCCAGCCCCTTGGTTTGCAAGGCGTGCGCCACCGCGTCCACAGCTTGACTGAAGCCCATGCCGCTGAAGATGTCGGAATTGATGGTGACGCCGTTTTGCTTGTCAGCGTACCAGTCGTGCCATTGTTCGTAGTCGTAGTGGTGCTTGGCGACGTGGATGACTTGTTTGATGGGCAAGCTGTACTTCAGCGCAAAGGCAAAGTCGCGCTCGTCGTGCGCGGGCACGCCCATGACCGCGCCGTCGCCGTAGCTCATCAGCACGTAGTTGCCCACCCACAGCGGCACCTCGGCACCGGTCAGCGGGTGCGTCACCGTCAATCCAGTGGACATGCCCTCTTTGTCTTTGAGTGCCAGCTCGGCCTCGGTGGTGCCGCCTTGTTTGCATTGGTCGATAAAAGCAGCCAATTTGGCGTTACCACGTGCAGCGTGCTCGGCCAGCGGGTGCTCAGGAGCTACGGCGCAGAAGGTCACGCCCATGATGGTGTCGGCGCGGGTGGTGAAGACGTACATGCGGCCGCCGTCGATCGGCGTGCCGTCTTCGCCCTGGATATCGTGCGTGAAGGCAAAGCGCACGCCCTCGCTTTTGCCGATCCAGTTTTCCTGCATCAGGCGCACGCGCTCGGGCCAGCCCTCCAGCGTGGCCTTGGGGTTGCCGACTTGCACGTGCTCCAGCAGTTCCTCGGCGTAATCGGTGATCTTGAGGTAGTAGCCCGGAATTTCTTTTTTCTCGACCAGCGCGCCGGTGCGCCAGCCCCGGCCGTCAATCACCTGCTCGTTGGCCAGCACCGTCATGTCCACAGGATCCCAGTTGACGACCTGGGTTTTGCGGTAGGCAATGCCTTTTTCCAGCATTTTCAAAAATAGCCACTGGTTCCACTTGTAGTAGCTGGCATCGCAGGTAGCGATCTCGCGGCTCCAGTCGATGGACAGGCCCATGGCCTGCATCTGGCCTTTCATGTGGGCAATGTTGTCGTAAGTCCACTGCGCGGGCGGCACGCCGTTTTTCAGCGCCGCGTTTTCAGCGGGCAGGCCAAAGGCGTCCCAGCCCATGGGCATGAGCACGTTGTAGCCCTTCATGCGCAACTGGCGCGCCAGCATATCGTTGATGGTGTAGTTGCGCACGTGGCCCATGTGCAGCTTGCCGCTGGGGTAAGGCAGCATGGAGCAGGCGTAGTACTTGGGCTTGGGCTGGCCTGGTGCGCCCAGCGCGTTCTCGCTCACGCGGTAGGCATCCGTGGTCTGCCAATGGGCCTGGGCGGCCTGTTCAACGTCCAGGTGGTTGTATTTGTCTTGCATGGGGCAAATTGTAGGGGCCAGCACACTGGGCTAGCGACAGCGTTCAAGCGCTCGGAAACTATATTTTTAATAGCTTCTCGTGCTTAATACGCCTGAGCAAAAGGTTAATTTAACCTGTGAAAATCAGCGCGAAGCAGCATCTTCAGGCGCTGCCGCTGCGGCGGGCTGCGCGGCATCGGCCACAAAGCCAATGCGGTTCAACCCGGCTTTTTGCGCCTCGCCCATCACCTCGACCACGCGGCCATAGGGCACGCCCTGGTCGGCACGCAGCTGCACCTCGGTATCGGGGCTGGCGGTGGCCGCGTCTTGCAGTGCGCGCGCCAGATCGGGCTGGTTGACCGGGCGGTCATTGAAGTAAGTGCGGCCTTCTTTGTCCACCACCACAGTGACGAACTTGGGCGGATCGCCCGGTTTGGCCGCATCGGTATTGGGCAAATCCAGCCGAATGGAGCTGGCCAGCAGCGGCGCGGTGATGATGAAAATAACCACCAGCACCAGCATCACGTCCACCAGCGGTGTGACGTTGATGTCGCTCATGGGTTCTGAACCCTTGGTGCGTTCCAGTCTGCCGAATGCCATAACGTTATCTGCCCCCACGCCAAGTGGTTGCGGAGCAAGTCATGCCAGCAAACGCCATGGCCAAGCTTGTACCGGCCATCGGCGTTGTCCCCCCTGCACAGCAAAGGGGGAAAGGGGCGCAGCGACTCAGGGGGATCATTTCAACAGTTCCCGCACATCGCGCGCAAAGCCTTCCAGCTCGGCCTCGATACCGCCGATAGTGCGGCCAAACCAGTTGTAGGCCAGCACGGCGGGAATGGCGACGGCCAGACCGGCGGCGGTCATGATCAAGGCCTCGCCCACCGGGCCTGCCACCTTGTCGATGCTGATCTGGTTGGTGCCTGCGATACCGGTGAGCGCGTGGTAAATGCCCCAGACCGTGCCCAGCAAGCCCACGAACGGCGCGGTAGAACCAACCGTGGCCAGCAGCACCTGACCGAAAGACAGCCGCCCCATGATGGCGTGCAGGGCATCGCGCAGCACGCGGGTGAGCTGCTGGGCGCGATCGCCTGCGGCGGCCAGCGTACCATCGGCGGGCGCTTGCGTGGCGTGCAGCAGGGGCATGACCAGGCGGCTGCGGTCAAGCTCGCTCACGCGCGTGGCACCGTCGGCAATCGACGGGGCTTGCCAGAAGGCGACGGTGCTGCGCGCCACGTCGCCCCCGGCGCGGCGCAGCATCCAGGCTTTCCACAAAATCACCACCCAACTGGCGATGGACATGAGCAGCAGCACAATGGCAACGGCCTTGCCGACTGTATCGCTTTGCGAAAAAACTTGTTGCAGGTTCATAAGTAACTGGGTGGAGCGCCGGAAGTCAGCGCAGGTTCAATACATCGAACATGTCGTACAGCCCCGGCGCGCGGCCCGCCAAAAACCGCACAGCACGCAGGCTGCCCTGGGCGTAGCCTGCGCGACTGCTGGATTTGTGGCTGATCTCGATGCGCTCGCCCGTGCCAGCGAACAGCACCGTGTGGTCGCCCACGATGTCACCGCCGCGGATGGTGGCAAAGCCGATGGTGGACGGATCGCGCTCGCCCGTATGACCATAACGCTCGTACACGGCGCAGTCTTTCAATTTGCGCCCCAGCGCATCGGCCATGACTTCGCCCATTTTCAACGCGGTGCCGCTGGGGGCATCAACCTTGTGACGGTGGTGGGCTTCGATCACTTCGATGTCGTAGCCGGTGGCCAATGCCTTGGCCGCCATCTCCAGCAGTTTGAAGGTGACGTTGACGCCCACGCTCATATTGGGGGCCATGACGATGGCGATGTCTTGCGCAGCGGCCTGTATCTCGGCCTTTTGCGCGTCGGCAAACCCGGTAGTGCCGATGACCAGTGCCACACCCAGGCGACGGCAGGCAGCCAGATGTGCCATGGTGGCTTCAGGGCGGGTGAAGTCGATCAGCACTTGCGCGGCTTGCAGCCCCTGGTCAAGCTCGGCCATCACGTTGACGCCCAGCGCCTGACCGCTCAGTGCACCCGCGTCCTGACCGATGACGGGGCTGTCCGGTCGGTCCAGCGCGCCCGCCAGTTGGCAATCGTCTGAAGTGCGTACCGCATTGATCAGGATCTGGCCCATACGGCCCGATGCGCCGGCCACGGCCACGCGGTGCAAAGAAGGAGAAGAAGTCATGACAAACTCAAATCATGCGCTGCCTGCGCCATGGATACATTAACGCGCAGGCTCCAGCGGAGGGTAGCTGCCCGCCGCACGCGATGGTGCCATTGCCGCACTGGCGGCAGCCAGCGGCGCGGAGGCCGCAGCTGGTGGGAATTTGGCCAACTGCTCCTCGGTGGCTTCCAGATTCGGCACTTTGTAGGTGCGGTCGCCGCCGATGCGCTGCACGAATTCGGTTTCGCTGGGCATTTCATCGCCTTCAAAGCGCTCCAGCACGTCATCCTTGAAGTAGGCGGTCAGGCGGTAATGCTGAAAGTCAACGCCTTGGCGCTTCATGGTGAACACGTAGTCCCAGCGGTCATGGTGGAACAGGCTGCTGAGCAGCGGCGTGCCCAGAATGTCGCGCACTTGCAAACGGGTCATGCCCGGTTGCAGCACAGCCACCTGCTCCTTGGAGACAAAGTTGCCTTGCACCACCTCGGGGCGGTACAGCGTGATGAAGTCGGCTGCACCCTTGGTGGCCTGATCGAAGCTGCTGCACGCACCGGCACCGACGACCAGCACGGCGGCCAAGCCCCAGCGGTATGCGCGGGTATAGGGACGGGAAAGAGCGGACATGGACTCCGGTTCATGCACAATACAGCCGAACATTGTAGCGGCGGGGCTTGGTGCTCCGGCATTGCGCGAGGCAGACAAATGGACAACATCGACGAACTCAAAAGCACGGGCCTGAAGGCCACGGCACCCCGGCTCAAGATTCTGGATCTGTTCCAGAAAGCGACCGAGCGGCACATGACGGCGGACGACGTTTACCGCCAGTTGCTGGCCGATCGCTCAGACATTGGCCTGGCCACGGTGTACCGCGTGCTGACGCAGTTTGAGCAGGCAGGCATTTTGAGCCGCAACCATTTTGAAACCGGCAAAGCAGTTTACGAGCTGCGCAATGACGACCACCATGACCATCTGGTGTGCATGTCATGCGGTGCGGTGGAAGAGTTTTTAGACACCGAGATCGAGCGCCGCCAGCACAACATCGCATCTGACCGTGGTTGGACATTGCACGATCACGCCATGTCGCTGTACGGACTGTGTCCCGCGTGCCAGAAGAAAAAACGCTGACCGCTTATGTTCACTCAGGCTGAATGCCTGCGGCGCGGATGACCTGCCCCCACTTTTTGGATTCGGCCGCCTGAAACTGGGCCAGGTCGCTCGGCGTGGTGTTTGAAACCGCCTCACCGCTGGTCTTGGCCAAGAAATCCTTCAACGCCCCGGATGCCATGGTTTTGACCAATGCCTTGTTCAGCCTGTCGATGATCGGCGCTGGGGTGCCTGCAGGCGCGTAGACGGCGAACCAGTAAGTCATGTCGTAGCCCTTGATACCGGCCTCAGCCACAGTCGGCACATCCGGGGCCGCGCCCAACCGCTGTGCTCCACTGGTGGCCAACGCGCGCAGTTTGCCGCCTTTGACCTGCGGCAGTGCCGTGGGAGCATCGGCAAACATGAAGTCCACCTGCCCACCGATCAGGTCGGTAATGCCCATGGGATTGCTTTTATAGGGCACGTTGACCATGTCGACGTTGGCCAATTGCTTGAGCAGCTCGCTGGCGACGCGGCTGGACGATGATCCGCTGGCGAAATTCAGCTTGCCCGGTGCCTTTTGGGCCGCCGCCAGCAAATCGCCCACCGACTTGTAGGGCGAATCGAGGCGCACCAACAACAGCATCTGCCCCTTGGACAGCAAGATCACGGGCGCGTAGTCCTTCACCGGGTCGTAGGGCAGCTTTTTGAACAGGTGTTCGTTGGCCGACTGGGTGGTGTTGGTGGTGGTCATCAGCGTGTAGCCGTCGGGCGCGGCCTTGGCCACATATTGCGCCGCAATGAAACCACTGGCACCGCCTTTGTTGTCAACCACCACGGGCACTTTCAGCTCGTCACTCAAGCCTTGTCCCAGCAAACGCGTCAGTTGATCGGTACCACTGCCTGGCCCAAAAGGCACGACCAGGGTAATGGGCTTGCTGGGATAGCCATCGGTCGCGTGCGCGGCGGATGCCCACAGGGCGGTAGTGGCTGTCACCAGTGCGGCCAGCAGCGTATTCAGGTGTCGTCGTTTCATCATGTCTCCTTGGAGTGGTTGTCGTTGGTGAAATGGGGGGTGATGCCGTAACGGGCGTTGTGCTCGCCCAAGCGCGGTGCGCAGGCATGCATGGCAGGGCGTTCACCGTCGATAGAAAACGGCAGTGCGGTCAGGCGAAAGTCTTCGCCAGGAATGACCGGCAGCATGCCCAGCGCCTGCACCTGCGGGTGCGCCAAAGCTTCGGGCACGCTGTGAATCGGCGCGCAAGGCACGCCCGCTTGCTCAAAGCGGGTGATCCATTCGGCCCGTGGCCGCGCCCGCAGCAGCGGAGCAAGCTCGCCCAGCAATGCGTCTTTATGTGTCAGGCGCGCACGGTTGCTGGCAAATCGTTGGTCTTCAATCCAGCCTGGGCAGCCCAACTCGAGCGCCAGTTTGGCAAACAAGCGGTCATTGCCACAGCAGATCAGCAGCGGTGCATCGGCCGTGTCAAAAGCTTCATAAGGCACAAAACCGGGATGGCCTGAGCGGTGCCGGGCAGGCAATTGGCCTTCATTGACATAGGCATCGGATTTCTGGCCGTTCCAGACCAATGCCGTCTCCAGCAAAGAGGCCTGAAGCAATCCGCCGCGCCCAGTACGGTGGCGCTGCTGTAGCATGGCCAGCGCACCGATCACCACCCACATGCCCGTGCCCTGGTCGCACACGGAAGCGCCAGAGCGCAAAGGGGGATCGTCGGGGCCGCCATTGGTGCTGGACAAGCCACTGAATGCCTGAATCAAAGGCTCATAACCCGGTCTCAACGCCATTGGCCCCAGGTGGCCGAAGGCCGATATCTCGCCATAAATCAGGCGGGGGTGGCGGGCGCACAGCGCCGGGCCGTCAATGCCCAGGGCTTTGGGCACACCTGGACGCAGGTTGTGGATGAAGATGTCGGCATCAGCGGCCAGCGCTTCAAAGGCGCTGCGGCCTGCCTCGGTTTTCAGATCGATGGCCACCGATTGCTTGCCGCGGTTGAAAACCTGGAAGTTCAGCGCATCACCATGCCGAAAGGCTGGCCCCATGTGGCGGGCGTCATCGCCACCATCCACACGCTCCAGCTTGATCACTTCTGCGCCAAGGTCGGCCAGGATGGCTCCGGCAAACGGGCCTGCCAGCACCTGGCCAAGTTCCAGCACGCGCACGCCTTGCAGGACACCAGCGGAATCACCAGCGGGGCGTTGGCTCACAGTGTTGTCTCCTTTGATGCGTTGACAAGGTGCAGTCTAGGCAGTGATGATTGATTTGAGAAGGTATTCATTTTTATATGTGTGATAACTTATCTGCATCAATTCATGCATTCAAAACCCATGCACTCATCGCGCATTCAGCTTTCATTGCAACAATTGGAGGCGTTTGTCCAGGTGGCCGCATTGGGCAGCTTTCGCGCCGCTGCGGCGCAGATCGGCGTGTCGCAGCCCGCACTCAGCCGCACCATTCGTCAGGCCGAGCAAACCTTGGGGGCACGCCTGTTTGATCGCGATACCCGGCACGTCACCATCAGCCCGGTGGGCGGCGAGCTGCTGCCTATCGCCCAACGCATCCTGCGCGAATTTGACAGCGCATTCAGCGAACTGGGCCAGTTCATGCAAGGCAGCCGTGGACGCGTGACGGTGGCTGCGCTGCCTTCGCTGGGTTCTGCCCTGGTGCCCAACGCCATTGCCGCGTTCAAAAAACACTGCCCGCAGGCTGAATTCACCTTGATGGAAGCGCCTGCCGAGGTGTTGCTGGCGGCGGTCGAAGATGGGCGCGCCGACTTTGGGCTGAGCGTGCGCCCGGCACCTGATCTGCGCCTGCAATATCAACATCTTCTGGATGATTCGATGGTGTTGCTGTGCCGCGCAGATGATCCGCTGGCTGGGCGTTCATCGGTGCCGTGGAGCGTGTTCGCCCAGCGCCCTTTCATTGCCAGCCAGCCGAACAGCAGCATTCGCCCGTTGACCGATGCGGTATTTTTGCAAAAAGGCTTATCGATACGGCCTGCATTCGAGTCTCCCAGCGTCTCTGCCTGCGGCGGGCTGATTGGCGCTGGCCTGGGCCTGGCCGCTTTGCCTCAGCTGGCCCTGGATCTGGTCAACATGCACCGCCTGGTGGCGGTGCCGCTGGTGCGGCCCCACGCAAGCCGCCCTATCGGGGTCGTCACCCGAATTGGGCGCACCCTGCCACCCGTAGGGCGCGCATTCATCACCCGTGTTTTGGCGTTGCACGATCCGCGTGTATACGCCATACCAAGGGCGTAAACGACAAACGATCAATAACTTGACCAATGACGTGATGCGCGCACACCGGGCGCGTCAAGCGCATTGCAAAAATCAAGCCACCGCACGGCGCAAGGTGGCCACCGGGATGCGCAGACCCTCGCGATATTTGGCCACGGTGCGGCGGGCGCAGTCGATCCCCTGCTCTTTCAGCATTTCAGCGATCTGGCTGTCAGACAGCGGTTTGGCGCTGTCTTCGGCGGCCACAAATTGTTTGATGAGCGCGCGCACCGCCGTGCTGGACGCATTGCCACCGGCTTCAGTGCCAAGCGCAGAGCCAAAAAAATACTTCAGCTCGAACGTGCCGCGTGGCGTGGCCATGTATTTGGCCGTGGTCACGCGCGAAATAGTGGATTCGTGCACACCCAGCTCGTCGGCCAGCTCGCGCTGCACCATCGGGCGCATGGCCAGATCGCCATGGATGAAAAAGTTGCGCTGGCGCTCGACGATGGCGGTGCTGACGCGCAAGATGGTGTCAAAGCGCTGCTGAATGTTTTTGATGAACCAGCGCGCTTCTTGCAGCCGCTGGGTCAACGCCTGGTGGTTTTCGCCGCCCTTGCCGCCACGCAAGGCGTTGGCATAGATGTCGTGCACGCGCAACTTGGGCATCACGTCGGGGTTGAGCTGCACCCGAAAGCGCACCGCCGCGCCGCTGCCGCTGCCGCTGGTGCTGACGATGACGTCCGGCACCACCACGTTGCGCTCCACGTCGGCAAAGGGTCGGCCGGGCTTGGGGTCGAGCCGCGCAATCACCTGTATGGCCGCGCGCACGTCGTCTTCGCTGTCGCCGGTGAGCTGGGCCAGCTTGCGGGCGTCGCGCTTGGCCAGCAGGTCAATGGCACCGTGCTGCGCGCAGATGCGCAGGGCAATATCCAGGCCGATTTGTTCGTCTTCGGATATATGGCGTTCGGCTTGCCGGGCTTTGATTTGCAAGCTCAAACATTCGGCCAGATTGCGCGCGCCCACGCCCACTGGCTCCAGCGTTTGCAGCAGCTTCAGGGCGACGGTAAAGCTGTGCACCAGCTCTTGCAACCGCTCCAGGTCGTCGTCTTCGTCGGTCAGCGTGGCGGCCAGTTGCGCCAACGAGTCTTCCAGATAGCCGTCGTCGTTGAGCGATTCGATCAAAAAGCACAGCGCCGCCATGTCCTCGGGCGACAGGCGCAGCGCCAGCGCCTGACGATGCAAGTGTTCGGGCAGCGATTCGTGTTCGCTGGTGCGTTCGGCAGCGTCCAGCTCATCGTCGCTGCCTATGTTGGATTGGCGGGCTGGCGCCTCACCGCCCCATTCACCGTCATCGGCAGACACGTCGATGCTGCCATCACCTTCCCAGTCGCTGGGGCCAGATTCTTGTGCATCAAAATCGGCTTCAGCGCTTGATGTGCCAGCATCGCCAGCTATTGAATCAGCAGCATTTTCAGTACTTCTGTCGCCTTCACTGACACGCGTATCGGCACGGGCCAGGCCAAATTCTTCGCGCGGCGCGCTGTCGTCGTCGCGTTCTAAAAACGGGTTGTCGTCCAGCATCTGCTCGACCTCGCTGGCCAGCTCCAGCGTGGACAGTTGCAGCAGACGGATGGACTGCTGCAACTGGGGCGTGAGAGCAAGGTGCTGCGAGACGCGCAGCGACAGGCCGGGTTTCATCAAAGCCGGAAATGCTCCCCAAGATAGACCCGGCGCACGTCGGGGTTGTCGACAATGTGTGCCGGTGTGCCTGCGGCCAACACGCGGCCTTCATTGATGATGACAGCGTGGTCGCAAATGCCCAGGGTTTCGCGCACGTTGTGGTCGGTGATCAGCACGCCAATGCCACGCTCTTTGAGAAAGGCGATGATGCGCTGGATCTCGATCACGGCAATCGGATCAATGCCCGCAAACGGCTCGTCCAGCAAAATGAAACGCGGTTGTGTGGCCAGGGCGCGGGCAATTTCAACGCGGCGACGCTCGCCGCCCGACAGCGACGGCGCGGGCGCATCGCGCAGCTCTTGGACGTGTAACTGCTCCAGCAGCTCGGTCAGGCGGCGTTCGATTTCGCTGTAGGTCAAAGGCTTGCCGGACGAGTCGCGTTGCAGCTCCAGCACGGCACGCACGTTCTCGGCCACCGTCAGTTTGCGGAAGATCGACGCTTCTTGCGGCAAATAAGACAACCCCAGGCGTGAGCGGCGATGAATGGGCATGTGCTCGACCGACTGGCCGTCGATGCGGATCTGACCCGCATCGGCCCGCACCAGGCCCACGATCATGTAGAACGACGTGGTTTTGCCTGCCCCGTTGGGGCCAAGCAGGCCAACCACTTCACCGCTGTCGACGTCCAGCGACACGTCGTGCACCACACGCCGCGCACCGTAGTTTTTGCGCAGACCGCGCACTTCCAGCCGACTGTGCGGGGAGGCGCTGGTCGGCGTGATCGATGCCATCGGGGTCGAATCTGCCGCCGCAGGGGCGGCGGTGGCAGGCGAAGACTCGCTCACTGGCTTGGCCCCGACTTGATCGCGCTGCTGGGGCGCAGCGTGGCCGCAGGTGCCGACGCCGCTGGTTGAGGTGCCGAGCCGCTGTTGCGCGGTGCCAGCACAGCGCGCACGCGCCCGCTGGGGGCGGCTGAGGGCGTGCCTGCGGCCCGTTGCTGACCATCAACCGTGTACACCTCGGTCGTGTTGTTGTAGGTGATGACCGCGCCCATCACTTCGTCCATCTTCGTCGCGCCCGCCAACCTGCGCATCTCGGCGCGGCGCGTCAGGCGCATGGTGTCGGTCTTGCCGTTGTAGTCGATGGTTTCGGCCTCGCCCTCGATGAATTCGTTCACGCCATCGCGTTTTTGGCGAAACAGCGCGCGCTGCCCGGCCTCGGCATACATGGTGCCGTACTGAAAGCCGTCGGGGTCTTGGCGCACCTCAAGGCGTGCGCCGCGCAGCACAATCGTGCCCTTGGTCACCACCACACGGCCCGTGAAAGTGGACAACTGCTTTTGGTCTTCGTAGCGCAGCGCGTCGGATTCAATGTGCATGGGCTGGTCGCGGTCGGTGCGCTCGGCCCATGTGGGTAACGCGATGCAACCCGTGAGCGCTGTGAACATCATCAACTGGCGAATCGGTTGGCGCAAAGGCCAGAAAGCGGCAGGCTTCATAAAGGCACGTTTTTTGCTTGTATTTCGTTTCAATTGTACGCTTTGACGGATCGTCACAGGCGTTGAGACAGATGCACAAAGGCCCGCCGAAGCGGGCCTTTGCGAGGGGCAGCGATACGCCTCAGGGCGCCCGCTCTACCGAATGCCTTTTATGCGCCTTTGCGCTCCTGCGCAATCAAGGTGTTGGCAATCTGGAGCATGCGATCCAGTCCGCCCGCCATGCTGCCGTCGGTGTAGTACTTACCGGCAATGCCCAGCGCAGGCGTGCCTTCAACGCGGTACGCTTCTTGCATTTGCACGGCCTTGCGCACATTGGTGGCCACACCGAACGATTTGTAGGCTTTTTCAAACTGTGCACGGTCAATGCCCTGCTCGGCCATCCAGGGGAACAGCACTTCGGGTTTGTCCAGACGTTTGCGCTCGGTTTGCAGCGCGGTGAACACCTTGGCCTGCACTTGCTCGACCTTGCCGATGGATTCCAGCGCGTAGTAGATGCGCTGCAAAGGCTCAAAGCTGCTTTGAAAGCCCACGTGCACCAGGCGCACCGCCACGTCCTTGGGCGCGTTCTTGACCCAGGTTTCAAACAAGGGTTCAAAGTTTTTGCAGTGCGAGCAGCCGTAGGAGAAAAATTCGATGACTTCAATTTTGCCTGCCGGTGCTTCCACAGGCGCGGGGGTTTTCAGAGCAACATAGCCTTTGCCCGACTGGGCCTGCGCAGGCAGGGAAAGCCAGGGCAGCATGACGGCGGCGGCCCCGAGTGCGAATTGACGACGTTTCATAAGGCGGTTTTCTTTCAAAAAATACAAGTGTGTTTTGGGACGCTGGACAGCGGTTTGAAGTTCCCCTGTGCGATGTCAGAATTCGATTTGGACGCAGCTCAAGCGTGCAGATTTAACGCGCCACGCGCACCAGGGCCGAGTCCAGACCGTTGCCGTCCAGGCGCTCTTTCACGCGCGCAGCGGCATCCCGGTTCTGAAACGGCCCCACGCGCACGCGGAACACCGTGCGACCCGCCTGCTCGCGCTCGGTCACGCGCGCTTCTACGCCCAGCAGCGACAAGCGGGCGCGCTGGGCCTCAGCGTCGTTGGCGGCGCGAAAGGCCCCGGCCTGCACGAAGTAGGTGAATACGTCAGCACTGGCGGCAGTCGGTGCGGGTGGTTTGGACATGCCGGCACGCGCGGCGGCAAAGTCGCCCAGCGGGTCGCTGGAAGGTGGGCGCGTGGTGGACGCAGGCCGTGTGACAACTGGGGTAGATTCGTCGGGGCGCTCAGCAGTGCGTTCGGTCGGGCGCGGCACATTGGATCCCACTTCCGTCGGCGGTGGCACCGGGGTGGAGCGAGTGGCCGTGGTCGATGCGCCTGGATCGGTTTCTGCTGGGCCGGGAATCGGTGCGGGCGGCGGTGTTGGCGCGACCGTGCCGCCAGTCGTGGCACCGCTGGATGGGCGCGCGCCATTGCGGCCCCCCAAAGCCGCGTTGGGATCCCAGTTGCGGTTGCGCTCGGCCTCGGCTGCATCTTGCCCATCGGTTCGGGTAGCGTTTTTGTTGACAAAGGGCACGGGCACCTCGGCCACATAAATGGCCACGGCCAGCGCCACGGCCAGGCCGATGGTGGCTCCGATGATGAGGCCCAGAAAAGTGCCTCCGCGTTGTTTCAGTTTCATCATGCTGCTGTGCGGGTATCGCTTACAGGATATTGGCTTACATCTTGGCGGGCGCTGACACACCCAGCACCGCCAGCCCATTGTGCAACACCTGCGCCGTGGCGGCGACCAGGGCCAGGCGGGCGCGCTTGACAGCGTCGTCGTCGACCAGAATGCGCTCAGCGTCGTAGTAGCTGTGGTAGCTGGCGGCCAGCTCACGCAGGTAGAACGTCACGTCGTGCGGTGCAAAGTCTTGCGCGGCCATCGTCAGCATGTCGGGGTATTTGGCCAGTTGCAGCATCAGCGCCTGGGCGGCGGGCGTGTCCAGCGCAGCCAGATCGACGCCTGCCAGCGTAGCCGCGTCACCGCCCCAACCGGCCAGCACTGAGCAAATGCGCGCGTGGGCGTATTGCACGTAATACACCGGGTTGTCGTTGTTCTTTTGCACGGCAAGATCGACGTCGAAGGTGTATTCAGTGTCGGGCTTGCGGCTGAGCAGGAAAAAACGCACCGCATCAGCGCTGGTCCAGTCAATCAGATCGCGCAGCGTCACGTAGCTGCCCGCACGCTTGCTGATCTTGACCTCTTGCCCGCCCCGCATCACGCGCACCATGGTGTGCAGCACGTAGTCCGGATAGCCTGCGGGAATGCCCACGCCCGCCGCTTGCAAGCCAGCGCGCACGCGAGCGATGGTGCCGTGGTGGTCAGTGCCCTGGATGTTGATGGCCTTGGCGTAGCCGCGCTCCCACTTGGTGATGTGGTAGGCCACGTCGGGCACGAAGTAGGTGTAGCCGCCTTCCGACTTGCGCATCACACGGTCTTTGTCGTCGCCGTAATCGGTGCTGCGCAGCCACAGCGCGCCGTCTTGGCGATAGGTTTTGCCCGCGTCAATCAAGCGCTGCACCGTGGCCTCGACACGGCCCGAGCTGTACAGACTGGACTCCAGAAAATATTCGTCGAACTTCAGGCGGAAGGCCAGTAAGTCCTTGTCTTGCTCGTGCCGCAGGTAGGCGACGGCGAACTGGCGGATGCCATCCAGGTCCTGCACATTGCCGCTGGCCGTGAAGCTGCGGTCGCCAGCCTGCACCGTTTTTTTAGCCAGAAAATCGTCTGCAATGTCCTGGATGTAGTCGCCGTTGTAGGCCGCCTCGGGCCAGTTTGCATCACCGGGTCTCAAGCCCTGGGCGCGCAGTTGCACCGAAGTGGTCAGCGTCTCGATTTGCACACCTGCATCGTTGTAATAAAACTCCCGGTGCACCTGCCAGCCTTGGCTGGCAAACAGATTGCAAATGGCGTCACCCAGCGCGGCCTGACGGCCGTGGCCCACGTGCAGCGGGCCAGTGGGGTTGGCGCTGACGAACTCGACCATCATCTTTTCGCCCCGCACGGGTTGGCTGCCATAGCCGGCGCCTGCGCCCAGTACTTCGCGCACGACTTGTTGCTTGGCGGCGGGCTTGAGGCAAATGTTGAGAAAGCCCGGGCCTGCGATTTCAATGGCACCCACCCATTGTTCAAAGGCGGGCGTGGCTTGTAACGTGGTTTTAAGTTGCTCGGCCAGCGCGCGCGGGTTGGCCTTGAGTGGTTTGGCCAGTTGCATGGCTGCGGTACAAGCCAGATCGCCGTGTGCAGCTTGTTTGGGCGACTCAAACGCAGCGCGTGCGCCCGCACCGGGCGACAGTTGTTCCAGCGCTGCGGCCAAAGCAGCCAGCAGCTCGGTTTTGACGGATTGCATGGGGAATTTTAGAACGAGACAATCGTTCAAGTGGCGACAGAAAAAGCCATGATTTTACAGATGAAAATGGTTTTTTCAGCTTATCCAGAAAGCGCAATAAGCTATGAAAACAGGAGTTAAATTTTCAGACACTCTGAAACCAATGATTGATGCAGATGGCAGAGCAGATCACAATGCGACTCGGCCCAGTGTGGGCTGCAACCATCCCAAGGAGGTTTCATGACAGGCAAGTTTCAACTCAAAAAATCGAAGAACGACAAGTTTTATTTTTCTTTGCTGGCCAGCAACGGCCAGGCCATCCTGAGCAGCGAGATGTACGAAGCCAAGGCCAGCGCGGTCAATGGCATTGATTCCGTCAAGAAAAACGGTGGCGACACCAGCCGTTACGACAAGCTCACCAGCAAGGATGGCTCGCCCTATTTCACGCTGAAGGCCAGCAATGGCCAAGTCATTGGTCAAAGTCAGATGTATTCCAGCGAATCAGCGCGCGACGCAGGCATTCAATCGTGCGTGAACAATGCGCCGGACGCTTCGGTGGACGATCAAACGGGGAGCTGACCGCACGCACGGATAAACCCGTGCGCCTTCCCAACGGTACCAACAAGCCATCTTCGGGTGTTTTTTTGTCGCTGAGTCGCACCTCAGCCATCCCAATGCTCGCGTACCCTAAACACCAAAACCACGCGCCAAAAACACCGCCGCCAGCGGCACCAGAGCAATCAAGTGGGTGGCCCACATGATGCGGTGGCGTGTAGCGCGCAGATTACCTGCGGTGGGCAAGGTGCGACTGTCTTGATCGAGTTGCCGAAGCCAGCCACGCAGACGGCGCGTGGTGCCCCACATCAAGACTACGGCGGCGGTAAACAGCGCCAGCTTCAGGTGCAACAAGCCATTGCCCCAATACCAGGCCGCACCCTTGGCCCCCCATTGGGTGCGCGCCAGACCAGTGAGCAGCACGGCGGCGGTGGCCACCCACAAAATAACGTCCAGCCGTACCAGCCGCCGCACCACGGCGGCGTTGACCCATTCGGCGCGGCACAGTGCGGCCTGGGCTGAGGCAAACACCACCCAGCCAAGCACGGCACTGAAGTGGACAAAGGCGAGCAGGGCTTCTTGCATGATCGAGGAGATGTTAGAGCGTGTTCAAAGTCTCTGCGCGGGTGTGTGGGCGCGGCCTCGGGCGGTCTGCTGCGTTGCAAATCCTCGCGATACCGCCAGGTATCGCTGCGGTTTGCGCCTTGCAGCCCATCC
>NZ_JBKEEE010000058.1:0-40682 GCF_047975795.1 Ottowia sp. | reverse complement strand
GCATTGAGCTGCCCAAGGACAAAGAGATGGTCATGCCTGGCGACAACGTGAGCATCACTGTGAAGCTGATTGCTCCGATCGCCATGGAAGAAGGCTTGCGCTTTGCCATCCGCGAAGGCGGTCGCACCGTGGGTGCGGGTGTGGTGGCCAAGATCATCGAGTGATCTTGATTCGCTTGGAATTGGCTTTAGGGGTATAGCTCAACTGGCAGAGCGTCGGTCTCCAAAACCGAAGGTTGGGGGTTCGATTCCCTCTGCCCCTGCCACCCGAAAGGGTGGTGTCAATTCTGAAGTAGGTCCGCCAAGGACTTGGCGGGCTTGTGTGTTCTAAAGGTTTGGTGTTTCAGCGCTTGCGCTGGAGGCCATTGAATTTGAAATTTGCCCAACATGGCTAGCACTCAAGTTGAGACTGTAAGTTCCGGTGCCGATAAGGCAAAGCTGGCTGCCGTCGTGCTGTTGGTGGCTGGTGCCGTGACGGCGTATTACCTGCTGGCTCCGCAGGGTGCGGTGGCGCAATGGGGTGGTTTGGCTGCGGGCCTGGTGCTGGCGGTGGTGGTGTTCTTTGCCTCCGAGGCTGGTAAGCGGCTGGTGGGTTTTGGTCGTGACGCCTGGCGCGAGATGGCCAAGGTCGTGTGGCCTACGCGCAAGGAAACCATGCAAACCACGGCCTTTGTGTTTGCGTTTGCTGTGGTGATGGCGCTGTTTCTGTGGGGTACTGACAAGACCTTGGAGTGGGTGTTGTATGACCTGGTTTTGGGTTGGAGGCGCTGATGACCGATGCTGTGAATTCGCCAGAAATGGCTGCTTCTACCAATCCTGATTTGAAGTGGTATGTGGTGCATGCCTATTCGGGCATGGAAAAGGCGGTCGAGCGTAATATTCAAGAGCGCATCAATCGCGCAGGCATGCAGTCGAAGTTTGGCCGCATCATGGTTCCGACGGAAGAGGTCGTTGAGCTTAAAAATGGCGTCAAACGTACCACCGAGCGCAAGTTCTTCCCGGGCTATGTGCTGGTCGAAATGGTGATGGACGATGACACCTGGCACCTGGTCAAGCAAACCAACAAGGTGACTGGCTTTGTGGGGGGGGCGAAGAACCGCCCGGCACCGATCTCGGAAGACGATGTCATGAAAATCGTCAACCAGATGCAGGAGGGCACAGACAAGCCGCGCCACAAGGTTGAGTTTGAAGTGGGCGAGTACGTTCGCGTCAAGGACGGTCCGTTTACCGATTTCAACGGCACGGTTGAAGAGGTCAACTACGAGAAAAGCAAGCTGCGCGTGTCGGTCACTATTTTTGGGCGTGCTACACCGGTAGAGTTGGAGTTCGCTCAGGTCGAAAAGGCTTGAGCTATTGATTTTGTGGCCGTTGACGCTTTCCGGCTCCGCGTCAACGGTTGGTCTTTATAGAGTCGTATTGCCCCGGGGAGTCTGGGTTCGCTGAACTTCAGGCGCACGTACCCGCAAGGAGAAAAGCATGGCGAAGAAAATCGTCGGCTTCATCAAGCTGCAAGTGCCAGCTGGTAAAGCCAATCCATCCCCGCCCATTGGCCCTGCACTGGGTCAGCGCGGCTTGAACATCATGGAGTTCTGCAAGGCGTTCAACGCCCAGACCCAGGGCGTTGAGCCTGGCCTGCCGTTGCCGGTGGTGATTACTGCCTTTGCGGACAAAAGCTTTACCTTCATCATCAAGACGCCGCCGGCGACCACGTTGATCAAAAAGGCCATCAAGCTGGATAAAGGCTCGCCCAAGCCGCATACCGACAAGGTGGGCAAGATTACCCGCGCTCAGTTGGAAGAAATTGCCAAAACCAAGATGAAAGACATGACGGCTGCCGACCTGGATGCTGCCGTGCGCACCATTGCGGGTTCTGCGCGCTCGATGGGCGTGACTGTGGAGGGCGTGTAAATGGCCAAGTTGATGAAAAAAGCCAAAGCCCAGCAGGGCAAGGTCGATACGACCAAGCTGTATCCTTTGGGTGAGGCGCTGGCACTGGTCAAGGAATTTGCGACGGCCAAATTCGATGAATCCATCGACGTGGCTGTGCAACTGGGCATTGATGCCAAGAAATCGGATCAGGTGGTGCGCGGCGCGGTTGTGCTGCCTAACGGCACGGGCAAAACCAGCCGCGTGGCCGTGTTTGCGCAAGGCGCTAAAGCTGAAGAGGCCAAGGCGGCCGGTGCCGACGTGGTGGGCATGGACGATCTGGCTGCCCAGGTCAAAGCGGGCGATATGCCGTTTGATGTGGTGATTGCCGCCCCAGACGCTATGCGCGTGGTGGGGACGCTGGGCCAGATTTTGGGCCCGCGCGGATTGATGCCGAACCCCAAGGTCGGCACGGTGACCCCCGATGTGGCCACGGCGGTGAAGAATGCCAAGGCTGGTCAGGTGCAGTTTCGGGTTGACAAGGCGGGCATCGTGCACGGCACGATTGGCCGTCGCTCGTTCGAGGCCGACAAGCTGCAAGGCAACCTGGCGGCGCTGATCGAGGCGTTGAACAAGGCCAAACCGGCCACCAGCAAAGGTGTTTACCTGCGCAAGGTGGCGGTGTCCAGCACGATGGGTGTGGGCGTTCGCGTCGACACGCAAAGCATCGCTGCTTGACGTGAACGAAATTCGGGTGTGCGTCTGAGAAGGCGTCCGCTCGGTGTGGTGGGCTGGCGTGTCGTTAAGGCGATGCCAGGCCATCCAAGACCGCTGGTGCAAGGCGTCGGCTTTGCTTAATGACCCAAGTTGTTTTTGGGGGCCAGCGCAGATGGCGAACCCGCTGAAGATGGTTTGAAAATCCTGAACAGCAGGTCGCTGCAAGAAGGCGCGTCGAATGGGGTCGAATCCCGGACGGCGCATTTTGAAGGAGTAGACCTTGAGTCTCAATCGCAGTGAGAAAGCAGCGGTCATTCAAGAAGTGACCGACCTCGCCGCAAAAGCTCAAACGCTCGTGATGGCGGAATACCGTGGCATCACGGTGGCTGACATGACCAAACTGCGCACCGAAGCGCGCAGCAACGGCGTGGCGCTGAGTGTGTTGAAAAACACCTTGGCGCGCCGTGCTGTGGCTGGTAGCGGTTTTGAAGTCGCCGCCGAGCAGATGACTGGCCCGCTGATCTATGGGTTCTCCGAAGACGCCGTGGCCGCCGCGAGAGTGGTGGCCGATTTTGCGAAAACCAACGACAAGCTGGTGATTCGCGGCGGTGTTTACGGCGGCAAAACCCTGGATGCCAACGGCGTCAAGCAATTGGCCAGCATTCCTACCAAGGAAGTGCTGTTGGCCCAGTTGTGTGGCTTGCTCATGTCGCCCATGTCCCGCACCGCGGTGGTGCTGGGCGCGCTGGCGGCAAAAAAAGGCGAAGGTGCCGCCGCTTGAGTGCGCGTGGTGTTTTGAAAAGCATTAACTGTTTAGGTAATTCAAATGGCATTTGATAAAGACGCATTTTTGACCGCGCTGGATGGCATGACGGTCATGGAACTCAACGACCTGGTGAAGGCCATCGAAGAGAAGTTTGGCGTGAGCGCAGCGGCCATGGCCGCGCCTGCTGCCGGTGGCGGCGGCGGTGGTGGTGCAGCGGCTGAAGAAAAAACCGAGTTCGATGTGGTGCTGGCCGAAGCGGGCAGCAACAAAGTGGCGGTCATCAAGGCTGTGCGCGAGATCACCGGCTTGGGCTTGAAAGAAGCCAAAGACATGGTGGACGGCGCGCCCAAGAGCATCAAGGAAGGCGTGGCCAAGGCTGACGCCGAAGCGGCTGTCAAGAAGTTGGTGGAAGCTGGCGCCAAGGCCGAACTCAAGTAAATCGAACGCGGGGGCTGCGCTCAAACGTCAACCCCCCGATTTACAGGCTGGTGCAAGCGACCAGCCTTTTGCGCTTTCAGAGCGCACCTGAAAGAGTCGCTACCTAAGTGCAGCGATGCTTTCAAGTGTTTTCTGATTCCGACTGCAGAAAACCACTTGGTTCGGGCCATGTGCAACGCATGGTCGTCCGCCATGGGCTGGTAGTGGCCAGCCGCCAAGCTTTTTCAGGCCCTGGGCCTGATGCCAAAGTCGCCATATGTCCAGGACCCCCAAGTCATTGCCCGGAGATCACATGGCCTATACCTTTACCGAACGCAAGCGCATCCGCAAGAGCTTCGGCACCCGCGAAAGCGTGCTTGAAATTCCGTACCTGCTGCAAATGCAAAAGGATGCTTACACCGCCTTTTTGCAAGCTGACACTGCACCCAAAAAACGTCAGCACGAAGGCTTGCAAGCCGCCTTTGAGTCGGCGTTCCCGATCGTCTCCCACAACGGTTATGTGGAGATGAAATTCATCGAATACACGCTGGCCAAGCCTGCGTTTGACGTGCGCGAATGCCAGACCCGCGGGCTGACCTATTCGTCGGCCGTGCGCGCGCGCGTGCAACTCATCATTTATGACCGCGAATCGTCCACGTCGCAGGCCAAGGTGGTCAAAGAGGTGAAAGAGCAAGAGGTCTACATGGGCGAGGTACCGCTCATGACGGACAAAGGCTCGTTCATCGTCAATGGCACCGAGCGGGTGATCGTGTCGCAGTTGCACCGCTCGCCCGGCGTGTTCTTCGAGCACGACAAGGGCAAAACACACAGCTCAGGCAAGCTGCTGTTCTCGGCCCGCATCATTCCCTACCGTGGCTCGTGGCTGGATTTTGAGTTTGACCCGAAAGACATTCTGTTTTTCCGTGTTGACCGTCGCCGCAAGATGCCGGTCACGATTTTGCTGAAGGCCATTGGCCTGAATGCTGAGCAAATCCTGGCGAACTTCTTCGTCAACGACAACTTCCGCTTGATGGACAGTGGTGCGCAAATGGAGCTGGTGCCCGACCGTCTGAAAGGTGAGGTGGCGCGCTTTGACATTACTGACAAGTCCGGCAAGGTCATCGTTGCCAAAGACAAACGGATTACCGCGCGCCATACCCGCGAGCTGGAGCAATCGGGCACCACGCACATCAGCGTGCCTGAAGACTTCCTGCTGGGCCGTGTGGTGGCCAAAGACATTGTGGATCCCGACACAGGCGAAGTGCTGGTCAAGGTGAACGACGAGCTGACTGAGGCGCTGCTCGAAAAGCTGCGCGAAAGCGGCGTGCAGGACGTGCCATGCATCTTCACCAACGAGCTGGATCAGGGCGCGTATATCTCACAAACCCTGCGCGCGGACGAAACTGCCGATGAACTGGCTGCGCGCGTGGCCATCTACCGCATGATGCGCCCTGGCGAGCCGCCGACCGAAGATGCGGTGCAGGCGCTGTTTCAGCGCTTGTTCTACAACCCGGACACGTACGACCTGTCGCGCGTGGGCCGCATGAAGTTCAATGCCAAGGTGGGCCGCGAGGAATCCACTGGCCCCATGGTGTTGTCGAACGAAGACATCCTGGCGGTCGTCAAGATTCTGGTCGAGCTGCGCAACGGCCGTGGCGAAGTGGACGATATCGATCACCTGGGCAACCGCCGCGTGCGCTGCGTGGGTGAGTTGGCCGAAAACCAGTACCGCACGGGCCTTGCGCGCATTGAAAAAGCCGTGAAAGAGCGCCTGGGCCAGGCCGAGCAAGACCCGCTGATGCCGCATGACCTGATCAACTCCAAGCCAATTTCTGCGGCGTTGAAAGAGTTCTTCGGTGCGTCGCAGCTGAGCCAGTTCATGGATCAGACCAACCCATTGGCCGAGATCACGCACAAGCGCCGTGTGTCGGCCCTCGGCCCCGGTGGCTTGACGCGTGAGCGCGCGGGCTTTGAAGTGCGTGACGTGCACGTCACGCACTATGGCCGCGTGTGCCCGATTGAAACGCCTGAAGGCCCCAACATTGGCCTGATCAACTCGCTGGCGCTGTATGCGCGTCTGAACGAATACGGCTTTATCGAAACGCCGTACCGCCGTGTGATCGATGGCAAGGTGACCAACGAAATGGATTACCTGTCGGCCATTGAAGAAGGCAAGTACGTGATCGCACAGGCCAACGCGGTGCTGGATCAAGAAGGGCGCCTGACCGGCGATTTGGTTTCGGCGCGTGAGCAGGGTGAATCGGTGCTGGTCAGTGCAGACCGTATTCAGTACATGGACGTGTCGCCCGCGCAGATCGTGTCGGTGGCCGCGTCACTGGTGCCGTTTCTTGAGCACGATGACGCCAACCGCGCCTTGATGGGTGCCAACATGTCGCGCCAGGCCGTGCCCGTGCTTCGTCCAGAAAAGCCGCTGGTTGGTACCGGTATCGAGCGCGTGGCCGCAGTCGATTCCGGCACCGTGGTGACGGCGCGCCGCGGCGGTGTGGTGGATTACGTGGATGCCAGCCGCATCGTGATTCGCGTCAACGATGCTGAAGCCGTGGCCGGTGAAGTGGGCGTGGACATCTACAACCTCATCAAATACCAGCGTTCCAACCAGAACACCAACATTCATCAGCGGCCCATCGTCCAGCGCGGTGACAAGCTGACCAAGGGCGATGTGATTGCCGACGGTGCTTCGACTGATTTGGGCGAGATTGCGATTGGCCAGAACATGTTGATCGCCTTCATGCCCTGGAACGGCTACAACTTCGAGGATTCGATCCTGATCAGCGAACGCGTGGTGGCTGATGACCGCTATACCTCCATCCACATCGAAGAGCTGGTGGTGATGGCGCGCGACACCAAGCTGGGCGCTGAAGAGATTACACGCGACATCCCCAACCTGTCTGAGCAGCAGCTCAACCGGCTGGACGAGTCCGGCATCATCTACGTGGGTGCCGAGGTGCAGCCCGGCGACACGCTGGTCGGCAAGGTCACGCCGAAAGGCGAAACCACGCTGACGCCTGAGGAAAAACTGCTGCGCGCCATCTTTGGCGAGAAGGCGTCCGACGTGAAAGACACTTCGCTGCGCGTAGACCAAGGCTCGCAGGGCACGGTGATCGACGTGCAGGTGTTCACCCGCGAGGGCATTCAGCGTGACAAGCGTGCGCAGCAAATTATTGATGACGAGCTGAAGCGCTACCGCCTGGACTTGAACGATCAGTTGCGCATCGTTGAAGCCGACGCGTTCGACCGCATCGAGAAGCTGCTCAATGGCAAGGCGGCCAACGGTGGCCCCAACCGCATTGCCAAGGGCACCAAAATCGACAAGGCGTATTTGGCCTCGGTGGACAAGTACCACTGGTTCGACATCCGCCCTGCCGACGATGACGTGGCGGCGCAGCTAGAGAGCATCAAAGCATCGATCGAGCAGCAGCGTCACAGTTTTGATCTGGCGTTTGAAGAAAAGCGCAAGAAGCTCACGCAAGGCGATGAACTGCCTGCGGGCGTGCTCAAAATGGTCAAAGTCTACTTGGCCGTCAAGCGCCGCCTGCAACCCGGCGACAAGATGGCGGGCCGTCACGGCAACAAGGGTGTGGTGTCCAAGATCGTTCCTGTCGAAGACATGCCCTACATGGCCGACGGCACACCGGCCGACATCGTGCTGAACCCGTTGGGCGTGCCTTCGCGCATGAACGTCGGGCAGGTGCTGGAAGTGCATCTGGGCTGGGCTGGCAAAGGCATTGGCCAGCGCATCAACGACATGCTTGAAGAAGAAAACCGGGTCGCCAAGCTGCGCAGTTATCTGGAAGAGCTGTACAACAGCACCGGGCGCAAAGAAGAGCTGGCCAAGTTCTCTGACGCGCAATTGCTGGAAATGGCGGGCAACTTGAGGTCAGGCATGCCGTTTGCCACGCCGGTGTTCGACGGCGCTTCGGAAGAAGAAATCCGCGCCATGCTGAAGCTGGCCTACCCGGAAGACGTGGCCAAGGCCAAGGGACTGACACCCACGCGCACGCAAGCCTATCTGTACGACGGCCGCACCGGCGATGCTTTCGAGCGGCCCACCACCATCGGCTACATGCACTTCTTGAAGCTGCACCACCTGGTGGACGACAAGATGCATGCGCGCTCCACTGGCCCGTACTCGCTGGTCACCCAGCAGCCGCTGGGCGGCAAGGCACAGTTTGGTGGTCAGCGTTTCGGCGAGATGGAGGTCTGGGCGCTGGAAGCCTATGGTGCTTCGTACACGCTGCAAGAGATGCTCACCGTCAAATCCGACGACGTGCAAGGTCGTACCAAGGTGTACGAAAGCATCGTCAAGGGCGAGCATTCCATCGACGCGGGCATGCCCGAGTCGTTCAATGTGTTGGTTAAAGAAATCCGCTCTCTTGGTCTCGATATCGAGCTTGAGCGCTCTTAATTTGATAGGGAAAGAGTTCATATGAAATCGCTACTCGACCTGTTCAAGCAATTCACGCCGGATGAGCACTTTGACGCCATCCGCATCGGTCTGGCTTCGCCCGAGAAGATCCGTTCGTGGTCTTTCGGCGAGGTGAAAAAACCCGAGACCATCAACTACCGCACCTTCAAGCCTGAGCGTGACGGCCTGTTCTGCGCCAAGATTTTTGGCCCGATCAAGGACTACGAGTGTCTGTGCGGCAAGTACAAGCGCCTCAAGCACCGTGGCGTGATCTGCGAGAAGTGCGGTGTGGAAGTCACACAGACCAAGGTGCGCCGCGAGCGCATGGGCCATATCGACCTGGCCGCTCCTTGCGCGCACATCTGGTTTTTGAAGTCGCTGCCATCGCGCCTGGGCATGGTGCTGGACATGACGCTGCGCGACATCGAGCGCGTGCTGTACTTTGAAGCTTACGTGGTGACCGACCCCGGCATGACGCCGCTGAAAAAATTCAGCATCATGAGCGAGGACGACTACGACGCCAAACGCAAAGAGTACGGCGATGAATTCGTGGCTCGCATGGGCGCTGAGGGCATCAAGGAGCTTCTGGAAGGTATTGACCTTGAGGTCGAAATCGAGAAACTGCGTGGCGACCTCACAGGGTCTGAAGTCAAGGTCAAGAAAAACGCCAAACGCCTGAAGGTGCTGGAAGCGTTCAAGCGCTCAGGCATCAAGCCTGGCTGGATGGTGCTGGAAGTGCTGCCGGTGCTACCGCCCGATCTGCGCCCGCTGGTGCCGCTGGATGGTGGACGTTTTGCCACATCAGACCTGAATGATTTGTACCGTCGCGTCATCAACCGCAATTCGCGCCTCAAGCGTTTGCTGGAGTTGAACGCGCCCGAAATCATTGCGCGCAACGAAAAGCGCATGCTGCAAGAAGCCGTGGACAGCCTGCTGGACAACGGTCGCCGCGGTAAGGCCATGACCGGTGCCAACAAGCGCGCCCTGAAGTCGCTGGCCGACATGATCAAAGGCAAGGGCGGGCGCTTCCGCCAGAACCTGCTGGGCAAGCGCGTCGACTACTCGGGCCGTTCGGTCATTACCGTGGGGCCAACGCTCAAGCTGCACCAGTGCGGCCTGCCCAAGCAAATGGCGCTGGAGTTGTTCAAGCCCTTCATCTTCGCGCGCTTGGAGGCGATGGGCATCGCCACCACCATCAAGGCGGCCAAAAAAGAGGTCGAGGCCGGCACGCCGGTTGTGTGGGACATTCTGGAAGAGGTCATTACCGAGCACCCGGTGCTGCTCAACCGTGCGCCCACGCTGCACCGTCTGGGCATTCAGGCGTTCGAGCCGATCCTGATCGAGGGCAAGGCGATTCAGTTGCACCCTCTGGTCTGCGCGGCTTTCAACGCCGACTTCGACGGCGACCAGATGGCCGTGCACGTGCCGCTGTCGGTCGAGGCGCAGATGGAAGCGCGCACGCTGATGCTGGCGTCGAACAACGTGCTGTTCCCGGCTTCGGGCGAGCCGTCCATCGTGCCATCGCAGGACGTGGTGCTGGGCCTGTACTACACCACGCGCGAGCGCATCAGCGGCAAGGGCGAAGGACTGGTGTTTGCCGACGTGGGCGAAGTGCAGCGCGCACTGGACGCCGAAGTGGTGGAGCTGACGGCCAAAATCAGCGTGCGCCTGACCGAGTGGGCCAAGAGCAAGGACACGGATGAGTTTGAAGCCAGCACGTCTTTGGTGGAAACCACCGTCGGACGCGCCTTGTTGTCAGAGATTCTGCCCAAGGGCCTGCCCTTTGCACTGATGAACAAGGCGCTGAAGAAAAAGGAAATCTCGCGCCTGATCAACGCCTCGTTCCGCAAATGCGGCTTGAAAGAGACTGTGGTGTTCGCCGACAAGCTGTTGCAAAACGGCTTCCGCCTGGCCACGCGCGCCGGTATCTCGATCGCGATCGAGGACATGCTGGTGCCCAAGGAAAAGCATGCCATCATCGAGCGCGCTGAAAAAGAGGTCAAAGAGATCGAGCAGCAGTACGTCTCTGGCCTGGTGACTTCGGGCGAGCGCTACAACAAGGTGGTGGACATTTGGGGCAAGGCCGGTGACGAAGTGTCCAAGGTCATGATGGCCCAGCTGGCCAAGCAAAAAACCACCGACCGCAATGGCCAGGAAGTGGATCAGGAGTCGTTCAACTCCATCTACATGATGGCCGATTCCGGCGCGCGTGGCTCGGCGGCGCAGATTCGCCAGTTGGCGGGCATGCGTGGCCTAATGGCCAAGCCGGATGGCTCGATCATCGAAACACCCATCACGGCCAACTTCCGTGAAGGCCTGAACGTGTTGCAGTACTTCATCTCCACGCACGGTGCCCGCAAAGGCCTGGCCGACACGGCGCTGAAAACAGCCAACTCGGGCTACCTGACGCGTCGCCTGGTCGACGTGACGCAGGATCTGGTGGTGACCGAGGACGATTGCGGCACCAGCGATGGCTCGCTGATGCGCGCCATCGTCGAAGGTGGCGAGGTGATCGAATCCTTGCGCGAGCGGATTTTGGGCCGCACGGCGGCGGAAGATTTGGTGAATCCAGAGACCCAGGACACCGTGGTCAAAGCCGGTCAAATGCTGGACGAAGAAACCATTGACGAGCTGGAAAACGCTGGCATCGACGAAGTGCGCGTGCGCACGGCGCTGACCTGTGGTACCCGCTTTGGCCTGTGCGCCAAGTGCTATGGGCGCGACTTGGGCCGCGGCGGCCTGGTCAACATGGGCGAAGCGGTGGGCGTGATTGCCGCGCAATCGATTGGCGAGCCGGGCACGCAGTTGACCATGCGCACCTTCCACATCGGTGGAGCGGCTTCGCGCGCGGCGGTGGCCTCCAGCGTGGAAGCCAAATCCAATGGTGCCATTGGCTTTAACGCCACCATGCGTTACGTGACCAACAGCAAGGGCGAGCAGGTGGTGATTTCGCGCTCGGGCGAGATCGTGCTGCACGACGAACATGGTCGCGAGCGCGAGCGCCACAAGGTGCCTTACGGTGCCACCTTGACAGTGAAGGCCGATCAGCAGATCAAGGCCGGCACCGTGCTGGCCAACTGGGATCCGCTGACCCGCCCCATCATCACCGAGTTTGCCGGTCAGGTGAAGTTCGAGAACATCGAAGAGGGCCTGACGGTTGCCAAGCAGGTGGACGACGTGACGGGCCTGTCGACCCTGGTGGTGATCGATCCCAAGCGCCGTGGCTCGGCCAAGATCGTGCGCCCGCAGGTCAAGCTGGTGGACGCCACGGGCAACGAGGTCAAGATCCCTGGCACCGATCATTCGGTGACCATTGGCTTCCAGGTGGGCGCGCTGATTCAGGTGCGCGATGGCCAGGATGTCGGCCCCGGCGAGGTGCTGGCGCGCATTCCGGTCGAAGGTCAGAAAACCCGCGACATCACCGGTGGTCTGCCGCGTGTGGCCGAGCTGTTTGAGGCCCGCTCGCCCAAGGACAAGGGCGTACTGGCCGAGATGACCGGCACGGTATCGTTCGGCAAGGAAACCAAAGGCAAGATCCGCCTGCAAATCACCGATCCGGAGGGCAAGGTCTGGGAAGAGCTGATCCCGAAGGAGAAAAACATCCTGGTGCACGAAGGCCAGGTGGTCAACAAGGGCGAGAGCATTGTTGACGGTCCGGCCGATCCGCAAGACATCCTGCGCCTGCTGGGCATGGAAGAGCTGGCGCGCTACATCGTTGACGAGGTGCAGGACGTGTACCGTCTGCAAGGCGTGAAGATCAACGACAAACACATCGAAGTGATCGTGCGCCAGATGCTGCGCCGCGTGGTGGTGGACAACCCAGGTGACTCCAGCTACATCCAGGGCGAACAGGTCGAGCGCAGCGAGATGTTGGACACCAACGACGCCCTGCGCGCCGATGGCAAAGTGCCTGCCACCTATAACAACCTGCTGCTGGGCATCACCAAGGCGTCGCTGTCGACCGACAGCTTCATCTCGGCGGCGTCGTTCCAGGAAACCACACGCGTGTTGACCGAAGCGGCCATCATGGGCAAGCGCGACGACTTGCGTGGGTTGAAAGAAAACGTCATTGTTGGCCGTCTGATCCCCGCCGGAACGGGCTTGGCTTACCACCAGGCGCGCAAGGTCAAAGACCAGATGGACGAGGCCGAACGCCGCGCCATTGCTGACGCTGAGGCGGCTGAGCTGGCCGGTGACGCAGAGGCCGAAGCAGAAGAGGGGCATGCGGCAGAGGACGTGGCGGGCAGCCATGAAGGGCCAGTGACGGAGTAAGAGTAAAGCTCTGTATTGGATAGCGCCCGTACCGCCAGTTTTCTAGCGGTACGGGCGTTTTTTATTCATGAATGCGGAGGCGTATGAACACATCGCTTTGGTGGTGGCTGATACCGGTCGTTCTGTTCTTCTGGGCCGTGGGCGCATACAACCGTCTGGTGCGTTTGCGTGCTGCCGTGGGCAAGGCTTTTGCCGTTTTTGATGAGCAGTTGGTGCGGCAGGTGGTATGGATCCAGGGCTGCCTTCCCGAGGCCATGCGCGGTGGGTTGCAGACCTCGCCCATCGAGCTGGACGACCCGGTGACGGCCGCCTGGGCGCGCCTGCACGCTACCAGCGATCAGGTGGTGGTGGCCTTGGCCAAATTGCGTGGACATCCGATGGACGGCGCGGGCATGGCCGCTCTGGTGCTGGCGCACGAGGCCATGCGCACGGCCTGGGCGGGCGCGCTGGCCGAAGCCATTGCCGAAGATGCTGTGCCGTCAGCGCAGCGTCTGCAAGAGCGTTGGATGCGCCTGCTGCACCAGTCCTTGCCTTTGCGTGCGGCTTTCAATGAGGCGGTGCAAAGCTACAACCAGGGCATTGGGCAGTTTCCAGCGTGGCTGCTGGCGCGGGTGTTTGGCTTCAAACCGGCGGGGGCGCTGGCGCGCCTGGCAGAGCCGCGCTGATGGTGGCCTCAAGCACACAACGGCACAACACCCCTGCGCTGCACGTGCAGTTGCAGCAGGCCAGCCGCATGGTACATGGCGTGCGGCAAGGGCGATCGCTGACGTCGCAGTTGTCGGCGGTTGAAAGTGGCTTGCGGCCTGGCGTGCAGGCGTTGACTTTTCATGCCTTGCGATGGTTAGGGCTGGCCGAAGGCGTACGCGATCAACTGGTGCGCCGCGCGCCACCTGCCGAGCTGGATGCCTTGTTGTGCACGGCGCTGACATTGATGGTGACTGATGAAAATGAGCAGGCTTATTCGGCCTTCACGCTGGTCAACCAGACGGTAGAGGCGGCCAAGCGTCATACGGCTACCAAACCCGGGGCCGCCATGATCAATGCATGCTTGCGCCGTTTTCTGCGCGAGCGGGATGCGTTGATTCACAACGCGCTGGCGCACGACCCGGTGGCGCGCTGGAATCACCCCGCGTGGTGGATCAAGCGCTTGCAGGCCGATCATCCTGGAGCATGGCAAACGGTGCTTGAAGCTGCGCAGCACCCCGCCCCCATGGTGCTGAGGGTGAATGCGCAGCGCATGGGCGTGCAGGCCTACCGCGATCAATTGGCGCGCGATGATGT
Organism: Ottowia sp.; assembly: GCF_047975795.1. Lineage (GTDB taxonomy): Bacteria > Pseudomonadota > Gammaproteobacteria > Burkholderiales > Burkholderiaceae_C > Ottowia. The sequence goes on along the minus strand of NZ_JBKEEE010000058.1, from coordinate 26,938 downwards.
GGCAGCGACGGTGATCGGGCCATATGCGATCCAGTTGGACAGCCCACGTCCGGTTCAGGACTTGCCTGGGTTTGCGCAAGGCGATGTGTCCGTGCAATCTGCCGCGGCGCAGCGGGCCGCCCCGTTGCTGTTGCATGGCATGGCCGACAAGCCCTTGCGCATTCTGGATGCGTGCGCTGCGCCTGGTGGCAAGACGGCGCATTTGCTGGAAATATCGCCGCACGCCCACGTGACGGCGCTGGAGATTGACCCGGCCCGCAGTGGCCGTATTGAGGAGAATCTGAGCCGTCTGGGCTTGCAGGCTGATGTGCGCGTGGCCGACGCAGCCGATCCTTCAAGTTGGTGGGATGGACAGCCTTTTGATGCCATCATGCTCGATGCGCCTTGCAGCGCTTCGGGCATTGTGGGGCGGCACCCCGACGTACGCTGGCTGCGCCGTCCGACCGATATTCAGGCGCTGGCCGGGCAGCAGAATCGGCTTTTGCAGGCGCTGTGGCCGCTGTTGGCCCCGGGCGGGCGGTTGCTGTACTGCACCTGTTCGGTGTTTCGCCAGGAAGGGGAAAATCAGATCAAAACGTTTGTTGCGCACCACAGTGATGCCGTTTTGCAGCCGTCGCCGGGCCATTTGTTACCCTCAATCGTTACAAAGCCCTCGGGGCTTGGGGACAATGAACAACGTGACGACGACGGCTTTTATTACGCGTTGTTGGCTCAATGTGCGGTTTAAACAGGCGCTGATTCGTGGTTTGACGGCGCTGATTTTTGCGTTGCCCATCGCCGCCGCACATGCCAACACCCGCGTGGAACTGACGGAACTGCAAGTAGAGCGTGCAGACGGCGCACTGTATTTGTCGGCCCAGTTGCACTTCAGTTTGCCAGCGACAGTTGAAGATGCGCTGAACAAAGGTATTCCCATTTATTTCGTGGCCAGTGCCGAAACCGTGCGCGAGCGCTGGTACTGGTACGACCGCGAGATCGCTTCGGCACACCGCTACATGCGCGTCACCTACCAGCCATTGACGCGCCGCTGGCGCCTGAACCTGTCGCCAGAACCCTTGGTTAATGCGGGCCTGGGTGTGACGTTTACGCAGTATTTCGACACCTTGGCTGAGGCGCTGGCTTCGATCCAGCGCATGGCACGCTGGCGCATTGCTGCGCTGTCTGACCTTGACCCAGCGGCGCGCCAATCGGTCAAGTTTCGGTTCAGGCTGGATGCCAGCCAGTTGCCGCGCACCTTTCAGATGGGCGCTGTGGGTGAGTCGGACTGGGCGCTGTCGATCGAGCGGCAAATCGATCTGACCACAGAGGCGGCCCGATGACAGACCCGGCAGCGCCGCCTTCGGCGGGGGGGCATACGCTGCGCCGACGTCTGGGCCGTTGGGCCATGACGGTGGGTGTGGGCGGCCTAGTTCTGGGCGGCCTGACGCTGTTGTTTTTGCTGACGCAGGCCACCAACAATCGCTTGCTGTACGAGCGGTATTACGCCCAATTGTTCGCGGTGAACATGGTGGTTGCAGGCGTGTTGGTGCTGGTGATTGCCTGGGGTATTTATCGCCTTATTTCGCGCCTGCGCAAGGGCAAGTTTGGCAGCCATCTGCTGATCAAGTTGGCCGCTATTTTTGGCTTGGTCGGGGTGTTGCCGGGCTTGTTGATCTACGTGGTTTCTTATCAATTTGTCTCGCGCTCGATCGAGTCCTGGTTCGATGTCAAGGTCGAAGGTGCCCTGGCATCGGGACTGACGCTGGCGCGCACCTCGCTGGATACCCAGGCACGGGACTTTGGCAACCAGTTGCGCTCGGCTTCCAGTCAGTTGACGAATGTGCCGGATGCCTTGGTGGCAGTGCCGCTGGAGCAGTTGCGCGTGCAATTGGGGGCCACTGATGTGGCTTTGTGGTCAGGCTCTGGCCGCTTGGTAGCCAGTGTGGGGCAATCGCGCTTTCAACTGCTGCCAGAGCGACCCAGTGCGCAGATGCTGCGAACCTTGCGGTCACAAGGCGTCGCGACTCAGATTGAGGGACTGGACGATGCCGCCAGCGTGGATGTGGCGGACAGTCCGCAGGCGCGCATCCGGGCTGTGGTCACCGTGAATGCACGGGCCATCGGTCTGATGGACGAACAACGCTTGCTGCAAGCTGTGCAGCCCTTGCCGACCAATTTGGTGATCGATGCCTTGGCGGTGCAAGACGCCAACCGTGAGTATCAGGAGCGCGCCTTGGGGCGCGAGGGCTTGCGCCGCATGTACCTGGCGACACTGACGCTGAGTCTGTTTCTTTCGGTGTTTGGCGCGGTTTTGCTGGCGGTGACTTTGGGCAAGCAGCTTGCCACGCCGCTGCTGATGCTGGCCGATGGCATGCGGCAAGTGGCGGCAGGGGATTTGCGCCCTAAAGTGATTTTGCAAGGGCGTGATGAGCTGGTGGGGCTGACGCGCTCGTTTGCCGACATGACGGATCAATTGGCCGAAGCGCGCGCGACGGCCAATTCCAGCCTGCATGAACTGGAACAGGCGCGCTCAGGGCTGCAAACCATTTTGGACAATTTGACCTCAGGCGTGATCGTGCTGGATCGGGATGGACGTATTCAGTCGTCCAATCCTGGTGCCACGCGCATCTTGCGCGCGCCAGTGGCTGCCCACTCAGGCCACCCTATGAGGGCGCTGTCAGGTGCTGAAACATTTGCTGCTGAAGTTGAGTCAGAGTTTGCAGATTTTGAGAGCGCAAGGTCTGAGCATGGCCTGGATCACTGGCAGAAGTCGTTTGAACTCTATGGCCAAGGCGAGGCCGGTTTGAGCACCGATGCCGTGTATCTGGTCGCGCGTGGTGCCAGCCTGCCCGGCAGGTTGCGGTTGCTGGTGTTTGATGACATTTCTGAGATTGTGTCGGCCCAGCGTGCGCAGGCGTGGGGCGAGGTGGCACGCCGTCTGGCACACGAAATCAAAAACCCGCTCACCCCCATCCAATTGTCGGCCGAGCGCCTGGAGCGCAAGCTGGCCGGCAAGCTGGATGGCCCAGAACAGGCGGTACTGGCCAAGTCGGTGCAAACCATCGTCGATCAAGTCGATGCTATGAAACGCCTGGTCAACGAGTTCCGTGATTACGCACGCCTGCCATCGGCCGATCTGAAGCCGGTGGATCTGAACGCCCTGGCTTCAGAAATACTGCACCTTTATGGCGAGGGAGAAGGCGACAGCACCCCGGTTCGGCTGGAGTGTGATCCGGGCTGCCCACCCATCATGGGCGACGCCCAGCAGTTGCGGCAAGTGATCCATAACCTGGTTCAAAATGGCATGGATGCTTCGGAACACCAGCCCTCCTCAAGCGAAAGCGATGCAGCCGTGATCGTGCGAACGCAGTGGCTGGAGGATAGCCAGCGCGTGCGCCTGAGCGTGCTTGATCATGGACATGGTTTTGCTGACAGTATTCTGAAACGGGTATTTGAGCCTTATGTCACAACCAAAGCCAAGGGCACAGGATTAGGCTTGGCCGTCGTCAAAAAAATTGCGGAAGAACACGGCGCGCGCATTGATGTATCGAACCGTATCGTGAATGGAATTATGGTGGGTGCGCAAGTGTCGTTATCATTCGAGCCTGTGCCCGCCACGCACCGCTTGCGTGCCGCATAAGCAAAGCGAAGGAAGAAAATCTCCAAATGGCCAACATACTCGTAGTGGACGATGAACTCGGTATCCGTGATCTCCTGTCCGAGATCCTGAACGACGAAGGTCACACTGTCGAGCTTGCTGAAAACGCCGCCCAGGCCAGAGCAGCACGGCAAAACAACTGCCCCGATCTGGTGCTGCTGGACATCTGGATGCCCGACACCGACGGCGTGACCTTGCTCAAAGAGTGGCGGGGCACCGGTCAATTGACCATGCCGGTCATCATGATGAGCGGGCACGCCACCATCGATACGGCGGTCGAAGCCACACGCATCGGTGCGCAATCGTTTCTGGAAAAACCGATCACGTTGCAAAAGCTGCTCAAGTCGGTGGATCAGGCACTGGCGCGCGAATCGGCTGCGGCGCGCAAGCAACCCGCTGATGCGGTTGAGCCTCAGCGGGTTGGTATTGGTGTTGGCATGGCTGTGCATTCGCCTGACCTGACGGTTGAAGCCGCCATGACCGGAGGGCAGCCCTTGCCCTCCGTGGTGGATCTGGGCCCGCAAGGCCAGCAGATGTTTGAACTCGACAAGCCCTTGCGTGACGCACGCGACGCCTTTGAAAAAGCCTATTTTGAATTTCATCTGGCCAAAGAAGGCGGCTCCATGACCCGCGTGGCCGAAAAAACCGGACTGGAACGCACACACCTGTATCGCAAGCTCAAGCAGCTTGGGGTGGATCTGGCGCGGGGCCGCCGTGGAGGCAATGCTTCCTCGTGAGAAAAAGTCAAACCTTTGACTATTCGCCGTGCTAGAATGCGCCGCTTCACGGCCCGGTAGCTCAGTTGGTAGAGCAGCGGATTGAAAATCCGCGTGTCGGTGGTTCGATTCCGCCCCAGGCCACCAAAATGCATCAAAGAAATCAACGGGTTACGCTAAACGGCGTAGCCCGTTTTTCTTTGTGGTGTCAACCAAGTGTCAACCGCGCCAACGGATTGAGCGTCTTGGCCTCTTGCAGGTGTTCGGGCGACAGGTGGGCATAGCGCATCGTCATCGTGACGTTGGCGTGGCCCAGGATGCGTTGCAAGGTCAGAATGTTGCCGCCGTTGATCATGAAGTGGCTGGCGAATGTGTGGCGCAGCACATGCGTCATCTGCCCGTCGGGCAAGTTCAGCCCGGCTCGCTCCACGCCCTCGCGGAACGCCGAAATGCTGTAACCGAAGATGCGGCCCATCTGGCCGTTTTCCTTGGCGTGTGCGCGAATATCGTCTTCGAGGGCTTCATCAATCGGAACGGCCCGCGTCTTGCCGGACTTCGTGCGGGCGTATTCGATCATCCCGTTCCTGACCTGGGTTTCCCGCAGTTCCTCGGCCTCGCTCCACCTGGCCCCGGTGGCCAGGCAAATGCGGCTGATGAGCCGGACGTGTGGGTTTCTGGAAACGGTGAGCGCGGGTCGTATCTTCGGTGAATCGATGTTCGTTCTCGCGTCCTGGAAAGCAATCGGCCTTTGCGCACCAGCCATGCCACCAGAGCCCATGTAGCGGTCAGACAGTCCGGGGGACTGTCTGAGGGTTGCCGTAGCGTGAAGAAAACCGGCCTGAGCCGGTTTTTAGCGTATCCGGCAAGCCAGCATGGGCGACGCGGTGACTCTGCCCGATGTTGGGGCAGTTGAAGTGGCACCATCCGTACTCAAAGTTAGCACACATGCGACACGGTCAAAGTGCTACACTGGTGATCGTTCGGCACTAAATTAGTGCGTCACTATTCGCGCAGTCCCGGGCGCGTCCGGGCGTATTTATGAGGTTCAACCCATGAATGCATTGACATCTGAAGTAAAGACCAGTCTCAAGGTGATTGGCGCAAACGGCCAGATTTCCCTAGGCAAAGGCTACGCCGGACGCCAAGTTCTTGTCGAAGAACGGGAGCCAGGGGTCTGGTTTGTTCGCACTGCCATCGTCATTCCTGAAAACGAGCGATGGCTTCATCAACCTCAAAGCGAGGCCGATTTGCAGGCCGCGATGCAGTGGGCAGCGAAGAACAAGCCGCAGGCAACAGACCTAGATACACTTTTTGGTGGACTGAATGACAGCGATCTCCCAGTCAAACCCGCTCGTAAAGCTCGACCTCAACAACCCAAAGTTTCAAGAAAACCTGCTTGATCTTGAAAAGGTGGAGCGCAACCGAGTGTTGGACACCCTCAAAAAGCTGCGAAAAATGACTTGGGATCAGGTCTATCGCGATCAAGGCTTGAAGTGGGAGAAGATCACGAGCGTACGGCCCACCAAAGGCATAGATGCGATCTACTCACTTCGGATCACGCAAGCCAGAAGAGCGACTGCCATGCGCGAAGGTGACTTCATGCGTTTCTTGACCATTGCGCCGGACCATGATGCAACCTATGGCAAGAAGTAGGCGTCAACCAAGTGTCAACGCCATAGCAAAACAATGCGGATGCAATGCGGGCTTCGGCACCTTCGCTTCCTCGTACTGAGAGACAAAGCGGCTACAATGCAGGTTCAGGCGTGGGATTGAAAATCCGCGTGTCGGTGGTTCGATTCCGCCCCAGGCCACCACCATTCAGCGCCCAACTGTTCTCGGTTGGGCGTTTTCGCTTCTGGGTTTGCCGAGGGATGCCGGTCTGTGGTGCTTGTCCCGGACAGTCGTGAAGGAGCGCGAAGGATCAAGGCGATAATTCCGCTATGCGCATTCGGTTTACCAAGATGCAGGGCGCGGGCAACGATTTTGTGGTGCTCGATGAAACGGCGGGCTTGCTGTCTTTGTCGGCGGCGCATTACCGTTGGCTGGCCGATCGCCACTTTGGCGTGGGAGCGGACCAGATTCTGAGCGTGCGCGCTGCGCCCACGCCCGATGTGGATTTTGAATACGTGATCCACAACGCCGATGGCGGCGAAGTCGGGCACTGCGGCAATGGCGCGCGCGCCTTTGTGCGGTATGTGCGCGAGCACGGCCTGACCGACAAGCGCACCGTGCGCGTGCGCATTCAGCGCGGCGTGATTGAATTGACCGAGCAGCCTGATGGCGGTATTACCGTCGACATGGGCGCGCCGCAGTTCGACTTGCCCGAAGTGCCTTTTCACCCCGGCGATATGCAACCACTGCCTTATGGCGCATGGCAATTGTGGCCGCTGGAATTGCCTGAAACCTACCAACCCAATCAGGCTTTGGCGCTGGATGGGCAGGCGCATGCAGCCATGGTTCATACAGCGGTTTTGTCAATGGGTAACCCACACGCTGTCACTTTGGTGGACGATGTGGACGTCGCCCCAGTGCTGACCCAAGGGCCGCTGATCGAGCGTCACGCGGCGTTCCCGCAGCGGGTGAATGCGGGCTTCATGCAAATTGTCGATCGCAGTCATGTGCGTCTGCGCGTGTACGAGCGCGGCGCGGGCGAAACCCTGGCTTGTGGCACCGGCGCTTGCGCTGCGGTGGTGGCGGGCATTCGCCTGGGTGCGCTGGATGCGCAGGTCGAGGTGCAAACGCGCGGTGGCATCTTGCATATTGGCTGGGCAGGTGGCATTGCCGACCATGTGCACATGACCGGCCCGGCCGAAACCGTGTTTGAAGGCAGCGTCGAGTTGCCTGATCACCTTTGATTCACCCCATTAATTTTGCTGAACCAGCAGCCCTGAGCGAGACCATGTAAGCCATGAACCCCATCACCGAAGAAGACATCGCCCAGTTTCTGATCCACACCCCTGAATTTTTTGAGCGCCATGCCCAGTTGCTGACCGCCGTGCAACTGACCAGCCACCACGGCGGGCGGGCCGTGAGCCTGCAAGAGCGCCAGGCCGAAATGCTGCGCGACAAGATCAAGGTGCTGGAGCTGCGCCTGATGGAGATGATGCGCCACGGCAACGAAAACATGCTGATTGCCGACCGGCTGCTGCGCTGGTCGCGCCAGGTGTTCAAGGTGGCGCGGCCGGTCGATTTACCTGCTGTGATGGTCAGCGAAATCAAGAGCCAGTTCAACGTGCCGCAAGTGGCCATCAAGCTGTGGGACGTGGCCGAGGTGTACGCCGAAGAGCCGTTTGCCCAGGGGGCCAGCGACGACGTGAAAAGCCTGGCCAGCTCGCTCACGGCTCCGTATTGCGGTGTGAACGCCGGTTTTGACGCCGTGCAATGGCTGGACGACCCGCAGGCTGTGGCCTCGCTGGCTTTGATTCCGCTGCGCACCCATATGTCGACCCCCGCCTTCGGGCTGCTGGTGCTGGCATCGCCCGACAGCCAGCGTTATCAGGACGGCATGGCCACCGATTTTCTGGAACGCATTGCCGAGCTGGCCAGCGCAGCGCTGTCGCGGGTGCGGGATTGAGGTGGTGCTGAAAGTGTTGCGCTGGAGTCGGCTTGGGCTGCTGGGCACGGTCGTGTTCATGTTTTGGGCCGTACAAGCCCAAACGGCACCGGTTTGCCCGATCGTGACGGTGGAGCAAGTCGCGCGCGCGTTACCGGGTTACAGCAACTGGGTGCTGGCTGACGCAGGCCCCGGCGGCTGTACTTTTGATGGCAAAACCCGAGCCAGCGGGAAAACCCAAGGTGCCAGGATAAGTTTTATCCAAGAATATTTCGATCAGCCAGCGCAGGCGGCCGAGCAATTGGCATCACTGCGCACGCCTTTGGCCAAAGCCGGATACAAGCTGACCCCGCTGGCCTTGAAAGGCGCACTACCAAGCAGTTTTTCCTGCCGCATGGACTCTGGAGAAGGTGCGCGCGCGCGCTCGACGCTGTTTTGGGAAGTTCAGGTGGATGCGGCCATCCTCAGTGCCATGCTGATGGCCCCTGACCGTGTCAAAGGGCTTGATCACACCGCGCTGTCCAGCATGCTGCAAAGTGCCGTGGCAGCCACGGCACTGCCTGAAGCGCGCGCCCAGGCCAGCCGGTGCGAGGGTATCGACGAAGCACTGGTGGCGCGAATGCTGGGCGGCCAGCGGCTGAAGGTGCGGCAAATGGGCGGCAGCCACTGCATGGCCAGCAACGAACGGGACGATGTGCTGACCGTGCACGCCACCCGCACCTTTGTGGATGGTTTGAATTTGGGCGATGGACTGCTTGAAAGAGCGGGGGCGGACTGCAAGGGCCAGCAGGCGTCTGCGCTGGATGGCGATGCCCGGCTCAGTCATGCGTGCACCGACGGTGACAAGCGCGCCGAGCTGGCGATCAAGACCCGTGACCACTTGATCACCTACACCCTGATCCTGTCAGGGCGAAAAGAACCCGCCGAGGCGCAGCGAACTATGTTGCTGGAACTGGGGCAGCAGCGTCTGGCGAAGTAAGCAGGGTATGCGCGCGACCCCGCCGCCCAATGATGCAGACACCGCGCTGATCGAGCGCTATCTGGAGCACGTGCGCATCGAAAAACGCCTGGCCGACCGCACGGTCACGCTGTACAGCCTGGATCTGGCCAGGCTGGCGCGGTGGGCCGCTGAGGCCCGTGTGGCACTGCCTGCGGTGCAAAACCACCACGTGCGCCGGTGGGCCGCGCAGATGCACGCCAGCGGCCGCAGCGGGCGCGGCATTGCGCTCATCTTGTCCGGCTGGCGCGGGTTTTATGCCTGGCTGGGGCGGCAGGGCTTGATCAGCGCCAATCCGGTGCAAGACGTGCGCGCGCCGCGCCAGCCGCGCCCGCTGCCCAAGGCGCTGGGCGTGGACGAGGCGGTGCAACTGGCCGAGCATGTGTCTGAAGCCGACGATCCGTGGCTGGAGGCGCGCGACGCTGCCATGGTCGAGCTGCTGTACGGCAGCGGTCTGCGCGTGGGCGAGCTGGTGGGGTTGAATGTGGCCGCCAGTGATGGCGCACAACGTGCCGGGCGCGGCTGGATCGACTTGCCAGCCACCGAGGTGCAGGTGCAAGGCAAAGGCGGCAAGCGCCGCACCGTGCCACTGGGCCGTCAGGCAGTGGCCGCGCTACAGCGCTGGCTGGCCGTGAGAAGCCAGAGCGAGGCGGTGCTGCACGCCGACAGTGAGGATGCCGTGCAAGCCTTGTTCATCGGGCGGCGCGGCACGCGGCTGACAGCGCAGTCCATTTGGCAACGTTTGAAGCGGCGCAGCCTGCAAGCCGGGTTGGCCACGCCGGTACACCCGCACATGCTGCGCCACTCGTTCGCCAGCCATGTGTTGCAGTCCAGCAGCGATTTGCGCGCCGTGCAGGAGTTGCTGGGCCACGCCAACATCGGCACCACGCAGGTCTATACCCGGCTTGATTTTCAGCACTTGGCCAAGGCGTATGACGCGGCGCACCCACGGGCCAAGCGCAAATAGCGACAACGCGCCGCGCAGTGCCTGATGGCCATGTGGATCAGCAGCCTTCGGGCGTGCCTGCCTTCAGCCGTGCGGCGCGGCCTGCGGTGTCGGGGTGGGTGCTGAACCAGTCGGCTTCAGGCTCGCGCTCATGCGGCGGGCGCGTGACGGCGGGTTGACTGGCTGACGGGGTTGTGGTCTTGGGTGCTGATGCGGGTGCCGATGCTGGTGTGCTGGCGCTGCCATGAGGTTCAGTTGCGCGGCGCATTTCTGCGGCCATGCGAAAGTCGATACCCAGCAGCAAATCGGCCATGGGCGCGGTGGGCAACTGGGCCTGGCGCATCAGGGCGATGGCGTAGCAGTCGGATTCGGTTTCGTGGCTGCGGCTGTAGGCCAGCCCCGTCAGCAGCGATGCGCCGCTGCTGACCAGGGTGGACACGTCGCCCAGCGCCACACCCAGGCCGATGTTCAGCACGCCTTGTTCGACCACCATGCGCGTGCTGTGACGGTGCATCACATGACCGACTTCGTGCGCCAGCACGCCCACCAGTGCGTCGTCGCCGGTGTGGGGGATGTTGGCGGCCTGCTCGACCATGTCGTCCGTCATCACCACCGTGCCACCGGGCAAGGCAAAGGCGTTCGGCCCTATGCCCGATCGAAATTGCAGCGTGAGCTTGGGTTGATAGCCGGCGTAGCGCCGATGCTCTGGGCCAATGTGTGCGGTCAGTTGGTCAAAGCGGGCACGCAGCGCGGCTTGTCGTTCTTGGGGCAGTCGGCTGGGTTTGAGCCAGCGCTCGTCCATTTGCGCCATCACCTTGTCGCTTAAGGACTGCTCCCACGACAGCGGCACATGCCGCGTGATTTGCGTGGCGGCCCACGGCGTGCCCCAGCGGTAAAACGCCCAGATGGCCCCGCCCGCCAGCAGCAACACGGCCAGCAGTACCCGCCAGTGGGTTTGCATGCGTTCGGTCAAGTCAGGGCGATGGCCGGCCTGGGCCAGTGCGGCCTGCCAGCGTGCCACGTCCTGCACCTGCACGCTGCCGTGATCGCCCAGATCGACCACCACGCGCGGCGGTGCGTTGCCTTTTGACCAGCGCTCAGGCCAGCCGACCTGGCGAGATGTCAGGGTCAGCACTTCGCGCGTGCCATCCAGTGCGTGCAGACTCAGTTGCGGGCCGCGGGGCGATGCGGTCAGCGTCAGCCGGGCTGGGCGTGGGCGCGAACTGCGGCCGTCGAACCAGTGCGCGTTCAGCGTCGAAGAGGCGGCGGCAGGCATGATCGGATGATGAATGAATTCAAGCCGCCAGAGGCGTGCCATCCATAAACACGCGCAATTCGCCCGATTCAAATGGGGTCCATTGCTCGTCGCTGGTCAGCGGCGTGGTGGCGACCACCGCCACACGGTCACTGGGCGTGGTGTGCTCGGCAAAGTTGACGGACAGGTCTTCATCGGCCAGGCGGGCGCGGGCAAAAGGGTGCTGACGCACGACGTGGCACAGCTTGGTGGTAGCGTGCGCCCACAGCGCTTCGCCGTTGGACAGCAAAAAGTTGAAAGTGCCGTGGCGCGCCACCTGCGGGGACAGCTCGCGCAAGGTGCGGGTCAGTTCCTCGACCGGTGGCACGCTGGCGTGGGCTTTGGCCAGCTCTTGCATCAGCCAGCAGAACGCCTGTTCGCTGTCGGTGGTGCCCACGGGTTTGAAGTGGCCGTGCAGCGTGGGGGCGTAGCCGTGCAGGTCACCGTTGTGGGCAAACACCCAGTAGCGGCCCCACAGCTCGCGCACGAAGGGGTGGCAGTTTTCCAGCATGACCGCGCCATAGGTGGCTTTACGGATGTGAGAAATGACGTTTTTGCTTTTGATCGGGTAGCGCTGGATCAGCTCGGCCACGGGGGAGTCGCAGGCGGGTTCTTTGTCGATGAACAGGCGCGCGCCGCGTCCTTCAAAAAAGGCGATGCCCCAGCCGTCGGCGTGGTGGTCGGTGCGGCCGCCACGCTGCGCAAAACCGGCGAACGAAAACGTCACGTCGGTCGGCGTGTTGCAGTTCATCCCAAGCAGTTGGCACATGGGGCCAGAGTATGCACCGGCAGCGGCGTGGCGTGCGTCTGCCCTCAAGCCCAGGCGAAATGGGCGGTGAAGTGGCGCAAAAACTTGGGCTGCTTGGTGATGCGCACGCCGCGAATTTGGCCCGCCTGGGCTTTTACATCGGCAATCACCTCGGCGGCGTAGTCAAAGTGGCTTTGCGTGTACATGCGGCGCGGAAAGGCCAGGCGCACCAGTTCCATGCTGTGGTACGACTCTTGTCCATCCTCGCCACGCTTGCCGAACATGACCGAGCCGATTTCCACCCCCCGGATGCCGCCTTCCAGGTACAGCGCGTTGCACAGCGCCCAGGCCGGGTAGTGCGCCACCGGCATGTCCGGCAGCACGGTGCGCGCGTCGATGTACACCGCGTGGCCGCCAGTGGGTTGCACAAAGCCCACGCCCGCAGCTTGCAGCCGCTCGCCCAGGTATTCGGCGGTGCGCAGGCGGTAACGCAGATAGTCTTCGTCCAGCCCCTCCATCAGGCCCACGGCCAGGGCTTCCAGATCGCGCCCGGCCATGCCGCCGTAGGTGGGAAAGCCTTCCATCATGATCAAGTCGTTGCGCACTTCATCCAGCCATTCGTCGCTGCGCAGCACGATGAAGCCGCCGATGTTGACCATGCCGTCTTTTTTTGCGCTCATGGTCGCGCCGTCGGCGTAAGAGAACATCTCGCGCGCAATGTCGATCACGGGCGTGTTTTCGTAACCCGGCTCGCGCAGCTTGATGAACATGGCGTTTTCGGCAAAGCGGCAGACGTCCATGATGAACGGTTTGTCGTATTGCTTGAGCAGTTGGGCATAGGCGCGGATGTTGGCCATGGACACCGGTTGCCCGCCGCCGGTGTTGTTGGTCACGGTGAGCATGCCAAACGGAATGCGGTGGCCTTGCGTGCGCAAGACTTCTTCAGCGCGTTGCAAATCAATGTTGCCCTTGAACGGGTGCGGCGTGGCTGGTTGCAGGCCCTCGGCAATCACCAGATCCAACGCCTCGACGCCCATGTATTCCAGATTGCCGCGGGTGGTGTCGAAGTGGCAGTTGTTGGGCACCAGATCACCCTTTTTGCACACGGCGGTGAACAGCACTTTTTCGGCTGCGCGGCCTTGGTGGGTCGGCACGAAGTGCGGCATACCGGTGATGTCTTGCACTACTTTTTGCAGGCGGTAGAAACTGCGCGCACCGGCGTAGCTTTCATCGCCTTCCATGATGGCGGCCCACTGGCGTGCCGACATCGCGCCGGTGCCCGAATCAGTCAGCCAGTCGATCAGCACGTCTTCGGCGCGCAGCAAAAACACGTTCAGGTGTGCGGCCTCCAGCAGTTGTTCGCGCTCGGCGCGGGTGGTGACGCGAATGGGTTCGACGCTTTTGATGCGAAACGGCTCGATCAAGGTGCGGGGCATGGGGCTTGTCTCCTGCGAGTGGTTTTGTAAATGGCGCAGGTTGCCATGCACGCTGGGGGCGTGGTGTCGGTTATTTCCAACAAGACGCCAACAAGACGCCGTGCGTTTCAAGACGGCGGCGTCAAGCGCCGCGCCGCCAGCATGGCCAGCGCGCACAGCGCGGCCAGCATCAAAAACACCTCGTCAAACGCGGCCAGTCGTGCGCCAGGGCGTGCGGTATCGGCCAGCGAAGTGCCGTGCGCAGCCAGGCGCCATTCCAGCACGATGCCGCACAGGCTGACGCCCGCTGCGCCGCCCAGCATGCGCACGAAGTTGATGGCGCTGGAGCCTTGGGCCAGCAGCGCCTTGTCCAGCCCGCGCAGCGCCCCCAGGTTGAGCGAGGGCAGGATGAAGCCCAACCCAATGCGCCCCACCACCGTAAAGCCCATCAGCCACCACAGGCTGGTGTGCATGTCCATCATCACCATCAGCGCAAACGACAGGGCCAGCAGCGCCAGCCCCATGTTGACCAGCTCGCCCGGCGGGCGCACATCGGCCAGGCGACCCACCACCGCAATCGCCACGGCCAGCGCCAGCCCAGCCGGCAGCAAGATGGTACCCACGCTGGCCGCCGACAGCCCCAGCGCCATTTGCATGTACACCGGCAGCAGGTAGGTTGATCCAAACAGCGCCGTGCCATAAATCAGCGCCACCAGCGCGCCCATGGCAAAGGGCCGCCAGGCAAACAGTTGCAGGTTCATCAGCGGCGTTTGGCCGCGCCCAGCGCGCCTGCGCTGCCAGCCCACAAAGCTCAAGCTTGCCAGCACGGCCACCCCCAGCAATGGCGCGGCTTGCCAGGCCGGGCCGCTGCGCAGCGCAACCAGGCCATTGAGCAGACTGAGGGTGCCCAGCGATCCCAAGGCCAGCCCCACCCAGTCCAGTGATTCGGCCCGGTTGGCCGCCATGCCACCGGGGCCGGTGGTGGGTACAAAATGGCGCGCCATCCATAGGCAGACCAGGCAAAACGGCACCACCATGAAGAAGATGGAGCGCCAGTCAAACCAGTCCACCAGCAGGCCGCCGATCGACGGCCCGATGGCCGGTGCCAGCACCACGCCCATGCCAAACAAGCTGCTGGCGCGGCCCTGCTCGTGTGGCTCAAACGCCCGCATGATGATGATGGCCGGAATCGGCTGCACCACCCCTGCGGCCAGTCCTTCGGCCACCCGCGCGGCCAGCACCAGCTCAAACGTTTGCGCCACGCCGCCCAGCACGCCACCGGCCATCAGCAGCCACATGCAGCCCGAATACGTGGCGCGATAGCCAAAGCGCGCCAGCAGCCAGGGCGTGGTCAGCATGGCCACGGTGCTGGCCACCATGAAGCCACTGGTGACCCACTGCGCGCGCTCTTGGCCCAGTGCGAACTGGTGCGACAGCCCCGGAATCGCCACGTTCACCACCGTGGCCGACATGATGGACGCCATGGTGCCCACCATCACCGCCATCAGCAGCAGCCAGCGGTAGCGTGCGCCGTAACGTGCGTTCAGCGCCGCCAGTGAACCGGGGCCGGATGCCGGTAAAGCGTGGGAAGAAGGGTTGGACAAAGGGGTGTGCGAAGGGTTGGGATCGGTCATGGGCCAGCGGTGAGCCGGTACATCGATGGGGCAAACACCTGCGCTCAGGCGGCCAAGCATAGCGGGCTTGCCGCGCCTGTGCTGGCCGCCTTTGAATACGCTCTCAGACTGCTTAGGCTGGTCGGTTCGGCGTTGAGGGCGCTTGAGGCAGTGTGGCTTGCGCGCCCGCACAAACCGCGCACAGGCAGGCTTGGCCACGTGCTGGGGCAGGCACGCGCGCCAGCGCTTCGGGCGCAACGTGGGCGGTCATGCACCAGCATGCACCGGCGGCACTGCCAGTGCCCGCACCAGCGCCAGCAGGTGCAGTCATGGCGCAAGCGTTGGCACTGCCGCACAAAGGGCAGCGGGCAGGGTCAAGGGCGGGGTTGGCAGAGGTCATCCGGGTGGTATTCTGCGGGATGTTCAGCGGGACGAGTGCGTGGCGCGCAGTGCGCCGCATCCGCTGCAAGTCAATCAGGAGTTGATAACCATGACCCAGGCACTGACCGCGCCCCAGTTGAAAGAACTCAAAGACCTGTTGCAGGCGCGCCGCCGGGAATTTGAAGACCAGATGGCGCAAAACCGCGCCAACATGGCGCCGGCGGAGAACACTGCCGGCAGCGTGTCGCAAGACGAGAACACGCGCCTGGCCAACCAGACGCGCGAAGTCGACGCTGTCCTGAGCGCCATGGACGCGCAAGAGCTGGCCCGCATCGACCGCGCACTCGAAGCCATGGATGAAGGCACGTATGGCGAATGCGAAGAATGCGGTTGCAAGATTCCGTTTGAACGCCTGAAGGTCGAGCCGATGACGCAGCACTGCGTCAAGTGCAAAGAGGCGCTGGAAAAGCAGAACAGCCGAGCCTGATTGCGCTGCTTCAGCAATGCAAAACGCCACCTCGCAGGGTGGCGTTTTTATTGGCTGGGCGGAACTATGGCAAGAAGGCGCGGCGGCATAGACTGTTATTCACGAGACAGTGCGCTGTTGCGCTGGCAAGGAAAAGCTTGAACCATTCTGACCTGAGTTTGTCGAAGGGTTTCGCCCACATGGCGGGTGCAGTCATCGCCTGCCCTGCTGGCACCAATGACATCAACCATCAGAAGATCAACCCACATCCAAAAATTGACCATGACAGCACTTCAAATCAACGGCCAGACTGTCAACATCGATGCGCCAGACGATATGCCCCTGCTGTGGGTGCTGCGTGACGAGCTGGGCATGACCGGCACCAAATTTGGTTGCGGCATGGCGCTGTGCGGTGCGTGTACCGTGCATGTCGATGGTGCGCCCATTCGTTCCTGCGCAACGCCAATCTCGGCTGTCAAGGGGCACGCCGTGTCCACCATCGAAGGCATGCAGGCTGACCAGGTGGGGCAGGTGGTGCAGCAAGCCTGGGTGGACAACAACGTGGCCCAGTGCGGCTACTGTCAGGCGGGCCAGATCATGTCTGCCGTCAACCTGCTCAAGACCGCCCCCAAGCCCAGCGAGCAGCAAATCGACGAGGCCATGAGCGGCAACATCTGCCGCTGTGGTACCTACCCGCGCATTCGCGCCGCCATTCAACAGGCCGCTGGCCGCCTTGCGCAAGGCGGCCAGTCATGACCGCTGTCGCACCACTGACCCGCCGCAGCCTGCTGCAAGCCAGCCTGGGCGCACTGACATTGGCCGTCACCGCTGATGGCCTGGTCAGCGTGGCATGGGCGGCGGATTCATCCGCCAAAAAATACGGTGCCGACAGCATGCCGGGCGGCGCGGTCGATGATCCGCTGGTGTTTGTCTCCATCGCCACCGATGGCACGGTCACCATCGTGGCGCACCGGGCCGAAATGGGCACCGGCGTGCGCACCAGCTTGCCCATGGTGGTGGCCGACGAGATGGAAGCCCAATGGGATCGTGTGAAAGTGGTTCAGGCCGAGGCCAATCAGGTGCGTTACGGCAACCAGAACGTGGACGGTTCGCGCAGCGTGCGCCACTTTCTAATGCCCATGCGGCGTGTCGGCGCGGCTGCCCGGCACATGCTGGAAGCAGCAGCGGCGGCGCGCTGGGCAGTGCCGGTGTCTGAGGTCAAGGCCATGCAGCACGAGGTGTTGCACCAGCGCACGGGACGCCGCCTGGGCTATGGCGAGCTGGCCGCTGATGCCGCCAGGCAGCCCGTGCCCAAGGCCGAAGCGCTCCAACTGAAGGCGCACGCGGATTTTCGCTACATCGGCAAAAGCCAGGTGCGGTTGGTTGACCTGGAGGCCATTGGCAAGGGCCAGGCCACCTATGGCATGGACGTGCGCTTGCCCGGCATGGTCTATGCCGTCGTAGCCCGTCCGCCCGTGGTGGGCGGCAAGCTGCGCCGGTTCAACGGCACCAAGGCGCTGGCCGTGCCTGGTGTGCTGAAGGTGGTTGAAATTCCCGCCTTTGAAGGTGCACCGGCCTTTCAGCCCCTGGGCGGTGTGGCGGTGGTGGCGCGCAACACCTGGGCAGCGCAGCGGGGCCGTGAAGCGCTGGAGATCGAGTGGGACGACGGCCCCAATGGCAGTTACGACTCCAAAGCCTACCGGCAGACGCTGGAAGCTGCGTCGCGCCAGCCCGGCAAGGTGATGCGCAATCAAGGCGATACCTTGCAAGCCTGGGCCAAAGCGGCAGAGGCGGAGCGCTTGAGCGCCGAATACTATGCGCCGCACCTGGCCCATGCGCCGATGGAGCCACCGGTAGCCACGGTACAGATCAAAGGCGGACGGGCCGAGGTCTGGACGTCCGTACAGAACCCGCCTGCGGCGCAGGCTGCGGTGGCCGCACGCCTGAAACTGAAGCCCGAGGACGTCAAGGTCAACGTGCTGCTGCTGGGTGGCGCTTTTGGGCGCAAGGCCAAGCCCGATTTTGTGGACGAGGCCGCCATCGTTGCGCAGGCCATGCCCGAAGGCACGCCGGTCAAGCTGGTGTGGACGCGCGATGACGACATCCACCACGACTACCTGCACACGGTGGCGGTGGAGCGGCTGGAGGCCGTGATTGACCCACAGGGGCAAGTGCAATCCTGGTTGCACCGCAGTGCCGCGCCCACCATCGGGTCGCTGTTCGTGGTGGGGGCCAACAGCCAGCGGCTGAGCGAGCTGGCCCAGTCGGGCATCAACATGCCTTACCAGATACCGAACGTGCGTGTTGAGTCTGCGGAGGTTGATGCCCATGCGCGCATCGGCTGGTTTCGTTCGGTGTTCAACATTCCGCACGCTTTCGCGGCGCAGTGCTTCATTGCCGAGCTGGCGCACCGCGCGGGCAAAGACCACCGGCAGTTTGCGCTGGACTTGATTGGCCCGCCCCGGTAGATCGACCCCCGCACGATGGCCGACACCTGGAACTACACCGAATCCCCCGAGCGCTATCCCTACGACACGGGCCGCTTGCGCGGTGTGATCGAAGCCGCGTGCAAGGGTGCTCGCTGGGGGCGCACGCTGCCCAAAGGCCGTGGCCTGGGCCTGGCTTTCAGCTACAGCTTCATGAGCTATGCCGCGACGGTGATGGAAGTGGCGGTGGGCGAGCAAGGCGAAGTGCGTGTGATGGCGGTAGACATGGCACTGGATTGCGGCCCGCAGATCAACCCCGAGCGCATTCGCGCCCAAATGGAAGGTGCCGCCATCATGGGGATCGGCCTGGCGCTGATGAGCGAAATCGACTTTGAGAACGGGCGCGTCAGACAAAGCAATTTTCACGATTACGAAGTGCTGCGCCACCAGGCTTCGCCGCGTGTCATTCGCACCCATCTGGTGGGTGGCGACCACAGCCTGCCGCCTGGCGGCGTGGGTGAGCCGCCGTTGCCGCCCGTGGCACCAGCGCTGTGCAACGCCATTTTTGCCGCCACCGGCAAGCGCGTGCGCAGCTTGCCGGTGCGTCAGGTCACTTAGGGCCACATGCCAAGGCATGACTCACCAACGGTCATCGTGCTGGCTGCTGGGCGTGGCGAGCGGTTTGCGCGTTCGGGTGGTGTGGCACACAAGCTTGATGCGCTGTTGGGTGGCTTGCCTGTGCTGGAGCATGTGCTGCGCAGCGTGGCGGCATCAGGTCTGCCTTGTCATGTCGTGCGCCCTGCAAAGGGCCTGTTTACGCAGACTGACGGCATGGGCGACTCCATCGCGCGGGGTGTCGCCGCTACGGCCGATGCCGCGGGCTGGCTGATCCTGCCGGGCGATTTGCCGCTGGTGCGCCCGCAAAGTCTGCTGGCGGTGGCGCA
The DNA here is from genome assembly GCF_047975795.1 of Ottowia sp. Lineage (GTDB taxonomy): Bacteria > Pseudomonadota > Gammaproteobacteria > Burkholderiales > Burkholderiaceae_C > Ottowia. The sequence goes on along the minus strand of NZ_JBKEEE010000058.1, from coordinate 7,802 downwards.
GGGCCTGGTTATGCATCCGGTGGTGGTGCCGCTTTGGCATGGACGGCAGGGCCATCCGGTTGGCTTCAGCCAGGCATCTCGTGCGGCGTTGATGGCGCTGGGCGGCGATGTGGGTGCGGCTGCCATCGTGCGCGCGCACCGGCAAGCAGAGACGTTGCTGGCGCTGCATCTGGACGATGCGGGTATCGCCACGGACGTCGATACGTTGAACGATTTGGCGCAAGCCGAAGCCATGTTCGCGGCCCGCACCGCGCCACAGAAAGCACGGCATGGAAAGTGTTGACGTGCATGTGCTGCGTACCGCACGCGACTGGCACGCCGACGGACACCGGCTGATGCTGGCCACGGTGGTGAAAACCTGGGGGTCGTCGCCCCGACCAGTCGGCTCCATGATGGCGTTGCGTGAAGATGGCCGCTGCGTCGGTTCGGTCTCGGGTGGCTGCATCGAGGACGATTTGGTGCATCGATATGCCCGCGCATACGGCGGTGCGGGCATGCCGCGTTCAGCACCCGCGCTGGTGCGCTACGGGGTCACGGCAGACGAGGCGCACCGCTTTGGCTTGCCTTGCGGCGGCACGCTGGAGCTGCTGCTGGAGTTCGACCCCGAATTCAAGCCACTGGATGCGCTGGTGCGGCGACTGGAGTCCGGCCAACTGGTGCAGCGCACGGTCGATTGTGCTTCTGGTGCTGTGGTGTTGGCTGCCGCGCCCATGTCTGCGGCGCTGTGCTTCGATGGTGCTGTTTTGACCAGCACGCTGGGGCCGCAGTACCGCATGCTGCTCATCGGTGCGGGTGTGCTGGCTGAATATGTGGCGACGATGGCTTTGTTCAACGGCTTTGCGGTGACGGTGTGTGACCCGCGTGTGACGCACCACAGCACATGGTCGGTGCCGGGCGTTCAGGTGACGGCCGACATGCCCGACGACGCAGTGCGTGCGATGGCCCCCGATGCGCGCACAGGCATCGTGGCGTTGAGTCACGACCCCAAGCTGGACGATCTGGCCTTGCTGGAGGCGCTGGGCGGCCCTGCGTTTTATGTGGGTGCCATTGGCTCACGCCGCAATGCAGCAGCACGTCGCCAACGCTTCATAGATCACTTCGGGGAGTCAGAGGTATCGCTACAGCGGCTGCGTTCCCCGGTGGGCTTGTACATTGGCAGCAAGACCCCGGCTGAGATCGCAGTCAGCGTGATGGCCGAAGTGCTGGCGGCGAAGAATGGGGTGGTGCTGGCCCCGACGTTGAGTGCCGGGGTTGTCAAGTCTGCGATTGAAACCCCGTCAGGCTGACATCAAGCTCCTGCCTTGACCTTTTGCCGCCAGGCGTGCAGCAGCGGCTCGGTATAGCCGCTGGGCTGGGCCGTGCCCTTGAAGACCAGATCGCACGCGGCCTGGTAGGCGGCAGATTGGTCAAAGCGCCGGGCCATCTTGCGGTAAGCCTTGTCGCCCGCGTTTTGCTGATCAACCAGCGTGGCCATGCGCCGCAGCGTGGCGCGCACCTGGCCTTCGCTGACCACGCCATGCGCCAGCCAGTTGGCCATGTGCTGGCTGGAGATACGCAGCGTGGCGCGGTCTTCCATCAGGCCGATGCCGTGGATGTCGGGCACCTTGGAGCAGCCCACGCCCTGGTCGACCCAGCGCACCACGTAGCCCAGAATGCCCTGGGCGTTGTTGTCCAGCTCTTGCTGTTTTTCAGCCGCCGTCCACTTGGCCTCGGGCACCACCGGCACGCTGAGCAGGCTGGCCAACAATGCATCGCGTTGTGCTGCCGGATCGATCTTGGCCTGCTCGGCTTCCATCTGCTTTTGCACGTCGCTGACCAGCACTTGGTGGTAGTGCATGGCGTGCAGCGTGGCACCGGTGGGGCTGGGCACCCAGGCGGTGTTGGCACCGGCCTTGGGGTGGCCGATCTTCTGCGCCATCATCTCGGCCATCAAATCGGGCATGGCCCACATGCCTTTGCCGATCTGCGCCTTGCCACGCAGGCCGCAGGCTAAGCCGGTGAGCACGTTGTTGCGCTCGTAAGCCTGAATCCAGGCGCTGGTTTTCATGTCGCCCTTGCGGTAGACCGGGCCGGCGGCCATGCAGGTGTGCATCTCGTCGCCGGTGCGATCCAAAAAGCCGGTGTTGATGAAGGCCACGCGCGCCTTGGCGGCGTCGATGCAGGCGGCCAGGTTGACGCTGGTGCGCCGCTCTTCGTCCATGATGCCCAGCTTGACGGTGTTGGGTTTTAAGCCCAGCACCTGCTCGACGCGGCCAAACAGCTCACTGGCAAAAGCCACTTCGGTTGGGCCGTGCATCTTGGGCTTGACGATATAGACGCTGCCGGTGCGCGAGTTGCGGATGCCGCCAGCACCTAGGCGCTTCAGATCGTGCATGGCAATGGCGGTGGTGATGGCCGCGTCCATGATGCCCTCGGGAATCTCTTTGAGCGAGCCGTCGGCGGCCTTGTACAGGATGGCCGGGTTGGTCATCAGGTGGCCCACATTGCGCACGAACATCAGCGAGCGGCCGTGCAGCTTGACCTTGACCTTGCCCTTGCCCTTGCCTTTGGCTGCGGTGTACACGCGGTCAGGGTTCAGCCCGCGCGTCATGGCCTGGCCGCCTTTGTCGAACGATTCGGTCAGCGTGCCGCGCAAAATGCCCAGCCAGTTGCGGTAGCCCAGCACCTTGTCTTCGGCGTCCACGGCGGCCACTGAATCTTCCAGATCGAGGATGGTTGAAACGGCCGCCTCGACCACCACGTCGGCCACGCCCGCCGGGTCGGTTTTGCCGATGGGCGAGTCGGGGTTGATGATGATGTCCAGGTGCAAACCGTGGTGCACCAGCAGCACGCTGGCGGGCGACTTGGCATCGCCCGTGTAGCCCACCAACTGCTGTCTATCGGCCAGTTTGCTGGATTTGCCGCCCTTGAGCTTCACCACCAGTTCGCCGTCTTTGATGCGGTAGCCCACCGAATCGCCGTGCGAGCCTTTTTTGAGCGGTGCAGTGCGGTCCAGCATGTGGCGCGCCCATTCGATCACCTTGGCACCGCGCCGGGGGTTGTAGCCCTTGCCTTTTTCCAACCCTTTGGTTTCGGCGATCACGTCGGTGCCGTACAGCGCGTCGTACAGGCTGCCCCAGCGCGCGTTGGCGGCGTTCAGCGCGTAGCGCGCGTTCAGAATCGGCACCACCAATTGCGGCCCGGCCTGTTTGGCCAGTTCAGCATCCACGTTGGCGGTGGTCACCTTCACCTTCTTGGGCGGCGGCACCAGGTAGCCAATGCCTTCCAAAAAGGCGCGGTAGGCGCGCATGTCTTGGATAGGGCCGGGGTTGGCGCTGTGCCACTTGTCCAGCTCGGCTTGCAGGCGATCGCGCTCGGCCAGCAGAGCGGCGTTTTTTGGGGCCAGATCGGTGACGATGGCAGAAAAGCCTTTCCAGAATGCTGCCGGGGTGATCTTCAGATCAGGCAGCACCTCAGCGCTGACGAAGTCGTACAACGCGGTGGCAACCTTCAGGTCGTAGGCGGTGGTGCGTGCGGTCATGGCGATCCTTGTACAAAAAATGGCTAAAAGAAAAACGCAAAGAAATAAAGGCGCTGCCACGGCGCGCCTGATGCCTTCAATGTATTCGATTTGTTCGGGGCGATAAAGCGCGTGTATTCCGCCAATACATAGTGCACTGATGCTCCTCGGCGAGAAACTGCGTGGGCCAGTGCAGGCGCAGCGCGTGCCGCTTGTCGTTCGGACAACACCACCCATCCATCAAGGATGTGTGTCGAGATAGATGGCGACAGGTTTGATAGTAGGTAGAGGTTACTATAAAACGCAAGTTGTCGTTTTCGGGTGACCGTGCGTGGCTTTCAAATCAGGGAGAGAAACAGATGAGAACAGGTTTTTCGCATCAACGAATTGGCGGCTGGGTTCGGGCATTGGCAGCCATGTTCTTTTTGCTGGCAGGGATGGTCGGCATGACGCAAGCCCAAACTACGTACGAAGTGGATTTGAGTGTGCCCTTTGATACGCCAACGCTTTTGGGCGGCAGCGGCATCACCTATACGCTGACTTTGGCCAGTGCGCAAGACAGCGGTGTTGTGCCGTTGACGGGGTTTTTTGCCTCCAACACTGCCCGGTGGTCGAACGGAGACTTTGTGCTGACCAGCGACGGCACATCACCGACCGCCCCGCATCATGGATTTACGGTGATTTTTTCAGCACCCGGCACGATCACCGTGACCAACATCGATGATGCCAGTCGCAATGGGGGTGGTATGTGGGTGGATCGGTGGCGACTCACGGGAGACGCGGGCACCTGGTCTTACGTCAATGCTGGACAAATAGATGTCACGGCCACGCCAACTGGCACCAGCATCTCTGGAACGCAAATGGAGCTGGATTGGGTGAACGGAACTGCCTTTAACAGCCCATGGGGCAGTGTCTCGCTGGCGGGTGGCAGTGCCATCACTATTCGCACGATCACTACTGCCTCCAAAAGCGGTGGCAAGCTTTTGTTTACCACCGCTGCTGCCACGGCCACTGCGGGGGCGCATGCCGTGCCGACGATGGACGGGCTGGCGCTGTCCCTGCTGGCGATGCTGATGGGGGCCGCTGGCGCTGGATGGCTGGCTCGGCGACGGGACTGAAAAACCATAAAACCGGTGTTTGATGCGAGCGGGCGCGTGTCAAAATCATTCAGGTGCATATCGTTCGCGCTATGCTGACGCTTCTCACCACTTCGCCGGAGTTTCAGCGTCATGCCTGCGCCCATCGACGCCCACTACAGCGGCCATAGTCCGCACAAGAACAAGATCGTCAGTGCCGCCGAGGCGGTGCAACTGATTCACGATGGAGACACGGTTGCCACCGGCGGTTTTGTCGGCATTGGTTTTGCCGAAGGCGTGGCGGTGGCGCTGCAAGAGCGCTTCAACGCCACCCAGCACCCGCGTGATCTGACGCTGGTCTATGCCGCCGGGCAGGGCGATGGCGGCTCGCGTGGGTTGAACCATCTGGGCCATGCGGGTTTGCTGAAACGGGTGATTGGCGGTCACTGGGGGTTGGTGCCCAAAGTGCAAAAGCTGGCTGTGGAAGGGCGGATCGAGGCATGGAACCTGCCGCAGGGCGTCATCACCCATTTGTTCCGTGACATTGCGGCGGGCAAGCCCGGCACGTTGACGCGCGTGGGGCTGGACACATTTGTAGATCCGCGCCACGGTGGCGGCAAGCTGAACGCGCGCACCACTGAGGATCTGGTGCGGCTGATGCCCATCGACGGGCAGGACTACCTGTTTTACAAAGCCTTCCCCATCCACGTGGGCATTATCCGCGCCACCACGGCCGATGCCGATGGCAACCTGACCATGGAGCGCGAGGCGCTGACGCTGGAGGCGCTGGCCATTGCCATGGCGGCGCGCAACTCAGGTGGGGTGGTGATTGCGCAGGTAGAGCGCGTGGCCGAGCGCGGCAGCCTGCATCCGCGCCAGGTCAAGGTGCCGGGCGTGCTGGTCGATGCGGTGGTAGTGGCCGATGACCCGGCGCACCACCAGCAAACCTTTGCCGAGCCGTACAACCCGGCCTTTGCCGCCGAAATCCGCGTGCCCGTCGATCGCCTGCCCGCCATGCCGCTGACCGAACGCAAGGTCATCGCCCGCCGCGCCGCGCTGGAGCTGCGCGCGCACCAGGTGGTCAACCTGGGGATTGGCATGCCCGAGGGCGTGGCCAGCGTGGCGGCAGAAGAGAAGATCATCGACCTGCTCACGCTGACGGCCGAGCCTGGCGTGGTAGGCGGCATTCCGGCCGGGGGACTGAATTTTGGCGCGGCCATCAACCCGCAGGCCATCATCGATCAGCCTTACCAGTTTGATTTTTACGACGGCGGCGGGTTGGACATCGCTATTTTGGGTCTTGCCCAGGCCGACCAGCACGGCAATCTGAATGTCAGCCAATTTGGCTCCCGGCTGGCGGGCGCTGGCGGTTTTATCAACATCAGCCAGAACGCCAAAACGGTCGTATTCGTGGGTACCTTCACGGCGGCAGGGCTGGATATGGCGGTGCAAGGTGGGCGGTTGCGTATGGCCCGCGAAGGCGGTGAGCGCAAGTTTGTTTGCGAGGTGGAACACCGCACCTTCAGCGGCGCTGAGGCCGTGCGCCGCGGTCAGCGCGTGCTGTTCGTGACCGAGCGCGCCGTGTTCCGGCTGGTGCCTGCCGAAGACGGTAACGGCCAAGGTGGCGGTGCGCTGGAGCTGATCGAAATCGCCCCTGGCATGGATTTGCAGCGCGACGTGCTGGCGCACATGGCGTTTGCGCCCCGCATCGCCCTCGGGCTGCGCACCATGGACGAACGCCTGTTTTTGCCGGAACCCCTGGGGCTGCGCGCACAACTGCTCGAGCGCCCCTTGTCTGAGCGCACCCACCTCGACCGCAACGCAGGTGTGCTGCACATCGACTTTTCGGGCTTGCAGGTGAATTCAGATGCCACCATCGACGCTATCGAGCGCGCTGTGCACGCCTTGCTGGAGCCAGTGGACACACGGGTGGACGTGGTGGTGAACTACGACCACTTCAGCATCGCGCTAGAACTGGCCGATGCATACGCCGCCATGGTGCACCGCCTGAGCGAGCGGTTTTACCGCCGCGTTACGCGTTACGGCACCACGGGCTTTCTGAAATCGCGCCTGAAAGGCGCTTCGGGCACTGGTTGATATTTTTTTAATAGCTTGCTGTGCGTGTTGGATAGGCGATATTGGCCAATTTAGCCTGAAAATTATTCCAGCGGCTGGCGCACCGGTGGTGCCACCATCCACAAGGCGGGGATCAACAAAAACGCCACTTGTGTCATGGCTTCCATGCTGTTACCTTTGGCGCTGCTCCAGGCCCAGGCCGCTGCAATCAGCAGCAGCGCGCCATGCACCCACAACGCCCAGCGGCTGCACTGCATCAGCAGCCAGCCCACTGCGCCGCATCCGAGCGCGCAATACAGGTAATACAGCCCACCCCGACCATAAAGCAGCGTGGCCATCGCGCCAAACAGGATCAGCGCGGCCCAGGCGATCATCACCATGCCAACCAGGCGGGGTGGGCCGTCCTGCTGGGCGCGCTCGTTATCGTGGCGGGCGATCATCTCCAGTTGGTCAATCATGTGTTGCTGTGCCGTCGCTGATGCCGATCCCGGTGCGGCCGCAGCCGTCTGAGGTAAAAGTGGCGCGGCCAAGTTGTTGGCAGAAGTCGCCGATCGGGGGGGGGATGGAGGGGCATCGATCAACGTGGTGCGCAGCGTGGGCACTCGGACGTTGGGTGGTGGCGTGGCGGATGCGGATGAAGACTTGGCTGCCGTAGTTGGCGGAATCACTTCAGCGGTGCACATACGTGCTTCCAACTCAGCGCGCGCGCGTCGGCTGCCGCGTGCAGCCAGCTTTTGCAACTGGGTCAAACTCAGCTTGCGGACATCAACCGATGGTCTAGAAGAAGATGAAGAGGGCATAAAACAAGTCGACCGGATACCCCGGCCACGCGTGCATCATGGCACAGCAGCCAAGCAAATCAGCCCCTACTGTCGAGGCTAAACCGAATTGGGCGCGGCAAGCTGCGGATAATTCCCGCTTGTTTGCCGCTGCTGCCCAGCGGCAAACACCGTTTTGCCAGCCTGGGTTTGGGCTGCAACGCTAAGAGCGTGTTCAACGTCTTAGCGTGAGGGGTGTGGGATGCGAATCAGGATGGGCTGCAAGGCGCAAACCGCAGCGATACCTGGCGGTATCGCGAGGATTTGCAACGCAGCAGACCGCCCGAGGCCGCGCCCACACACCCGCGCAGAGACTTTGAACACGCTCTAACA